>DEHO01000007.1 GCA_002351955.1 Flavobacteriales bacterium UBA2798
TCGGATTTTTAGGGTTAGGTACAGAATCAATTTTTCATAATAAACGATTCCTCTTTTTGTTTCACCGTAATTCATTGAATGTATAAATTCGAACAATAGTAGTGCCGGCTTGTAGAACTCACGTCGTTCAAATGAACTTGAAGAATTTAAAATCTCATTGCATCGTGAAAAGAGATCAAAAATTGATTTTTCATCGTCCGTACTATTGCAAAATATTTTAAGTTGAATCGTTGCTAAACCATACAACAATTCCACTTCCACCGATTTATTAATATGAAGAATATTTTGCAATTCCTTTTTTAATACAAATAACAATTCCTTCTCTGTTTCTGAATAAGTAAACAAATAAGAAGCCATTGTCTTATTAAAATCGTAATAAATATCAATAGCCCTTTCCAGTGAAATAAACTGTGCTATTTGATTATTATATAACTGTGAAAAATGATATTGCTTATCAGAAAACTGATGAACCCGCTTTAGCAATCTATATATATGTAATAATTCAAAAACGGAATTGGATTGCAAAAGCCTTTTTTCCAGTTGAACAAGTATTGCTTCTGAATATTCAGGACGGTTATTTATTATTAACTCCTGCAGTTTCTTTTCATCGTACTTAACCTCTTCAAGATTTAAATCTGACTCACTAAGTATTCCTTTTTGAATACGATCAAACAATCTTGATTTTAACACCAGAAAAGCATTATCCGTACAACCAATTTCAGCCTTAATCTGATTATCATCATAATTTTTATCTCTGTATGAATTGAATAGAATCAACATTTTTCTGGAATCAGTAGCAATCAATTCTGCCTTCAGTTTGGAGTACTGATCCTGATTCATTTTATCAATAATGTTCATTAGTTTTTTCATCCAACAAAATTATTCATCAATTACAAATAATAATACAATTTTACTGACCACATAATATTCAAAGCCGCTTTATCATATCAATAAACTTATCCTTTGTTAAGGGCTTTATTACGTAGTCAGTTACCTCACTTATACTTTTTGCCCTTGAGATATCATCAGGTGATATTGATGATGAGCAAATATAAATTGTTATGTCTTTTCCAATTCGAGGATTCAGTTTGATAAACTCATCCAAAAACTGCCATCCATCCATAATTGGCATACTCAAGTCCAGCAAAATAACTTCAGGTAATGCATGAGGATTGTCCTTAAATTCTTTCAAATAATTTATCGCATCAAGTCCATTGCCAAAAACTTTTATTAATTCAACCAGATTTGTTTTTTCTATGGCCTTTGTCGTCAGATAAACGAATAATTCATCATCGTCGACAAGCGTTAATTGCTTAATGTGATTCATACCAAATGGTTTTTAAGTTCAATAAAAAAAGTGCTACCCTCACCAGGCTCACTTTCTGCCCAAATTCTCCCCCCCATCGCTTCAACCTGCGTTTTCGTCATAAACAATCCAAATCCCTTTGCATCCGGATGTAGGTGAAACGTTTTTCGTATTTTAAATAATTGATCTTTATGCAATTTCAAATCGATTCCAAGACCATTATCAGAAACTGTCAACAAAATTTTATCCTCTTTTAATTTACTTGCCTTTACCAGAATAAGTGGCTTCCGATTGCCTGAACTATATTTTAATGCATTACTGATCAGATTAGAAAATATGCTTTCAATATATTTATGAGGGAATTGAATATCGGTAATGCCATCAGTCTGAATACTAATTTCAGCCTCTGAATCTATTATCTGTGTTTCAAACCCAATTAAAATTTTCTCTATACATTCTTTAAGATCAAAACGATCATATGCAACATCAGTATCCTGTTTCACTTGAATCGACTCTACCAGTTCATTGAAAACTTCCATCAAGTGATTTATTACAGGTTTTATCTTTAACAACATTTCCTCCTTTTCACTGTCACTGTCACTCTGCTCAATATAATCGACTAACATAGAAATATTGATCAATGGAGCTCTTAGATTATGCGAAACGATGTTACAAAAATCAACCAATTGCTCATTCTTATATTGTAGTGCCTTAGCATGTTCAACGGCCCTTTCGTTACTTTCCTTGATTTGCTCTTCCCCTTTTTTTCGTTCAGTAATATCAGAACGAATAGCCAGATACTGATAGGGTTTTCCATCTTCATTTAAAAAAGGAACAATAGTAGTGTCAACCCAATAAATTGTGCCGTCTTTAGCTTTGTTTTTTAATTCACCTTTCCAAACACGACCACTTTTTATGGTATTCCAAAGCTCAATAATAAAATCTTTAGAATGGTACCCCGAATTAATGATGCGATGATCCTTCCCAACCAATTCCTCTGCAGTATACTTTGATATTCTGCAAAAATTAGTATTGACATGCGTAATGATTCCTTTGTGGTTGGTAACAGCTACAATGGAAGATTCATCCAAAGCATATTTATAGTCAGAAATCTCCTTGAGCGATTTTCTTAGCTCCTCTTCACCTGTTTTCCTGTCGGTAATATCGGATCGGATTGCTACATACTGATAAGGTTTTTTTTCAAGATTTAAAAAAGGGACAATAGTGGTATCCACCCAATAGGTAGTGCCATCCTTGGCTCTGTTTTTAATTTCGCCTTTCCATACTTTGCCATTTGCGATCGTCCTCCATAACTCTTTGATAAATTCCCTGGAATGATAACCTGAGTTAATAATTCGATGATCCTGACCAATTAGTTCTTCAGCACAATATTTTGAAATTCTACAAAAATTATCATTCACATAAGTGATAATTCCCTTGTGGTCAGTAATAGCCACAATAGAAGATTCATCCAATGCATATTTATAGTCTGCTATTTTTTCCATTTGGATAACTTAATCAAATTCTAAAAAAACATATGTAAAAAAGAATAAAAAATATTGATAAAGTCGTTAAATAATACTAATAAATAAATCTTTTTTTTTACTCTGCAATAACTCCAGTATATACTGTAATGATTAAAAAATCAGGCGGAAAAATTTATTTACTGATAATATTTAATTTTGCTGGACATTTCTGTTATTTCCAATATTGTCTTATCGAATGAGTCAACTGTGATTTTAATTCGTTCAAAAATCTCACTATTTTTTTCAAATGACAAATCATCAAAATTAATCAACTCAAATAATCCTTTTAATTGAGCTACAGGTACACGAACCTGATGAGATTGCAAAAATGCAATATCATATAAAATTTTATTCTGCTCCTTTAACTCCTCATATACAAAAACGTTTTCAATTGATACTGAGGTAATATCAGCTAGCGATTGCAAAACTTCAACATCTTCATCTGTTGGTGAATGTAATTTTGCCCAATATACTCCAATTGCACCAACAGGATTAATTGTTCTTATCGGTACCATTGCAAGACTTTTTACAAAAGTTGGGCGATATGCTTCAATAGGAACCCTCTCATCATTGTAAATATCTTCAATAACTACAAATTTCTTGTTAATCATACACCAACCACTAATACAAGCAGAAATCGGAAATTTCTGTCCCTTCCAAAGAGGACTTATCGCATCCTCATCAGCATAATAGCATTTCTCTCCCTCTTTCAATACAAATGTCGCCCCATCAGCGCCAACTAATTGTCTGGCAGATCTCCGTACGATATCCATTATCCTATCCAAATCTCTTGCAAGTGACAATTTCTGAATAGCTGAAACCAATATTCTGACCTTTGATATATCCATAATAATAGGTTTACTGATTTAACTAATTACCCGAAAATGCCAAATAGAAAGATACTAAAAAAACAATCAATCTTAAACATTAAAAAAAAAGAGATAAAAAACACTATTAATAATAGTGCCTTCTTTCTAAAGACGAGAACGCATCCACAATTTTTTCGCAAATATTTGATGCCAAAACTGATTCTTGTCCAAACGTAATCAGACATAAATCCCCTGCCTTTCCATGAATCCATACTCCAATCATTGTTGCCTGAAATGGTGAGTATCCTCTGGCGAGCAAGCCCAGTATCACTCCTGTTAAAACATCACCTGAACCGCCTTTTGCCATACCGGGATTTCCTGTTGAGTTGAACCAGGTACTGCCATCAGGATGTGCGATGCAGGTATATGCGCCTTTCAACACGATGATAACATTGTGCTTTTGTGCTTTTTCCTTTAAGGTAATGTACCTGTCGTAACCGGATGTGTGTCTCCCAAACAAGCGATCAAATTCACCCGGATGAGGAGTTAGGATTGTTCCGGCTGGTAAAAACGACATCCAGGTTTTATTCTCAGCAAGAATATTTAATGCATCCGCATCAAGAACCAAGGGCACCTGTGTTTGCTGGATCAACAATTTGATCACATTGCCGGTCTGTTTATCCAAACCAATTCCGGGACCGGCACCAATTGCATCATATTTATCCAAATGTGGAAGCTAGCTGATAAAATCGTTTTCCGCATCTGCAATGACCATCGCTTCCGGTAATGCAGTTTGCAAGGGTATTTCCCCACATAAAGGAGTTGCAATGGTCAATAATCCACATCCACTTTTTAGTGCTGCACATCCTGATAATTGTGCTGCTCCCACTTTACCCCTTCCTCCGGCAAGTAACAGAGCATGACCATAATCGCCTTTATGTGAAAATTTTGCTCTTGGTTTTAGAAATACAGCAAGAGATTCAGGAAGAATAAAATGAACAGCATTCCGATCAGCTTTTAACTCACTCCATTCCAATCCGATGTCAACCACTTTCCATCGTCCTGTATATTGTGCATTCTCCGGGAAAAAGAAAGATAGTTTTGGCGAATGAAAAGTGAATGTGACACTTGCTCGCACTATTGTTTTTCCTTCCGGATTTTCATTCGAAGGCAAACCACTGGGAATATCAATTGAATAAATTCTGGTATTGGAAGTGTTGATGTGCTCCACCAATTCAGCCGCAAAACCTTCCAGTTTGCCTACAAAACCAAATCCAAAAAGTGCATCAATTACACAATCATTTTCACGAAATTCCGGCAATTGTGCAGACTCTTTCAAATCAATTATCGTAATCCCTTTTTGTTCTGCCTTTTTCCTGTTTTCTAGGTGATCTTCAGTTGGCTTTTTACCAATATTCAAAACATACACTATAGGAGAAAATCCCTGAATCATCAGATGTCTTGCCACAACCAAACCATCCCCTCCATTGTTTCCCGGACCGCAAAAAATATGAATGGTCTGATCACCGGAACCTTTCCCCACTCGAGAAATAAGATTTAGATCGTTGAGAAATTCATCCAACCATTTTAATGCTGCCCTCTCCATTAGATCCAGTGAACGAATACCCTGAATTTCAATCGTGCGTTTATCAAGAAGTTTTAGTTGATCCGGATCGGGAATAATCATGAGTATCTTTTAATTGTTGATTTTCAATTTTTGCAAAACATCCAGCACCTGTGGAATGACAAGCGTTTTACCATCATTTATGATGACAAAATCTGCAAGAGCAACTTTTTCTTCTTCATTCATTTGCTTATTCATGCGTGCCCGAACTTCCGATTCATTCGAATGATCACGTTCCATTACTCGTTTCAACCGGATATTCTCCGGACATGTAACAACAATCAATATATCCAGATCCCTAAAAGTCCCGCTTTCAATCAATATTGCAGCTTCCCGAATCACAACCTTTGCCATCTGATTTTTGCGCCATTCCCGGAACACCTCCCCCACCCGGGGATGAATCAACTTATTCAGTTCGATCAGCAGGCTATCGTCGGAAAAAACAAGATTTGCTATTTTTTTTCGATCAGGCAGGTTGTTAGTAAGGATGTCCTTCCCAAAGATTTTAATTAGTCCATTCTTGATATCCTGATCGGTATCCAAAAGCCGTCTCCCAACCTTGTCTGCATCAAATACCGGTATACCAAACTCCTGAAATACAGCCGCTATTGTAGTCTTTCCTGCCCCAATATTCCCAGTTAATCCTATTGTGATTTCTCTATTATTGCTATCCTTCATTTTAACAAATAAAATGCGAAATGTTAAATACTTGAATTCTCCTTCTTTTCATCTGATTTTCAGGCAAAGGCAAGGTAAATTTGTTTCGGCCAATTAGGCAACCTTTTTGCCTGATATCTGTCATGTTTTAGTAAAGCTAAGTTAATAGGATGAAACATTTAATCAATCGCCTGCTATTTGTTACTGTTGTTACCGGGATCTCCCTGATTTCCAACACCAGTAAAGCATCTCACGTTCCCGGTGGTAACATCACCTACGAATGTATCGGACCAAACCAGTTTGCTGTTACTCTCACACTATTTGAAGATTGTGGAACTGCGTTTGAAGGTAATTTTAACCAAACCCTTCAGGTTAGCAATAGTTGTGGATTAGCAAACCCCACGCTTTCCTTGCCAAACGTAATTTACCAGCAAGAGGTTTCTCAGCTGTGTCCGCAACAAATCGGACAATCTGAATGTTCGGGCGGTAGTCTTCCCGGGGTATATATGCACCAATGGACAGGCATCATTACTCTTCCTGCCGGTTGCGACTCCTGGACATTTGCTTATTCATCCTGCTGTCGTAATACAGCGGTGAATTCGACCTTTCAGGATTCCTATTATTGGTCTGCTACATTAAACAGTACAACAGCGCCTTGTAATAATTCTGCTCAGATTACCTCGCAGCCTATTCCTTACGTATGTATCAACCAGCAGGTGAACTTTAACATGGCTGCAATTGATCCAGACGGAGACAATCTGGTGTTTTCACTTGTCCCTGCTATGACAACCGGTCCTGCAACTACAATCACCTACGCTGGTGGGTATTCAGGAGCAAGTCCAATTAACGGGATAACTATTAATCCTTCTACCGGACAGATCACCTTTACACCAAATATTCTTGGGAATTTTATTGTTGCTGTCTTAATTCAGGAATACGATGCAAACGGAAATCTAACAGGAACAGTTGTTCAGGATTTCCAGTTTGAGGTTATCAATTGTGTAAACCAGGTTCCGGCAGTTCCTGTTGGGGGTATTACAAACTACACCGGTGGCGGTGCACAAACCGGACCGAACAGTATACAAGTTTGTGAAGGAGACAACTTTTGTTTCAACCTAACATTTACAGACACTGACGTGGCCAACACTCTCCAGGTAACTTCCAACATTCAACAGATTTTCCCAGGGGCGACTATTACCTCAACAGGAACCAATCCCGTCACTATTCAGGTTTGTCACACCGTACCATCAGGTGCACCCGCAAACTCAATTATTTCATTTGAGGTTGAGGATAATGCTTGTCCTATTCCCGGAGTGAACTCCTTTCCTATCACTGTTACAGTAATAAATTCTACCTATGCGGGAATGGATCAAATCATGTGTTTGAATCAGGGCGCGCAGCTGAATGCTAACGGAGGATCTAACTTTAACTGGACTGTTCTATCAGGTGCACCAATTACGATAGGAACAAACTTCAGTTGCAATAACTGTCCGAACCCCATCGCAAATCCAAACATTACCACTACGTATGTTGTCACCAGTAATTTATCGGGTGGTTGCACCAATGTGGACACAGTTACAATTAACGTTGTTCCTGATTTCTCTTTTGTCATTAACCAGGCTTCTCCAACCTCATGTTTGCAGGATCCAATCAATATTTCGGTTGTTACCACCCCTGCTGGGGCATTTACATACAATTGGACCCCTGCCACATACCTAAGTTCAACAACAAGTCCTAATGTTGTTGTAAACGCTACTGCACCGGGAACATATAATTATACGGTTACTATAACTTCTCCAGGTGGATGTGTAAAAACCGGAACAACTTCCCTCGTTGTTTTCCCCGCAATGTCACCAACGCCAACAGCATCTGCTAGTCCAAACATGTTAATTTGCGGTGGCGGGGTTACCCAGCTTTCTGCAAACCTTGGCGGCGGAGTCCCTGCAACTTGTGGCCCGAGTACCTCAGGCGGATGTTCAGGACCAACAACAGCTATAAACCCCGGGACTCAATCTGGATCCAACACAACAACAAGCTACCCTGCCATTTGGGGGAATTGGTATAAATCGTCGCATACTCAGATGATCTTTACAGCAGCTGAGTTAAACGCAATGGGATTTATGGGTGGTAAAATCACTCGTTTAAACATTCCGGTAACTCAAATCAACGGAACTACACTTTATAAAAACGTCACAGTTATGATGGGCTGTACAAGTCAGAGTCAATACACAGGTCAAACTTGGATTACGGCTCTCACTCCTGTTTTTGGTCCTGCAAACGTTCCCATTGCAGTCGGGAACAATTACATTACTTTGTCTACCATTTACGAATGGGACGGTATCTCTAATCTCGTTGTCGATATCTGTTCAGATAACACTTCGGATGCATCTTGGACACAAAACAGTATTTCCGCCCAAACAACAACAGCGCAACCCCGTTGTCAATTCCTGTATCAGGATTTTCAAAGTACTTGCGGATTTACGCAGTTGCCGAATTTTGCATCACCTTCAACCATTCGACCAAAAATTGAATTCACTACTTGTCCATCCGTACCGGATACTACTCAGTTCAGTTATTTATGGACACCAAGCGCTAACGTAGTAAACCCAACTTCTCTAACTACGAATGCAAGTCCAACGCAAACCACAAACTATACTGTTCTTGTAACCAACAACAATGGCGGATGTACTGCAACAGCAAGCGTGCAGGTAATTGTTGATTGTTTGTGCTACCCTGCAAACCCTGCAATCACCAACGTAAGTTGTAATGGAGGTAGCAATGGTGCAATTACGGCAACTATGGTTGGAACAACCGGTCCATGGACAGTAAACTGGTACAACAGTGCCGGAGTACTTTTGCAGACTACTCCAAACGTAAATACTACCGATATTTTAACTGGTCTGCCGGCAGGAACCTATACAATTGAAACTATTGATACAGCACTTTGCGCAAGAGATACTACAATAACAATTACTCAACCAACTATTGTAACGGGTAATGCAGGTACTGATGCAGTAATTTGCATCGGCAACACGACAACACTTTCTGCAACAGCAACAGGAGGGACGGCTCCATACACTTTTGCGTGGTCGAATGGTGCCACGGGATCTTCAAATGCTGTTACCCCTGCAGCAAATACTTGTTATGATGTAATCGTAACAGATGCTAACGGATGTACTTCAGTTGCCGATCAGGTTTGTATCTTCCTCAATCCTCCCATCATTGCAACTGCTATGAATGATGCAACAATTTGTCCAGGTGCATCCATTGCATTAACCGCAACAGCTACAGGTGGAAATGGCGGACCTTATACCTACGTCTGGACTCTTAATGGCAATAACGTAGGAACTGGAACACCATTAAATGTAACTCCTCCAGCAAACGGATCTCAATACTGTGTAAGTGTAACTGATAACTGCGGAACCCCTGCAGGAACTGATTGTGTAATTATCAACTTTGAAGTGGTACCCACACCAACATTTACTGCTGACAATCTGGAAAGTTGTATTCCTTTAATCACCAACTTTACCAATACAACAGATCCTTCACTTTACACTACAGCAACCTGGAATTTTGGTGATGGAAATTCATCAACTACACAACCTACTGTTGGACATTCTTATCCTGTACCGGGTTGTTATGATGTAACGCTTTCACTGGAAACAGCAATTGGATGTACAGCAACCACAACACTGCCCAGCTATGTTTGTGCACGTCCATACCCTGTTGCCAGCTTCCTCTTTGGTCCACAACCAACCAATCTGTTTGCGCCTGACATCACGTTCATAAGCAATTCAACGCCGGATGCAATTACATTCTTCTATGATTTTGCAGGCCTTGGAACTTCTACACTACCTGCAACAACATTTAGTTTCCCGAATGATAATCCGGGCAACTATCCGGTAACCTTTGCGGTAAGTAACCAATTTGGATGTACGGATACAATTGTAGAAACCATCATCATCAATGGAATTTACACCATCTATGCGCCAAATGCATTTACTCCGGATGGGGATGGCAGAAATGACATCTTCTTTGTAACAGGAGAAGGTTTTGATCCTACCCGTTTTGAGTTCTTCATCTTCAACCGTTGGGGAGAAGTAATTTTCCAATCAGAAAGTGCAGCGAACGGGTGGAACGGAATGCATAATGGTCAGAAAGCGAAAAACGACGTTTACGTTTGGAAAATCAAATCAAAAGATCAGTGGACCGGACAAAAATTTGAAACATACGGTCATGTTACTTTGATCAGATAATATAATCCTATAAACAAAAAAGGCGAACCATGGTTCGCCTTTTTTGTTTCAGATATTCTCAATATCACTCCTTATGTCGTTCTTTTAACAGATCATTAATCGTTTTAACAGGGTTAAATGTACTAACAGGAATTTCGATAAACACTGTTAACCATTTCGCCATAGAACCATTCCACAAACCGGGGTGTTCAAGTCCTTTTACCTTTTTTCCCTGAATTGATTTTTCAACAATCAAACTACTGCTAAAATCTACATAATCATTCAGAACAAATTTTTCGCCTTTGTAATCTTTAATTGAACAAACGAGATCAACAGGATTAAAATGAGTTGCATTTTTTAAAATCTCCTGCTGTTCTATTTCTTTTCCTACCTGAACTGCTTCTACAATTTGCAGCGACTCCTTTCCATTTTCATCCAGCACCCAAAATGGCCCACCTCCCGGTTCACCTTCATTTTTCACCATTCCTGCAACGCGCATGGGTCTGTCTAAAAAACTGATCAGTTCCTGTTTTGAAAAGGAATCTGCTTTTTGAATTCCAAAATACTGCGCAATCAATTTCCTCGCCTTTTCGACAGCATTGGAATTATCATCGGAAAGAGCACGAAGTACTGAATGGATTTCAATTTGCAATTGAATAAGATAGGATCCCAATACTTTTTTGTAAAACACATTCTCAGTGTTTCGCTTGGGGGGTAGAATATTATCGATGTTCCGGATAAAAACGATGTCAGCATCAGTTTCCTGTAAATTCTTGATGAGAGAACCATGACCACCAGGCCGGAAAATTAAATTTCCCTTTTCATCTCTTAATAATTCTTCTCCTTCAACCAATGCTATTGTATCGGTTGAAGCATCCTGTTCACTCAGATAAATACTGGATTCAATACCGAATTTCTCCTCGAGTTCAAAAACTGAATTCCAAATTACTTTCGCCGCTTCATGTAAGTGCTCCGGTGAAAGTGTAAAATGTACGGCAACTGATCCATCCTTTAAATCTGAATAGGAAGTCGCTTCGTTGATATGCGATTCAATAGGTGTAATGGTCTTTTCTTCATCTCTGTGAAAAGGAAGTAATCCTTTGGGCAATTGTCCAAAATTAAACCCCTTTTCGCCCAGAAGGAACAATACCTGTTCACGAGGATCCGTTGGATAATTCCGTTCTGCCACAATCTTTTCATAAAAGGCAAATTCCCGGATGTGATCAAAAAATTGCTGAACAGTAGCCGTCACTGTTCCTGTTTCAACGAAGCCATAAAGATCCCGGAACATGCGGGTTGCTGCGCCTGATGCAGGAATAAACTTAATAACATCAAGATCCCTTGATAATTCACGGAATTGATTTGCAAGTTCACGCTTCTCCTGATCACTAAGACGAACAATTCCGTCGCCGATTGTGGCAGGCCGAATGAGCAAAGTATTCCTAACCCCTCCTTCCAAAAGGGATAATTGCCGTTCAAGATCACTTTCACTTATGCCGTGTGTAAGTGCCTGAATTCTATCTGTCTTACTGATGTTCACGGTTGTAAATATAAACAAAGATGAAAATCTATTGCGCAGAATACTCGCTTTACGGTATTGCAGTTTGCGAATGGCTTTTGTTTATTTGACCCAAATATTGATTCATGAAAAACAATCCCCTGTTATGGGTTATAACTGCTTTACTTGCAGCGTCAACCGTGTATTTGTTCCTGGAAATCAATCACCTCAGGGAAGAGAACAAATCCTGCTCTGAAAAATGTAATTCAGCACAAACAGATTCGTTCTTGACCACTGCTGATACAATAGCAAAACCAATTGATGAGGACGAAATTGAGCTCGTACATTACATGACAAGGATCCAGGTTTTTCATAACAAACTTTATTTTGCCGGAATGGAAAACAACATAAAACTGATTGAATTTTACCTGCATGAAATTGAAGAAGAAATGGAAACCATTGCAGAGGCCGGAATTATTGATGATGAGGTACACATCAGCGACAACATGAAAAATCTCGGTCTGGAACAAATACACTCTTTTCAAAAAACATTAGGCACACCGGAGTACAACTTTAAAAAATCGTATGATTTGCTTACTGTAACCTGCAATACCTGTCACACTGCGAGCAAACACGAATTCATAAAAATTAAAACTCCAACTTCCCTTCCGTTCAGCAATCAGGAATTCAAACCCTGATTATTCTTCTTCTGAATTCACCAAATAGTAGGCACCGGATATAACATAATCCACATCCGGATCGAGTTCTGCAACTTCAATGAAGTTCCTGTCTTTTCGCAAAACAGTTACACGTTGTTGTTTAAAACCATCTTTTGTACGAATAAAAACAAAAAATTGATCTCCAATTTGCACAACTGCATCAACAGGAACAACCAACACTTTTGATGTTGAGGTCCGAATTGTAGCATTCACGAAAGTACCCGGCACATATCCGGATTCCCGGTCCAAATGAGCATGTACCATTACCGCTCCGGTATTTTCATTTACCACTTTTCCCACGAGATAAACGCTTGCCATGTGAAGTGAATCTGATCCCGACAATTTGAAAACCACCCGATCCTTTTCCTGAACAGTGGCAATTTCCTTTGGAAAAACGCTTAATTCAAGATGCAAATGATCATTGTTCATCACTTGAGCAACCAGATCATCAGGCTGCACCAATTTTCCTGTATTTACGTTGAGCGAAGCAACATAACCATCAAATGGAGAACGAATGCTGATGGATTCCTGAATCTGTCCGGATGAAAGAATACGATCAACTTCAAACCCTGATAAAAGCAATTCCGAACGCAATCCATTCTGATGAACCTTTTCGATTGAATAAGCAGTCTCTGCAAGCTCAAAATCCTTTTTAGAAACAGCATCATCGTTCAGCAGATCTTTATTACGGTTGTATTCACGTTCCAACTGAACAAGACGTTTACTGCTTTCGAGAAATTCACGTTGCATGCGAGCAAATTCAGGATGACTTAGAACAATTAAAACATCTCCTTTATGAACATGATCTCCCTGAATGACTTCAATGGAACGAACAAAACCACGCAAAGGAGTATGAATATCAGCAAGGTTTTGCGGAGGAACTTCAATTTTTCCGTTGCACAAAACTTCACTGCTCATTTCACGAAACTCGGGTTTTCCCCAGGAGATTCCATTGGCTGAAATTTGTTCCTCAGTTAACTTTATTTCCTCAGGAGCTGCAGTTTCCATTTCTGACAATTGAGGAGTACTGCAGGCTATTAAAAAAATAGCGAAGCTGAATGTATATATAATTTGATTTTTCATTTTAGTAGGTATTATCAGTTAAGAAACGAATTTGATGAATCAGATTTTCATATTCATTTAACAAACGAACATGATCGATGCGGGATCTTAAATAATGATCGATCATTTGTCTGAAATCAAAAAAGGAAATAGCACCGGATTGATATTGCTTTTCTGCAAGCATTCGTAATTTTTCAAGATCATTCAGGTAATCGCTTCCGTTTCGCTGTAACGCGTCGGATAAAACAACAGATTGTCGCACCAATGAATTTAGCTGTTGTGCCAATTGAAATCGCTGCCACTCAAGATCGTTGGTTAACTGTTGTTCTCTTATTTTTGATTGTTCTGCTTTTGAACGAACTGTCCAGGCCCAAAGTGGAATACTTATCCCGGCACGGACTCCCCAATAACCTCCTATGTTTTCCAGCGACTGGCGAAAATAACCTATCATCAATTCAGGTGAATAACCACTGCGAATCAATGCTGTTTCTGCGCGCTGAATTTCAATTGCATTTTCACTTGTTGAAAGCAATTCAGGCAATACAGTAGTTGGTTTAACCATAAATGTTGCTGATTTTACCGACTCCGGCTGAACAGCAGAATCGCTGTACATACAAAGTGTTGCCAGTTCATTCCACAAATTCCAGAGACGCATTTCTGCAAATAAAAACTCGTTTCGGAGAGAAGCCTGGCGCGAACTCAGCAGCAGATATTCTGAACGATCTGATCCGCCACTATTCATCTTTTTCTCCATTCGCTTAAGCGCACGATCGTGTATTACAAGTAGCGAATCATACATATCACGCTCCTGCCACGCATATTTCCATCCTGTGTACGCAATAGAAACCTGCAATAATAATTCGCGTTGCAACAATGCCTGCTGCGATTCTGCAAGGATGATTTTTCGCCGCATTACCTGATCCATCCGAAACCAGGATGCAAAATTCCCAAGCGATTGATTGGATTCCATGTACCAATCCCGTCGGTCGTAATTTATTTGTCCATATTGCATCACTAACTCCAAAGGTGGTAACGGACGATTCTGACCCTTTTGTTCCTTTTCATATTCAATCTGCAATTCACTGTTCTTCATCAATAGATGATTCTCATTGATCCTTGCTCTGGCTTGGTCCAGTGTAAATACCGGTAATTGTGCATACGAAGATTGCGCAACAAAAATCAGTACCAGCAATCCTGCGGATTTTAAATACCGTTTGCGTTCAGATACAAAATACAGACACGGCAAAACAAGTAAGGTCAATAGTGTTGCAGATACCAATCCGCCGATCACCACAGTTGCCAATGGTTTTTGGACTTCTGCTCCGTTCCCTGTAGAAAGTGCCATTGGAATGAAACCAAGCGACGCAACAGCAGCTGTCATTAATACCGGCCGCAAACGGGATTTGCTTCCTTCCATAATCAACTTTTTCAAATCGAAAGTCCCTTCTTTTTTCAATTGCTCGTAATAGGCAATCAGCACTATGCCATTCAAAACGGCAACACCAAACAAAGCAATAAATCCAACTCCTGCAGAAATACTAAACGGCATTCCGCGAATCCACAAGGCAAACACACCACCAATAGCAGACAATGGAACCGCCATATATATCAAGGATGCGTAACGAACTGATCCGAAAGCGAAATACAATAAAATAAAAATCATTGCTAATGCTATTGGAACTGCTATCAGTAAGCGATCCTTAGCTTTTTGAAGATTTTCAAATTGTCCGCCGAACTTTAAAAAATATCCGGAAGGCAATTTCACTTTCGACTGAAGTTCTTTTTCAATTTCAGCTACCAGAGATGCCACATCCCGATTACGAACATTAACGCCAATATTGATTCTTCGCTTTGCATCCTCGCGTGAGATGAGCATTGGCCCTTCTTCTTCTGATATTTGCACCAGCTGATTTAGAGGAATTGTGCCGCCTGATTTTGCAGATACAAGAATTTCAGATGGAATAAATGCAGCACGGTCTACATTGCGTAAACGCACAACCAGGTCAAATTTTCGTTCATTCTCATATACAAATCCTGCAACCTCACCTGAAAAAGAAGCACGGATAATCCTGTTGATTTCCGAAATATCGGCACCATAATAAGCAATTGCATTTCGGTCGAAACGGATGATCCATTGACGAATTCCTTCTGTTTGTTCAACCTTTACATCACCGGCTCCGTCAATTTTCTGGATGATGAGTGCACTGCGATCCGCAAGATCTTTTAAAGTTTCCATATTCTCACCGAATATTTTAATGGAAATATCTGTTTTAGCCCCCGTCATAAGTTCATTAAACCGCAACTGAATAGGTTGTGTAAACTCAAAATTCACGCCTTGCATGATACTCAGCTTTTCTTTCATCAATTCTATTAGCTCTTCACGATTATCGGCTGAAACCCAATCTTCTTTTTCCTTCATTATGATCATTATATCGCAATCTTCCATTGCCATGGGATCAGTCGGAATTTCTGCTGTTCCTATTTTTGCAACAACATGTTTGACTTCCGGAAAATTTTCCAAAATTATTTTTTGAGCCTGAGTTGTTGCACGTACACTTTCCTGCAGGGAACTTCCCGGTTTAAGTGTCATTTGCATTGCCAAATCTCCTTCTTCGAGCGTAGGAATAAACTCTCCTCCCATTTGGGAAAAGACTCCAATTGAAAAAACAAACACAAGAAATGCCATTGAAATTGTTGTTTTAGGTTGGCGAAGAACTCTTTCAAGAGCGGGTTGATAGATGCGTTTAAAAAACCCAATCATTCGATCAGAAAACCCTTCTCCGGAATGAATTTTCCTACTTAAAGTCAGTGCTGCAATTACCGGTACATATGTTAAACTTAATAACAGAGCGCCCAACAAGGCAAAACTCACTGTTTGTGCCATTGGACGAAACATTTTTCCTTCAATACCGGAAAGTGACAGGATAGGCACAAACACAATGAGTATGATCAATACTCCAAATGCAGCAGATTGAAGAATACCCTGAGCTGAATGGCCAACCACTTCCCTGAATTTACTTCTGCTCAGCGTTTGCCCTGCATATTTTACATGCAAAACATGCAACACGCTTTCAACGATGATCACTGCACCGTCCACCACTATTCCGAAATCTATTGCACCCAGCGACATCAGATTTGCAGACACTCCAAAATACTTCATCAGGATAAGCGCAAACAACATACTCAGCGGAATGACCGAAGCAACAATCAAACCTGCGCGAAAATTCCCCAACATGAGCACAAGAACGAATACAACAATTAATCCCCCTTCAATGAGATTTTTACTTACGGTAGAAATTGTTTTCCCCACAAGAACAGATCTGTCGAGATAACCATAAATAGAAATTCCTTCCGGCAACGTGCGCTGAATTTCTGCAACACTACGGTGGACGTTCTCAATTGCCTCCGAAGAATTGGCACCTTTTAACATCAGAACAATTCCACCAACCACTTCACCTTTTCCATCCATGGTCATCGCTCCGAAACGATTCGGAGAACCCCATTCAACAGTTCCGATATCACGAATCCGTAATGGATTTTTTGCCTTTGATTTAATTACAATTCCTTCAATATCGTCCTTCGATTCTACCCGACCATAACTTCTGATGTAATAGGCGTTAGGTCCTCGTTCAATATAACTACCACCACTGTTTTCGTTGTTGTTTTCGAGCGCATCAAAAACTTCAGCAATGGTTAGCTCATGTTGACGCAGCAAAGACGGATCAACTGCAACTTCATATTGTTTTACACGACCACCAAAAGAGCTAATCTCAATAATTCCAGGAGTGCCCGACAATTGCCGCTTCACCACCCAATCCTGAATGGTACGAAGCTCCATATCGTTGTACCGATCCTCAAAACCCTTATCTACTTTCAAAACATATTGGTAAATCTCTCCCAACCCTGTTGTAATGGGCATTAGTTCGGGAACACCAATTGAAGCTGGAATTTCAGCCCCTGCAATATCTATTTGTTCTTTTACCAATTGACGAGCATCCAATTGTGGAACTTCTTCACGGAATACCACAGTAATGACTGAAAGTCCAAATCGGCTAATTGAACGAACCTCTTCAACATTCGGAATGTTTCTTAATTTATTCTCAAGCGGAAAGGTTATAACCTGTTCCACTTCAGGAGCAGCAAGCGAAGGTGTACTTGTTACTACCTGAACCTGGTTATTGGTGATATCCGGCACTGCATCGATAGCAATATTTCGGAGCGACCACAAACCACCTGCAATAATAGCACCTACGAGTATAAATACCATCAAGGGATTACGCATGGAAAGCGCAATGATCTTTTCAAACATAGAATTGGAAATTAAAATTGGAAATGAATCCTAATTGGATTCTTAGTTAAACAAAATGCTTAACAAGCAGGAGGTCCCCTGAGTAAATGATGATAGTAATGACCAGTGATTTCCCTTTCAGAAAAAAACGAAAACGGTTGAATCGTAAGAGTCAATGGTTGATTGTTGACTACAAAACAAACGAATGTGGGCAGCAAATAAAATACCGGCTGAACATCATTTTTCTTTTCTTTAAGAAGCACATTGTCCAACGATCCTGAAAGATCCTCATGAAAAACGAGCAACAAAGGATCGATCAGATCATCAGAAACTGCATGAAGTTCATGATCCTCCATATTACCAAAATCCGAATGGTGATCATGCGGAACCAGATTGTGCAGCAGCACAATTAAAGATGACAATATGATAAACACGTTGCGAATCACATTTCAAATTTAGGATAAATGATTAACATATCAGGTAACATCTATCACACTATGACAATTATCAGCAGCCCTGTTGAATACTAAACCCCAAGTACCAAGGCTATCAGGGTAAAGGCTGAGATGGTAATTACAATGATACCAACCAAATCCACCATAAATCCAGCCTTAATCATTTGTCCGGCCGTTATTCGCTCGCTACCGAAAACGATGGTATTTGGTGGTGTTGCAATGGGTAACATAAACCCACAGGAAGCCGCCAAGGTAACAGGTATCAGCACAAGCAAAGGATCAACCGGAAGCGCACCGACAAAGGAAACCAGGACAGGAAAGACGAGCTGCAGGGAAGCCGTATTGGATGCGAATTCGGAAAGCAGGGTCATAAACACAGCAAGAATCAACACGATTAATACCGGGTGCAAATGTGCGACACCTGATAATGCTCCTGCCATTGACTGATCCAGGCCGGTACTGACAACAGCTTTGGAGATTGCAAATCCACCACCAAACAGAAAAATAATTCCAATGGGTAATCTGCGAACCTCAGCAAATGAAAGTAACGTATCTTTTCCATCGCGCGAGGGAATAAAAAACAGCAGAAAGGCAATGATCATTGCAACCGTAGATTCAACGATCATTTTTGGTGGTAACCCAAATAGGCTTGTCCACGGAGGAATAGTAAGTGATCCAAATTTTAATTCCGAAAGAAAAAACCACATCAAGATTGCCATAATAAAAAAGAAAAGCATCCACCGTTCTTCATAGGACGTTTTCCCTAATGCATGGTATTCTGAATGGCAGCGTGTGAGATCAATACTTTCTTTTATCATCACTTTGCGAAATTGAAATCGCAAGGCATAATAACAACCCAGAAAAATCACTATACTAATCGGAATACCAAACATCATCCATGTGGCAAACCCGATTGATGTCCCATTGGGAAATGCAGAGGTATATTCTTTTAGAAAGATCATATTGGGTGCTGTTCCGATTAGAGTAGCCATTCCCCCAATAGATGCAGCGAAGCCCAAACCTATAAGAAGTGGGGCCGTAATTCCTTCAAGACGCTCATCCCTTTCGAGCTGAACCCCGATAGCCATTACTGCAGGAAGCAACATTGCAGTTGTAGCTGTGTTGTTGATCCACATGGACAAAAAGTATGCTGCAAACATTACTCCGAATAAAACGGAGGCAGGTGTTTTTCCAACAGACAGAATTATTCGCAAGGCAATTCTTCTGTGTAAACCCCATTTTTCGAGTGCGTAGGCAAATAAAAATCCTCCAATGAAAAGAAAAATAATCTCATGCATATAATTGGGCGCCACTTCTTCCATTTTGAGCACACCACATACGGGAAGAAAAACAATTGGCAATAGAGCCGTGATGTAAATGTTTACAGCTTCGCTAACCCACCAGGTAGCCATCCACACCAATAATGCCGCCGCTTTTCCCTGTGCAGGATCCAATCCGCGCTGTACCAGCCAGAAATGAGTAATGATTCCAAGAAGCGGGCCTGCAATTCCGAAAATAAATTTCTTATTCATCAGCGGTAAATATATACTTCAACTTTACCATCTGCGCGAATCGCCCCTCTATACATACCGGGAGTATTAAACGGCATGGTATAATTCCCTTCCCTGTCAACTGCAATTAATCCTCCCATTCCTTTAAGGGAAGCCAACTTTTCCATTACCACATGATGGGATGCTTTTTCGAGCGACCATCCTTTGTACTTCATCAAGGCAGCAACATCATAAGCAACTACATTTCTGATAAAATATTCGCCGTGACCGGTACATGATATTGCACAGGTTGCATTATCGGCATAGGTACCGGCTCCAATTATGGGAACGTCTCCTACTCTGCCGTAACGTTTGTTGGTCATACCTCCTGTTGACGTTCCTGCAGCAAGATTTCCGTGTACATCAAGTGCAACCGCACCAACTGTCCCAAATTTTTTATCGGGATTCAAATCAACATTAAATTCAATGGCAGAAGAGTCGGTATGCATACCCTGCTCACCATCGTGGTCGAGCACTGCCTTTTCCTGCTCTTTCACCTTTCGCAATTGCTGAAGTCGGTTCAGATCAAAAAAATAACTTGTATCCACTATTGTACATCCTGACTTTTTTGCAAATGCATCTGCGCCTTCTCCGGTAAGTAAAACATGCTCACTCCTGTTCATCACAGCAATTGCAGCAGTGATCGGATTTTTCACTGTACGAACTCCCGCAACAGATCCTGCCTTTCCGGTTTTACCATCCATTATGGCGGCATCCATTTCAATTCGTTCATCATTGGTATAAACCGAGCCTTTACCTGCATTGAACAAAGGACTGTCTTCCATAATCATAATTGCAGCCTGAACTGCCTGAATAGAAGTTCCGCTATCCTTTAGCACCTTGTAACCTGCAATTAATGCTTCGGTTAATTTATCCATGTATGCTTTCTCTTTCTCAGGAGTCATATTCTCCTTTAAAATGGTACCGGCGCCACCGTGAATAACAAGTACAAATTTTGCTCCCATCTTCTTGCTCTTTTTCTGTGCGAAAACAGGATTACTTAGTAACATTGCAAAACACAAGACTACAATTACTCTCATTTCAAAATCGGGTTGATTGCTAAACTTAGGCATTTTTTGGAAATACCTCAAGTACCGGCTTCGTTCAAAAACGAGGTACGATGTGCATTCTCCATTTCTTTTCGCATTTATTGAAGAAGTATTAAAAAACAAAGGCAATTATTACGCCTATCACAAGATTGAACCGCTGAGGAGAAAGCTCCTGAAGGATAAAAGGATCATACAGATCAATGACCTAGGTGCAGGATCCAAAACAAGCAAGGGATCTGTTCGCAAAGTGAGAAGTATTGCACAGACTGCATTAACTCCCCCAAAACGCGCTCAGCTGATACATCGTATTGCTGTAAAATGTAAGGCAAAAACGAGTATTGAACTTGGAACCTCCCTTGGAATAACAACACTTTATTTGGCAACAGCAAATTCCTCAGGACAAGTAATCACCTTCGAAGGAAGTTCAAAAATCCGGAAAATTGCGCTTGAACAATTCAATGCTGCTGGAGTCAAGAACATTCGTTCCATTCCGGGAAATTTTGATTCCAGTTTACCGGAGTATTTAAAAGAAAATCCAATCATTGATCTTGCGCTTATCGATGGCAATCACCGTATGGAACCCACCCTGCGGTATTTTAACCAGATCCTGAAAAATTGTCACAACGACAGCATTCTGATTTTCGATGATATTCATTGGTCTGAGGAGATGGAGTCGGCCTGGGAAACTATTGTCAAAGATGATCGCGTTACACTTACACTCGACATTTTCTTTTTCGGAATTGTATTTCTGAAAAAAGAAGTTCAAAAGGAACATTACATACTCCGCTATTAATTCAAAATAAACCATTACTCCATTCTGATTGTTCAATGGTAGTCAAATGCAGGAAAAATGAAGATGATGGTTAATCCTTATCTTTGGTAAAATCAATCAGGAAAGCCTATGAAAATTTACACGAAAACAGGTGATAAAGGGCAAACATCCCTAATCGGAGGTACCCGTGTATTGAAGTCGAGTTTGCGAATTGAAGCATACGGCACGGTTGATGAATTGAATTCCTGGATTGGAGTTTTGCGTGATCATGATACTTCTCACACGCATACAGCAACATTACTGGAGATACAGGACCGGTTGTTTACCATCGGTGCTATTTTAGCGAGCGAACCCGGAAAATCGAAAATGAAAATCCCGGAACTGCACGATACAGACGTCGAATTTCTTGAAGCAGGAATTGATGCTTTGAATGAAAGCTTACCGGAAATGAAAAGCTTTGTATTGCCCGGTGGACACCCCTCTGTTTCCTTCTGCCATGTTGCCCGTTGTGTTTGCCGTCGTTCAGAACGCATCTGCGTGGACCTCTCTCAAAACGAAGAAGTAGCCGAAATTGTGATCCGATATCTGAACCGTTTATCGGATTATCTCTTCGTTCTGTCCAGAAAACTCAGCCAGGATCAGCATGCAATTGAAAGTCCCTGGAAACCAAGGATGTGAAAAACAACACGATTAAACTGTGAATCAATGGGTTACGCAATGATAACTCCTTTTGACATTTCCTGATCATAATAGAACAAAAAATCTACTTTCGCGTAATCTTCAAAAATCAACAAGAAAGGAGACGTTATGTACTGGACTCTTGAACTCGCATCCTACCTGGAAGACGCCCCCTGGCCTGCCACGCGTGATGAATTAATCGACTATGCCTTACGTGCAGGTGCACCAATGGAAGTTGTAGAAAATCTTCAGGAAATGGAAGATGAGGGTGAAATCTATGAAAGCATTGAGGAAATCTGGCCCGATTATCCATCGAAAGAGGATTTCTTTTTCAATGAAGACGAGTATTAAATCTTTTTAATGAGCATAAAAAAGCCCCGAAAATATTCGGGGCTTTTTTATTATAACGCGTTGAAATTATCTTCTCCAAAAAGCCATAGGCTCACCTGAAGTCTGTTTGATTTTTCCGTTTTCCTGAATTGCGAATGTACGCTTGCTCAAAAACTCTGATGCAGAAACAGGATTGTTGTCGTATCCAAACTCATCCACACTTTTTTCATACACCATTTGGTATTCGCTTACTTCAACCGACATATCCTTTCCGATCTTATACCCTTTCAAAGGTTCATCATGATAATGAAAACCGCCAACCTCAAGTTTGTCGATCACTTTNNGAACACCGGCATACATTAAAGCAACATACTTTTCGGTTTCATTAATCTTGGCCAGATAATAAAACTCGTCACCTACTTCACGACTAAACGAGGGGTTGACCATTTGCGGAACAAATAATTCGAAGTCGTAGGCAATTGAATTGATCAATTTTATTTTTTGCGATTCTTCTGCTTTTACGATAAGCGGAATCTGCGAATCGGGAAAACCAACCATGAATAAATCAAATAATGCGGCCTCCGGAGAGGAAACGCCGCTCATGGCTTCTTCATATACCCCTTTAAAGTCAGGCAATCCGCGTACAAAAGATAAATCAGTATCAGAAAGCAGGNNGGTGTTTTGAATTTGCATAACCGTTTTCAATTGCAAGACGAACATAACGTAATCCTTCTTCCCCGTTTTCTGTCATGGAATAGGCACAAGCCAAATTGTACATCACTTTAGAAAGCGGGTGATAATTCAATTGTTCTGCAATATGATAAGAGGAAATGGCTTCTTCGTAGTTACGGATATCCATTAATGCATTACCCAATTCGTAATAGGATTTTGCATCGGGGCACATAAGAATAGCTTTACGGAATTCTGCGATCGCTTTCTCGGGTTGCTTTTGATTGCGGTAAAGATCAATTCCATTCAGAAACACCTTGCGCGATGCTTCGCGAACAGAATCCGCAACAGTGGCGGCAAAGGCTTCGACCTTATCGAAATTGTAAATATCCTCCTGAACCAAAACATTGGAGTCAGATTTTTCGGTATCCTTTGAAGGTTCAGATGAACACGCTGCAATTACAACAGGCAGCAGGAAAAGATAAACTAGCTTTTTCATAGATTCATTTCAGTATTATAAAGATAATGCAAAGGCAGGAGGAATGGAACAGCGAATAATAATCAAAAGGCAACCTTTACACATCCAATTCTGCATTTCTGGCTTGAAGCCCTGAAAATGAGTGCGAAGAATTCAGATTACGGATCCATTTAAGAACGAGCGTAATGCTTATACCCCGAAAAAATAAGCAGTACTTGCCACGTTGAGGGAAAACATTTACCTTTTGCTGTAATTGTGATGAAAAGACTTCATATTCTTTTGTTGATTTTATCTCCGACTGTTGCCTGGACCCAAAACTTTGTCCCCAATCCCGGATTTGAAAGCTATTCATCATGTCCCAATAGTGATAACCAAATCAACCGAGCGGTTCCCTGGGTGGATGTAGTGCCTACTTCTGATTTTTACAATTGTTCGTACCAGGACGACAGTGATTGTCCGAATGGAAGAACAGGCACGGGATACGCCGGAGTATCTGCTTACAGACCTTCATGGAGTACAAGCTACCGCGAATACATTGGTGCTCCACTTCTTTCTCCATTGGTTGCAGGTGTGACCTATTACTGCGAATACTGGGTGAGGTTGAGATGTGACAAATGCTGGACCACCGATGCAATGGGTGCCTGGTTTACAGTAGGCCAACCCGCAGATCCTGCAGGTACCACGATGGTATTCTATGTTANNATTTGCGGGACATTTACCGCAACAGGAGGAGAAAATTTCATCACTATTGGCTCATTTAAAGACGACACCCAAAGTTCTCTTTGGGAAATGACCAACTGTACCGGAAATGACGGTGTTCATTGGTCGTATTACCACATTGACGATGTTTTGCTGGTTCCATGGGACAGCACCATTAATTATGCTTGTGATGATACCACTGTTTATGAGAATCCGAACGAAGATCCCAATCAGGTTTACGAAAAAGAGTGTGAGGTGATTTTACCAAATGTGATCACACCCAATGCTGACGGTTTCAATGATTGGTTTATTATTCCTGACACCGCTTTACAAAAATGGAATCTTAAAATTTATGACCGTTGGGGCATTCAGGTAGATGATATGCGATCAAGTATCTCCAATGGTTGGAATGGAAAGAAAAACGGAGTTAACCCGGTACCAGATGGAGTCTATTTTTATTTGCTCACCTCCCCTTCTCAGAAATGTTATAAAAAAGGAACGATAACTGTTTTGAACAATTAAATTTTAATCCATCCACTTATGAAAAGAGGTTTACTGATTACCATTGGAATTTTAGCAGCTATTGCATCGGCAGTCATGTACTTTGTTGGGAAAGATTCTTCCCACTTAAGTGAATTATACGATATGTATTGGGTACCACTACCCTTAGCAGCACTTGCTCTTGGAGCGGGACTAATGAAAAAATAATTGTAAGGGAAATCGTTGAAAAAGGCAGCCGCTCCGGAAATGTTGTGGATTTGAAAAAAAACTAACTTCGCAACTCAATTTCCGGTATGCTACTTTCATTTTCATTAGTAATTGCAGGCTTTGTACTATTAATTTTTGGCGCTGGCTGGTTAGTTGACGGTGCTTCTGCTTTGGCAAAGAAGTTTAACGTATCTGATCTTGCAGTTGGATTAACTGTGGTGGCATTTGGCACCTCGGCACCAGAGCTGGTTGTAAATTGTATAGCATCCAACGATGGTCACTCCAGCATTGTTTTGGGTAATATTATTGGAAGTAATCTGTTCAATTTGTTTGCCATTCTTGGTATTGCTGGAATGATTACACCTATAGTAGTTCAGCATAGCACCATTTGGAAAGAAATTCCCATTTCGTTGTTTGCACTCCTATTGCTTTTCGTTTTTGCAAACGAATCCTTTTTTGAAGGCTCGGCATCAATCAATCGCATTGAAGGAATTGTGCTTCTTGTTTTCTTTTGTCTGTTTTTGTTATATGTGATCAAGCAACCCAAAACGGATCAGCCTACCACAGATTCCGGAATCAAAGAAAAATCAGCACCCATAATAATCGCATTAATTGCTGCCGGATTGGCAGGACTTATTTACGGAGGAAAACTGGTAGTTGATAATGCCATTGTGCTTGCTACTGCATGGGGAATGAGTCAGAAAGTAATTGGATTAACCATAATAGCAGCGGGAACATCATTACCGGAATTAGTAACCTCTGTTGTTGCCGCTATGAAAAAGAAAAGCGACATCGCCATGGGAAATGTAATTGGATCCAACATCTTCAATATTTTCCTTGTGCTGGGGATGTCATCATTGATTAATCCTATCCAATATGAAAGCAATTTCAATTATGATTTTTACCTTCTTGCAATTGGAACACTGATGCTTTTCGGAGGAATGTTTATTGGCAAAAAAAACCAACTCGATCGCTGGCAGGCATTTATGTTGTTTATGATTTTTGGAGGTTATACCACTATGCTGATCATGAATTAATCTGAAAAAAGGTTAACAAGTAAAATCCATTATCGGATCAAGGTTGTGTTCCCCTTTTTAAAGAATTTATCTCCTCCCAGGCAATCTGCTTCCAGGTACCAAACGAATACGGCAGGATCACAATCCCGGTCCTGAAAACGTCCATCCCAACCTATGGTTTGATCAAAGGTTTCAAATACTTTTTCTCCCCAACGATCGTACACCCTGAAAACTAGTTTTGTGATATTGTTTCCACGAACAAAAAGAAAATCATTTTCACCATCGCCATTGGGTGTAAATGCGTTGGGAATATAAATATTCGGCTCACCACAGAAAATTTCTACAATACGCACCCTGACAGTATCTGTTAGTGAACAACCTCCATTGGAAATTGTAACAGTATAAATGGTTGTTTCTGTAGGTGTAGCAGTTGGGTGTTGTGAATTGGGATTATCGAGTGTAAAAGCTGGTGTCCATGTATACGAATACCCATTAGGTTGGGCATGTAAAACGGTGCTTGCCCCTGCAAGAATTGCGTATTGATCAGCAGTAGCTGAAACCAATCCCGTTGGTGGTCCATCTACGTTAATAAATGTTGAATCCGTAATGGTACATCCTTCTGCAGTGGTTCCCGTTACGTAAATCCAGTTATCATAATCCGGACTTACCAATACAGTTGAAGATCCATCTCCGGATAGAATAAGTGAATCGGGAAACCAATTGTAGCTTAATGGAAACAACGGCGTATTGTTGGTAACAGTTAATGCAACCGTATCTCCTGTACAAATTCCGTTTATTGACGTGATTGAGATATCAAGATCAGGAACAAATACAGTTACAGTATCGGTATAAGAACACCAGGTATTTGCAACATTGACGTAATAATTGGTAGTACCGGAAACAAATACACTCAATGTACTATCCGTTATCGGCGCATTCAATGTGTCGGAAAAATTCCCGTTGCTTGACCAGTAAAAATTCGTTGACGTACCATTCGAATTTGCCAGCAGTGCAACCGTTTGCGGAGAGCAGATTACAGTATCGGAAGTAAACAATTGTAAGGGAGGATAAACTGTGATTACTTTTTCTGCAGTATCGAGCAAAAGACAAATGGAATCGCGGTCAATAAGATATACTGTGTATGTTCCGGGAGTGGTAAAAGTATAGACCGGATTGACAATTGTAGACGTGGTATCGCCACCGCCAAAATCCCATAGGAATTCTGAATACAATGGACTGGTATTATCAAAATGAATAGTAAGTGGTGAACAGCCTTCGAGTTTATCTGTTACAAAATCTGCTTCCGGTTCAATTTCCATATCGTATTTGAAAACACCGTTGTTGCAATTGGTTGACAAATTTATATTTGACCATGCACCGGGCGTTGTCGGAAAATCATCATTACTACCACATCCTGCACAAACCGATTGGTAAACTACACCATTGGCATCAAAACGACTTGTACCTCCATCGACATGTTCGCGACTTTGATTACCCCCGAAATAGGTAGCGTAAAGTAGATTATCAATATTTCGGGAGAAAACAATGAGGTAAAAATTAAATCCATCTCCGCTTCCGGGTTGAAATGCGTTGGCAGTGACTGGCATTCCTGTTAGCGGATTGTTCTGCAGGATATTTGCTCCCCAACCGGAAACATATACATTTCCACATACATCAACAAGAAAAGCAGATGGCGAAATATTGAAATTACCACTGCCATTTCCAAATAAGGTACGATATTCCAATGTGTTTAATGCATTATTCATTTTTACAATGAACTGCCCTGAATTGGCATTCGAATAATTCACATTAACAGGAGGCATTCCAGCCGGGCTGGATGTTTGTCCCAACACGTAAACCGACCCAAAGCGATCGAGTTCAATAAAAAATGTCTGATCGTAGGCATTGGTTCCAATAAAGGTTGAAGCAAGTAATGTATTTCCAGTAGGCGAAAGTTTGATCACATACCCATCCGTTTTCCCACCCTGATAGGTGGTATGCAATGTACCCGGCGTTGAGGGAAAATTCGCTGAAGCCGTTCCTCCGGTTACAAAAACATTGTATGCTGCATCTACTTTTATGCCATAGCAAGCATCTTTATTGCTTCCGCCGATATAGGTGCTGAATTGAAGATTACTCAGGTTCTGATCGAGTTTAAACACAACACCATCCTGTTGTCCGCCGGAGGTACTTTGATACGCATTTACAATTGGGAAATCCGAAGATTTTGTCATGGAAGCCACATAGCAATTCCCAAGATCATCCACCATAATTTCACCGCGAAACTGATCTCCGTAATTGGTTTGCAGGGAATCGTAATTGGAAACCCAGTTTACACCTTGCTGGAAATTCTGGTTATAATTTACACCATCATTTCCTGTTCCGCCGATGTAGGTGGATGCAAGCAAATTGGCACCGTCGAAAGAAAGTTTGGAAACAAAAATATCAGTCCCTGCATTGTAGAAGTAGGAACCATTCTGGTAAAAACCAATAAAACTCCCTCCATTGAAAGTCTGATCATAGGCTCCTGCTGTTGTAGGAAAATCGGTAGAACTGGTTACTCCAAACAAAAACAATTCATCGTTGGCATTGCAAATTAAACTGTGAACCGTTTCTGTTCCCTGATTCGTAGTTCCGCCGCCCAGATAGGTTGAATAGACCAGACTGGTTCCGTTGGGAGAAAACTTGGTAATGACAATATCCGTTACTCCATATACTGAATTGTTCACATTACTTGTTACGGAATACGCTCCCAAAGTTGTTGGATAACCGATATTATATACCATTCCCCCGGTGAACAAATGGCCTTGCGAAGAATAGGTTGCTGTCATTCCGAAATTATCGGCTGTTGAGCCTGTATAACTACCAAAAACAAGAACCGGATCAATAATCAATTCAAAAGAACGGTCGTACCCATTGGGGAATTCGTAGCTCAGTTGTTTCCCCTTAAGCGTAAACCTGCAGGGAACTTCAACTTTCTTTCCTCTTATGATCTGAAAAGCTTTCGGGGCTTTTTCGATTACGGTTCCTACAGTTGTTTTGATTTCCAGATCTCCAATGGTGGTAATTCGGATCTTTTCTACTCCTTCATATTCCTGAACAATAAGTGAAGGGTCTGATCCGGGAGCAATTATCCAATCGTATTTTAATTGCTCATCTTTTGAGTATAAGCGAAGATCGATTCCCTGATAAATATTGTTGTAGGTAATGTGTTTGTAGGGAAAAACTTTTGATGCCCATTTATCTTTATCGTTTCCCAGGAAAAAATTATAATACTCCTCACCTTTTTCCTTCTGCTCAAAACCTTTGGTTTTGGCACCGATAAATTTCACTTTGTAAGACTGACCAAAAATCCTGTCATCCTCCGGCTTTACAGGTTCTCCCAAATGAGCCTTTAGCAAAACAGAATTATCCTGAAAATGAAAAACCCAGGAATCTTCCAGTAAAAACAATGCCCCGCTGTTAATTTTTGCCTTGTACCTGATTGCATGCTCCCATTGTCCCTGATTAGGCAGGAAGCGGTAATAACGCTCATCATTCCCATGCTCGTGACCAAAAGAAGGCGCCAAAAGCATGAAAACCAGCACTATTGTAAACAAATGTCGCATCCTTGTAAATATACTGATTTCAATGGTTTTCACAAAGCGGAAAAAGAACCGCCCTGGGTGATTAACGGAATCAAGACTCGATTATAATGACGAAAAAGGAATCATTCAGGTTGCCTTCATGGCAATATGGGAGTCAAATGGGGTATAAACCGGTCTGTCTTCGTGAATAACCCGCATTTTTTGTTCAAAACCACAGCAACATTCTGAACTCCCTTTTGCTTTCCTCCATTTATATTTGTGCCATGAAATACCAAGTGAAGCCGTCCGCCCTTCTCGTTCTTGAAGACGGCACTGTTTTCCACGGCAAAGCAGCCGGGATCATTGGCACTACCACAGGGGAGATTGCCTTTAATACGGGAATGACCGGATATCAGGAAATTTTTACCGACCCCTCCTATCTCGGACAAATAGTTGTTATGGCTTCACCGCATATTGGCAACTACGGTGTTCACAAGGATGAGGTGGAATCGGATTCCGTAAAGATCTCAGGACTTGTCTGTAAAAAATTCTCAGTGAATTTCTCCAGACCTTCAGGAGAAAGTTCCCTTCAGACCTATTTCGAGCGGGATAATATTGTTGGAATCTGCGAGGTAGATACGCGTGCACTTGTGCGCCATATCAGAAACGCCGGCGCAATGAACGCCATTATTTCATCCGAAATTCTGGATCCGGAAATACTCAAACAAAAACTGAAGACTGTTCCGTCAATGGATGGACTTGAACTTTCTTCTCGGGTAAGCACGAAAGAAGCATTCACCTCCGGAGATGCTGCATCACCTTTTAAAGTTGCATTACTCGATCTTGGTGTTAAGAAAAACATTGTACGTTGCCTTGTGGAGCGTGGATGTTATGTAAAAGTATTCCCGATGCAGGCTTCACTTGATGAGATGCTTGCTTTTGAACCGAACGGTTTTATGCTGAGTAATGGTCCCGGTGATCCGGGAGTGATGAGCGATACCATCGAAAAAGTGAAAGCCATTGTCGCAACCGGACTTCCTATTTTCGGTATATGTCTGGGCCATCAGATTCTTGCCTTATCGCAGGGATTACCCACCAAAAAAATGCATAACGGTCACCGCGGAATCAATCACCCGATTAAAAACCTCATCACCGGAAAAAGTGAGATCACCTCTCAGAACCATGGTTTTGTTGTGGATAAAGAAGCGCTTTCCAATAGAAGCGATATTGAAATGACACATGTGCACCTCAACGATGGAACCCTTGCAGGAATTCGACTTAAAGGGAAACCCGTTTTCAGCGTGCAATACCACCCCGAAGCAAATCCCGGTCCGTACGATGCGCGATACCTCTTCGATGATTTTGTGCACAATATGAAAGTTCATTCGAAGATTAAAGTGAATAATTAATCTTTATAATTAGCAATTTCTATCACTGATAACTCCTCACTGATAACCGANNAACAAACCAACCATGTCAACCATTGCACAAATTGAAGCTCGTCAGATTCTTGATTCTCGCGGAAATCCTACAATTGAAGTAGATGTAATTACAGCAAACGGAATTCTTGGCCGTGCTGCTGTTCCTTCCGGTGCTTCTACAGGTGCACACGAGGCTGCTGAATTACGCGATGGAGATAAAGGCATCTACCTGGGAAAAGGTGTGACAAAAGCTGTTGCCAATGTTAATGACGCACTCAATAAAGAATTACACGGTGTTCCGGTTTTCAATCAGAATATCATTGACCGATTGATGATACAGTTGGATGGATCCAGCAACAAATCGAAACTGGGTGCAAATGCAATTTTAGGTGTTTCCCTTGCATGTGCGAAAGCGGCAGCTCAAGAAGCAGGTTTACCATTGTTCCGCTACATCGGCGGAGTGAATGCAACTACATTGCCAATTCCGATGATGAATATCCTCAATGGAGGTGCGCATGCAGATAANNCAAAATCGATATTCAGGAATTCATGGTTATGCCTGTAGGTGCTGAAACTTTTTCTGAAGGTCTGCGCATGGGGACAGAAATTTTTCACAACCTCAAAGCTGTTTTGAAAAAAGCTGGTCACAATACAAACGTCGGAGATGAAGGCGGTTTTGCACCTAACCTTGGTTCCAATGAAGAAGCAATTGAAATGGTGTTACGTGCCATTGAAAGTTCAGGCTATAAAGTGGGCGAGGACGTTTACATTGCCCTTGATGCAGCAAGCACGGAGTTTTACAACGCAGAAAAAGGCCTGTACATTTTTGAATCTACAGGAAAGCAAATGAGTTCGGATGAAATGGTAGCCTATTGGGCTGATTGGGCGAAGAAATATCCCATCATNNCAATCCTGGTTAAAGTAAATCAGATTGGAACGTTGACGGAAACAATTGAAGCAGTTGATATGGCAAAAAGTTGGGCTTACACCTCTGTAATGAGTCACCGCTCCGGAGAAACGGAAGACAGTACCATTGCAGATCTTGCTGTTGCATTAAACACCGGGCAAATTAAAACCGGATCAGCCTCACGCTCCGACCGGATCGCTAAATACAATCAGTTATTGCGTATCGAAGAAATGCTTGGTCCGGGTGCTTATTATCCCGGTAAGGATTTCAGGTATGTGAAATAATCAAATTCTTATAAAATCAAAAACGCCTCTTCGACAGAAGGGGCGTTTTTTTATCCAAATTCTCGTATCTTGGGTTNNCAAAAAATGACTGGATTTATTTCAAGTGTTTCTGAATTTGCCTCAACAATTAGCAGATTTTCAGATCACTCAACTCTATATAGGGGTGTTTCCAAATCAGAATATGCTTTAATTCCATCAATTGGAAGGGAAAATTTCAAGCTTCTGAACACACTACCTGAATCAACCCTCCAAAAATTTGAAAAAGATCTCATACTACTTTTCCAAGCCAATTCATACCAACATCTAAGGCACAATAATTTACCATTACTTGAGTTACTTGCTTTCGGCCAACATCATGGTTTAAAAACTAGGTTATTGGATTGGACAAAAAGTGCCCTTGCAGCTCTATTTTTTGCTGTTGAGAAAAATCCTAATGATAACGGAAAGGTTTTCTTGTTCAAATCTAGGTCACATAAATATTTGAATTCAGATAGTGTTTGTGAAATTAAAGATTTAGCAGATATCAATCAAAATTCAATGTTCATTCCCTTAAACAGTACTCCTAGAATTAATGTGCAACAAGGATTATTTATGGTATTTGACAAACCAAATGAACCTTATGAAAACGATAAAATCACTTATATTGAAATTCATCATAAAGACAAACCAAAAATTCAAAAGGAATTCTATCTATTAGGAATTAACAACTATACCCTTTTCCCTGATATTGATGGGATTACTAAATTTTTAAACTGGGAAAAGTATAATAATTAATCATATGTTTTCAATAAAAAAAGAAAATCCAATCTATGAAAGGGCAAAATCACCTTTTTTTGGTGCTTATATTATTAGTTGGTGCATTATCAATTGGGAAATTATTCTTACAATTTTCTTTTCCAATTCTGCTGAAAGAGGGGGGATTAGCATTGTTGATTTTATTGAAAACAATTATTTAAGCATTTGCAATTCAATTATATATGTACCTAACCCTAAAAATCCG
>DEHO01000077.1 GCA_002351955.1 Flavobacteriales bacterium UBA2798
CTGGGGCGGAAAATATCCACCATTTGATTTAGATGATGTGATCCCCACGTTGATTGCAAAGCATTACAACATTCCGGTGGTGGAGCCGGGTATTGTAATGGAAGGTGGATCAGTTGAGTTTAATGGAAAAGGAACATTACTTACGACACGTGCTTGTTTGTTGAACGAAAACAGAAACCCCCACTTGAATCAATCACAAATTGAAAAGTATTTGATTGATTATTATGGTGTCGATCACATCCTTTGGTTAGGCGATGGCATTATTGGTGACGATACCGATGGCCACATTGATGACCTTACCCGTTTTGTCAATGAAGACACAGTCGTAACGATTGTAGAGGAAAACAAAAACGATGAGAACTACCAAATCCTTCAGGACAATCTGAAAGAATTAAAAACACTTCGATTAGAAAATGGCAAACAGATGAACATCATCGAACTGCCCATGCCTACACCCATTGTATATGAGGATCAACGCTTACCGGCTTCCTATGCTAACTTTTACATCGCCAATAAATATGTAGTTGTTCCCACGTTCCGCGATAAGAATGACGATCGTGCGCTTGATATTTTGCAATCATGTTTTACCGATCGTAAGGTAGTTGGTATTGATTCAACGGATATAATCTGGGGATTGGGTTCCTTTCATTGCTTGAGTCAGCAAGAGCCGGAGGTTTAGTTGGCCACCGAAATCGAGTGAGTAGATTTTTTTCAGGTATTTCATTCCACTGGTTTGCCTTTCTCTATCTTCGCGGCCAGTATGGGTACTCGTAAGCATTATGCAGCAGCCGTTTCGGCATTTGTCGTGTGGGGATTTTTCTCGTTACCGCTACGAGCTCTTAAAGATTATACAGCAGGTGAAATTCTGTATTTCCGCATAGCTTCATCCGTAGTTATTCTACTGGTCATTCTGTTTGGTTTCCGAAGGTATAAGATGAAGATGGATCTGATGCGGTTGAGGTCTTTTCCGGAAAAGCAACGCAACCAGATTGTGGGATTAATTTTGGGTGGTGGCGTTTTGTTGATAGTTAACTGGCTGATTTTTATTTACGTAATCAACGCCATCAATATCAAAACTGCATCGTTCTCATATTTTATTTGTCCCGTGCTAACGGCAGTACTTGGAAATTTTATTTTACGAGAGAAGTTATCGCAATTACAATGGCTGGCAGTTTCATTGTGCATTATTAGTTGTGTATTACTGGGCCTGAATTCCGCAGCGGAGTTAGGTTATAGCTTTGCAGTAGCGNNGCTGATTACCCAAAGACGAAACAACGGGTTTGATCGATTATCTGTCTTATTTGTTCAGATGCTTTTTGCATTGCTGATTCTTTCGTTGGCGTTTCCATGGTTAGTGAATGACGTGCCCCAAACTTTTCACTTTTACGGATTGATTATAGTTGTGGCCGGAGTGTTTACGGTATTGCCATTATTTCTAAACCTGTATGCGCTAAACGGCATTAACTCAACCACAGTTGGAATTTTGTTGTACATCAATCCGCTGATGAATTTTATAATTGCGTTTTTGGTTTTTGACGAAACTATTACTTCGCTGCAAGCCNNTATCCCAACCTGCAAAAAATGCGTGTGCGTTTAACGAACAGCGCTAATGCTTAGAATGATATTAAACCGCCAGGCGTAACGCAAACATCCAATCGAACATCCAACGCAGATGTTTCAAATTCTTCTTCAGCCTCAAAAAGTGATAAGCCAACTTTCTTGCAATCTGGTCGACAAAATTTTAGGAATCGATCATAAAACCCTTTGCCATAACCAACGCGATGCCCGCTTCTATCGAAGGCCAGAAGGGGAACTAATACCAAATCAATTTTTTCTGTTTCAGTAAGTATCCCATGCGCAGGTTCCTGAATTCCCCACGAGGTAGTTACCAGTTGATGCAATCCTTCAAAGTAGAAGTTCTCAAGTGTGTTATGGAGTACGTTGGTTTTCGGAATAGAAATCTGAATGTGCGGAAACTCTCTTCGCAGCCGATCAATAATTAGCCATGTATCGGGTTCGCGCTTCGAAACAACGGGAAGAAATGTATGAATCACCTTAATAAAGGAAAGATCAATGGAGGTGAAAAACTGTTGGTAAACCTGGAAGCTGAGTTGAGCAGATGCTGCATCTGAAAGCGCAGTTCGCTTTTCCAAATAGATTTTTCGTAGCTCAGCTTTATTCATAGCTCAGCGTATGAAAGCGAAAATCAAACGGATCGAAGTGTGTGCNNGTTGTTGAATAAATTGAGAATCGGTCGGATAGAAGTTTAATAAGTTGTCGGTACGTTCCTGCAGATTGCCATTCGGAAACAACGCATCTTTCACGGCTTCAATTTGCTGGAGTTTATCTGAATGTCTACGTTTCTCAGCCCGTAGCATTTTTTGCTCAATGCGGTTTAATGCATTGGCGGTGTGTTTGGCTTGTGCGCCAACAAACTGTGTTAATGAAGCATCAATGGAATTGGCTTTAGCCTGCAATTTTTCAAACAACACGCTTACCTGTTGCATTTCTTTGCTGATGGTAAGTTCTTGTGTGGAGTTATGAAGTACCCAATGATTGAAGATAAAATTCTTTTGCGCGAAGAATAATTTTAAATCAATGCCNNTGCCGGTCTTTTTCATTTTGCGATCGGTGGGTGCATCCACCACCAGCGCAAAGTTACGGGGCATTAAGATGGGGAAGGGTTGCTCAAAGTGATCGAACACTTTTTTGAGTTCGAGCCAATACACCAATTCGGCCGGACCACCAATATAGGCCAAGTTAGGTAAAATCATTTCCTGGTAAAGTGGGCGCAAGATTACATTAGGGCTAAACTCTTCGGGGTTGCTTTCAATTCGCGATTGTATTTCTTCACTACTAAATGAAAGTTTTGAATCCAACACATGAAAAGTTTCGCCTCGTTTTTCGATACGCCCACGTAATGAGTCGATCAGATAGAAGAAATTTATATCGCGCGCATTTACGGGCGCGTGATAACCAATTTTTTCTAATTGTTGATTGGTTTGATTTACTAATTTGGCCGGAGTATTCTCGAGGATGTCGGCCTTCATGACTGGTGCAAGGATCCGTTTCAGTTTTGGATGATCAGCATCAACTACTACTAAACCTTCATCCGCAAACAAATCATTTACATACTGCCGTACGGCTCCGCTTAAGGTTTTATTTTTAGAGTAAGCGTTTTTGAAAACGGAGATATCACCCGGAACCTGATCGAAAAGTTTTTCTATCGACTTTGGATTAAAACGACCTACTGCTCCGGTCTGATCGGTTTCCCAAACATATTTTTTTCCGAACGCTCTGAAGTATTTTATCTCTTCATAATCATGATCTTCGGACGCCATCCAATAAACCGGAACAAAATTGTAGTTGGGATAATGTTGTTTCAACTGCTTGCAGGCATTGATTACGGTTACAATTTTATAAACGAAATAAAGCGGGCCGGTAAAAATATTGAGTTGATGACCTGTAGTAACCGTAAATGTGTTTTGGTTTTTAAGCGCATCAATATTTTTTTGGGTGAGTGTTGAAATTGTTAACCCTTTGTATTGTTCTTGTAGTACTTCCGCTAATGTGTTTCTATTCTGTTGCGAAAAGGATTTGCCTTTGCTTTCAATCTGGGTTTTAAAATTTTCGATGCGCGGAAACTGTGAGTAGTACGATTTGAGAGCTTCTTTTTCGTGAATGTAATCGAGAAAAAATGAAGAGAAAGCCTGGGTATCGGCCAGTTCCAATTTCTGAATGCGCATACTAACAACAGGTGTGTGAAAACATATCCCGAATAACGTCTATTTTCATTTAAAGTTCACAACAAAAGTACAAGCGGAATAGCTTGTTAAAATCTTGTTAAACCAGTTCAGCAATCAGATCAAACTCACTGGCGGCTGTAATCTTAGCGGTTACAAAATCGCCTATGCGTAAATAGTTTTTACTTGCATCCAGAATCACTTCGTTATCTACTTCGGGCGAATCGAACTCGGTGCGACCATAAAAACTTTCACCTTCTTTACGGTCGATTAAAACCTTCATCACTTTCCCAATTTTTTGTTGATTCAATTCAAGTGAAATGCCTTGTTGTAAATCCATTAATTGGTCTACACGTTCTTGCTTTACATCATCGGGCACATCATCGGCCATCGAATAAGAATGAGTATTGTCTTCATGCGAATAAGGAAATACACCCAGCCTGTCGAAGCGAGATGTCTCAACAAACTTCATCATCTCTTCAAACTCGGCCTCTGTTTCGCCCGGATGCCCGGCAATTAATGTTGTGCGAATGGCAATACCCGGCACTTTTGTGCGAATGGTATCTAATAGTTCTTCTGTTTTTTCGCGCGTTATTCCTCTTCGCATCAACTTCAACAAATGGGAAGAACCATGCTGAAGCGGTATATCTAAGTACCTGCAGATGTTGGGTCGGTTGGCCATAACATCCAGAACATCTAATGGAAATCCTGCAGGAAAGGCATAGTGTAACCGAATCCAGTCAATGCCTTCNNCCTTCTACATCGGCAAGGCGGTTCATCAGCTCGGCAAGATTTCTTTTCTTATACAGATCGAGGCCATAGTAAGTAGAGTCCTGCGCTATCAACAACAATTCTTTGGTTCCTTTTTTAGCCAGGTTCTTTGCTTCCAACACCAATTCCTCCATGGGTTTCGAAATATGTTTTCCGCGCATAATGGGAATAGCACAAAAAGAACAGGGCCGATCGCAACCTTCTGAAATTTTAAGGTATGCAAAATGGCTGGGGTTGGTAAGAATACGCTCGCCCACCAACTCGTGTTTGTAGTTGGCATTTAGTTGTTTTAGCAATCGCGATAAATCGCGCGTACCAAACCAGGCGTCCACATCTGGAATTTCCTTTTGCAGATCGTCTTTGTAGCGTTCGGATAAGCACCCGGTAACGTAAAC
>DEHO01000065.1 GCA_002351955.1 Flavobacteriales bacterium UBA2798
AAACGTTCTTACGGAAAACGTGAGGACGAAGGCGGAGAAAAACGATCCTACTCCCGTCGCAGCGATGACGGTGGAGAGAAAAGATCTTACGGCAAACGTGATGGCGGATTCAGTTCTGATCGCAAAAAATCATACGGTAAAAAAGAAGACAGCTTCGGCTCTGACAGAAAAAGTTCTTTCGGAAAACGTGAGGACGAGGGCGGAGAAAAACGATCCTACTCGCGCCGCAGCGATGACGGTGGAGAGAAAAGATCTTACGGAAAACGTGATGGCGGATTCAGTTCCGACCGCAAAAAATCATACGGTAAAAAAGAAGACAGCTTCGGCTCTGACAGAAAACGTTCTTACGGAAAACGTGATGGTGATACCGGTGAGAAACGTTCATACTCCAGAAGAAGTGACGATGGTGGAGAAAAACGTTCGTACGGAAAACGTGATGGTGATGCCGGTGAGAAGCGTTCATACTCCAGAAGAAGTGATGATGGTGGAGAAAAAAGATCGTACGGAAAACGCGATGGTGATACCGGAGAGAAACGTTCATACTCCAGAAGAAGTGACGATGGTGGAGAAAAACGTTCGTACGGAAAACGTGAGGAAGGATTCGGTAATGATCGCAAGAAATCCTTTACACTGAAAAAGGATGACGGAACTGCAGAAAAACGCGGGTATGGTCGTGATAAAACCGATAACTCCGGCGACAGGAAAAGAAGCTATGCAAAATCCGGAGAGGAATTTTCCGGTGAAAGCAATCCGGAAACAGAAGGTAGTTCCTATTTCAGTGGACAAACCCGAAAAGGTGGTTTTGGTCGTAAAAAAGAGGATGGGGAAATTAAGAAGCCCTATATCGAAAAGGAATTCTCGGATGATGAAGAATTTGACTTCAAAGAACTGAGTAAAGAGAAAAAATCTTTCAAAAAATCGGCCAGTGCTTACAATGACATGGTAAATCGCTCGAAAGAGAAAAAGAAAACTACCAAGCCGCACGATGATGGTAAAATTCGCTTAAATAAGTTTGTAGCCAATACAGGAATTTGTTCACGTCGTGAAGCCGATACATTGATTGCAACCGGTGTTATCCGTGTAAACGGACAGGTAGTAACAGAGTTAGGCACACGCATTTTACCAACAGACAAAGTCCATTTTCACGACCAATTATTGAGTCAGGAAAAAATGGTTTATGTTCTTCTGAACAAACCCAAAGACTACATCACTACAACTGACGATCCTGAAAAGCGCAAGACCGTACTTGATCTTGTTGAGAACGCAACCAGGGAACGCTTGTATCCGGTTGGACGTTTGGATAGAAATACAACAGGATTATTATTGATGACCAACGACGGAGAGCTTACAGACAAACTCACCCATCCCAGAAACAACATCAAAAAGATCTATCATGTAATGACGGATAAAAACGTTAAGCGTGAAGATCTGATGAAACTGAAGGAAGGCTTCGAGCTGGAAGACGGATTTATTAAAGTCGACGACGCTCAATTTGTGGGCGATGCCAGCAATAAGCGTGATATCGGTGTTGAGATTCATAGCGGAAAAAACAGAATCGTTCGTCGTATGTTCGAACATTTGGGATACGATGTGATCAAACTTGACCGTGTAATGTTTGCCGGATTGGTGAAAAAAGATCTTCCACGCGGAAAATGGAGATTCCTTTCTGCAAAAGAAGTTTCGTTTTTAAAAATGCTTTGATCTAAGTATGCCGCGAATACTCACAGGAATTCAGAGCTCAGGTGTTCCACATCTCGGGAACATATTGGGAGCCATTCAGCCTGCCATTGAATTATGTCGTCAGCCGGGAAATGATTCGTTCATTTTTATTGCCGACATGCATTCGCTTACCTCACTAAAAGATGGTGCCATTCGACGCAACAACACCTATGCGGTTGCTGCTTCCTGGCTTGCTTTTGGATTAGATGTTCAACGAACAGTATTCTATCGTCAGAGCATGATTCCGGAAGTGTGTGAACTTGCATGGTACCTCAACTGCTTTACGCCATTTCCAATGCTTGCCAATGCGCATTCGTTTAAGGAGAAAAGCGATAAGTTATCGGATGTCAATGCCGGTTTGTTTACTTATCCTGTTTTGCAGGCGGCAGATATTGTTTTGTATGACGCTGAATATATTCCTGTTGGAAAAGACCAGGTGCAGCACCTTGAAATTTCACGCGATATAGCAGAAGCCTTTAATCGCATCATTGGAGAAACCTTTGTTGTGCCCGAGGCAAAAGTAGATGAACGCGTGATGATCGTTCCTGGTACGGATGGACAAAAAATGAGCAAGAGTTACAAAAACTTCATCGATATTTTTCTTCCCGAAAAGGAATTGAAAAAACAGATTGGAACTATCATTACCGACTCTACTCCACTAGAGGAACCAAAAAATCCTGACACCTGCAATGTCTTCAAACTTTTTCAACTGATCGCCAATAAGGAACAAACATCAGCCTTACGCGAAAAATACCTTGCCGGAAATTTTGGTTATGGTCATGCCAAACAGGAATTACTCGGCGTGATACTTGAGAAATATGCTGAGCCACGTTCGCTATTTGTGCATTACATGAATTCTCTTCCTGAGTTGGAAAACCAATTAAAAATTGGAGAAGAAAAAGCAAGACACATTGCTCATGCTAAAATGGCTGTAGTCAGAAAAAAGTTAGGCTTTTAAAAGAATCCGATGCTTGATTTTGCTCCCCGGGAATACCAATATGCAGGCATGTTCATCCTTGCGCTCCTCATGCTGAGGATACCGGCAATCGGCCCATACTTTCGCGGTTTAAATACCATGTTCCATGAAAGCGGACATGCATTCTTCGCATTATTGCTTACAGGTAAATTCAGTAAAGTCGATCTTCATGCCGACACCTCCGGATCTTGCAAATACACCATTAGCGGTTGGCTTCGCGATTCGCTCATCAATTTAGGAGGCTATCCCTTTGGAACAGCGGCCGCAGTTACCATGTTTTATTTTCTTCACAAGGGGAATACCGATTACGTTTTTTATGGTTTGGCCGGCTGGCTAATCCTCAATTTACTTTTTTGGATCAGGAATCGCTTCGGTTGGTTTTGGATTTTAACCTACGGAGCAATGCTGGCCGGTTGCTATTATTTACAAAATGAAGCTTTAACTTATTACTTTTTGTTCTTTTCTGCAGCCTTAAACCTGATGGAAGCGGTTTATTCTTCGCTTGTGATTTTATGGCTAAGTGTCGATGAACCCGGCCATGCAGGCGACACGACAAACCTCAGGCAAATCACTTATGTACCTGCTGTGGTATGGGGACTTCTATTTGCCACAAGCACCCTTTACGGGGCAGGTTGGGTCGTGCAGATTCTTTTCGGATGGAATATTTTACCCTTCTGATTAATCAAGTGATTTCTGAATAATTTCAGATAACACGTCCGACCGTGTTAGCATCATCATGTGCGAAGAATTCTTTAACCGAATATCCGGATTGGCAGTTCTTGCAGGAATGGTGTGATCTTTGGTTCCGTGAATCTTCACTATCCGTTCATCGCTTCCACAAACACCATCCCAATTAACAATTAAATGAATCGCCCGCTTAAGAAAAACAGGGTCTTTGTCTTGTAGCATCGCGTCGAATAAATCGGCGTTCTCTCGTCGCTCCGGTTCAAACAACAATTGTGCGGGTTTTGCCATAGCCTTGTAGAATCCTCCGGAAAAACATCGATAAACTTCTATATGTTTCATGCTTCTGTAACGAAGCGGCAATTCTTCTTTGCAGGACGCGCTCGATACCAGTATTACCCTTCGAACGGGAAGATGCTTACTTAGCTCTACCGCAACCATTCCACCTAGCGATACTCCAACAAACGAAAACAAACCCGTTGTGTCGATCATTGGAATAATTCGTTTTACATAGTCAGGCATTAACTCAAGATGAGCAGGAAGCGGAAGCCGAATAGATACCGTATCGTACCGCGATGAATCGAGTTTTAATCCGGAAAAAATACGCGGATCAGATCCATGCCCGTGAAGTAAATACACGCGCTCAATGCTAAAAACAGGTTGTGTAATACTCAGCAACACAACCAATGCGAAAATTTTCTTCATGTAGAATTAACGCTAATGAGATGCAATTATTTCAGCGAATCGAAAAATCATCTCCGTCCAATAATACCGGAAACTTTTCTCTAAAATCTAGTAGCTCGTTGCGTTTTAGCAGTACGGTCTCTACCAGCTCACAATTGTAACTATCCGATGAAATCCGCATTCCTTTTGCATCCATAACACAGGAATCACCGGAATGGGCAATCCCTCTTCCATCAGTGCCAATACGATTTACACCAACAACATACGACTGATTTTCAATTGCACGGGCAGAAAGCAATGTCATCCATGGCTCACGACGCAATTCAGGCCAATTGGCAACATAAATCAACACATCGTAAAAGGGAGAACTATTCCTTGACCAAACCGGAAAACGCAAATCGTAACAAATCAGGGGACAGATCCTCCAACCTTTTACCTCCGGAAAAATTTTTGTGCTTCCGGCAGAATAATGTTCATGTTCATTGCCCATTCTAAACAAGTGACGTTTATCGTAATATTCGATAGTACCCGAAGGATTGATCCACAGCAAGCGATTCACATACTGATCTTCAGCTTTAATAATTACACTACCGGTAAGTACAGCGTTCTTTTTTCGTGCAGTTGTGAGCATCCATTGTACGGTGTCGCCACTCATTGCTTCTGCAAGTTTCTCCGGCTGCATCGAAAATCCGGTACTGAACATTTCAGGAAGAACGATCAAATCGGCTTGCACATTCTGAAGCAAACGATCAAAACGCATACGGTTGGCTTCAGGATTTTCCCAATCCAATTCCGTTTGCACAATACAAACCTTTAATTCATTTGTGTTTCCCATCAAATTGAGTTTATTACATCAATGGCGCGCTTAAGTGTTTCTTCCTTTTTGGCAAAACAGAAACGCAATACTTTTGTGTTGACCGGCTCATGATAAAAAACGGAGATCGGAATACTTGCCAATTTTTTTTCTTTGGTCAGGCGAATTGAAAAATCGGTATCCTTTTCATCAGCAATTGCCGAATAATCCAATAACTGAAAATATGTCCCCCCTGAAGGTCTAAACGAAAAGCGACTGCCTTTAATTCCATCCAAAAAGAAATCGCGTTTCTGCTGATAAAACGCAGACAGGGAATTATAATTCTCTTCGTTTTGCAGATAAGCATTTAAACCGTGCTGCATTGGAGTGTTCACTGCAAATACGATAAACTGATGGGCTTTCCGAAATTCCGCCATGAGGTTGGCAGGTGCAAGTGCATACCCCATTTTCCAACCGGTTACGTGAAACGTTTTCCCGAATGAAAAAATTAAAATGGATCTCTCCTTTAAGCCCGGAAATTTGCATACACTGTTGTGTTCCTGTCCATCGAAAACCAGATGCTCATACACTTCATCCGACAGAACCAGGATATCTGTTCCCTTTGTGATTTTCTCAAGTTGTTCCAGATCCTCCTTTTTCAGTAAAGTACCGCTTGGATTATGCGGGGTATTAATGATGATCATCCGTGTACGATGATTGATCAGTTTTTTTACTTCGGGCCAGTCAATTGAAAAATCAGTCTGTTTTAATGTCGACCAAACAGCAACTCCGCCGTTTAATTCTATTGCGGGTTGATAGCAATCGTATGCAGGCGCAAACAGGATCACCTCATCTCCTTCACGAATAAATGCAGAAATAGCAGAATAGATTGCCTGAGTTCCCCCTGCAGTAATTGTAATGTCGGTTTCGGGATGATAATTGACGTTGTATGCCCGATTCATTTTTGCACAAAGCGTTTCCCGGAGAGATAACAAACCTTGCATTGGAGCGTATTGGTTATGCCCATCGTTCATTGCTTTGGATACGTGGCGAAGCAAATCCGGCGAACAATCAAAATCAGGAAATCCCTGCGATAAATTGATTGCCCCATGTTCGGCAGCAAGCCGACTCATCACCGTGAAAATGGTAGTGCCAACCTGGGGCAGCTTGGAAATGATTACAGGGGAAGAGGAATGTGCCATACTTCAAACTATATACAGTAACGTAAATTATTATGAACGCTACCATGAAGTTAGTGGTTTTTAACAAAGATCCCATAGTTCAATTCAAATCCTTATTTTCGTATTCATGCGCTTAGGATCAATACTGCTTTTTGTTACAGGAAGCCTCTTTCTTGCTTCGTGTGGTCCGGAAGCAGATGCGCGGGAAGTATGTGCCTGTTTTCATGAAGTACATCAACTGAGTGAAGAAGAGGGAACGGAAAAAATGAATGCGTGTTTAAAACAACTGGACCGGTTTCGATCCAGGTATAAAAACTCCGGTGATGAAATTGAATTTGAAACTGCTCTTGATCGTTGCCGTTAACACTTGCTTTTTATCCTGCGAAAACGCTGCAGAAGAAAGCGCGAATAAATGGTGTCGTTACAATGAAAAGGTAAAAACTGCCTCCAATGAAAAAGAGCAACTTCAGTGGGCAGAAAAAGCACGTGAGTTGGAAGAGGAAATAAAAACTGAATTTGGCTCAGATCCGGAAAGCATGAATATTATTTATACCATAACCAATGAATGCGATTAAAGTCTGTTTGTTGTTTGTAATTTTCCTAACAGTAAGTTGCAGCACCCGCGATCCTAAAACACTGGCCAGGGAATATTGTGCGTGTTTTAAAGAAGGGTTGAATGATCCGAATCGCATGAATGAATGTGCAGAATTAGCAAGAGAACACCAGGAGTTGCTTCCAAAAGATCCTGAAGCAGCAAAAATTTACGGTGAAGAAATCATTCGTTGTGCGGTCTACGACCAAAACGAAAAAACGAGATAAGAACATCGCCATGAAAAATCTGATTTATACCTCAGCCGTATTGTTCATGTTTGCGTCCTGTAAAAAGGACGATCCCCAGGCGAATGCTGAACAGTACTGCGAATGCATGAAAAAAGCTGCTGCCGATCATTCGTATTTACCCGATTGTGAAGTCATGGGCAACGAGCTTTTAAAAAAATATCCGGAAGGAAGCGAAGGGCGATCGACCGTTGAAAGTGTAATGCTGTATTGCGGGAAATAGATTTATTGGTGAGTGGTGAACAGTGAATGGTGAACAGATTTCTATTCACATATCACCGTTCACTTTTTACCATTCACCAAAAAACAAAAAGCCCTCTTCTTGCGAAGAGGGCTTTTTGTTTTTTGAAAATAGTTATTTCTCCGAAAGAATTGATGCTTTCATAAACTCACGGTTCATCCGTGCAATGTTTTCAAGTGAAATTCCTTTTGGACATTCAATCTCACATGCACCGGTATTGGAACAATTCCCGAAACCTTCTGCATCCATTTGTGCGACCATGTTCAATACACGTTGCTGTGCTTCTGCTTTACCTTGTGGCAACAGAGCAAGCTGAGAAACCTTCGCAGATACAAATAGCATTGCAGATCCGTTTTTACAGGTAGCAACGCATGCTCCGCAACCAATACAAGTTGCTGCTGCAAAGGCTTTGTCTGCGTTCTCCTTGGGAACAGGTAAACAATTGGCATCCTGAGCACCGCCTGTGTTTGCGCTTACATAACCGCCGGCCTGAATAACCCGGTCAAATGCGCTTCGATCCACCGCCAAATCCTTAATTACAGGAAAAGCCTGGGCTCTCCATGGTTCAATAAAGATTGTATCGCCATCTTTAAAAGAGCGCATGTGCAGCTGACAGGTAGTTACGCCATAATTAGGTCCGTGTGCACGACCATTAATGAAGAGTGAACACATTCCGCAAATTCCTTCGCGGCAATCGTGGTCGAATGCGATGGGATCATCTCCCTTGTTGATGAGTTGCTCATTGAGCACATCCAGCATTTCGAGGAATGACATATCAGGTGAAACATGGTCGATGGAATAATCTACCATTTTCCCTTTGTCCTCACGGTTCTTCTGGCGCCAGATTTTTAGATTGAGTTTCATATCTATCGATTGAAAATTCGAACTGAATTATTTATACGAACGTGCAACAACTTTGATTTCCTCAAACTTGAGTTCTTCCTTGTGAAGTACTTCGTCTTTGATATCGGGTTTGTATTCCCATGCGGAAACAAAGCTGAATCGATTGTCATCGCGCTTGGCTTCTCCTTCTTCTGTTTGTGATTCTTCACGGAAATGTCCACCACAGGATTCTTCGCGGGTGAGGGCATCCATACACATCAATTCACCAAGCTCCAGGAAATCGGCAACACGTCCGGCTTTCTCCAGCTCAGGATTGAATTCGTCATTGCTTCCCGGTACACGAACTTCCTTCCAGAACTCCTCACGCAATTGGCGGATTTCCTGAATGGCTTCTTTCAAGCCTTTTTCATTGCGCGCCATACCGCATTTGTCCCACATAATTTTTCCAAGACGCTTGTGGAAATAATCGACCGACTTCGTTCCCTTATTGTTCACGAAGAAGTTGATTTGATCTTTCACCGCTTTTTCGGCAGCATCAAACTCAGGTGTATTGGTTGGAATTTTTCCGGTACGGATATCATCAGCAAGATAATTTCCGATGGTGTAAGGAATCACAAAATATCCGTCAGCCAATCCTTGCATCAGTGCAGAAGCGCCGAGGCGGTTTGCTCCGTGATCGGAGAAGTTGGCTTCACCCAATGCATAACATCCCGGGATGGTTGTCATCAGTTCGTAATCGACCCACAATCCACCCATGGTGTAGTGAACGGCAGGATAAATTTTCATTGGAGTTTCATAAGGATCTTCGCCGGTGATCTGCTTGTACATATCAAACAGGTTTCCGTATTTTTCCTTCACCACATCCTTACCCATCGCACGAATCTGCTCAGGTGTAGGATTGGTCATGTTGTGTTTATTCGCTTCAATTTTTCCGTAACGTTCAATCGCTGCAGCGTAATCGAGGAATACTGCTTGTCCTGTTGCATTCACTCCGAAACCGGCATCACAACGCTCTTTCGCAGCACGTGAGGCTACGTCGCGCGGAACGAGGTTTCCGAATGCAGGATAGCGACGCTCGAGGTAATAATCGCGATCGTCTTCGGCAATGTCTTTTCCGAGTTTTTTCCCTTGCTGAATGGCAACGGCATCTTCTTTCTTCTTGGGAACCCAGATGCGTCCGTCGTTTCGAAGTGATTCCGACATCAAAGTCAGTTTCGACTGATGGTCGCCGGAAACAGGAATACAGGTCGGATGAATTTGTGTAAAACAAGGATTTCCAAAGAAAGCACCGCGTTTGTGCGCCTTCCAGGCAGCAGTGACGTTACTTCCCATTGCATTGGTAGAGAGGAAAAATACATTTCCGTAACCTCCTGAACACAGCAAAACTGCATGGGCCGAATGACGTTCAATCTCTCCTGTTACAAGGTTACGTGCAATAATTCCTCGTGCCTTCCCTCCTACAACCACAACATCAAGCATCTCATGGCGGTTGTACATTTTTACTTTACCTAATGCTATTTGTCTTGAGAGAGCTGAATAAGCCCCGAGTAATAATTGTTGTCCGGTTTGACCGGCTGCATAAAACGTACGCTGAACCTGTGTTCCACCGAAGGATCGGTTATCGAGCAACCCACCGTAATCGCGTGCAAAAGGAACACCTTGTGCAACACATTGGTCGATGATGTTTGCAGAAACCTCAGCCAGGCGATGAACGTTGGCTTCACGTGCGCGGTAATCTCCACCTTTTATGGTATCGTAAAACAATCTGTAGGTAGAGTCACCATCATTCTGGTAATTCTTAGCAGCATTGATCCCTCCCTGTGCGGCAATAGAGTGGGCACGACGCGGGGAGTCCTGAAAACAGAACGCCTTAACACTATAACCCATCTCAGCAAGAGAAGCAGCCGCAGAAGATCCTGCCAGACCTGTACCAACGACAATAATATCGATAGAACGCTTATTAGCAGGATTCACCAGCTTTACGTGGTTTTTATAATCGGTCCATTTCTTGTCAACGGAACCTTCAGGTATTTTGGAATTCAGCTTGCTCATGATCAGCTAAATTATTTTTACAACATGAAACGAATATAGAACGGAATGATCGCGAACAGCAATGGCACCAGTAGTGCAAAGCCATATCCGACCTTCTTAATAAGGGGAGTGTATTTTGGGTGACGAATTCCCACCGACTGAAATGCGCTTTGGAATCCATGCATCAAATGGAATGCAATTGCAATCATGGCCACCAGGTAGATCATGCAAACAATAAGTCCGTTGTCTGCATCCTTAAATGAAAGAACGGTGATGGAATATAAATCCTTTAGTTCCTCGCCATTGGCAGCAATGTATGTTTCAATTGGACCAAAATGCATTCGCTTCCAAAATGCCAGCATATGCAAAACGATAAATACCAACATTACTGTTCCCAATAATGCCATATTGCGAGAAGCCCAGGAGCTGCTGGCAGATGGTGTTTCCTTAACATAACGAACAGGACGTGCTCTTCTGTTTTGAATAGTCAAAATGATACCATCAATCGCATGAAAAAGAATTGAAATGTAAGTGACGATACTGAGGACCTTGACAAAAATGTTGGTCGTCATAAATTTCCCGTACATGTTAAAGGCGTCACGTGCGCCATTTTCGGGACTGATCAGGAGCTGAAGGTTTCCGGCAAGGTGTCCGGCCAGAAACAAGCAGAGGAACAAACCTGTTGCCGACATCCAGTATTTCTTTACCAGAGAGGACTTGAGCAGGGCAGAATTACTCATAGCGCTAATTGAGGTTTTGGTTGCACAAATGTAACCGCACAAAGCGATTGAACCACAGAAAAAAGTTATTTAGAATGATTCTAATAATTTTGTCTGGTGCTCATTTGAATAAGATTCGTTTTCCGATTACAATTGATTGAATAGAAAACAATTGTCGGACAAAAAAGTTAATGCTCAATGTTAAATTTTCCGAATCAATGCCATATAAAACCCATCTGTACCGGTAAGTGCGGGACTAAGTTTCTGTTCATGCACTAATTTAAAGGAAGGATTTTCCGCAAGGAATGCTTTAACCTGTTCATGGTTTTCAGATGGAAATATACTACAGGTTGCGTAGACCATTTTCCCTCCGGGCTTCAGCATTTTTGCATAGCTGAACAAAATCTCTTTTTGAAGTTTTTTTACTTTTTCCAAAAATTCAGGACTGAGCTTCCATTTTGCATCCGGATTACGGCGCAATGTCCCCAAGCCCGAACAGGGCACGTCTAACAAAAGACGATCGGCGCTTGCCTCCTGACGTTTAATAACCTTAGTGGAATCAATAATTTTTGGCTCAATAATGCTCACTCCGGCTCTGGCTGAACGCTTTTTCAACTCCTGAAGTTTCCGTTCTTCAACATCCATGGCAATAAGCCGCCCCTTATTCTCCATCAAGGCAGCAAGATGAAGTGCTTTTCCTCCTGCACCTGCACAAGCATCAATGACCCTCATTCCCGGTTTCACTTCAAGATATGCGGCAATCTGTTGGGAGCCTGCATCCTGCACTTCAAAATACCCTTCCAAAAACCACTTGTTTCTGAAAATATTTCTTCGTTCCGTGAGCCGCAATGCATCCGGCGCATGTTCAACCCTTTCTGTTTCTATACCATCTTCTTGCAAGAACATAGAAAGCGCATCGGGATTGGTTTTCAATCGGTTTGACCTGACATCTACCGGTGCCTCCTCGTTTAAAGCAACAAGCTCCTTCTCCCATTGCAGTCCCAATTCCCGTTCTCCCATTTCATCCATCCAATCCGGAATACTGTAGCGTAACGCTCTAACCGCCAAGGCTTCTGTATGTTTTTGGCGGACAGATGAAAAATCCATTCCGGAATTTTCTTTCCAGGCATATTTCTTATCGTGAAAGAGAAAAAAATAGGCCGATAATACCCTAAGCAAGGATGGTCGATCTGTTTGTTCATTTGTTGCTGCACAATAATGCAACAAGCGCCACCACCTTACTACATCATAGGTTGTTTCAGCAAGAAAGGCTCTATCGCGCGACCCCATCTTCGGATTGAGCTTCATGGTCCTTTCAATGACCTTGTCGGCATAATAACGTTGTTCAAAGATCTCCGCCAGTGCTGTACAAACTGCATCAATAAGCGGAAAATGAGGAGGGCGTTCGTGATTCACAGTCCAAAAGTAAGAAGTTTAAGGAAGGCTGAAAAAAAACTAAAGATGTGATAAAAGTCACCCAAAAAACATAGGATTCTACCTATGTTTGCAAAAAACACTACAGAACTATGAAAAAGCAAGAACTGGCTAAGCTGGAAAACGCATCAAACATCTTAAAAACAGTTGGCCACCCCATGAGGATTGCCATTATTGAACTGCTCCGTGCCAACAGAGGCCTCACAGTAACGGAGATTCATGAATCACTCGGTATTCTGCAGGCAATTGCCTCGCAGCATTTGGCATTGCTCAAAGAGATCGAAGTTGTTGGGTTCCGGAGAAAAGGCAGAAATGTCAGGTATTTCATCAGTAACAAAAAGGTTTACAAACTAATTGAGTTGGCTAAAGGCTTCAACTAATGCTTGTTATAGCCGGTTATATCGGGGCGGTGTTGATGGGGATTGTTCTCGGCCTTATTGGCGGAGGGGGCTCCATACTCACCTTCCCGGTATTGGTTTATTTCTTTGAAATAGAGGCCAACCACGCTACTTCCGATTCCTTATTTATTGTTGGAATAACCTCATTTATAGGGGCGATAGGCTATTTGAAAAATCAGCTGGTTAGCATGCGCTCGGTGTTGGTTTTCGGTTTACCGAGTATTGTTTCGGTTTACTTTACCAAGCGCTATATTTTTCCACCTATTCCCGGCGAATTTCCTGTTTTCGGTGTTATCGTAAGTAAGGATTTTGCAGTAACAGTACTCTTTGCCTTACTCATGGTTATCGCCTCCTTCTCCATGATCAAACCGATCAAGGTAATTCGGCAAGATGACTATGAATCAACAGAACGTTATCGTTACTTACTGATCATGATCATTGGTTTAGCGGTAGGTTTTCTTGCAGGCATGGTAGGTGCAGGAGGCGGATTTCTGATCATTCCGGCTTTGGTGATCCTTGCCAAGCTACCCATGAAAAAAGCAATTGGAACTTCTCTTGTGATCATCTTCTTAAACTCATTGCTGGGATTTGCCGGTGGCCTCAGCGCGGATGCAAACGTAAACTGGAACCTGTTACTCAGTCTTGCCGCCTTATCGATTGGAGGAATACTGATTGGACTCAAGCTCGCAAAGAACATTCCCGGATCAAAACTCAAGCCGGCATTTGGATGGTTTGTTCTTGCAACCGGCAGCCTGATGTTGATCGACAAATTTTTTAATCATTAATCATCTTCCCTCTTATGCTATTCGCTAAAGGCACAAAAATGTACAGCATTGCACATAAAAAATGTCCGCACTGCCATGAAGGAGAATTTTTTGTTTCCCGTAATCCCTATAACCTTTCCAAGGCAGGGGAAGTTAACGAGAATTGCAGTGTTTGTAAACGGAAACTCAGCATAGAACCCGGCTTCTACTACGGAGCAATGTATGTGGCTTATGCACTTGCAGTAGCGATGTATGTAAGTATATATGTGGCAACAAATGTTCTGTATCCATCTGCAAGTACATTGGTGCAAATTCTATTGATCATTGGAGGATTGATCCTAACCGGACCATGGCTTTATGCGCTCTCGAAAATGATATGGGGTAATTTTTTCATTGCTTATAAGGGCGTTGAACCAACGGAAAAAGAAATCCTGGAACTGGGTAAAAGACAAGTCCCTAAAGCATAATCGAATTCACTAAATTTGTTGACCGGAAGAATCCTATCCATATGAAGATTGAACAACTCTATACCAACTGTCTTGCAGAAGCAGCCTACTACATCGAAAGCGAAGGTGAAGCAGTGATCATTGATCCCTTACGTGAAACCGATCCGTATACAAAGAAAGCTGCCGAAAACAATAGCAAGATAAAATACATCCTGGAAACCCACTTCCATGCCGATTTTGTTTCCGGTCACGTTGATCTTTCAAAAAAAACAGGGGCAACCATTGTCTATGGACCAACAGCCCAACCTGCCTTTACCTGTCATATTGCAAAAGACGGTGAAGTCCTTAAAGTGGGCAAAATAACCATAACGGTGTTGCATACACCGGGACACACTCCTGAATCGGTAAGTTATTTGCTGAAAGATGAAAACGGAAAGGAACACGCACTTTTCACCGGTGATACGCTTTTCATTGGAGATGTGGGTCGTCCGGACCTTGCGGTAAAATCGAATCTGACTGAAAAAGATCTCGCAGGAATGTTATATGATTCCCTACGTGAAAAAATCATGACGCTTCCGGATGCTGTAATCGTTTATCCTGCGCACGGAGCTGGTTCAGCATGCGGTAAGAATATTGGTAAGGAAACGTATTCAACATTAGGAGAACAAAAGAAAAACAACTATGCCTTGCAACCAATGAGCAAGGAAGAATTTATAAAAGAAGTCACAACAGGAATTCTACCTGCTCCACAATACTTTGCAAAGAATGCAGCGCTCAACAAAGGGGGTTACGACAGTATCGATGATGTAATTGAACGCGGAAACAAAGCTCTCACCATTGATGCTTTTGCCACGGAAATTGCAAATGGAGCACTGGTTTTGGATGTGCGTAAAAAAGAAGATTTTGCAGCAGGATATATACCCGGCGCACTATTTATTGGTCTCGACGGTCAATTCGCTGTTTGGGTTGGGGCTTTGATCAAGGATCTTAATCAAGCAATTCTTCTTATTTGCGATGAGGGGCGTGAAGAAGAGGCGGTTCTTCGTTTGGCAAGAGTTGGTTATGATAATTGTAAAGGGTTTTTAAAAGGTGGTTTTTCGACCTGGAAAAATTCCGGGAAAGCAATTGCTGTTATTGAACAGATCAAGCCGGAAAATCTGGCAAAAGCGTATGCAACGGCCAGCATCATTGATGTCCGCAAACCCGGCGAATTCGAAGCAGAGCACGTGGAAAATGCAATTAGCCTTCCTCTGGATTTCATTGCAGAAAAAATGAACGTACTTGACAAAAACAAACACTATTTTGTTCATTGCAAAAGCGGATACCGGTCAATGATTGCTGTATCCATTCTAAAAGCGAATGGAATAACGAACCTGGTGGACGTAATTGGTGGTTATGATGCCATTGCAAAAACAGAGGTTCCTGTATCTGCATTTGTTTGTCCTTCTACATTAAAATAAGATCACTTTCACATAAAAAAAGGGCGTCGTGATGACGCCCTTTTTTTATGCCAAATTTTTCGTTTTCATTTCAATAAAACCAAGGTAACATATTGCGACAATTCACCATCCGGAAATTTTGCAAGCTCTTCCCGCAAAATTCCATTTCCCCACATTTTTATCTCGACTTTGTGTTTCCAAGCTGATAGTTCGTCAAAAACCTGTTTGATTTTATTGTCAGAAAAATCGATTGTCGACAAGGCCTGCATTTTGCCTAACATTGATGGTATAGCAGTAAATGCATTTTTACCCAGATCAAGATCGGTAAGTTGGGTCAATGAAGAGAAACAAGAAGGTAAGGACGAAAATTTATTTGCTGATGCCCTTAGTTCCTTTAATCTGGTTAGTGAACAGATAATCTCAGGGAAAAAAGGAAACGCATTGGTGCTAATATCGAGTCTGCCGATCATTTGTAATTTCGAAAATGCATCCGGAATGGCGTTCAATTTATTCTGATCGATCAATAATTCCTGTAAACTATCCATTGAAATAATCTCTGAAGGAAACGAAACAAATGCATTGGCGCCAAGATCCAGACTTGTAATCGTTTTTGCCTGTAAGAATTGTATTTCGGTTAATTTATTCCCTCTGAGTTTTACAATTTCCAATTTGGAACAGCCCGACATTGACGCAGGAATCCGATCGATTTGATTGAACGAAAAATCGATATACTCCAGGTTTTTTAATGCTCCCAACTCAGGAAGTACTTTTATTTTATTTCTGCTGATCATTAATTCCCTCAAGGAGGAACAGGAAATTACGGCCACCGGAAAAAGCGCCATTTCATTTGAAGAAATATTCAGAGACAGTAACGATTTCGGAAACCCGGCATCAGGTGTCAGCATCTTTAATTTGTTGCCGGAAACATCCAATTTTTCCAATGTTGCCATCGATCCCAACCAGGAAGGCAAAGTGAACAACAAATTATCCTCCAAGCGCAGCTCCTTCAAAGAGGCAATATCTCTGATTACCTCCGGAACAGATTGAAGCTTATTATTGGAAAGATCCAGCTTCCGCAATTGCTTTAATCCGGAAATCCATTGTGGTAAAACAGTCAATTTGTTGTTGTTAAGGCTTAACTCTTCGAGGTTGATTAATTTCTCGATTGAACCGGGAACCTCTGTTAAGTCTTTATCGGAAAGAATTAAAATTTTTACCTTTTTGGGATCCTGCAATGCAGACTCGATAGTCCAATACGCTTTTGCTTTTTCCTGAGCATAAGCAGACGCAGCAAGCGTCATCAACAACAAACATGAAAAAAATTGTTTCATAGAACCCTTCCGTTTATTCAATTAAATGTAGGTATATCGGAACAATTATTAGGGTATTGTTGAGATCTTAAGATGTAAGCCGCATAATAAACTGTAAATGTTTGTGATCCAAACCAACAACAAGATCTATTAACAAAAACGATAGGGCAAATACTTTAAACAACATCATTGCATGACCATATTTCATTCTATTTTTGACAAAAGATCATTCGATGCTCGAAATATTAAAACAACCCTGGCCATGGTACATTACAGGTCCGCTCATCGGGCTCATGGTTCCGCTCTTGCTTATTTTTGCAAACCGTCATTTTGGAATATCCACTTCTTTTCGGCATATCTGTGCTGCCTGTATTCCTACGAAGAATCCATTTTTCAAGTACGACTGGAAAAAAGAATCGTGGATGTTGTTTTTAGCAGGCGGAATAATAATTGGCGGCTGGATTGGCGGAGATGCGCTTAAGAACCCCAATCCGATGCAACTCAGTAACAACGCTATTGAACTGTTTGCTTCGATGGGGTTTTCTGATTTCACAGAGATCTCGCCTTCAGCCATCTTTGGTTGGGAATCGTTTTCCGGTTGGCAGGGTTGGTTGTTTATGATTGCCGGAGGATTCCTGATCGGATTCGGAACTCGCTGGGCCAATGGATGTACTGCAGGACATGCCATCATGGGATTATCATTGCTCAATCCCGGCTCGCTGGTTGCTGTTATCGGGTTTTTCATTGGCGGACTCGCTGTTACTCATCTTCTGTTCCCTCAACTCTTCTGAACATGAAAAAGAATCTGTTTTTTCTCGTCATTGGAGTGGTATTCGGAACCATCCTTACCAAAGGGGAAGTCATTTCGTGGTTTCGCATTCAGGAAATGTTCCACTTCCAAAGTTTCCACATGTACGGTGTAATTGGATGCGCTGTTGTGGTTGGAGCCCTCTCGGTTCAGCTCATTCAGCGTTTCAACATCAAAACCATTCATGGCGAAAGAATTAATCTCGAAAAGAAACCTGCACAATACAAAGCGCATATTCTGGGAGGTACACTTTTCGGAATGGGATGGGCACTTACGGGAGCTTGTCCTGCCCCCATCTATGCATTGACCGGAGCCGGATACTACCCCATGATCACTGTACTGTTTAGCGCAGTGATGGGGACATTTACCTACGCACTTGTCAAAGACAAACTGCCTCATTAAATTTTTATGTCGCTCGAAAAACATTTCTCCACCTTTCGCGAAAACATCATCGGACAACATCAATGGTTCACCGGCCCGGAAGGCGAAAAACGCATTCTTTATGCCGACTGGACAGCCAGCGGAAGAATGTATGCACCCATAGAAGATTTGCTGAAAAACGAGATCGCGCCATTTGTAGGCAATACCCACACGGAAACCTCCGTTTGCGGAACAACAATGACCAAGGCCTATCATGAAGCCTTACACATCATCAAGCATCATGTCAACGCCGGTAAAGACGATGCGATAATCACTTATGGTTCGGGAATGACAGCGGTGGTGAATAAACTTCAACGCATGCTCGGATTGCGTATTCATGAAAAGTACCGCGAAAAAGTTTTACCAAAGGAGAACGATCGTCCGATCGTTTTCATCACCCATATGGAACACCATTCCAACCAAACGTCCTGGCTGGAAACATTAGCCGATGTTAGAGTGATCGATGCCAATGCAGAAGGATTACCGGATTTAAATTCGCTGAAAAATTTATTGGAAGAGTTTAAACATCGTCCGATGAAAATTGCGGCGGTAACATCCTGCAGTAACGTAACTGGTGTATTTACTCCCTACCATGAAATTGCTACAGTTATGCACGAAGCAGACGGGTTGTGCTTTGTCGATTTTGCCTGTAGTGCGCCTTATATTACCATCGATATGCATCCAAAAGAATATCCGCAAGGTTGGCTCGATGCAATCTATTTCTCACCGCACAAATTTCTTGGCGGGCCGGGTACAAGCGGTGTTTTAGTATTCAACACCAAACTGTACACCAATAAAATTCCCGACAATCCCGGAGGCGGAACAGTCGACTGGACCAACCCATGGGGAGAGCACAAATACGTGGACGATATTGAAGCACGCGAAGACGGTGGAACGCCCGGTTTTATGCAAGCCATTCGCACTGCATTGTGCATTCGCCTCAAGGAAAAAATGGGTGTCGAAAATATCATGAAACGCGAAGAAGAACTTCTCTCCATCATCTGGCCGGGATTAAGTTCCATTGAAGGATTGCATCTTCTGGCCGACAATCACCCGCATCGTTTAGGCGTACTTTCGTTTTACGTTGAAGGCTGTCATTATAATCTTGCCGTGAAACTTCTCAACGACAAATACGGCATTCAGGTAAGAGGTGGTTGTTCATGCGCTGGAACTTACGGACATTATCTGCTGGAGGTGTCGTACGATAAATCGAAAAACATCACGGATAAAATCAACCAGGGCATCCTCACCGAAAAACCGGGCTGGGTGCGTATGTCGATTCACCCTACCATGAGCGATCAGGAAGCAAAGGAATTGGTGGAAGCAGTAAAATCACTCGCAGCTCATCATCGCGAATGGGTAAAGGAGTATGATTACTCTTCAAAAACCAATGAATTCACACGAAAGAATTTTAATGATTCCCGTGAAAAGGTAGTCCTGCAATGGTTTTCGTGAATTGTGACAGGCATCACTGACCGTATTGTTCAGGTAGTGTATCTTTGCAGTATGAAAAAACTGATCTTCCCCTTGGCAACAATGGTGCTTCTTGCATCATGCACTTCTGAAAAGACACATACAGAAACGAGCACTACTTCTACTACAGTTACTACTACCGAAGGCGAATCGACAACAACAAGCAGTTCGCTCAGTACAGTAGATGCAGCCACATTCAAATCAGAAATGGAAAGTACACCGGGTACTCTACTAGATGTAAGAACACCTGAAGAAGTTGCTGCAGGAATCATTCCTGGTGCTACTGTGATCAACATTAATGATAGCGATTTCGAAACACGCATTGACCAGCTGGACAAAACCAAACCTGTTTATGTTTACTGTAAAGCCGGTGGCCGTTCAGCTCGCGCTGCTGACATGCTGAAAGAAAAAGGATTTCCTGTTGTTGTTAACCTCGATGGTGGAATCATGGCATGGACAGATAAAGGATTTGAAACTGCGAAATAAAAGAATTGCACTATGTCTAGTTTCTCAGAACTCATCAAAGGAGATAAGCCGGTGCTTGTCGATTTTTTCGCCACCTGGTGTGGTCCGTGTAGGATGATGTCGCCAATTCTTGAGGATGTCACTAAAAAAGTTGGTCCAAAAGCCCATGTGCTAAAAGTTGATGTGGACAAGAATCCTCAGGCAGCAGCACATTACGGAGTGCAGGGCGTACCTACATTAATCCTGTTTAAAAAAGGAAAAATTATCTGGAGACAATCGGGGGTAATTCCTGCCAATCAGCTTGTAAATATCATTCAACAAAACAGCTGATTGAGCGCAAATTCGCATCGACTTTATCTGCTTGCAGGATTCATTGCATTACTTCCTCTTTTCGCATTATCTTTTTTTACCTTTCCCTGTGCTGATGACTGGTGCGCAGATATTTTTTTTAGGCAATTTCATGTGCGATCCGATGCATTTAATGCCTTGTATGAAACTTACAATGGAAGATTTGCAGCTAACGGGGTATTGCTTTTTTCTCCATTAAATTTTGGGCAATCCGGATATTCAGTTTGGCTGTTCTTTCAACTCCTTCTCTTTGCATTGGTTTTTTTTCTTGTCGCAAAAAGCCTCTTTCGGTATTTTGGAATTGAAAGAGGTAGTGAACTAATCAGCCTGCTCTCATTGCTTACCGCCTTTTCTGCATTACCGCAAATTTCTGAGGGTCTATTCTGGCTGACCGGCAGCGCAGCCTATCTTGGCGGATCCATTTTTTTGCTGTTGCACATT
>DEHO01000024.1 GCA_002351955.1 Flavobacteriales bacterium UBA2798
TCGTGGGTTCGAATCCCATCATCCACCCAACAAAGTTAAAGGCGTCCAAAAGATGCCTTTTTCTATTTAAATAGATGGGATGAGAAGTTTACGCGGCGGCTTGCCGGCGTATTTATTCGACGGTTTTTTCTGGCGCAAATCCCATCATCCACCCAGCAAAGTAAAGGCGTCTTTTGGACGCCTCTTTTATTAATGAATAATGGGAAGGGAATGATATCAANNCCAGTTTTTTGGGTTTTGGGAAGAATGAAGAACGGTTAAGATTATAATAAGATCATCTTCAATTGTGTAAAAAACTAAGAATGGGAAAACCTTCATAGGTGCGGCATGAACTTCAGCATACTTGAGCTGGTATTCAAATGGGTTGGCTTTATTTGTTTTATTCGGGTAAGGTATTCCTTATAGAATCGTAACCCTAGACCTTTTTGCTGATGATTGTAATAGGAGGTTGCAGATAATAAATCAAGTTCCACCTGTTCTTCATAAGCAACACGAAATTTTCGCTTCACCGAGTCAGAGGTGTTTTTCTATTCGTGCATTCATTTCCTTTTCGGAAACAAGGTTTTCAGGACGATCTTTTACAGATTGAAGTCGCTGATCAATAATCTCCTTTTGCCAATCGTGCATGATGAGATCATCTTTCTGATTGTTCGGGTCCAAAGCTTCCTCTACTTTCACACCACACAGCGATTTGAGGTGCTTAAGCACCTGTTCGGTTTTGGATTCGGGTATGGTAAGTGTATATCTGGCCATGGGATGAATGTTTAAACTGCTCAAAAAAATATACGAAAAACGACCGGAAAAGGTTGGTGTACGATCAATTCTGATCTTTGGCTACAACAACGAAAATTTCTTCACCTTCCCGTTTAAAGAGGTATTGTTCTCTTGCAAATTTTTCGAGGTGTTTGCGGTCGCGAAGTTGTTGCAGACTTTCATTTGTTTCTCTGATCATTCCCTTGCGTCGGTTCAATTCGCGGTTCAGCTCGTTTTTTTTGCTGTAAACCTTGTATTGACGAAAGAAATCGTTGTTGTCGACAAAAGTCATCCAAACCAAAAACACCAAACTCGTCAGAACATATTTGTTCCTGATCAGTTTTGTCCAATTACGGGTGCGTTGTTTTTGTGAGATTTCTGCCATTAAACAAATGTAAGTGTGCAGCAGTAGCTTGTGGAGGCAGTTGATTCTGTTCTTTCCATAACCCGGTGTTAACAATTACCGAAACATCTAAAAGGCAAGAAATTTATCAATGCATTTATCAAGTCGAACAGAAGCATCGGGGTCGTTGATAGATCCTGAATCGTTCAGAATCTTGTCGATACCCGGGAATTTTGGTTTATCGCTCAACACTTCCACTTGCAGGTAGTGCAAAACTCCTGTCATATCATCCAGAGCCCTCAATGCACCCGCTCTTCCGGAGGCAATGCCGATTAATGCAGCTTTTTTTGTGTAGAAAAAGCGGGGAGGAACAGCGTCGATAAAGGTTTTAACCATACCCGGAAAACTTCCGTTGTACTCGGGAATTACAAAAATGAACTTATGAACATCACGAATATGTTCTCCAATGAGATAATCGAACTCAGGGTGTTCTTCGCCTTCGATCTTTTTCCACATAAAATCCCTGGGAAGTAATCGAAGATCAAGAACAGACGCCGCTTGTCCGCGTTGCTGGAGCCTGGTTTTCACGAGCTCAGCCATTTTGGCTGTGTAGCTGTTTTTGCGATGGGTGGATACGATTATGGTGATCATTTTCGATGCAAATTGTTGATAAAACCCCAATTAACAGATTTTTGTTTAAAATCTCCCCTGTTTTCAAGGCTTTCAGGACTCTTCCTTTAGCTATCTTTATCTTTTGCGGGAAATTGTTTCTTTGCACAAAGAAACCAAAAATCTCCTGAAGAGTTGTTTTCATAAATCATTGAAATAGAAGGAATGGGAAAGATCATAGCGGTCGTGAATCAGAAAGGTGGAGTAGGTAAAACCACTTCAGCCATTAATCTTAGTGCATGTTTTGGTGCATTGGAGTTTAAAACATTGCTAGTGGATGCAGATCCCCAGGCAAATGCAACTTCAGGTGTGGGTTTCGATCCGAAAAATGTGAAGACAAGCATTTATGAATGTCTGATCAATGATACCGATCCACGCGATATCATTTTGGAAGCCAATAACCCAAATCTCGATTTGCTTCCGGCTCACATTGATCTTGTTGGTGCCGAAATTGAGTTGATTAATCTTCCCAACCGGGAATTGATGATGAAGCGGGCATTGCATAAAATCAAAAACGAATATGATTTTATCATCGTCGATTGTTCGCCTTCATTGGGATTGATTACGGTTAATGCACTCACTGCTGCCGATTCGGTTATCATTCCTGTACAATGCGAATATTTTGCACTGGAAGGTTTGGGTAAATTGCTCAATACGGTTAAAATCGTGCAATCGCGCCTGAATCCTGAACTCAGCATTGAAGGTATTTTGCTCACGATGTACGATACCCGTCTGCGCCTAAGTAACCAGGTTGTTGATGAAGTAAAAACGCATTTCCAGCAATTGGTGTTTGATACGATCATTCACCGTAACACAACTTTAGGAGAAGCTCCGAGTCATGGTGAAACCATCATTATGCACGATGCTACCAGCAAGGGTGCGATAAATTATCTCAATCTTGCACGTGAGATCCTGCAAAAAAATGAGATGACAAGAATTAGTGAAGCAGATAAAACAATTGAAGTAGAATGAGCAAACAAAAGAAAGCAGCTCTCGGAAGAGGCTTAAGTGCACTATTACAAAGTTCGGAAACCGACATCACGTCTAAATACGAAAGCAAAAAATTTTCTGAAGCAGTAGGATCTGTCGCCCTCGTATCAGTTGAAAAGATCGAAGCGAATCCTTTCCAGCCTCGTCAGCATTTTGAAAAGCAGGCTTTGGTTGAATTAACGCAATCCATTCGCGAACACGGCATCATTCAGCCGCTCACTGTGCGCAAACTGGGTAACGATCGCTATCAGTTAATTTCTGGTGAACGTCGATTTAAAGCTTCACAAATTGCCGGCTTAACTGAAGTTCCGGTTTACATCCGTATTGCCAACGACCAGGAAATGCTGGAAATGGCCCTTATCGAAAACATCCAGCGTCAGAACCTTGATGCGATAGAGGTGGCAATCGGTTATCAGCGTCTTATTGAGGAATGCAAATTAACGCAGGAACAACTCAGCGAACGTGTAGGTAAAGAACGTTCGACTGTAACGAATTACCTTCGTCTGCTTAAATTACCACCTGAAATTCAGCTTGCAATTCGTGAGCGCAAACTCACCATGGGTCATGCGCGCGCCATTGTTTCCCTGACCAGCGAAAGAGACCAGGTTAAATTATTCAATGAAGTTGTAGACAACGACCTGAGCGTTCGTAAAACTGAATCCCGTGCAAAAGATATTCTGCAGGGCAGGGATGAAGCTCCCTCGGAAGATACATCCAAGAAGAGCGGTAAATCTGCAAACGGATTATCGCTCCCACAACAGAAAATCCGTGAAGACCTTATGACACGTTTGAATGCAACCGTGGATATTAAGAGCACACCTAAAGGCAGCGGAAAAATCATTATCGAATTCCGCAGTGAAGGTGATCTGGAACGGATCATTGAATTGCTTGATCTCTGATGTCGCCTGCAGGATTGGTATTGATCCTAATGCTTTCCGGTTCACCTGCCAACGACAGCAGCCGGACCGAACGTCCTGCTTTCGACACTAGTCATTCTCCCAAAAAAGCAATGTTATTGTCCTTGTGCCTGCCCGGTGCGGGACAAATATACAATCGGAAATTTTGGAAATTACCCTTGGTATATGGTGCGTTGGGAACTTCTGCCTGGTTTTTTTTTGATAACAATTCGCAATACNNAAACACAGGACAGAATACCTTTTTCGTCTGAATAACAATGGAGCTGCAAACGATGCAGATCTGACATTATATTCGGAAGGACAATTACGAACGCTTACCGATCAGTATCGCCGATGGAGGGATCTGTCTGTAGTTGCCTTTGCGGCATTTTATGCACTGCAGGTGGTAGATGCAACAGTAGATGCCTATTTGTGGCGGCATGATACTTCACGCGATCTTTCCTATTTCATCCGTCCGTCCTTTATCGGCGCCACCGGTGGAATGGCGGGATTGCGNNGCATTATGAAGATTGCACTCATTGGATACGGAAAAATGGGCAAGGAGATTGAGTCCATTGCACTGGGTAAGGGACATGAAATTTCATTTAAAGTGACATCTGCCAATGCCGGATTTTCTGCTGCTGACCTTAAAGATTCGGATGTTGCTATCGAATTCAGTAAACCGGATGTGGTAATCTCCAATATTGAAAAATGTTTCGATGCAAATATTCCCATTGTTGTTGGAACCACAGGATGGTATGACGATTTTACACGTATCAGGGAAAATTGCTTTGTAAGAAAGCAATCCTTGTTGTATGCCACCAATTTTTCGGTGGGAGTAAATATATTTTTTGAGCTGAATAAACGTCTTGCTGAAATGATGAACAAGCATTGGGACTATGAAGTGGAGGTGGAAGAAACTCACCATACCCAGAAACTCGATGCTCCAAGCGGCACAGCAATAACTATTGCCGAAGGGATTGTGGAAAATCTTGAACGAAAAGAAAAATGGATTAAAGGGACGGATGAAGATCCTGCTCATGTTAACATAATTTCACACCGCATCGACAATATTCCGGGCACACATGTAGTTCGGTACCAATCTGCAATTGATGATATCGAAATCAGTCATGTTGCGCATAACCGTAAAGGATTTGCATCCGGAGCAGTTTTGGCGGCAGAATGGTTGGTTGGAAAAAAAGGCATTTTCACAATGCGTGATGTCCTCGATTTGTAATACAATACACTATGGAAAAGACAATTGCTAATGCTCTTTTATTATTATTGATCGCCGTTTATTTTGCGAGTCTGTACAAGATTTTCGAAAAAGCAGGTCGCAATAAAAAATGGGAAGGATTTGTTCCCGGATACAATGTATTTGTCTGGATAAAAATACTGAACAAGCCCTGGTGGTGGATACTCCTTATGCTCGTACCTGGAGTGAATTTTCTGATGTTGATTGTGCTAAACGTAGAGCTTTCCAGAAGTTTCAACTTACGTTCGTTTAAGGATGACCTCCTCATGGTGCTTTTTCCCTGGTATTTTATTTACCGACTGGCATACAATCCCGAATTGAAATTTGTTGGTCCGCTGGAGTTTAAAAACCCTGCGCATAAGAAACCCATGGGTCGCGAATGGTTTGATGCATTGATGTTCGCTGTAATCGCAGCTACGATCATCCGAACACTTTTCCTTGAGGCGTTTAAAATTCCTTCACCTTCTATGGAGAAAAATCTTTTGGTTGGAGATTTTCTCTTTGTAAGTAAAGTAAGTTATGGCGCCAAATTACCGGAGACGCCAATATCCTTCCCATTTACACACAATACTATGCCGGTTGGGAATGGTAAAAGTTATTTGGAAATTTTCACCCTTCCTCATTTGCGCTTACCCGGTTTTGGATCGGTAAAACGCAATGATGTTGTTGTATTCAATTTTCCAGCCGGTGATTCTGTGTATACAGATAATACCAATGTCACCTATTACCAGTTTTTAAATCAGGTTGCCTTTGAGCAATACATCAATCGTTTTGGAGATATTTCCATAACCGCCGATTCTCTTTTGGTGCAACATTTCACTCCTTTCCTGAAGCCTACAGTTGATCTATTGCGTGCAGATCTGATGAAGCAGGATAAAATCATTTCTCGTCCTGTTGATAAGCGTGATAACTACATCAAACGTTGCGTTGGTATTCCGGGTGATGTGATCGAGGTTATCGACCGCCAATTGTTCGTGAATGGAGAACCATCCGGAAACACCGATGGAATGCAATTCAATTACAACATCAACGCAAACAGCCCAATTGCAGCTGCGAACAACGGACAAAAATTCAAATCCTTTCTGAAGGAGAAGTTCGATGTGAATTCCGACGATTGCAACATTCTCGATTACGATCGTGGTCAATTTATCGTACCTCTTACAAATGAAAAATTAGCCCAAATGCAGCAGATTTACGGTGCTGCCAATGTTCGGCCGGTTGTGAAACCAAAAGGTCATTACCAGAGCATCAAGAGTCTTTATAAGATCTATGATGAATACAATTACCTAACCGAAGGTCACAATCAGTATTTGTGTCGCGATTTGCGTTATCTGCCAATTTTCCCGAATGATATCAGGTACGATTGGTCTGAAGATAATTTCGGTCCATTAAAGATTCCTGCCTGTGGAGAAACAGTGGAATTAAATCTTGAGAATCTGCCAATGTATGCCCGAATTATTGATGTGTACGAGAAGAACGATCTTGAAATAAAAGACGGTAAGATTTACATCAATGGGGCAGAGAGTACTGCCTATACCTTTAAAATGAATTATTACTGGCTCATGGGAGATAACCGACAGAATTCAGCCGATTCCCGTTTTTGGGGGTTTGTTCCTGAAGATCATGTTGTAGGTAAGGCTGTTTTGGTATGGTTCTCAACCGACCCTGAAACAGGAATCCGCTGGAACCGGGTTTTCAAAGGAATACGGTAAGCAAATCATTATTCATAAAAAAAGGCTGTCGGAAACCGACAGCCTTTTTTATTTTGAACCTGAATCGCAGAGCTTCAGGTATATAGTAAAGTTGGCGGGTGGTAAAAAAAAAGAAAACACTACTTGCTATGAAACTTTCACCACCCGCCGGGAAAAGAACGCCAGTTGAGTTGATTGGATTAAAAATACGAGAGTATTACGTTATAAATACTATTTGAGATTCATGAAATTGAAACTAAAATTGGGTATTTATTACACTTCTAGCTTTAACACAATTGTGTGTACAAGTATGTAAAGCGCTAAGAAATCAAGGCTTAAGCCTTCTTAGGTTAGCAAAAAATTTGTCTATGAAGGTCCATTTTATTGCCATTGGCGGAAGTGCCATGCATAACCTGGCGATAGCCCTTTCCAGAAGCGGAGATGTGGTAACAGGTTCTGATGATGAGATTGTTGAACCTTCAAAAGGCAGATTGCAGCGTGAAGGGCTCTTACCTGAGAAAATGGGTTGGGATTCGGCTCGGGTCACGAACAATCTGGATGCAGTCATTGTTGGAATGCATGCCCGATCAGATAATCCGGAGCTGGCGCACGCACGGGAACTTGGATTGCGGATCTATTCGTATCCGGAATATGTTTACGAACGCACAAAAGATAAAACACGAATTGTAATAGGAGGGAGTCACGGTAAAACAACAATTACCAGTATGATTCTTCATGTGCTCAATGTAACCGGAATTCAACACGATTACTTGGTTGGGGCACAATTGGAAGGATACGATTGTATGGTCGGATTTTCATCCGATTCGAAAATTGCGGTGATAGAAGGAGATGAATATTTGAGTTCGCCGGAAGATCGCCGTCCTAAATTCCATTTGTACCGTCCGCACATCGCACTTATATCCGGAATAGCCTGGGATCATATCAATGTGTTTCCCACGTTCGAAAATTATGCGGAGCAATTCGGAATCTTTATTGATCTGATCGAACCCAATGGAGCACTAATTTATTTTAATGGCGACGAAACACTTTCGGGTCTTGCCAAAACCAGAGGGAAACAGATTGAAAAACTTCCCTACGATGCACATCCCGCAAAGGTGAAAAACGGGGTGACCTATTTACAAACTGACGAAGGAAAAGAAATTGCAATAAGTGTTTTTGGTCAACACAATTTACAAAACCTGAACGGAGCACGTCTTGTTCTGAAAAGAGCAGGTGTTAATGATGAACAATTTTATCATGCCATTCCTTCATTCAGAGGGGCATCACGCCGGCTTGAATTGCTTGGGGAGAAAAAGAACAGAAGTATTTTCCGTGATTTCGCGCATTCACCATCCAAATTGAAAGCAACAGTTGCCGCAGTGAAAGAGCAATTTCCGGAGAGAAGATTAATTGCCTGTATGGAATTGCATACGTTTTCGAGTTTAACGGCCGCTTTTCTAAATGAGTATGCAGGATGTATGGATCAGGCGGATATTGCGCTGGTGTATTTTAATCCGCACACCATTGCGCATAAACGACTGGATCCGATAAGTGAAGAGCAAGTAAAAAAAGCATTTGCCCGTGAGGATCTTCAGGTGTATACTGCTTCTTCAGCCATCATAGCAGCAATACGAAAATTTGATCTGGGAAACAGTAGTTTATTACTGATGAGCTCGGGAAATTTCCNNTTTCGACGGTGTTGACCTTCCTGCTTTTGCGAAAGACTTACTCAAAAACTGAAGCCTTATCGATAAAACGTCGCCAGAACCAGGCAATGAGCAGTGAATAGAAAAAGCCCAATAACAAACCACTGATCATCATTACTGTACTCATAAAAAACGGCGAGAAGATCATCGCTGCAAATTTTCGTTCATCTTCAATGAAGTCGTGACGTGTTTTCGATTTTAGTTGATCAGGATGTGCTTTTTTCAACTCTTCAAAATCCTGTGCTTCTGCCTGTGTAACGCGAACCTGAATTCTCTCCTGTACCGATTGCGGATCGATTTTGGTATAATAGAGATAAGCAAATGAGCTGGCAAACAATACGTACAATGCAGCCGATTTCATTGTTGTTTTCACATCATCGGCATAGGTGCTCGCTTTCTTCTGCTGCTTTCTCAATTGGAACAATCCTCCGGCCATACTCACCAGCATCAGCAGAATATTTCCAAATACAACAAGCATATATAACGACTCATGTTTTCCCGTCTGAAAAAGGATGATTTTCAGTATCGCAAAAATGGCCGCACAGGCAAGTGATAATCGGAAAAGTGGTCCCATCAGCTGTTCATCGAAACGAGGAATTCATCGTTATTCCGGGTGTCTTTCATTCGGTCGCGGATGAACTCCATAGTTTCAATCGAATTCATATCTGCCAGGTGCTTGCGAAGGATCCAAACGCGCTGAAGGGTTTCCTTATCGCACAACAGATCTTCTCTTCGTGTACCTGACGCAAGAATATCGATGGATGGAAACATACGACGATTCGATAATTTACGGTCGAGCTGAAGTTCCATATTACCGGTTCCTTTAAANNACCAAAGAAACGTTTTGGTTTGTGCAGCGCATTGGCATCCACACCACCGGATAATACTTTACCGGATGCGGGCTGAACCGTATTATAAGCACGGGCAAGACGAGTGATGGAGTCGAGGAGGATACAAACATCATGACCACATTCTACCAGACGTTTTGCTTTTTCAAGAACAATATTGCTCACTTTCACGTGGCGGTCAGCTGGTTCGTCGAATGTAGATGCAATGACTTCTGCCTTTACACTGCGTGCCATGTCGGTTACTTCTTCCGGACGTTCATC
>DEHO01000042.1 GCA_002351955.1 Flavobacteriales bacterium UBA2798
AGTATCAAAAACGCTGGTATTCTCAACATGCAGATTTATCGCACCGGCAACCGGCTGTTTATGATTATGGAGACCAGCGATTCATTTTCGTTTGATGCAAAAGGCAAGGCCGATGCGGCCAATACCAAGGTGCAGGAATGGGAAACTTTAATGTGGAAATACCAGCAAGCCCTGCCCGGTGCGCAACCAGGCGAAAAATGGAAATTGATGGAAAAGATTTTTGAGTTGTAACTTACAGCGTTTTGCTGATACTACATGCTTAAGATAGATTCCCATACGCATATCCTTCCCGAAAAAATGCCCAACTGGAGCGATAAGTTNNTCCGGTTATGTTTTCGTATTGGGCCAAGTCGCTGGATTGTTTAGACCTTTCGCGCTATTTAAACGATCACCTTATCGGCCTTGTAAAAGATTATCCTAAGCACTACATCGGTCTGGGTACCGTACCCATGCAAGATGCCGATCTGGCCATTGAAGAATTACACCGTATAAAAAAAGAAGGACTTGTCGGCATTCAGATTGGATCGAACATCAACGATGAAAACCTGAACGAGAATCGCTTCTACCCTATTTTCGAAGCGTGTGAAAAATTAGGGCTCGCCATTATGGTTCATCCGTGGAATATGATGGGCGAAAAACAAATGCAGCGCTATTGGCTTCCGTGGTTAGTCGGTATNNTGTTTGTTCTATGATTTTTGGTGGGCTGTTTGAACGACTTCCTAAACTACGCGTGATGTTTGCCCATGCCGGAGGTTCATTTTTACCCACTATTGGTCGGATACAACATGGATTTGATTGTCGGCCCGATCTCGTTGCCATTGATAATAATGTAAATCCCAGAAGTTATCTTGGTAAATTTTGGGTAGATAGTGTTACGCACGATCCGCTAATGTTGGAATATGTATTAAAATTGCAAGGCAGCAAAAAGGTAATGCTGGGTTCCGATTATCCTTTTCCATTGGGCGATCTGGAGATTGGCAGGTTTATTGAAGATATGGATTTACCAGCAACCGTTAAAGAAGATATCTTCAGCAACTCGGTATTGGAATGGTTACAACTTTCAAAACAACAATTTTTAGTGTAATGATGAAGTGGGGACTTTTAATAGCGATGGTGGTAGTTTCGGTTTGCTCATTTGCCCAAACCGAACAGGAAAAACTGCGCGATGTAGAAATGCAACGCCAGGCTAATCGACTGCGCAATCTTGAGCGACAAATTGATTCGGTTGCATTGTTAATCGATCAGCAACAATATGCTGCAGCAGATGCAAAAATCGTAAACATTCTACAATCTGTACGCAGCGTTCCTTCCGATCTTACTTTCTACCTCGGTAAAACTTCGTTCTACCTCCAAAAGTATAAGCAAAGTGTTGACTGGCTTAACAAGTACATTCAATTGAAAGGAACCAGTGGTCAGTTTTCGGAAGAAGCTATTAACCTGAAAACAAAAGGTGAAGTAGAACTACTAAAAGAGAAACAAACCGAAGCCAAACAAGCAGGCGAATTACTTTCTAAAGACTTTGATATCGACTGCGGCCCTACCGGCAAAGTTGCCTGCCCGGTTTGCAATGGNNACCGGTGCGCTTAGCTGCGAAGACTACAACAAATTGCTGAAAGGTCAGCTAAAGGCTAGCACACAATAAATCGCAAAAATGCTACCTTTGTGCGTCAAATCGTGCAAAATGGCCCTTTTCAATCGTGTTAACGGCAAAGTTCTGAAAGAACAACTGCGCAACAGCAGCGAACCGCGCACCACTATTTCATTTTATAAGTACCATCAGTTAGCTGATCCGGCCTCTTTCCGCAACGAACTTTACAAAAGATTTGATCAGATTGGCGTGTGTGGCCGCATCTATGTGGCCCATGAAGGCATCAACGCGCAGATTAGTGTACCAACCCACCAGTTTGAACAATTTAAGACAGAACTGTATGCCATCGAATTTTTGAATGGCGTTAGATTAAATCTTGCGGTTGAAGATGACGGCAAATCGTTTTTTAAACTTAAAATTCTGGTTCGCAAAAAGATCGTAGCCGATGGCTTAAACGATGCTACTTTCGATGTAACCAATAGTGGTAAACACGTATCGGCAAAAGAGTTTAATGAGTTAGCTGAAAACCCGAACACGGTTATTGTGGACATGCGCAATCATTACGAAAGCGAAGTCGGTCATTTTGAAGGTGCCCTGCTACCCGATGCCGATACCTTTAAAGAAGAACTCCCGATGGTACTCGATCAACTAAAGGGAAAGGAAGACAAAAAGGTTCTATTGTATTGCACAGGCGGAGTTCGTTGTGAAAAAGCCAGTGCTTTTTTAAAGCATCACGGATTTCAGGATGTCAACCAATTGCACGGAGGCATCATCGATTATGTACGACAAATCCGCACCGAACAGCTTCCTTCACGTTTCATTGGTAAAAACTTTGTTTTCGATGAACGATTGGGAGAACGGATCACCAACGATATCATTGCCAAATGTCATCAATGCGGAAGCCCCTGTGATGATCATACCAATTGTGCGAATGATGCTTGTCATTTGTTGTTTATTCAATGCAGCGAATGCAAGGCAAAATTTGATGGTTGTTGTACACCGGCTTGCCGGGACATCCTCCATCTACCTGAAAACGAACAACGTCGCATCCGAAGGGAAATAGGCAAAAACGATTCGCTCAGTGTATATAAAAGCCGACTCCGGCCCAACTTGAGCGCATTGATTGCGGAAGGAAAAACAAGTTGGAAACTGCATGAGTCCAAACAATAAGGCTTGTATTTAAGGCTTGCTTTGGTTAAATTTGTTGAACCATGAACCTGATGTTTACCAGCTCGCGTTTTACCCTCACCGAATTTAAACGGGTGAATCGCCGTAATCCGGAATGAAGCTGAATTGCTTTGGATCGCTATGATCCTTCTCGCTATTTTTCACACTCTAAAATTTAGTTATGCCGATCTATCATAAACTGGGGAATTTTCCTCAGAAAAGACATACTGTGTTTCAACAGAAAAACGGGCGCTATTATTACGAGCAGCTTTTCGGTACAGAAGGGTTCAGCGGAATGTCGTCTTTGCTCTATCATGTTCACCGTCCCACGCAGGTAAAAGAAATTCTTCGTTCGTACGATGTTAGTCCGAAGATTGCGGTTCAGAAAAACATCAAGGCGATGTTATTGAAAGGATTTGAGGTTAAACCTGCCGATGATTTTTTGGAAAGTCGCAAAGCATTGCTGGTAAACAGCGATTGTATTACCGGACTGGCAGCTCCCCGCAAATCAATGAAGGACTATTTTTACAAGAACGCGGATGCTGATGAAATGATCTTCATTCACAAGGGAAAAGGCAAACTGCGCACCTTTATGGGGAATATCGACTTCGAATACGGCGATTATCTGATTATTCCGCGTGGTATGATTTACCAGATGGAGTTTGAAGATGATAACAACCGTTTGCTGTTCCTGGAAAGCTATCATCCCATTTATACTCCGAAACGCTATAAAAATTCGCACGGACAATTACTGGAGCATTCACCGTTTTGCGAACGCGATTTTAAGTTGCCTTCCGAAATAGAAACGCATGATGAAAAAGGCGACTTCATCATCAAGATTAAAAAAGAAGGAATGATACACGAAGTGGTGTACGCCACTCATCCCTTTGATGTGATTGGTTGGGACGGATACAATTTCCCCTGGGGATTTTCCATCCACAACTTCGAGCCCATTACCGGACGCGTACACCAGCCACCACCGGTACATCAAACATTTGAAACCAGCGCATTTGTTGTTTGTTCGTTTTGTCCGCGTCTATACGATTATCACCCCGCTGCAATTCCTGCGCCCTACAATCACAGCAATATCGACAGCGATGAGGTTTTGTATTATGTAGATGGTGATTTTATGAGCCGGAATAATATTGAGCAAGGACACATCACGCTGCATCCGAAAGGAATTCCGCACGGACCTGCACCCGGAGCAATGGAGCGTTCCATAGGACAAAAAGAAACACAAGAACTCGCTGTTATGATCGATACGTTTCGTCCGCTGATGGTAACCGAAGAAGCCTTACGCATTGATGATGGTCAGTATTACAAGAGCTGGACAGAATAACATTCAGCAAAAAAGAAATTCACTTATCACCAAACTTCCGCAAGGAAAAAACAAAATAAGCCATGGCTAAAGAAGTAAAAAACGTTGAATACGGTCTTGAAAAGATTTTTGAAGGCGCGCAGGATTTTCTGCCTTTGTTGGGAACTGATTATGTAGAGTTTTATGTAGGCAATGCCAAACAGGCAGCACACTATTACAAAACTGCATTCGGATTTCAGTCACACGCCTACTCCGGTCTTGAAACCGGCAATCGCGAAAGAGTTTCTTATGTTTTAAAACAAGACAAAATACGCATTGTGCTTACCACCGCACTCAACAGCAATTCGCCGATCGGAGAGCATGTAAAAAAACACGGCGACGGAGTTAAAGTAGTTGCATTGTGGGTTGAAGATGCACGAAAAGCATTTGAAGAAACCACCAAGCGTGGCGCAAAACCATTTATGGAACCGGTTGTAGAAAAAGACGAACACGGAGAGGTTGTGCGTTCAGGAATTTACACTTACGGAGAGACGGTGCATATGTTTGTTGAGCGAAAAAATTACAAGGGCGCATTTCTACCCGGATTTGTAGAATGGAAAAGCGATTACAATCCTTCATCCGTTGGCTTGAAATTCATCGACCACATGGTGGGCAATGTTGAACTTGGGGAAATGAATAAGTGGTCGAAGTTTTATGAGGAAGTCATGGGCTTTGCCAATCTTATCACCTTCGACGATAAAGATATTTCAACGGAATACACTGCGTTGATGAGTAAGGTGATGACCAACGGAAATGGTCGCATCAAATTCCCGATCAACGAACCTGCCGAAGGAAAAAAGAAATCACAGATCGAAGAATACCTCGATTTCTACAAAGGAGCAGGCTGTCAGCACATCGCTATTGCCACCAATGATATTGTTCATTCGGTAAGCGAAATGCGCAAACGAGGTGTTGAATTTCTGTATGTTCCCGGAACCTATTACGATAACGTAAAAGACCGCGTTGGAATTATTGAAGAAGATTTGCAAAAGCTAAAATCACTTGGCATAATGGTGGACCGCGATGAAGACGGTTATCTCCTGCAGATCTTCACCAAACCGGTAGAAGATCGTCCAACCTTGTTCTTCGAAATCATTCAACGCAAAGGCGCCAACTCGTTTGGAAAAGGAAATTTCCAGGCCCTGTTTGAGTCGATTGAAGCGGAGCAGGCGCGTAGAGGAACATTGTAATTTTCCCTCTCAAACGGCAGAGAAATACACTATTTCTCTGCCGTTTTCTTTATGAATACAAAAGAAATCAGGTGATTCAATTCATCTCGATCTACTGATTTTAAACGCGAGGAAATCGATTCTATAAAATTGTCAATTCCCGCTTCGGAATACTCCTCCTTCATCTTTCGGAAATGGTCGAGAATAATCGTCTCGGGTTCGCCAGGATCATTGAGTTTTCGGAAGTAGAGGTAAGTATTGCGCACAAGGTATTCGAGGTATTCAAAATTACCCAGTCGAAACTGTACGTACACATTTAATACGCGCACCAGGTTTTGAATATCTCTTCTCACCTCCGGTTTAGGTATTTGAAAAAACAATTGGATTTCCTTTTGCGCTTTTTTGAATTCAGCGGTATTGATGTAAGCTGCAATGAGCAAATATTTGATCTCGAGTAATTCATCCGGCCGTACCAGAGATTCATATTTTGCTTTCAGGTTTTCAAAATCTGCTGCAATCACTTCAAGTTCCGAATAATCAGAAAAGGTAAGTGACGATAGCAGTCGATTGATCAGCAATCTCACCTCTTTTCGGGCATTCATGTAGGTACCTTTTACCTGAAAAACAGTCAAGGTTTTAAAATATTCCAAAAAAGCCTTATCATTTTTAATTCGGATGGAAACCTCCATGATGTTGGACAAAGCATTGATGTAGTTTTGCGGATCTGATTCAATGATTTCTTTGTTCTGTTCGAGCAAATGCAATCGTAGCTTCGACCAGGAATAGGAGGCATTCCAATCACCGCAATAAGTTTTCAATATACTTAATATCCGACAAAACAAAATTTCAGCATTGGGAGATCGGAATTTTCGATTTGATTTCAGTTCCGGATTTTTTAGCAGCTTAAGTGCGTGTTTCTCCAATTGACGATCTGAAATCTCTTTTTTTCGCAACGAAAGCTCATACACCTCGCAATACACATATTCGAGTCTGTAATACTCATTCATATCATCCATTAAATCCATCTGTCTGTCGATTGCATCCCGGTACCCTTTAACATTTCCATCTGAAAATGACATCCGCTTGATCCAGTTTAAGCGATCGATGGCGAGAACGGCATCTGCGTCTTTGCGACCAATCAACTTACCTGGATTTGCCTCATGAAGCAATCCCCTCAAATGCATCATTTCAAAACGCGAAATTTCCGTTCGTTTGCGTATTCCAGGAACGTTACCGGAATGATAGCGAACAAGAATCTCTTCCAGCAGATCGATCAGGTACGATTTCATTCGTGAATAATGCCTGATCTCATCGACCATTATTTTTTTTCGGCCCGTGTAGTAATCATAAATCTGAACATAAACAGAAGTCTCTGCTTTCCCTCCAACAGATATTTCATGCCGGATATAGGATTTCTCCCTTTGGTCAAGAGAATCGATTAAACGCTGCAATTTATCGGCCATATTAAATGTAAGAAAATTTATTGTATTAATCTATATTTCAAATAATTAAAAACACTATTTACATCTATAAAATGTAAATATATGATTAAATTCTGTCGGTTTGATCCGTTGATCCGAAGTAAATTGTATTCACTAAAAACAGAACGGAATTTAATTCTCTCTCTATGAAGATATCACTCTACTCCCCTTTCAAGCGATTCCTTCTTAGCGTATCATTATTATTCATCTCGGTGTACGCGCAATCTCAGGGGCAGAATTACAACTGGCATTTTGGTGCTGGTTTACGCCTTAATTTTCCGGGAAGTGTTGGCCCTATTTTCCTTACGGGATCTGCGCTTGGAACGGAAGAAGGGTGTGCCAGTATTTCTGATGCCGCAGGAAATCTTCTTTTTTACACCGACGGAAAATTTGTCTGGAATCAGAATAACATTCAAATGCCAAACGGATTCGGATTGCTTGGAGGAATTTCAGGTTCATCCAGTCAGGCAGCTATTATTGTTCCGCAACCCGGTTCCTCAACCATGTATTACATTTTTACCGTAGACGAAGACGGTGGCGCTGGTGGATTTCGCTATTCGATAGTTGACATGAGTCTGAATACCGGATTAGGTGATGTGGTAACAAAGAACGTTCTGATCCATACACCATCCTGCGAAAAAATTGCAGCAACCTATCATTGCAATGGAACTGATGTATGGATTGTCACACATGATCTAAACTCCAATCAATACAGAGCAGTGCTTCTCACAGCAGGAGGCGTTGGTGCACCGGTGGTAAGTGCATTGGGTCCTGTTATCGGTTCAACACTGGGAGCATCCGGAGCCGGGTGTTTAAAATTTTCGCACGACGGAACGAAAGCCGTTATCACCAATATGATAAATCCGGGCTTGCTGGATCTCATCGACTTTGATAATTCCACAGGAACATTTTCCAACCGTCGTGCTCTGTATACTCCTGCCGAACAAGACGGTTTATACGGTATTGAATTTTCTCCAAACAATCAGTTGGTCTACATCAGTAATCATGATATTGACGAAGTTCATCAATACGATATCAGTTCGGGCGTTGCAGCAAGCATTTTAGCATCACGAACTGTACTGGGAACAACATCGGTTGGAGGAAACTTCGGACAAATCCAGATTGGTCCAGATGGAAAAATTTACTTCATCCAAACACGCACAACATTTGTAGGATGCATTCAATCTCCAAATGTTGCAGGTGCAGGATGTAACTGGACTGAATTGTATTACGACACCGATCCCCTTGCCACAGGTTTGTACGATATCCGTTTTGGATTACCCAGTCAGCTCACCTATATTCCAACACAATTTTCGTATCCCACCAATTCCTATTGCCAAAGCGATCCTGCTATTCCTGCACCATCATTTGTTTCAACTTATCCGGTAACCGGAACATTTACATCGAGTCCGGCAGGATTGTCCATAAATCCTACAACAGGAGTCATTCAATTGAGCACCTCCGCTGCCGGTACATATACCATCCGATATACTGCAGCTGTTGCTTCATCCTGTGTTTCTCCTTTCTACAGCGAATTTACACTTACGGTTTTACCGGCACCGGTAGTAAATATCACAGGAGACAATACCGTATGTGAAAATGTAAATGTAGTTCTTACTGCAAGCGGAGGAACCTCCTATTCATGGACCGGTCCAAGCTGGCAAGGCGGTGGAGCAAATTCATCATCAGCAACACTTACCAATCCCGGAAACGCCACACTGGGACAAAGCAATGAAGGTTGGTATTACGTCAATGTATCAGGAGGAGGCTGCACATCGCGCGACAGTATTTTTATTGATATTCTCGCTGTACCAAGTGTATCGATAAGCAATATTCCAACAGCATGCACCAACGATCTTACTGCAACAATCAATAGTTCGAACGGAGGAATTTCCGGATACGAATGGACCAGCAACGGAATCCCGCCTGTTTTGGGAACGAATTCCACTTTAAGCTACAATCCGTTTGCTCCGGATCAGATTGTTGTTACTGTAACGGATAATGAAGGTTGTATTGGAAGTGCTTCTCTGGTGGTTAATCCAATTTCTCCTTTAAACATTTCGTATTCCGGCGGACCATTTTGCACCAACGGAACACCGATACCTGTTTCACTTACCGGAACTCCCGGAGGAACCTATACCACAACAATGGGATTAACGATCAATTCAACAACGGGAGAAATCGCACCAACAACATCCACGCCCGGAACATACACGGTTACCTACACACAGGGAGTTTGCTCAACGACAACCAATGTTACTATTAATGCTGCACCCACTGCCACACTAGTTTATCCATCTGCAACTATTTGCGGACTTGCAACAAGTTTTATACCGAGCAACAGCGGAACACCCGGTGGAGTATTTTCTTCAACGGCAGGTGTAACACTAAATACAAGTACTGGTGTAATTAATCCCTCTACATCTACACCGGGAACCTATACTATTACCTATACCATTGCAGCAAGTGGATCATGTCCTTCAGTAAGCGATCAGTTCACCGTTACTATTGACGCTCCTACCACTCCTGTTGTGAGCTTTTCGTTTGATCCTTCCTATTGTACCAGCGCAACAAATCCACTTCCGGTTTTAGCGGTAGGATTTACAAGTGGGGGAACATTCAGTTCAAGTGCAGGAATTAGCATCAATGCAAGCACAGGATTGATTGATCTGGCAGCATCAACAGCAGGGACCTACTCAATTACCTATTCTGTTTCCGCAAGTTCACCTTGTATTGCTGCAGGAACATTTTC
>DEHO01000021.1 GCA_002351955.1 Flavobacteriales bacterium UBA2798
CGGATTTTTAGGGTTAGGTACAAAAGAAATAATATCAATATTGTTCTCATCATTTCGAATTTGATTTTATACTCGATTGCATATCATGGATATTAAAACACTTAGTGCTGAAGGATTAGTTGAAATTCTGACAGAAAAGGCCATGCTTTTATTTGCTTTTCGTGATCCGCAAGTCAAAGCCGTATTCGCAGCTGCTAAAAAAGAAAACCCGAATTTTTCACTACTAGATTACTTTCAATGAATGTGACATTTTCACTTTATTTATTTAGATAGGTTACATTCTAATTTGATCAAATCTCTTTAAATCTGTTCGAGTTATTTTATTAAAAAACTTCAAGAAAATTTAAGTGAAATTATATACTTGTTTAGTATAAAACATAATGATTTCAACGTGTAATTTACCTTTAAGTTTAAAATTTTTAGTTGAGGAATGAAGAAAATCTCATATAAAGAAAACTTATTTATAGAAAAAATTCGAATCCCATCATCATTATTGCAGATTAGATAGAATGAGTTATTTATTTTTAAAATGAATTTATTTAAACATTTCTCAAATAAATCAAGTTTTACAGATTTCTGAATGTAAGAGTTAGTATCAGAAATTATTAGACTGTCGTTTGTCTCCCTCCAAAATATTAATTCTTCTGGTTGGCTTAAATTAAATACAAATCGATTAATTTCTTTATATTTTTTAAAATTATAGTCAAAAAGAAATACTGTAGAGTTATATGTGTTAAAAAACATCCTATTGTACTGATAATCAAAATGTGAAAATCGACTAATATTTGACAATTTTTTCTCATTTTTCAAGTTAAAGAATTCATTTTCTAGTAAATATTCATTTAAAAAAGTACTATTGCTAAAATTCAACGAATAGGTGTTTAAAATGATATCTGTAGGTGATGATGAGAAAAATAATATATTGTTTGAATCATTTACTTTAATAGAATCAAACACTAATTCCCTTTCCAAGGAGTAAAAATATACGAAATTTTTATTAAACTCAGAATAAATCAATAAGGTATCAAAAACTTCGAAAGTGTATGGCTTAGTGAAAAGATTGTTATTGTAAACTGAAATATTAATTGTTGCATAGGTGAAATTTATTCCTGTATTAAAAAGTAAAAAAGCCAAAATTTTCATAATAACAAAATTTAGATTAGTTTCCACCCATTGCCTTAGTTGGAGTTGGTCCTGGTCCAGGTGTTGATTGTGAAGGAACTCCTGCGGCCTCATTTATCATGTTTTCACCTTGCTTTTGAGCATTTGCTATAATATCTTGGAAAATCAAGAATCTGCTTACAAATTCTCCAGGGGCACCAGCAGCTGTCATTGTTTTATCATTTTTATATGACATGTAAACCCAATCCTGCATATATTTTGGCTCTTCTTCCGGTATATTTCCTTGCACAATAGCCTGCTTGGATTTAGGATCATTAGGATCCAAAATTATTACCACATGCCAAAAATTACCTTTTTGACCTAATATATACATATCTCCTGCAACTGCATTTTTTCGGTCTACCTTGTAGGAATTTTTCTCTAATGCATTAGCTCCAGCGTAATTTTTTACTAGTTTTTTAAATTGCGCTACATCACCTTCTTTAATTTCAAAGGAATTATCTGGATTATTTGGATTTGGTACAAAATTTTTATCCTCATTTGAAATTGTTGAGGCTTCTGTTTTTAAAGTAAGCGGTAACCCATTTTTAGCCGCATATTCTATTAATAGTTCGAATGCAAGGTCCGCGCAGTCAAATTTAATTCCCTTCGATTTGTATTCTTCTATTTTTGTCTGAACAGTTTGAGAATATTGGACAAAATCTGAATAATACCACTGCCGTGATGTTTTCCATGCTTCTGCTCCATCTAAATCTATTGCCCATATCGGTGTATTGCTTGAAAACTGATAAACCGATAACTCTGGATATTTATCATGTATTGGATCAACAGAAAAAAATCTACCTAATCGGGTGTTATTTAATCGTAGCCCGTAGTCTTGAATATTACTTGTTCCCGAAATTAGATTTAAATTCTCTTTTCCATTAAACCCAAATCTGTACGCCGATGAACTAAACTCCCTCTCCTGCAACACCACCCCGAAGGGTGTGTAATTAGTGCTGTAAATCAATGCTTTATATGTCGAAACTCTAGTCAATTGGATTGAAATATACTGCTTTTTTCTGTGTTTTTCCTATGGAATCAATAGTATCGTACGCTTTCTGAAGTTCGATGTTCATGTAACTTTGTGCAATGGAAATATAGCGATAAAACTCCTTACTTCCAGGTGAGTGACCACTAAATTGTCGAACAATTTGCTCTGGAACTCCTAACCTTAATAAGGTTGTTATTCCAGTTCTCCTCATTGTATGAGATGTAACATGGTCTGAAAACGTATAATGAAGTTTTTTCTTTTTGTCCTTGTAAATAACAAAAGGTATACCTCTCCGCCTTCTCGTTTTTATTAGTGTTTGATTGAACCCTGCCAGAAAGCAAATTTTCTTTAGTTCTAAATTTAATCTTGATTTCGAACGCTTTGGCAAGAGGAGTTTATTCTTAAGCGAAAAATATTTGAAAACGATGTGGCATGCATATTCAGGTAGTAAGATGCGAACAGGTGTATCTGTTTTCATTGTCCGGAGCTCCAAAAAACGATGATTTCCTTCTATTACAATATTAGACGGAGTAAGACTCATTAAATCTGAAAAGCGAAGTCCGACTGTACACCCAAAAACAAAAATATCCTTTGCCTCTTTTAACTTATCAGTTAGGCTTTCTTCAAATGATGCATTATGAATCAAGTACCCCAATTGCTCCGGACTCAGAACGACAAATTGACTATTTTCTTTAGAGACGTAAAATCTTCGATGAAAATCTCCAATGGCAAGGTTCTTTTCCTTGACCAGGAAACTCATAAATACTTTTATGTCCTTTAGTACCGTGCCAACGTAATTATCGATATAATTCAAATCATCATATAAATACGAAGTAAACTTCTTGTAAAAATCCTTCCAGTAATTCGATGCAGCAGATAATTCGCGCTTAGTTAATCGGGTTACAATAAATAGCTGAATGGTAAATTTTTTTTCAACGCAAAAATCTTTCAAAAGCCTTAAAGTATTAGTGTAGTTACTAAATGTAGTGTCCTTGAATTTTGCTCCATTGGATTTGAGCCTCTTTCCATTAGCTGATTTTTTAATGAACTCATCAAACAATTCAAAGAATGATTCATTGGTAACAATTTTTTTGGCCATAAATAAGAAGGTTTAACTATTAAAAAAACATAGGTTACTTGCAATTCGGAAAAGAGCGCTTCAAAATGGAACATGAACCTTTTATATTGTTTTTGCTATTGATAGGAAATAAATAGCCCTCAAATATGACTCGAATACGAATAAATTCTTTTGAATGAACATGATTTTATGCAAAAAACAGCTATTTATTAAAATTCTAGAAAATTAAAGGTGTAGTAAATTTGCCTATAATTTACTGATATAAAGACATATGTATTAATGTATAAACACTTATCTGGAGGATTTTTAACAAAAAACCTGTGAAGAGCATCGATAATTAACGAATAGGTTTAATTTAAAAAGACTGTGACTTTTATAAATTCTTAATTACTTAATAATCTGTACAAAATGAGATTCAAAATAAATTATATGATATATTTTAAATGCCATATTTGGTTGTTGAATAAAAATATCAATATTTGAATGTTTAAAACTTGAAGCCGGTACATAATATAAGCTCTGCTGAATAATAGTGATTGTATATCTGATCATAGCGCAAATGGTAACTTCTGCCAACATAACAAAAACAGATTCCGTAATTAAGCATTCAGCTAATAATAAGTTTTACTCTGCTCTTACCCAATTTCAAACTACCACAAGGGGGTATGTGTCATTCAGCTTTGATTATGGTGCGGTTCCATATGTTATCAATAGCCGATCTCCTATAGGGTTGTTTAGGACCGAGGGCAATGTAGGGATAGATGTTTATGGTATACCCCTTTCAGCCAGCTTTTACTATAACAGTTTGAAGAATGTTTCAGGGCTTAATAATTATTTCAGGGTTTCATTTGACGCGCAAAGATACAAGGATCTCAGAAACAGAAAGATTGATCTTTCATTGCATAAGTTAAAAGAAGATGAAAAGCTGTTATTACTTCAAAAGCAAAACCTTTTAAAGAAGCAATTGTTTTTGCAACACCAAAAAGAATCATTTAATCTTTCTGATAGTTTATTTGTTGATGGCATCATCCCCAATGGGACATTAATCTCAATTCCCGGAGAGATTGGAACCGATACCATCGATTTTGGGGGATTCAATCCAACGTCAGCAAGGGAATACTTCAAAACATTATATACTGCACGTCTTGATGGAATAAATCACCAATTAAAAGAAATTGAAGATTCACGGAATGCTATCAAGCAACAGATTTCCGAATTGGAATATTTAATATCCTTGGATAATTATTCTGTACCAGGGATGACAAAAATGCAACAATTTACCAGTGGTATTCAAAAATTTGAAATAGGAATGTGTTACCCATCTTACAATACCATCGCATTTAGTGGAATTGCAATGAAAGGGATTAATATGGAATGGACAAAAGGATCTTTGTTCTTTAGCATATCACACGGAAACACCATAAATAACCTGTTGGCAACCCCGAACCTGGTAAATCAGAATATTAATTTCACGCGTAATCTTTACAACTTCTTTGACTTCCCTAACCTATCCAATGGTAGGAGAATTTCTGCCGTACGATTTGGATGGGGAGCTAAGCAAAAAACACATTTACACGTTGGCTATTTATACGGAATGGGTATGCAAAGTTACCTAGGTCCGGAAAGTGGTGATATCGAAAAAAACCATGTTCTGGATTTCGATGCTGCATTGATTTCTAAAAGAGGAATAACCTTAGAAGCGTTATATGGCAGGTCCCAGGTAATACCTGTATCGGACGAAAATGCAAATAATGAGACCAATTCAACCCAGGCTTTTTTTAATACAGGAAGATCAAACGCAGGTTCTTTAAGATCAAAATTACCAATGCAAAAAATAGGTGCTGATTTCATGGGGCACATTAGAATAATTCAACCCTTCTTTAAAAGTTTTGGTGTCGGTTTCATTCTTTCTGATCATTTCAGAATGGAATACAAAATTGAAAAGCGATTTGCAAAAAATTGGTCTGCCGGTTTAATGTATAGAAGAGATCAGGATAATTTGTCAGAACTGCTGAATTATCAGAACATAATTACTTCGTGCGGATTTACTTTAAAAGGAAGGACAGGAAAAAAATCTACTATCAGAGTTAATATTCAACCCCTGATTCACACAATGAATTATTTCCCTGATGGAAGTCAATTGAACAATCGAAATATAATCCTTAATGGTGTGTATTCATTCATTTCAACCACTAACAAGCTAAAGACCAGTATAATCATTACATCCAATTATTATAATGTTGCAACTGCTACCGGAAATTTTAAATATTCAGGATTAATGGCTAATGCGGGTTTTGTGACAAAGAAATTTGAAAACAGAATGATGGCATCTGCCTATTTTTCACCCGTACTTGATACACTATCTCTGGGAAACTATTTTTTAGCAACTGATGAATTAAGTATTAAGACCGGAAAAAAAATGAGGGTAAATGGCGGAGTTAAAATTTCTCAAAGCGAATTATTCGATTTCCAAATAGGTGGCTTATTTCGGGTTAACTACACTTTTAACAAATTGATTTCCGCCGAGTTTTCTGGAGAATCAGTAATGAAAGGAGATTTCTACAACTATTATTCTCCCCAAGTTATTTCAGGGTTTCCATTTTATTGCTATTCAAAAATTTCAATCCACTGGTAATATGAACCAAAAAGTTTCACTCATTCTTAGCACTCTGCTTTTCATTTTAGGCATGCAGATTTCGCAAGCACAACTTTCTATTTCCGGGGCTGGCTGGAATCCATTTAATATTACCCCAATTTCTGTATGTCAGGCAAACATTACAAATATGGGGCAACAGGAAACAGTAGTACTTGAATCCCGCCTTTTCAATTCAGCTAATGAACCCATTTTACAAGTAGTAACCGCTCCCTTTGTTGTAAAGTCGGGGATGAATCCGGGACATTTGCTTCCAATTACAATTTCATCTTTCAGTTATGGTGTTTCCGGTCAGGCGCAGTTTATCCGATCCAACCATACTTTACCTTCTGGTAGCTTCCGTTTATGCATCACAATTAGAAGCTTAACTTCTGAGTTTACAGATGACTATTGCGACGAGTTTAACTCAGATTTGAACTCTTATCTGCATTTAGTTTATCCCTACGATAAGGATACAATTGAAGAAACCCATCCAATGCTAATCTGGGCGCATTCAGAACCGTTTAATGTCCTGATTCAGGGGGAATATTTCCGTTTAATACTTGTAAAGAACAATTCAGATCAAACTGCAGAATCTGCTGTAACTGTAAATCTTCCCCAATACCAAAAAAATTATGTGAATACGCATGAACTTCAATATCCCCTGGAGTTAAAGGCTTTACAAGAAGGAGAAACCTATAGTTGGCAAATACAAAAAATATCAAATGGCAGCATTGTTCAGAAATCGGAAGCATGGAGTTTTACCATAAAAAAACCGGGGCAGCTTCCCGGAATTATTTTCGCGTCTGTTAAATCCCATCTTGAAAACAGTTGGCACATTCCGCGTGCTGATATTCTATACTTCAGATTTGATGAGGGTTATTTTTCATCAAAAACTCAATTTTTCGTTCGCGGTGATGATGGTATAAAAATCCCTGTTGTTGTTGATGGGCTGGATGTCAATAATGAGCCTATTGAAAAAACTACAGTGGATGTCGGTTTTAACCGTTGTGCCTTAAACGTAAAGAAAAACAACCTCAAAAAAGGCAAATACACACTTGAGGTTAAGGATTCCAAAAACAAAAGTTATTATCTCCGTTTCAATGTCAACTAAATTATTTTTTCTTATTGGATGCGTTTTCCTTGCAGGATGCAGTGAAGAAAATCAATCTTCAACTCAGCCTACGGCAGTTGTTGAAAACAACACAGAAATGGGATCTGATTCTGTTCATGTTTCAGATATTGTTTCATGGTACCACTCTGATAATGGAAATCAATTTCAATCTATTATTTCAACTAAAAATTTTCAATACAAGCTATCGCACAGACCCGGAGCTTATTTTGCTGCACTGGAACTTGATGGTGAATCTGTCGATCAGGCAGAATGGGATTCAATATTAGTTCAATACAGTTCCTTAATCTATTTCGAATTGGAGATTCTTTCTTCAAAGGGAGGGAATGACATTATTGCTGTTGCCAGTGCAGATAAATCGGAATACGAAAAAAACGTGAGTTATCTCAATTTCCACTTTGGGGATGGTATTTTTATTAATTCGGAATTAGAGAATCTTCCAGCGGTCATATGTCAGATGGAACAAACAATAGGGGCCCGACCTGGCATTAAATTTTTGATTGCATTTGAAAATAAATTGAAAGTGAAAGATTTTACCGTTTCGGTTAATGATCCGGTTTTTTCAGGGCATACCATTGAATTTGAATTTGCAAAGAACACATTGATTAACGAGCCAATAATTTTTCTATGAATAAGTTACTATCAACATTCAGAAGACGAAAAAGATTTTACAGTTTCGTATGTATTTTCTTACTGGCTGCTGAAATTGTTTTTCCAACTGCTGCCTATGCCCTTACCGGTGGTCCAAGTCAACCTGAAGTTGAGGGTTTTCAGGCCATTTCTGTAAATGATATGGTTGATCCGTTTACCGGCGATTTTTCATACAACATTCCTTTGTTGGATATTGATGGTTATCCAATTAACCTGGTTTATCAATCCGGCGTTTCGATGGATGCTGAAGCAAGCTGGGTCGGTCTCGGTTGGAATTTAAATGCAGGTTCATTAACGCGTTCTATGAGAGGAATTCCGGATGATTTTAAGGGAGATTTGATTAAAAATGAGTTGTACATGAAACCTAATAATACTTTCGGTGTAACTGGAGGGATAGGTTTGGAACTCTTTGGCAAAGAAAGTAAAGGATCACCCCCTAAGGTTGATACTATTTCACAATTGAATTTAAATTTTTCTTTAGGAACAAGATTCAATAATTATTCGGGAATTGGAATCGAAATTTCAATTTCTGCAGCATTATCCGCAGCTGGAAAAATAAAAAACAAACTCAATGGATCTTTGGGCTTAACTTCTTCCAGTGACAATGGCGTTTCGCTCGAACCTTCAATTGGATTATCCTCTGCGAAAGAGGAAAAAGATAAGTATGTTATCAGAAAAAAATCTAATGTTGGACTATCATTCAATTCGAGGGAGGGATTGAAAGATGTTACAATTAGTGCATCTTATTCTAAGAATATTGAAAAAAAGGATGCCAATAGTAAATCCAAAAATCGTGATTGGAAAGGTGGTCCCTCCGGGACATTTAATTTTGGTTATTCATCACATACGCCTGAAGTACAAACATCCATGAAAAACTTATCCATTTCTGCACGATTTACAGTAGGAGCTGAGTTATTTGGAGTACATGGAAATTGGTATGTAAATGGCTACTTCTCGGGTCAAAAACTTAAAACTAACATCACCGAATCACCAGCATTCGGATACCTGTATGCCGAAGGATCTCATGGGAACCCGGAATCTGTTATGGACTTTAACCGTGAACGAGATGGTGGGTTTACCCCAAATGCAAAAGCACTTCCTCTTACCAATTTCACTTATGATATTTATTCTGCTTCTGCCCATGGTTCGGGTGGGAGTTTTCGCCCTATGCGTGGTGAAGTGAGTTATGTACGCGATAATGCTGGTCGAACTATTTCTGCAGGAGGCGCACTTGGCTTGGAATTTGGTGTTGGGAATGCTGCCCATAATGGTGTAAATATTGCTGTAAACTATGCTGCATCAAATTCCGGAATGTGGACCTCTGATGATAATGCGTCTTCAAAATTACTCATGCGTTCTTCTAACTCACCAAGTGGAGTAAAAGATTATGAGAATGTTTATTTTATTGATGCGGGTGAAAGGGGAATTGAATCAGATACTTCTTTTTACAATTCTTTTGGTGGGGCGGAGCCGATGCGATTTGTACTTAAAAAGCGTTCAAAGTTTCAAATAGAGCTTTCAAATCAATTAACAAATGGCAATGGCCAATCAAGGTATTTGCCGGCACAAAACCATCGGAAAGTAAGAGCAAGACGAAACCAGGTTTTCCATATTTTAACCCGCGCAATGCACGAGGCAGGATTTGGAATCCAGGATCCACATCCCAACTCGAGTGATGTGCAGGCTCATCATGTTTCGCAGGTAATGACCTATTCCACAGAGGGAGCAAGGTATGTTTATGGCATTGCAGCCTATAACAATCTTCAACAGGACGTATCATTCTCAGTTGGCGATAGAATGTATTCTAGTAACTCCGGAATTGCAGGAAATTGTAATACCGGACTTCTAAATTACTCTTCAAATCCTAATGCAGCATCAGAACAAAATGATTTAGGGAATGATAATTACTTCTCAAGAACCACCACTCCGGGCTATGCACATTCGTATTTATTGACGTCTGTGTTAAGTCCTGATTATGTAGACTCAGATAATATCAAAGGACCAAGCGATGGTGATTTGGGATATTACACAACTTTCCATTATTCTAAAATTGATAATTACAAATGGAGAGTGCCTTATGAATTAAACACAGCAAATTTTAATGAAGGTTTAAAAACCAATGCAAGTGATGATAAAGCAAGTTACCTGTATGGTGAAAAAGAATTGTGGTACCTTGATTCTATTGTCGGAAAAACACATGTGGCCATTTTCCATACACAAGCCAGGCAAGATGGTTTGGGAGTAACAGGAAAAGATGGAGGTAAAAATACAGACACCACCAAAGCTCAACGCCTTCTGAAAAAAATCAGTTTGTATGTTGTTAAAGATCGAAACGAACACGGAGCACAGGCTTTGCCGGTAAAGGAGGTTCATTTTGAATATGACTATTCCTTATGTAAAAATATTCCCAATCAGTTAGTCCCCGGACAAGGAAAGCTTACCCTTAAAAAAGTATGGTTTACTTATCAGAATTCGAACAAGGGAAAAATGAGCCCATACCGTTTTGTTTATTCCTCTGTAAATCCGGACTATGATATCACCGGCTATGATCGTTGGGGAAATTATAAGCGAAACACAAATTCAGGCTGCCACCCATTAAGCAGTGATTTAAACAATGCAGAATACCCCTATACCACGATGATAAAGGATACTGCTGATCTTTTTTCACAAGCATGGTCATTATCGCAAATCAAATTACCCTCCGGAGGAATTATCCAGGTTGAATACGAAAGCGATGACTATGGTTGGGTTCAGCATAAACGGGCGATGCAAATGTTCAGAATTCTAGGAACAGAAGGTGAAACCAATACTGAAGGCGTAAATGAATTGGTTTCAGTTAGTGACGACGCAATAAAAAACAGGGTGCTTTACTTTGAATTGCATCCTGAATTTGATGGAAATATCAGTGAGTATTTTAAAGGTATTGATGATTTATATTTCCGGTGCTTGTCCAATATGCATCCCTCCGATAATTCCAAGCTGGATTATGTGTCAGGATATGCAAAACCCGAGGAATATGGAACAACGATGTTGAATGGAGATCTTGTTGGATATGTAAAACTCTATCCAGCAAAGCTTCGGGATAACGGTTGAACAATTTATAATCCGATTTCGGTTGCTGCCATACAATTTGGGCGAAGACATCTGGGTGAATATGTTTGGGACAGACCGCAGATTGATGATTCGCAAGGTTTAGGAGCAGATATACTTTCGGCAATTATTCTTTCAGTTACAAATATTGGTCAGGTATTTTCTACGCCAAATAACTCCTTATGGAATAAGGGGATTGGTAAAAAAATTGTTACCCATAAATCCTGGATCAGGTTAAATAATCCCACCAAAAGAAAATATGGAGGAGGTTCAAGGGTTAAGAAAATTTTAATGTCTGATAATTGGAATACTATGACCGATTTTCAGGAAACATCATTTGCATATGGCCAAGAATATCAATATAAAAATGCAGATGGAACATCTTCCGGTGTTGCGGCCTATGAACCTCAATTGGGCGGTGATGAAAATCCGTGGAAGCAGCCTGATAGCTACAGCGAAAAAGTAAAGCTGATGCCCGACGATCAATTCTACTCAGAAAAACCTTATGGAGAATCTTTTTTCCCAGGGCCCTCAGTTGGATATGCAAGAGTTGAAGTTAAAAATCTGGAAAGATTGGGAGTAACCCGGCATGCAACAGGCAAAATTGTACACGAGTTTTACACTGCGCGAGAGTTTCCGGTAATTACGCGAAATACTGATGTTGAACCTTTGCAAGAAAAAACAATGCCTTGGAGTATTTCATCACTCCTTAATATAAGATCGATGGATTACCTGACGGCTTCACAAGGGTTCACCATTGAGTTGAATGATATGCATGGCAAACCTAAATCACAACATGTTTACCAGGAAGGTGCTCCTGATGCAATTACATCAGTTAAATATATTTATGACATAGAATCACATTCTTTCGGGAACGATGAAACCACGACTACAGAAGTGTATCCGCATACGTTTCGTTTAAGAAGCAATGTATCTGCAATTGATAATAAAGGAAACATTGGAGACGGTCAGTTGGGAGTGTTTATGGACTTGGTTGCGGATTTACGCGAGTCGAAAACAGAGGCTTATAGCGGTGCAATTAACCCGAATATTGATGCATTTGTTTTACCAATTCCAGTTCCAGTTGTAATTCCTACTATTCACGCGAATGTTCAACAAGAAAAAACCCAGTTCAGAAGCGCAACTACAACTAAAGTAATTCAGCGTTCCGGTATTTTAAAGGAAACTATTGCCACAGATCTTGGATCAGTAGTTTCAACGCAGAATTTACTTTATGACAGAGAAACCGGAGAGATTTTACTCACCTCCACAAAAACCAATTTCAACGATTTGGTTTATTCTCTCACAGTTCCAGGACATTGGTATTATGATGATATGGGCCCGGCTTATAAGAATATTGGATACACCATCTCAAGCCCCGTTACATTTAACACTTCCGGTACAGCAACCATTGCCAATGCCTCGAATTATTTTGTAGAGGGTGATGAGCTAATGATCTTGGGTTACGGTATTGGTTGGGTTACCACAGTAAGCGCAAATTCCATAACTGTTGTCAGAAAAACAGGAGTTCCGGCAATTGGTACATTTAGCGGTTTAAGCGTGCTGCGTTCCGGTCGGAGAAATCAGGCATCTACTCCTATTGCGGCTGTGGTTTCCTTATCCGATCCAAGAACAGGTATAAAAACAAATAGTTTTTCTAAAGTACTGTCTTCCTCTGCCATTGAATTTGGAGAGGTCTGGAGAACATACTGCGATTGCTTCGACGGAAATGATGATCAGTTTGCGTATTCAACCAATCCTTATATTCTTGGAAGAAAAGGAAACTGGAAGCCGCTCCGTTCATGGACACACCTCGCCGGCAGGACACAATCCACTTATAACAATAATACCAACATCCGCAGAGATGGAATTTTTACAAGCTATACGCCATTTTACAAATTCACTCCCAATGGATGGCGAATGGATAATTTTAATTGGACCTATGTTAGCGAGGTAACAGAATTCAATCCTTTTGGGTCAGAAATAGAAAATAAAGATGCCCTGGGTCGTTATTCTGCTTCGCAGTTGGGTTATCGGCAAACACAGCCCATTGCTGTAGCTGCAAATGCTAAATATGCAGAAATTGGATTTGATGGTTTTGAAGATTACGGTTTCAGTCCATGTGCAGATGCTCATTTTAAATTCGATAATCCGGTGTTGTCTACTGCTGCATCGCATTCGGGGAGGTACAGTGTAAAAGTAAGTTCAGGTACCGACTTGGTGCTGACCAAAGCATTTGAAGCATGTTTAATCCAGGATTGTACAACCGAAATTGGTACAACAACAGGAGAAGGGTACATAATTGTAACTGTTTCCGGACAAGGATCAGGGGCCGAATTTGATTACGAGGTTATTCAGGGTGATCCGGTTATAAATATTGTTTCCGGTCAATTCAGAGTCTATGGCACCGGATGGACGATAAAAGTGATTATCCGCGAACCGGGTTGTTTAACCAGCAAGATTATTTCACAATAAATTTTGAAGATGAAAGCATTCTATATCCTACTTTTTGTAGCCACCGGAACCAAGGCTTTTGCAAGTCTTCCTCCTCAGGCTTGTGCAGAAGCTCAGTTTTTCTGCGCAAAGGAATTTACTTACAATTATTCGGTGAATAATTGTACAGATACAACAGAATTATGGTTTTATTTTAATGCAGGAAGCACTGTAGCTGAAATGTCAATTGCTAGCAATGATTCAATCTACGGCTATACCATCATGGGCCCCTTTGCAGGAGCTTTGACTCAACCATGTAATGCGCTGGATTCTACAACAACTATTGATTTTACGGTTTCATCAACAAAAATACTGCACCAGATCACAATGGATTTGGGTGGTTCTTTACCTGTAGGATATTATTATGTGCGAGTAAAAGCAAAGTCGTGCAAATCGTCCATTAGTTTTATTTCAAAGAACGAATACCTTACCTGCCCGGAAATTCCCTGCGAGAATTGTATTGGCTCATTTCAGCTGGAACCGGGAAAAAAATATGTGCTGAGTTTGTGGACCAAGGAATCAGGTGCTGCGCCAACAAAGACATCGTATGACCGTCCCTCCGTTCAGGTTGGATTTCCTTCTTTAAGTCTGATGTTAACAAGTGTTTATCCTACAGGACAAATTATCGATGGTTGGCAACGAATAGAAACAGAATTTACTGTGCCTATTTCCGCAACAAATTTTCAGTTGAAGCTAAGCTGTTCTACAGGTGATTGCTATTTCGATGATTTACGTATTCATCCATTCGAAGGCAGTATGAAAACCTACGTTTATGACCCTGTCAATTTACGTTTAGTAGCAGAATTGGATGAACGTAATTACGCAACATTTTATGAATACGATGAAGAAGGAAAATTGTTGAGAATTAAAAAAGAGACTGAGCGAGGGATTATGACCATTCAGGAATCGAAATCAAGCCTAATTAAAAACTGATGAGAACTACATTTTTTTCAAGTCTGGTTTTATCTCTGATGATATTCAGTGTTTCACCCGTATTCGCTTCCTGGAATGCAGCAACGTTGGAACAATATGAAGAACATTGCAAAAAAATCAGCGAAAACTATGAAAGACTGAAGGCTTATTCAGTTCTGATTCAACATTCGTCCTTTCAGGGACAAAATGAAAATTCTCCGTTGGCCGACCAGTCAGAGGGCTTTATCAAAAAGGAAGGAATTAAATTTCATAGTTATTTGAGTGGAGTAAGATCAGTTCAAAACGAACGAATACGGGTTTCTGTTGATACATCACAGAAAATTCTGGTGATTAGTGAGCCGGAAGACATTACAAAAAACGAAGTGGTATCCAATAATTGGAAAGTAACAAGGAAAAACATCAAAGGCTGTTTGCAGAAAAAGATCCAGGATAAAACAGTGTACAGGATAGAATGCATTTCCGGGCCTGTATTTGGTATTGAAATGATTGTAAATGCAACCAATTTAATTGATGAAATTACGATACTCTATCGCAGTGAGTATTTCTCTGAACAACTGAACAAGAGTGTTCGGCCGATGCTAAAAATCAAATATTCTCAGTTTATAGAAAATCCCCGTTTTGAGAAAAATGATTTTTCTACAGAGAAATACATCACCATTGATAAAAAAGGACAGATAATTCCCACGCAGGAATACTTCTCCTATAAATTAATTGATACAAGATATTCAACCGCACAATAACAGGATTAACATATTCCATCCGTAATGATGAAAAAAATAAGCTACTCCGGACTACTAATTGCATTTGTTGTATTATTTACTAATGTAAATGCAGGTCACCTTGAATTCAGTAACCGAATTTTTAGCGTTCCTGCTGTTTCCAATATTTTGGTAACCGATCAACTTGAAATTGAAGTAAATCCTAAAACAGGATCATTTACTGATTATAAAGTCAGTAATATTCTGACTCTCGGTGTTGATCATCATTACAGTGAATTTTTTGCCACTGCGATGGAGGTAAAAGTGAAGTTTTCTCTTTCGCAGTACAATTCTGCAAACTCACTGGTAGGTACAAGCAGCAAATACCTCACTATTAAGTACGATCCTTTTGGAGGTGCTTACCAGGATAAATCTTCCTTTTTATTTTCCAATGCCTATCGTTTCGTTGCAGAGATCGACAGTATTTATGTAAATGGCGTTCCAAAAGATAGTCTTCCCGGTTTATTATTTGTAGAAGGATATACCAATATTGATCGTTTTTATAATTTTTCATCAGCAGCAACTACCCCAATTGTACTCAATGCATTAACTACATCTGAGGTCGATTGTGATGGAGCTGATGATCATATCACCGTTTCCTGGCCCGCAGTAACTGGAGCAGAAGAATATCATCTTGAGTGGTCCTTTGTTAATGATTACAATGACAGCTTAACATTTAAACCGGCATCTGCATTAACATTAGATTTCAGAAACAATGCAACACGGGTAAGTACTAAAGCGGAAAACTATACTATTCCATTGTTATTTGAGCATGGCTATCTCGCATTCAGAGTTCGTCCTGTGGGGAGGGATCACTCATCACCCGATAATTATATTTTTGGCGTATGGAGCTTACCTGAAAAGGTTAAAGCATCAGATCTGGATACTTCTGTTGTGCATGTTATCTTTCCACATGAAGCAAATAAAAACTGGCAAGTCACAACTACATTCGCGGAAGAAGGAAAGAAAAAAGAGGTAATCAGTTATTTCGATGGAACATTAAGAAACCGCCAGACTGTAACCAGAATTAACTCGGATAATCATATAATAGTCGGGCAAACAATTTATGATCATCAGGGAAGACCTGCGGTGACTGTATTGCCGGTTCCTGTGCAGGACTCGGTATGCGACAATAGTTTTGTTGATCATTCGCTTAAGTATTATCCAAATTTTAATTTAGATGATACCCTAAACTTGTATGGGAGAAACGATTTCGATCTGGATGATCCGGACTCGGCATGCGCGGCAAATGCGGCACCAATGTCGGTGACCAGTGGTTCGTCCAATTATTATTCGAATGATAATCCAAATCAGAACGGCTACCAATCTTATGTTCCGAATTCAGAAAAGTATCCACTTGTTCAGGTCGAATACACACCTGATAATACAGGTCGAATTCGTCGTCAGGGCGGAGTGGGACCTGAATTTCAGTTAGGAAGCGGTCATGAAACATTCTACTATTATGGTCAGCCTAANNTTGGCTCCGAAGCAGGCGATGCGGCTCACTACAAGAAGAATGTGGTAATTGACCCCAACGGGCAGGCCTCCGTTTCTTATCTCGATCAGGAAGGCAGGGTTATTGCCACTTCGCTTGCCGGAGATACAACTCAGAATTTGCTTGCGCTCGATTCGGAAAATGGCGCTGCTGTGCAATTGACCATCGACCTGTTCTCCAAAAATTCAAACGGAGTCAGCAATACAAATGTTGTTACTCAAGATAGTACAGGAATTAAATTCAGTACTCAATTATTGGTTGCGTATTCTTCCAATTTTGAATTCAATTATAGCATCGAAGTGGATACTGTAGATGATGCATGCCTGAAAGACAATATTTGCTTTCATTGTGTGTATGATCTGGTCATTAGCATTCACGATGAATGTATGCAGCTGGTATATTCCACCGACACTATAATAGGTCATTTTACAATGGAAGACACATTAATTGTATTTGATACCTTGTGTACAGATCCTACAGCATTAAATTTCGACCGTAATTTCACTCTTGCTCTTGAGCCGGGAAATTATACGGTATACAAGCATCTTCGCATCAATGAAGCTGCTATGGAACATTACCTGAATCTTTATCTTGATACAACGTATAATTCCTGCTTTAAAACACTGGCAGAATTTCAGGAAGAATATTTGTCAAATATCGACTCGGCATCATGTCAAATCAGTTGTGAGTCGTGTATTGAAGCATTAGGAGACCGTGATGAATTTGTTGCATCCGGAAACGGAACCGCATTTGAATGGGACAGACGTTATGAGGAATGCAGATTAATGTGTACTGATACTGAAGAGCCATGCGAAGCAGAATTGATGATGATGCTGGGAGATGTTTCACCAAACGGACAATACGGACAGTACCTAACAGGAAGCGGTTCTATTTCACCAACATCGTTTCCTTTGTCTGTCTTTAATCAAACAAATAAATTGCCGGAGAGCTGGAATACACCAGGACAAGCTTATTGGCGTAAACCGAAAATTGAATTAAATGAAACCGTATATCCATATTATGTAGATGAAGATAATCAACGCAGCAAAGTTTACATTGTACCTAATGGGAACAATTATATTCCTGCTGTATCAGATACTTCTTCGGCTTATGTTTTTACAGATAACCAGGGAGGAAAATATACCTGGCCTGAAAATTTATCAGATGTTGCAGATTTTATCGATTTATGGAAAACATCCTGGTCAAGATCCTTGGTCTATCTGCATCCTGAAATTTGCTATTACCAGACTTGTTTGAGCTATAGTGAAAAAGCGATCGATACTAATAGTTTCAGCAGCCATAGTTTTGATGTGTTATTGCGAAACACAAATTCATTTTATCAGGCTAAAAATGCAGGACTCATAAAATCGAATTACGCATCGTTTCCTGATCCAAACGACCGTGTTACCGATTGGTTTATCAATCAATCAGGAACTACCATTGCATGGGATCCTTTTGTAGTTTACAATACAGGATATGGTCCGGCTTTGGAACAGGTTTTTGATACCTATGTAACTTATGGTGGCAATTCCTATTCGATGGTAGAAATTGCTGCTCTTACTGCACGATGCGGAGGCTTGACCGGAATTAATCCTTCCGGTACATGCCTTTTGTTTGGAAGCGATATGTATCCCGGTGGACCGGCTGCATTAAACGATAGTATCCGGAATTTAGAGTGGAATAATCTCAGAAGTTTTTATTTAAGTAAAAAGCTAATCATGCAGTCGAACTATGCCGATAACATTGCGCTGAATGATTGTGAAGCAGTAAATGATTGCATCGGTAATCAGAATTTTAATGCTGTTGAATCGGGAATGTTTTCTGGAGGTGGATTTACCAACAGTCCTTGGTTTGACGGTTCTCAGCCATGCAGTGTGCATAATTATCAATATTATCTGAATAAGATATCCCGTTTTCCGGATCCTTCGGATATGGAACACATCGTTGGTTCCTCTGATGTTCATGATGTCAATTATCAACACTATTTACAAACCGGGCAATGTCCTTTAGCCGTGCACATGCAGGAAATGCTGGGAGCACTAGCTCATGCCGACGTATTGGATTCAACCGATATTCAAATGATGCAGTTCCCTGGTTTCTCAACCTGGTTTCTTGATTTTTCCGGGTATTCGGTTAATTCCAGTATTAATACTTTTGATTTATACTGGAATACGACTTCAGCCGGAAATACTATTTCAATTACTTTAACCAATGGTTCTGGTGGAGCTGCTATCTGTACAGGCGCATTAGTAAAAGACACTTCAATTGCATCATGGGATGATATATCATTCTTTACCGGCATTCAATACACACACAGTATTAGCAACCAGCATTATTTTACAATGCAGGCCGCAATTCCCAATCATCCCGATTCATTATTGCCTTTTTCGTTTTATACAGTAACAGGAAATACTTGCCGTAATATTGGGGATTGTAAGTTTCCGCAAGAATGCAGACCTACAGATCTTGCTGTTGATTTAGAACGGCTCATTAGTGTAATTGCTCTCGATCAGGAACTCGACGCTTCTTCATTGAATATAGAAACTGATTATTCTTTATTAATCACTCCAAGAATAAGAGCCGCATTAGGTACACCCAACAGCGATCTCCGCTGGAATTGGGATCTGAGTACACATTCTTTCCAACTGTATGATCAATCCAGTCCATCGCGTAAAATAGTAATACAGATTTCAGATGTTTTACCGGCAACATTTAATTTCTATAACCTTGATAGTATTCGCGGAGTAAGTGGACTTAATGGGACTTATGAGCACTATTTTGTAATGAATGGGACAGACACCAGCGGACTTGAAATTGTGCAATTCAATGGGAAAATTTTTCTGGAGGAGCCTTCCGATTCAAGTCAGATCTTTTTGGGTGATTGTGGACGCCGCGAGCCAATGGCCTGCCGTGAAATGCCATATCAAACACGCACCGATTTAAGCAAGTTGATGAAAGATGTTTTGTTGAATCAACACCCTGATAGCATTAATCTGTTTTCAAGTATTTATATGACTGATGTTTTGTTGTCGTACTATCCGGATACAAACAGTCATTCTACCTCTAATTACATTGAATACACTTCACCCGGGGATACGCTTTTTGCTGATACACTTAGAATTGTAATGGATAATTGTCTTGTGGAATTGTATCATGATGATGACAATGATCCTTCTCTTCCAATGGATAGCCTTATTGGTGTTGGTGATCTTGTGGCTTATGGTGATCCATCTGACGATGGAAATTACTATTCGTTCCTTATTCCTGTTACCTATAGTATCAGCAATACCACCTATACAGATACCCTTTATGGAACCTCTTGTTTCCCGCTTAAAAACTGCGTGCCTTGTCCGCAGGAGCAGGAAGAAATGGAAATGATGATGATGATGGTAGGTGGCTCAAGTATGAATGAAGAAGAAATAAATAACGCCCTTGGCCAGCTCTTTAATCTAACCGAAAACACTCCATATACCGATAGTATTGCTGCTCTTTTTGGTTTGGTGTATGACCCAACCTATGCAAATTATAGCGGGTATGTTCATGAAATTAATGAACTCAATGCAAGGAACAGTTGGAGTTCATCCGATTCTTTATTTGTAACACCTGTTTCTTATGAAGAATTTGCACTAAGAGGATACGCGGCAATGAACGAATCCTACAAACGCTACATTCACCATTACATTCATGGTCTTGATTCGTATGAATGGTTGAATAATCCGGTGAAGTTTGCTTTAGGTTATGGAACAGGATACAATGTGAATGCGGAATATCAGCGTTATTTTGCAGCAGTTACACGATACAATGAACGTGCAGAAGCAGAAGGAATATCAGATATTTCTACAATGAATGTGAGCACCTACCGTACAGAAAAGTATGCGGAGCGCACAGCAGAATATGTGGATTACATTGAATCTTATCCTCAAAGTGGAAATCCTGGCGATGGAATCTATGAGTATTACAACAGTGGGTTTATGATGATGGCCATGAGTTATCCTGATAGTTGCGATTCTTTATACCAGATTTATTTAGCAGCTTATACCGATTTTGAAAATTACCAGGCACTTCATCCTACATGTTTGGATTATCAGGAAATAGCACCGCTATATGGCTATTATAATTTTGAGTGGAATAACTTGTGTTGTTCGGATACCGGTCTCGCCCTTATACTTGATTACATTGCAACATTGCAGGACACCATGCAATGTCCCGGACCATTACCTTATCTAGCAACATGCGATACAGTTCCTGATTCAACTTGTTTTATCTTGTATATGCAATATCTTGATGATATTGATGAGTACAATGAATCTGATTATGCTGCCTGGGCCGATGATTCCATCATTAATCCTTATCCCACATTCGAATCCTTTGTGCGGTCCGGATTGTGTTCCTGCCAGGATCAGTACCATGAATACATTGCACCTTATTTAAATTCGCCTGCCGATACCACATTGGCACTTCCGCAATCGATAGATGAGTTTGCTCCTTGTCTGAATTCGTTTGCCTTGGATAAAAGCCCCTGTGGCGATAATGCTTACCGCAAATACCTTAATGCAGTAGGTAAATACAACTCTTGGGCAGATGCGAATCCAGGAAGCGGTTGGCCAATAATTACAAGTATATTGGCATCTAATCAATTTACTCCTGCAAGATATTGTTACTGTGTTGACGCCTATGTTGCATTTTTAAAATCAATTGAGGAAGGAATGATACCTTATTCCAGCTCCTTGCTTTATAAACTTTCTCTAATTGAAGGTTGCAACAACAAGATCACAGCTGAATGTACGCCTACTCAAACCATTACCAATATTCCACCATCACCAACGGTTGATCCGGGGAATCCTTGTTTGGATTATCTGGTGGACATGGCACTTTTTAATGCGCAAAACGCATACAACCAGTATACCGATAGTCTTGCCAACGCCTTCCGGAATAAATACCGCAGGCATTGTTTAAAAGCGCTTGAAACCTTTGAGGCGGAGTATATGGATAAAGAGTATCACTTTACACTTTATTATTACGATCAGGCCGGTAATTTGGTGAAGACCGTTCCACCGGAAGGTGTAACGCCTTTAAATATCACCTCTTATCAAAACACCCTGGCGCAACGGGTTAACGCAGATCGTACCAACGGAACCCATACTGTGTTTACAGGTCATTTAATGGCTACTACCTACGAATACAATTCCTTGAATCAGCTGGTAAAACAGTACATGCCCGACCATGATCCAATGAGTACCTGGGAAACCTCTTTACCAAACGGGCTTGACACACGCTTACAGGTTACCGATATCAAATTTATTGATGGTAATGTCGGTTATTTATCGGGCAACATTACTTACCCGGGAAGTATTACCAGAGGATGGGTTTACAAAACGAACGACGGTGGTGCAACATGGTCGAAAGTCTCCGGATTGGCAGGAACCGATCTGAAAAAAGTATTCTGGGTAAATGATACCCTTGGATACGCAGTAGGTTCCAATGGAATCATGCTCAAAACAATTAATGCTGGATATATCTGGGACGTTTTAAATGGATATAGGAGTCATTATGCATTAGGTGAGCTTAATGATCTATATTTCTCCTCTGCATCTGCAGGAATATTTGTTGGTGCAAATGGAGTACTTTTAAGGACATCCGATGGGGGGGCAACGTTTGCTTTAGTCTCTTATTCTGGTAAACTAGCAACTGACGAAATTGTAAGTGTCACAGGTAATGGTACTACTGTTTATATGACATTAAAGAGATCTAGTATTTATCATAATCATTCTTTTGTATTAAGTAGTACTAATACAGGCTCAACTTGGACTCCTGCTAATAGCAATAGAACTATGGATCTCCGTGACGTACAATACTTAAATAACGGGTTAGTATTCGCAGCGGGAAATAACGGCCATTTTATTGAACGAATTAAACCTGGGGCTACTTTTTTCTGGTGGCAAAAGACAACAGGCCTCGAATTGAATTTTAAGCAAGTATATTTCATGAATGAAAATGAAGGACTTGCAATTGTCGATTCGGTAAGTGGATTTGGTCAGATTTTTAAAACAAACGATCGTGGAGATAACTGGGAACTGATCAGTGAACCAGGAGCTTATTACAACGCATTTTTTGCCTATAAAACTTCTGGAACAACCCATAAACTAGTTGCAGTAGGACGAGACCGTTTAGTTCATCGAATTATTATGATGAGTGGTCAGCCCTTCGGAATTATCCCTATGAGCAATCCGCCTTCTACAGCAAATAACAATTTCCGAGCATGTTGGGCTGTAGAACAGGCCAATGGCGAAACCTGGATTTTTACAGGGAATGATAATGGAAACGTTTACTTTACAGATGAAGGATCTGAATCCATTCAAACTTGGGTCAGCAAAGGAACGCTAGCCAACGGTGTTCGGAGAATCATGTTTAAAAATTATGTCAGTGGTTCTTCCATTACATTAGCCGGAGCTATTATTAATAATACTGCGTCTTCAGATGCTTTTCCTACATTTTTCAGTGTCACGAAAGTGTTAACTATTGGGAACTATAGCCCGGCCCCGACTGCATCTGCCACATTTAATGATCTTGAAGTGGATCAGGCGAACGACAGAATTTATCTGCAGGATGAAACCAACAGAAGAATTTACCTTGCACCTATCAGTGGATCTTCGATTACAACAACAGCCACACTTTTAAATAATCAAATTCCATCTAATACGCCAGTAGCTTTTTCCTATAATCAAGCAGATACGATTTTTGCAGTACATCCAACTGGTGCAATTTCCAGGGGAGTGGTAAACAATTCGGTTTCCCCTCCAACTATCGCATGGACGAATCAGATGGATAGTACACGAATGGATTTGATAAATGATATTCAATACAGCTCAGCTGCATCAACTTATTTTGTTTGTGGAGAACGAGGTTATATGGCATACTTGGTAAGTGGAGTATGGAGGAGAATGACAACAAATATTATTGATAATCTTAATGCGATAAAATTAACTTCCTCTACAACAGGATTCCTTGCTGCAGATAATGGAAAGATATTCTCATTTATTATTTCCGGGGGATGGATTGTAACATGCACCGAAGTTCCAACAACAGTATCTGTTAATCTCAATGATATTTTAGTTAATGGTAATGCTCTGATGGCAGTTGGAGATGAGGGGACGATATTATTTTCAAATAACATTACCACAACACCTTTGGTTCGTCTGAATTTCAATTCAACTTCAGACCTCCATGGTGTTGCATTGCGACCCGGTACTGTGCCTGCGTATACGACAGTAGGTGAAAATAGTACGATTACATTATCTTTTGGAGGATTGGTACTTCAGCAGAAAAATGTGGCACTGCCACAAATCAGAAGTATCAGCTTTACAGATGCTAATAATGGTTTTATATTAGCTGATAGATTTAATATACGCCAGACATCCGATGGTGGAGTCAATTGGACTCCCATTAAACCAGGAGCAACAATTAATGCAAATTACCCTGTATTAAATCGAATACTTGCAACAACAGCTGGGAAGGGTATCGTTGTTGGAAATAATCGATGGTATGCTGATATTTCNNTATACTACCCAAGTTACAGTGGGAAATTTTAGTGCTTCTACAGCAACAAACTTGATGGATGTTGCAACAAATGGGAATGTAATTTTTGTAGCAGCCCAAAATTCCACAAATGGCCAACTTTGGCAAAAAACAGGTGCTGGTGCTTGGGCCTTGGCTACTAATGCAGGTCCTGGAATTTCCGGCACTCCGTTACGAAAAGTCCACATGTTCAACAATGGAAATGTATTGGTAGTAGGGACAAATGGAAGAATTGCATATTATAATGATGTTACCAATACTATTACCAATTGGGCAGCCCCTACCGGCTTAACAACTAATACCTGGCTCAGCATTTACTTCCACGACGACCTCAATGGGTATGTAGTAGGTGCAAATGGTGCAGTGCTTAAAACATCAAACAACAGCCTAAACGGCAGCGGCTACCACATCTTTGGTAGTTGGGTACGTATGGGAACTGACGATAACCTGAATTCACAAACCGATAGTACTTTAATGAATATTCAAGCCATCGGTTTTGCTAACCGCAATAACGGATTCATTGGCGGAAGCTATAACGGAACTCCCGCAGGTTATGCCCGAAGAGTTAATGATCGGGATGGGCGTTATTCCACCTTGTTCTGGTACGATAAACTAGGGCGGATTGTGCTTTCTCAAAACACCAAACAGGCCTCAACCCCTACCAATGAACGCAGGTATTCGTACACCCGTTACGATGCGCTTGGGCGGGTATTTGAGGCAGGCGAACTCACCGATACCGTAACACTTGCTTCCGGAACCGCATTCCGTGATATTTTCGGTGACTATATTGCTAATTATTACAATCCTGACGTGATCAACGACGATTCGCTGACTGCATTTATTGGAAATAACCTGCGCAAAGAAGTGACCCGCAGTTATTACGATTCAACCTGGATCAATTCGACGCCTTCAGGTTTCGCGCAAAACCACCTGAGAAAGCGGATTGCACATGTAACCTACGAAGAAACCTACGATGGTATTGATACGACCTACGATCACGCTACACACTACAGTTACGACATTCATGGGAATGTGAAGACACTTGTGCAGGATAACAAGAAGTTGGCGGACTCAACAGGAATTGATGATCAGCAATTTAAACGGATTGATTACGGTTATGATCTCATCTCAGGGAACGTTCACAGAGTAAGTTATCAGAAAGACAGCTTTGATGCATTCCATCACAAATACGAGTATGATGCGGATAACAGGATAACCACTGTATATACTTCGAATCATCCATCAGGTGATGATATTACCCCGCTTTGGGATCAGGACGCGAAGTATTTTTATTACGCTCATGGGCCACTCGCTAGAGTAGAAATTGGAGATAATCAAGTGCAGGGAGTGGATTATGTGTATACTTTGCAAGGTTGGATAAAAGGAGTCAACTCCTCTACCCTCGACTCGCTTAGAGACCCCGGATGCGACGGCAACCGCGACAGCAGCAATGTTAATTTCAATTTCGCGAAGGATGTATTTGGTTACAGTCTGAATTATTTTTCCGGGGATTACTCTCCAATTGCTTCAATACATGATACTTTAAAATCGTTTGCAAGTATTTCAGGAAGCGACATAGAAAGTAACCGTTATAATTTGTTTAATGGAAATATTGGATCAATGGTGACTACCATAACGAATCCAAATACAAGAGAGGTATTACCGCTTGGGAATGCATATAAATACGACCAACTTAACAGAATCATCGAATCAAAATCATTTACCAATATTGATTTTGCAACCAACCAGTGGCAAAGTGGCAGCAGCTACGCAGGGATGTATTATAATGGATTTTCGTATGATGCCAATGGAAATATATTAGGTCAGTTAAGAAAAGACCACACAGGAAGCGTGATAGATTCGCTGACGTATCGCTATGCTAAAAACAGCAACAACAAGATCATCCAAAATCGATTATACCATGTAAACGATAATACCAATTACAACGCAAGTGATATTAATGATATGGGAACTTTTACCTCCAGTTTAGCCAGTATTAATAGCGCTAATAATTACGGCTATTCGGAAATCGGCGAGCTGAAATTTGATAAACAGGAAGAAATTTCGGAAATTGCATGGACTGTAAGTGGAAAGGTAAAATATATTTATCGCCCAGACACTTCATCCAAAAAAGAACTAGGTTTTGATTACGATGCAATGGGACAAAGAATAGCTAAACATATATATTCATCAAGTGGGAATTGGGAAAAATCCACGTATTATATTAGAGATGCTCAAGGCAATGTAATGTCCACTTATGAACATAAAGTAGAAGAATTTATGATAGGCTTCAAGTTAAATGAGCAATACATCTACGGAAACTCGAGACTAGGAATGCGAACAGATACGTTAGAATTAATCGGTGCAACATTGGATACCGTAAACTACGAAAGAATACTTTGTAAAAAACAATACGAGTTAAGTAATCACTTAGGTAATGTACTCACTGTTGTGTCGGATAAGAAGATGCCAATTGAGAGTACTTTAACCTCAGGAACTGTTGGATATTTTGTAGCAGATATAACCCATGCACAAGATTTTTCACCTTTTGGTTGCGTTTTAGAAAATAGAAATTACGAATTAAAACCATATAGGTATTCATTTCAAAATCAGGAAAATGATTCAGAAATTAAAGGCAGTGGAAATAGTATAAATTATACTTTTAGGATGCACGATACGAGGCTTGGAAGGTTTTTTAATGTTGATCCTTTAGCAAATAGTTACGCATTTTTATCTGCGTATCAATTTAGTGCAAATAGAGTAATAGACGCTATTGAACTTGAAGGCAGCGAATTAAAATATGTTAGATTAACTTTAGCTACACATGCTAATGGTGATGTTTACATTAAAAGTGTGGATGAGGTTCGCATTTGGAAAAACGTTAATTTTCCGGTTACTGTAGACGGCAAGACAGTGGATGGTACTTTGACTCAAATAGTTTACAGTTATGATGGAGACGATCAAACATTTTTAGTTGAACGTTATGAGCCTAAAGATTATGGAGATATTTTTTCTGTGCTAAAAGGATTGAAGTCATCCGCGAATTATAATTATCAAAGTGAGGAGGACATGAAACAAAAAGCTAAAGATGATGCTACTTTTATGTTAAACTTTTTGGGAAAGTTTAGCTGGTGGGATCTCAGTAAATTACAAGTATTTGAGTTATTAGATGCTAGAAATAATAAAGCTCCAGAAGCCGTGTATGAAAATCAAGGAGTGACTGATGTTTTATCAGCATTTCCTCAAATGGCAGCAATGAAATTTATCTTTATTGGTTCGTATAAAATTCGAAGAGATTATTTTCACAAAGAAGTTAAACCAGATATATTAAGCGCCGCTGATAGGAAAAAATTTGAAAAAATTGTCGGAAAAAACCCCGATATTAGTGTAGATAAAAACAATAAAATAGTACTAGTTGGAACAGGAGATAAATATAAAGGGAAAACTTTTGAGACAAATTTAAATGCAGATGATTTTTTAAAAGATGAATAATGAAAAAATACGAACTGAGAATTAATTTTTCTGAAAAATTAAAAGATGAAATAAGTAATAATAATATTCTTTTTTCATTATTAAAACCAAAATATGATTACTATGTGTTTTCAATTGATGATGAAGAGACACAAGAAAAACACGGTGTATTTGAAGAAATATATTCTGTTTACAGAAAAGCGGAATACCTTTTCAATATTAATGTTATAAAAGATTGTGATATAAGTTTTTGGTTATTATTTGAATATGAAAATCAATGTAATATTGAATTTTCATTTGACGAAGTGCTTATCTTAAGTAAAATGAGATGTACAGTTTGCATTAGCTGTTGGGAAAAATAGTGTTTTCAGTATTTCATGAATATAATCTTTCGCTTATTACTTAGCCTCATGCAAAGTCAGCATTATGTTCCTCAAATTTATCTACGTAATTTCTGTGCAATTCCACAAGAGGGATTTCTGTATGCATCGCGATTTATTGATCAAGCAGAAAAATGGACAACTCCAAGGTCTTATCATGTAAGTAATGTATGTTGTGCTGAAGATTTTTACAATATTGATCAGGATACTGCAGCCACCAATGGAATTCAAGAAAATTACATTGAGGTATTCGGATTTCAATATGAGCGATTTTTCATTTCGGAGATAACGCAAAAGTTAATTAATCGAAAAATTGATAGAGAGGACATATATAAATTTTGCCGTTTTCATTTAAGCATGAAGCATCGCAATCCGAAATTCCGTGAAGGATATATAGGCAAGATAGAAGAGAATTTACCTTCATCCGAAGAAGCAATTCGGGAGAAATTTCTTTCATTGGGGTATCCACTGGAAAAAATCAATTCGGCAATTGAATTAAGCAGGAAAAAAATATTAAGTGACCCTGATAAGGAAAAAACTCACCACAACAGAATTCTTTTAGAAAATACTCAAGGAGTAACCCCCTCTGTTTTAGCAGCCTTCAATAAGCTAATCCAATATGATATCATCATCTATGAAATTACCGCTCCGGATAAATTCTTCATCATTACGGATAATCCCGGTTATTCAGTTGATTTGAAAGGCGAAACCTATAATGTAAAATTCCAGGATGATTATTATCACGTCATGCCTATGACTTCTAAGATTTCAGTAATTTTTCATAAGCCTGAGAATGAAAAGGGCACTTTGAAAAATATCAAATGGGTAACAATCAGTGATAAAGTACTTGATACGCTAAATTTAAATAGTGCGATTTTTCGTAATGATTTTATTTACTGTGAAAATCAATCGTACCTGAAGGATTTCATCAATCGATTGGGATAAAAACCGAACTTAACACAATCGGTTGTTCTTGCAAGAGATGAAAAATGTGGTATTCCCGCCCAAACTGATCAACATTTTCCCGTTCAATCTGACCACCTGTTTTAAAGCTATGCGATTATCGGAAAGTTAAATTCCGGACAATCCCTGCCACAAAGTCCAGGATTCGGGGAAAATACCGGATTTCTTCGTAATACATTCGAAATCAATACGAAGTATTCGATTCGTGGCACAAGGTATGATGCTGAAGGGTTAACGGCAGGCACGAAGCAGGCCGGAAACTAAAAACAAAGTATCATGAGTACAAAGAATGTAAAAGCTACCCCTGCGGTAGAGGTAAACAAAACAGCTTATCTGATGGTAAAGCCCGAACTGGTTGTTATCGATGAAAAGGAAAACCCCCGTCAGGATTACGGGAACATGGAAGAGTTGATGCTTTCCATTATCGAGAACGGCATCCGCACACCGCTGAACGTTTATGAAAAGAATGGTAAGTACATTCTCAAAAACGGTTTTCGCAGAATGCGGGCAGTACAGCTTGCTATTAAAAGCGGAAAAACCATTGAGCGTGTTCCGGTACTGCTGGAGCATACCAAACTGAATGATGAAGAACGAACGCTGGAGCATATCATCAACAACGATGGTAAACCTCTAACGATGCTGGAGCAGTCAGAGGTAATTCGCAGATTACTGAACTTTGGATGGAAAGTAACCGATGTAGTGAAGCGAACCGGAAAAGCGCGGGGTTATATTGAAAACCTGATTCTGCTTACAAAAGCCCCGATGAAAGTTCAGCATTATATCAAGGATGGAAAAATAAGCGCACACGCGGTCATTCAAATCATGCAAGCCGTGAAAGGTGATGCGGAGCAAACCTTAGATGCGGTAGAAGAAGCCATGAAATCGGCAGCAGCATCCGGCAAAGAAAAGGCAACACCAAAGCACGTTCAAACCAAGGAGGTAAAAAATCTGTCCTTCGGTAAGTTCTACAAATGGTGCGAAGATATCGTAAGCACAATGGCGGGGAATGATGTAGCCATTAAGGAGCGAACCAACCTGATTGAAAACCTACTGGTGTATTTTGAAAACGGCAGATCTGCCAGCAACGTTGCCGAGGAGTTATTTACGGATAAAACGAAGCTAAAGCCTTCAACCGCTAAAACTACCCCGACAAAGAAATCTCCCGTTAAAACGGCTAAAAAAGCCCCGAAAAAGAAGAAATAGACCGGGCTTCACTCATTATCAAAGCCTCGCTGACCAGCGGGGCTTTTTCTTTATTTAACCGTATATTTGGGTTAAGTAGATTTATGAAAAATATTATTATCGGTAATGGTGTTATTATTCAGTTTGGTGGTAAAGAGTACACCAACGAATCCATAATTAAAAGAGCAACAAAAACTGTAAAACTTTCAAAGCATCCATCTAAAATTTATCCTGAAGAAATTCAACCTTGGTTGGAACAATTATTTGGTGCCATTCCTGATATTCTCAATGGTCGCTACGATCGTTTGGCTGTTTTGAAAGGCGAAAAAGAAGGGCTTGATGATTTTAAAAGAAGATATGCTTGGGTAGGAACGAAAACAAATAATCATGAAATTGGTTTTGAAGATTACTTTCTGATTCATGAACTTTTTTGTCGGAACTTAAAAATAAGTAATCCTAACAAATCAGACTTTCGGGAATGTCTAAGGATGTTTTTTCTTGATGCCATTTTTAATGAAGGCAAAATAAATCAGGTTTATCATACCTTTCCTGATAAGTTCAAGAAAGATTTATCTTCTTATGAAATGATTCTTACTACCAACTATGACAAGAATATTGAATCCGTAACAGGAAAAAATGTACATTATCTCCACGGTGCTTTTCATATTTTAAGCGACTTATATAATTCGGAAAGTATTCTAAACAAGGTAAGCGAGCCAGCTTTAAAGGCCGAATTAGACAAGCGATATATGCATTTATATTCGAATGCACTTACTTATAGCTCAGGCGATGGGAAGGAGTATTTGGCTACGCAGAGTTCAAAAGCAAATAATTTCATTATAAAAATTGCTGAGGCATCAAAGAAAAATCCGGATATAGAAAAACAAGTGAGAGAATGGAAAAATTCAAATAATCTAATAGTAAAAAAAGGATATGAGGCCATTAAACTTTATCAGCAAGATACTTCCAATGTTCTCTCTGAATACTATCCGTTAGAAACGTTAAAAAAGATTTCAGGTTCATTAATCTTTCTTGGCTTTTCACCGAATAATGATTCTCACATTTTCAAGCCAATAAAAGAGAATCAAAAAATCACATCAATTGATTATTATTTTTTTAGTGAAAAGGAGGCGAAAATTATCAGCGAGTATTTTGATAACAAATCTGTAAGGTTACTAAATGTAGTTGAATACTGGGATTCGATGATATAAATAGTCTAAATGGAATCTATGATTGAAAAATTAAACTCTTTGATCATTGAAAATACCGCTGTATATAGCGATACTTTACAAAAAATCATCGTCATTCAAGTTCAATATTCTCCTTAAACTTATCAATGATTGCATCCAAAAATTCGCGTTTGAGTTTTACTTTATTACGTCTCTTATCGATGATAAATATACTTGTTGACTGAACAGAACCTAATCTTACTACTGATTCCGGATATGGTAATTCTCCACCCTGAAGCATTTCTTTGGTTAAAGGGAAATCAAAGCCGTCAGTTCGTTTGACTTTGGTTATTTTAAGCATGATAACTTCATCCATGATTTCTAAAGCGGAGTTGGAAATAACCAAAGCAGGACGTACTTTTTCGCCCGATTCATCCGTGTACTTAAAATCAATCCAAATGATTTCTCCCTGTGAATACCCCATTAATCTTCGATGAAATTAGAGGAGTATAATGATCCAACGCTCTCTTTGATTTTTGCGTGTTTTACAGGGTCACTAAGGTTACTCAGATAATCCATTGCATGTTCAAATTCAACGGTAATTTTTTTTAAATGATCATAAATATCATTTAAAACTTCTTCATCATCCTTTAACTCTTGAAACATTGCTGCAAGAGAAGAAAACTGCGCATGATATTTTTCAGCTTTTTTTAAATATTTTGCTGCCTCAGCTGGAGATATACTAAACGGAGAGTAAGTGGTGTTCTTTACGGTCTCATAATAGGAATGCAACGAGTCTGCATACCAGTAAATAAGTTTTTCCCAAAAGGAAAGTTTCCTTTCTTGCTTAAAATTGACATTATAGCTCTCGGCTCTGTCAAAGGTTTCCTCAATATATAATGCTGATGAAGTCATAAATTTTTACCCCTCAAAGGTACACTTTTTATACGAAGAAAACAGGCTGATGTTTCAGAACTTAAACCACTGGTATTCAGATTGGTATATTTAGAGAAGTTTCTTAAAAATATATTGGATTTATTACGGGAATATTCCGGGACGATACCGTTGCCAATCCGGGGAGAACCGTTGCTATATCGGGGGAATCAATTCCACTTATATTCCGTTGAGGCATTTTGTAAACTCACAATAATATTGATGGTGGCCAAGGCCATATCCTGACGGGCAAATGCCCGCTTAGGTAACCTTTCCGGATGCACCTTATGGTATAGCATCAATAATCTTTGAAAGGTGGTAGTCATCTTCGGATCAAGTTTGAGGTACAGGTGAATGGCCAGTTTTGCCGGATCATTGCTGCGCGGAAAATCGTCATCGATTTTACACATCGAAATAAATTTATTGGTGTAAGCATCTTCCTGAACCGGCATCGAGCAGATGAAATTATAAAACGTTTCCATAGTTTCTTTTTACAAAAATATGGATTTCAGTAACAGCGAAATAAATTTCCCCACAGGCTGCGGGGAAAATCATCTTAAATCCAGCGAAAACCCTGATTAGCCATTTCAGGACGGAATAAAATCCGCATAAACCCTTCCACGGTTCGCGCATGAATTTTCAGCCGTTTGCATTTATCAGCACCACGAAAACACTTTTTTTCACCACGATTACATTTTTTGCTTTCATGATTACAGAAATCTGCACCATGATTACAATTTTCTGCACCACGATTACACTTTTTTGCACCATGAATGCAGCATGGGGTGAACGATAGGTTTCAGCTACCCATAGCTACATTGTTATTACCCGAAGCGACAAAACTATTACCCAAAGCTACCATTAGCTACATCAACCGAACAGCGTCTCAAACCCCTGCATGAATATTTGCAGCGATGGTTTTAAGAAGTAAAAAAGAAAAAGCAGTTGTACCCATTTATGCGCGATGCAGGGGTAGTCCTGTATAAATAAACGTATGCACTTCTTTTTTCAAACGTGCAAATCTGTTTGGCGAAATACCAGGTGTATGCAATCATCTTTTTAAACGTGCAAGTTTATTTGAATAAATAGTTTGTTATTCTCATGTTATGTGTTACAAGCGGACTTGCGTGTTCTAAAATGTGATGCCAAGTTTGTCCATAATGAATACCGCGAAAACTTCGGTCAGTTTGAGGGAACTGATCAGGGTGAAACGGAAAACAAAATGAACAACTATGGAAAAGCAACTTAAAACACACCCAATGGAAATTCCAAAAGAAATCATCGCTTGGTTTTTCACGGAAGCAGAAAAACACCTGCTGGAAGTTTACCTCGTAAAAGTCGTAGGTATGGATATCCTTTTGGTGGATGTAGTCTATGAACCCAAACAGCGCATGGAAATGATGCGGTTAATAGAAAGGGTTGACGATTATAATCACGCGGAAGAAGAACGCAGAAATCAGGAGGAGGAATCATGATGATAGAAATGCAAAAACAAAAACTTCACGCGGAAATTTGCGAAAGGATTTATCAAACGCTTTACAATGGAATCAGGAACGTAAAATCCGAAGAGCCGAGAACTTGGCTGAAAGAAAGAGGGCTTTCTTGCGAAGTAACCGGTGCAGGATTCAGTTCGGGACAAATAACCCATCGTAAAACGAAGGAGTATCTCAAAGAAGTTGAAAGCGTAGGTTTCATCAGGGCGAACAATATCGTTTGCAAAAATGGCGACACGGGTTACTTAACCTTTGCGCGATTCGGAGTTGTTTTTCCATTGAGGGATGGAAAAGGCCGAGTCGTCAATTTTTACGGAATCCGTTTTAAGCTGGAAAAGGAAGAACATTCCTTTATGAACGATCAGGGAATATATCCTGCCTTCCCGCATGAAATGACCACTCAGTTATTCATTACTACATCGATTATGGATGCTGCATCCATGATAGAAGCAAAAGTGCTGGACAACCGTGATGCCGTGATTTGTATTCCTGATGGAAAAATACTTCCACAGCATGAAGAAGCAATCAAACGGTTAACACAACTGAACTCCATTGTATGGATTGAATCACCAAAAATCAATGCAACACAAGGGTTACAGGGGAGAATTATGCCCAAGCGCTATGTAACAAAAACAAAGAAGAAACCATGAACGAATCAATCAACCAACTCCGAAAGATAGCGCGGAATATTCCCGTGCGTAAGGTGACGTTACCCGATAAGGAAAACCTGAATCACGTATTTCTGCGTGAAGGAAGTATCGGTATTCAGAAGGTATTGGATTCAGCAAGCGAAGTGACAGAAGAACTGGTAGAAGTAGAATCTACACCGATTCCATTTACACCTAAGGAACCATTACCGGAAGAAAACGTGGTGTTGCTGGATAAAAAACCGGAAGTAAATCACTCATTGGTAGAAGATGACTTTGCAAAAGGAGAACGGCAATTCACCGAGCGAATTAAAAAACGTAATCCTGAAGAAGACGAAGTCTTTGATCCGGAAAATCCAAAACTGGAAATCATCCACGAGCATAAACAGGTCATGCGTACACCAATGAACTATTATTATGTTCTCGGAACGGTGGTTCAGGATATGGGCAGTATGCGCATCACACTTATGGTGGAGGAACTCGCAACCGGAAGAAGGGAAAGAACCAAGATTGATTTGTATGAAAGGGATCAGGTGGTTTTATACGCACAGCAAATTGGAGAATTATTCTCTCAGGATGAGCAACAGATAGAAGCCGATCTTCTTTTGCTCACCGATTTACTGGAAAAACATAGGGAAGAAGAACTCGAACAGGCTAAGGCCAGTAACCAAAACAAGCGGCATCAATCCGTTTTAACAGCAGAAAAGCAAAATGCTTGTGTACAATTTCTAAGTGGTAAAAACCTGATGAAAGGAATTGATGAACTCATTGAACAAGCCGGAGTGGTAGGAGAAGAAAGTACCCGAAGGCTTTTGTTTGTGATCGCATCCACCTATAAAATGAATACACCGCTTCACGCTTTGGTTCAAGGAACTTCAGGTTCAGGAAAGAGCCATTTGATTAATTCCATCGGGCAATGCTTCCCACCTGAAGATGTGATAAGCATGACCCGTGTAACTTCAAAATCCTTTTATCACTATACCAAGGATGAATTGGTGGATAAATTATTGCTGATTCAGGATTACGATGGACTCGATGAAGAAGCGCAATTCGCATTTCGAGAATTGCAAAGCGCAGGAAATATTTCATCTTCGACCACTTATAAGGATCGCTACGGGAATTTAATGTCCGCTGTTAAAACGGTACGNNCAAAAGCCGAGGTGTATTACGATAACATGAGTCGCTCGCTGATTTCCGGTGTGGATGAAAGCGATGAACAAACGCGCAGGATTATCACCCATCAAAATAAAAACCTTGCCGGATTAATCGATCATAAAAAGGAGCATCAGGCAAAAGAGTTCTTGCAAAATTGTATGCGGTGCATCCGACCATATCAGGTGGTGAACACTTATGCCGATAAAGTTTACCTGCCATTTGAAGCTAAAATGTTAAGGCGTTTAAACAGCCATTATCAGGCGTTCGTTAAGCAGATTACCATCCTTCACCAATACCAGCGTAAAAAAGACGACCAAGGGCGTTTAATTGCGGAACCGGAGGACTTAAAAATCGCTTGTGAAATCATGTTCGATGCGATCATGCTCAAGGTGGACGATTTGGATTCATCGTTGCGTCAGTTTTACGATTTGATGAAACGGCATATCAAAAAATTGTGCGCGACCGCAAAACCTAACGAGTTTCAGTTTACGCAACGCGATGTAAGGCTTGCCCTGAACGTAAGCAAGACGCAATGCTTCCGCTATTTTGAGGAATTGGAACTGCTGGAATATATCCAACGCACGGGTGGTTATGCCAACCGAGGGTTCAAATACAAAATCGTTTTTTGGGACGACATGGAAAAAATCCGCGAAAAAATCAAGGGCGAACTGAATCAGCAATTGGAAGCGGTGGTTCATGGTGGTTCAATAGGAATGGAACACCAAGACCCGCAATTATCAGGGGAATGAGCGGTGGTGGTTCACTATTCCAAGGGTACGCATTGTATAGGAGAAAAACTGATCGTAACGAAATAGAAAAACAAAAATGAAAAACCTACCTATAAACAACAGGCATTTTGAGGGGCTTTTGCGCGAGTTTCAGCGCGTGATTAGGGTGAAGGGGTAGNNGTATTCACGCGGAAAAAACACGATGTACCCCGCCTGTGCGCGTGAATTTCTATTCTTTATTGAGAACCGGGATATAGTCGATATCAAAGACGTAAAAGCGGGGGATGTAATTTCCTATTACGAATATATCCGTGAACGCCCGAACCAACGAAGGGAAGGCGGGCTTAGTGAAAGCATGATTCGTCATCACTTATTTTCACTGCGGTTATTTTTTGATTTTCTGATGGATGCCGGAATAAGAGATTCTTCACCCGCGCACCTTCCGAAATTTCAAATCGGAAAATACAAGGAGCGGGAAATCCTTACTGAAGAAGAAATAAAGGAAGTTTATAAGGCTTGCAACGATAAGCGTGATCGCGCATTAATTGCTGCTGCTTACGGTTGCGGACTGCGCAGATCTGAAATTACCAAACTGAACGTGGGTGATATTGTTTTTCATCAGGGAACGCTTACCGTGAGGGACGGTAAGTTTGGAAAGAGCCGGATTGTTCCGCTTTCTGACAACGTCATCCGCGACCTGAAGGAATACCTGATCAATGAACGCCCAAAGCGCATTACCGCCAAAACAAACGCGCACGTTAACGCTTTTTTCCTGAATAATATCGGAACAAGACCAGCGGGTGATTACATGGCTAAAATGCTCAGGCGAATTCTTGACCGAACGCAAAACCCGAATATTCTACGCAAGGAAATCACACTTCATTGTTTGCGCCATAGCATTGCCACCCACCTTTTAGATCGCGGGGCAACAATGGAATTTGTGCAGGAGTTTTTAGGCCATTCGGAAATTGATACCTCGATGCTCTATTCTAAAAGAAGGAAGCAGCGACTCAAAATACAGCAACACTTTCAATGAAACAGGAGGAATTGACATTTGAAAAGTATTTATACCGGATCGGTTTCACGAACCAGTCCGTGAAAAGTTACTTGTATCAATTCGAAAACTTCATAACGGTGTATCCGGATGCAGCGCGATTCAGTTATAAGGACATTATGGTCGTACTGGAAGAAATCGCCAAGCAAAAACCAAATACGNNAAAAATATTACGACTACCTGATTGAAATCGGCCAGCGGGATGATCATCCTTGCAAGACGATTCAGATAAAATTCAACCGTGACAAATCGGTTATTCAGCAAGATTTGTTTTCATCTACTGAACTGGAGCTTTTAATGAACCGCGAGGAACGGTATCCCGATCTGAAAATGAAAAATCAGGCGGTGATTTCACTTTTAATTTACCAAGGGCTTTCATCCGGTGAAATTGCAAATTTGAAAGTTCAGCATATTCATCTTGACGAAGGAAAAATATTTGTGAAGGAAAGCAGGGACTTAATGCGTAGGCATTTGGAAATGCACCCGAAACAATACCGGATTTTTGATCGCTACATAAACGAGTCCAGGAAATCGCTGCTGAAGGCCGAAACCGACAAACTGATTATAGGTGTTAGGGGAAATCCGATCACCACCGGGGAAGTCGGTTATTTGGTGGAGCAATTCAAAATTTTGTTTCCCGGTCGCAACCTGAACCCAAGTACGATCCGGCAAAGCGTGATTTCAAATTGGCTCAACGAAAAAAAGTACCCGCTCGAAATGGTGCAGCTAATGGCAGGCCACCGATGGATTTCAACTACTCAAAAATATCGGCACACTTCCAATGACGAAAAGCGAATTTTGATAAATCGATTTCACCCATTGGGATGAAACAAAATTAGAAAACCATCGTATAAAGGTGAAAATAAAGTATTTATGGAAGAAAGTATTGAAATGCAATTTGAATACGTAATTAGAAGGGCTCACCATTGTGGGCGTTATGGGGCAGCAGGTGCTGACGCGGACTTATATCGAGGTTTCATGGGGTGTTACTTCACTATGAATGAGTCAATTAGCAAGAAAAAACCCGATGCTATACAGACCGGAATTGAATATGNNGTTAGAATGTCTTTGGATATTGCATCGAAGAAGGTCATCGCTAAAATTGAAAATACGAATCATACCGATGCAGAAAGAATCGAAGAAATTAGGGAAAAAATACATTCTGCCGATGAGCCGAAAAAAATGGCTGAAGCTGTAACTGAATTGGATCAACTATTTTTAAAACTCGGCTTATTTCCGGGTTAGTTTTATTAATATTTTCATTGTAATGGGGAGCCAACGGCTCCCTTTTTTCATTATATTTGGTACAATCCACGAGTCAAAACTGAATGTTTCGCCAAAACCATACGAGTCAATTTTCTACTTTACTCCCACAGTACACGGAGTCGTATCGCTATGGTTTCAACGGAATGGAAGANNTGGGGAGATGGATGAGTGTGGATAGACATGATTGGCGTTATCCTGGTGTTAATCCGTATAATTTTGCCTTCAATATCCCGACAGTGTTTAACGATCCAGATGGAAAGGATGGTCGATTGACAATCGATTATACAAACAAAACAATTACACTACAGACAACTGT
>DEHO01000059.1 GCA_002351955.1 Flavobacteriales bacterium UBA2798
CATGTCGCAATCCTTTTTGATATAACTGCTGATCCCCGACTTCAATGCGTTTTCGATGGTTTTGGCAGTGTGGTTTTGCGTAATTGCGACAAACCTTACTTTTTTATTGTGCTGCAAAATCTCAGGAACACAATCAATTGAAAATCCCGGACTTGAATGATCGATCAGTACAACATGAGGTTCAAATCGGATGATGGCTTCTTTAAGCGCATCTCTGTTAATGGCTTCATCAACCACTTCAACATCGGGTTGCCTCTCCAGAATGGTACGAAGTCCAATCCGGATAAGCTCATTACTGTCAGCAATCACAACCCTTACCATGTTTATTTAGATTGATTTTAAATAACACTCAAAAGTAAGCCCTGCAACAATACAAAAAGCAAAAACCTCAAAAAATGATTTGAACAGCCCCCCTGTTCATTACTCCCCACCTTTACCGTAAAAGTCAGTCCTCCTACCTTTCCCAAATTGAAGAGCGATTTGTCCTGACACCTTGCAGAATATTGTTAATTTCGTCGCTTTCCTATTTATATCATGACATACTCCTTCCGTTCCTCGCTAATTATCGTTTTCATGCTGATTTCGTCAGCCCTATTTGCGCAAACTGCCACTATCCGTGGATTCGTTTACGATAAGGCAACAGGAGAACCAATCAGCTATGCTAACATTCTTATAAAAGGTACAGGATTGGGTGCATCCGCTGATGGAAATGGTTTCTTCCAGATTTCTAAAGTTACGCCCGGCACTTACACAATTATCATTTCGTTTGTCGGTTATCAACCCATTCAGGAAGAAATCACATTAAAGGCAGGTGAAATCTTCAATAAAAAATTCCTTTTGACTGAAGGAACAGAACTTGCAGAGATTGAAGTGAATGCCGAAAAACAAGAGTCCCTTACCGCAATTAAAATGTCGGCTATTAAGGCTACAAGAAAGGAAATCAATGCTGTTCCAACCATTGGTGGGGAGTCGGATATTGCAACCTATTTCCAAACAGTACCAGGGGTTGTAACAACCGGTGACCAGGGAGGACAGCTGTATGTTCGTGGTGGTGCTCCCATTCAAAACAAAGTACTGCTTGATGGAATGACGATTTATAATCCATTCCACTCCATTGGTTTCTTTTCTGTGTTTGACACCGATATTATTCGCACAGCTGATATTTACACCGGAGGATTTAACGCAGAGTATGGTGGAAGAATTTCATCGGTAATGGACATCACTACCCGAGACGGAAACAAAAATAAGTTTGAAGGTAAAGTGGCTGCGAGTCCTTTTGGAGCAAAACTTATGCTTGAAGGTCCGCTTAAAAAAGCAAAAAAACCGGGAGGATCTACTGCTTCATATTTAATTTCTACAAAGACCTCCTACCTTGCTCAGACGTCCAAGATTCTTTATAAGTATGTTGACACAGCAGGACTGCCATTCAACTTTACGGATATCTATGGAAAATTATCCTTCAATGGTAGCAACGGTTCGAAGCTGAATCTTTTCGCTTTCAATTTCGCTGATAGTGTAAAATACCAGGCTGTTTCTGATTTGAAATGGAATGCCTTTGGTGTAGGTTCAAACTTTGTATTGGTTCCTGAGGGAAATCCGGTTCTTATTTCCGGTGATTTTTCTTTTTCCAATTACAGGATCACGTTGGACGACAAAATTTCTCCGGTAAGAAGCAGTGAGGTAAATGGTTTTAATCTTGGTTTTGACTTCAAGTATTTCCTAAAACTGGATGAAGTAAAATACGGTATTGAAGTTGAAGGATTCACTACTGACTTCATTACCTACAATGCATTGAACCGCGAGATCCGTCAGGAGCAGAATACAACGCAAATCGGTGCTTATGTCAGCTACAAACTTTCACGCGGACGTTTATTACTGGAGCCCAGTATGCGAACGATGTATTATGCATCACTTTCCTCCTTTTCTCCGGAACCTCGCATTGGAGCTAAATTCAATTTAACTGAAGACATTCGTTTCAAAGCAGCAGCTGGTGTGTATTCACAAAACCTAATCGCAGCCAATTCCGATCGTGATGTTGTGAATCTATTTTATGGTTTCCTCAGTGGAAGTGAAGATCTTCCGAAAAAATATGTTGATGAAAAAGGAAATGTTGTTGATCGCAAACACCCCTTGCAAAAAGCCAATCACTATATTTTCGGTGTTGAGTATGACCTCAACAAATACCTGACCTTTAATGTGGAGGGATATCTCAAAGACTTCACACAATTAACCAATATCAACCGTAATAAAATTTACAATTCCGACGATGCAACAAAACCTGATATCCTCAAGAAAGATTATATCGTTGAAACTGGTCGTGCATACGGTGTGGATTTTGTATCGAAGTTCAATACAAAAAAAACATATTTGTGGGTTGTATATTCTTTAGGGAAAGTAACCCGCTGGGATGGAATTCAAACCTACGCTCCGATTTTTGATCGTCGTCACAACATCAACATGGTCTTTACCCAATTAATGGGCAAAGAAGATTTATGGGAAGTTAACGCACGTTGGAATTACGGTTCCGGATTACCATTTACTCCTACAGGAGGATATTACATGAATGTGAATTTCCTCGATGTAAATACCGATTACACCACCGCCAACTCCAATGATCTTTCGCTCATCTACAGTTCACTTAATTCCGGACGTTTGAGCGATTACCATCGTTTCGACATTACGTTTAAGCGTCGCTTCGAATTCAAGAAAGTGAAGAAAGCAACTGAAGAAGGCAAACCCGACGAAACGAAAATCACTTCGAAACTGGAACTTATCGCATCGGCAACCAATATCTACAACAGAAGAAATATTTTCTACGTAGAGCGCGTTACCGGTCAGCGTGTGTATCAGTTACCCATTATCCCAACACTCGGATTCAACTGGGCATTCTGATCAGGCTTTTTCCTTTAGCAAATCGGCGGAAGTAAAAGACCTTACTTTTCCCCTGAGGTTGTAATTCGAAGCCATTACTTCTCCGTAAGCACCTGCAGTTCGTATTGCAAATACATCGCCTCTTTGTGTTGAAGGCAATTCGACACGCTTCCCAAAACAATCGGACGATTCACAAACAGGCCCTACAACATCGTAGTACGCCAATTTATCATTACGTAATTGTCCGCTGAGGTTTTCAATTTTGTGGTACGACTGATACAATGCGGGACGGATTAACTCCGTCATACCTGCATCGACAATTGCAAAATCGGTATTCAGTCCGTTCTTTACATACAGTACTTTCGATATAAGCGAGCCACATTGCGCGACAATGGCTCTTCCCAATTCGAAATGCACCTGCTGTCCCGGATTCAGATCGAGAAATTCATTGAACAAGGAGAAATAAGCTGCGAATTCGGCAATAGGCTTTTCATCGGGAGCGTAATAATCAACACCGAGCCCACCTCCAACATTGATATGTTCAAGGGAGATATTTCTAGAACGAAACCATTGTTGAATTTCATTTATCCGCGTACACAAATTCCTGAAGGAAGTGAGATCAGTAATTTGCGAGCCAATATGAAAGTGAATTCCCGCCAAACGTAAATTCGCACATTCGGCAAGAACTTCAAGTACATCCGGCAATTGAGAAATGCTGATTCCGAATTTATTTTCTTCCAGTCCTGTAGTAATATACTTGTGCGTATTGGCATTCACATTGGGATTGATGCGTAATGCTACATCCACTTTTTTTCCTTTCCGTTCAGCAATTTCCTGAATGATTTGCAATTCAGGAACAGATTCGCAATTGAAACAAAAAATGGAAGCATCAATTCCCAGTTCAATTTCTTCATCCGTTTTACCTACACCTGCAAATACAATCCGACTTCCGGGAAATCCTGCGTCCAATGCTTTTTGCACCTCTCCGCCACTAACACAATCTGCGCCTAAGCCGGAACGAAGGATAGTTTGTAAAACGGAATCGTTACAATTTGCTTTAAATGCATAATGCACATGAAATCCAAATTTATCAGATTCCTTCCTGAGGACCTGAAGTGTCTTTTCAAGCAAATCGATATCGTAATAATAGAATGGCGTGCGATGTTCCGCAAAAGTCGAGGTGAGTTTTTTGCTAAACATCATGCGGTGACTTTAGTGAACAATGTAGAATTCAATAAATTAAGTGCATGGTTTTTATTGGAAGAAGCGATAAGCAAAGACACATTGTTTTTTGATCCGCCGCAAGAAACCATACGCACAGGCAAATCCTGAAGTCCTGCCAAAATTCTCCCTGCAAATCCGCTTTCACTCTCAAGATTATCGCCAACAACACAAACAATACTCAGGTCACGATCGATTTCTACTGAGGCAATTTCATTTAACTCAGAGAGAATTTGATCAAGATTTACATCCTGATCGATCGTGAGTGATACTGCAACTTCGGATGTTGTAATCATATCGATAGGTGTTTTGTAGCGTTCAAATATTTCAAACACTCTTCGCAAAAATCCATACGCCAGAAACATTCTGTTAGAGACAATACGTATTGCGATGATTCCATCTTTTGCAGCGATTGCTTTTATGGTTCCCGGTTCAGAAGCATGTTCAGCAATAAGTGTTCCGGGTGCATCCGGCTTCATGGTATTTTTCAATCGCACCGGAATTCCTGCAGACCGGGCAGGATTTACACTACTGGGATGCAAAATCTTCGCACCAAAATAGGCAAGCTCCGCCGCTTCGTCGAACGATAATTGCCTAACCGGAAATGTACCCTCAACAATACGGGGATCGTTATTGTGCATTCCATCAATGTCTGTCCAGATCTGAATCTCATCCGCACCAATGGCAGCACCAATCAGTGAAGCAGAATAATCGCTGCCTCCACGTTTGAGGTTGTCAATTTCTCCGAGAGGATTCCTGCAAATGAAACCCTGGGTAATAACGAAACGTGCAGTATTTTGGCTCAGCAGTTGTGCAAGAGAACGTTTGATCTGTTCCATAACAGGTTCACCATCTTCATCAATGCGCATAAAATCCAGGGCATTCATCAACACTGCATCTTTACCACATTCTTTCATGTATTGAAAAAACAACTGAGTAGAGATCATTTCTCCCTGGGCAAGAATTTCTTTATACTGACGAACACCAAAACCATTCCGCGAAAAGGAACGCAAGAGATCAAAATGATTCTGAATAATTTCAGTTCCTGCTGTCTTTCCTTCATTTGTAGAAAATAATTCATCGAGAAAAACAGAATAGGAAGACTGAAGCACATTGATGATGTCCAACGCTTTTTGCTTTTCATTGGAGGAATAAGCATGACCAATATCCACCAGTTTATTAGTGGTTCCCGAAACGGCCGAGAGAACGACCACTACATTTTCGCCACGATCAATAATTGCGGCAACTTCTTTCATACGCTGGGGAGACCCCACTGAGGTCCCCCCGAACTTCATCACATTCATGGCTGTATCTTATTTCCGTTCTACTAAAATTCAGGCGATCAATTCTGCTGAACGATCGTTCACTGCTATTTCAAGTGTACGCAATTCTTCATGCAATACCTGCAGGTTGGAAGAATTTGTCATTGAAATCATTGGTGCACGAAATTCGTTTTGCAATAAACCCATCATATACAAACAGGTTTTCACCGGAATGGGATTGCTTTCTATAAAATTAAGATTCATCAAACGCAGCAATTTGTAATGCAGGTTACGTGCAAGATCAAGATCATTTGCCAATGCAGCATGAATCATACGACTAAATTCCGAAGGCACCTGATTGGCCACCACCGAAATACATCCATCACCACCTGCAGCAATTATTGAAAGTGTCATCGCATCATCGCCGGAGTAAACTAAAAATCCATCCGGACGATTGGCAATAATTTCCATGATCTGGTTGAGGTCGCCCGAAGCCTCTTTGATAGCCACAATTCCTGGAATTTCGCGGGCAATGCGAAGCGTGAGTGCTGCACGCATGTTCGAACCTGTACGTCCCGGAACATTATAAAGAATGATAGGCAGGTTTACATTTTCTGCGATTGACTTGTAATGCAAAAAGATTCCTTCTTCAGTAGGTTTGTTGTAGTAAGGATTCAAAATCAGAAGAGCATCAGCACCTTCACGTTGAGCGACCTGTGAATGACGGATTGCCCGGGCAGTAACATTACTACCTGCGCCCACAATCACAGGGACCTGACCATTAACCTGTTGAACAGTAAATCGGATAAGAGCCGCATATTCATCTTCTGTTAATGCTGCACTTTCACCGGTTGTTCCGGCAACGACGATTCCGTTGGTACCACCCTCGATTTGACGTTTAATTAAGTTGGCATAGGATTGAAAATCAATACTTCCATCAGCCGTAAAAGGTGTTACGATGGCTACAATAGATCCGCGGAGGTTGCTTAAAGCGTGCATTATTTCTTTTTTTTAGCAAAACTAAACATAGACTTGCATTGTTATGAAATTTTACTTACATTTACACTTACATTTAACACTGTGTAATAAATTTTAACATGACTACCATTCCAGAAGTCGTAGAAGATATCATCCGGAAATCCCCTTTTCTGGAAGAAGCTTTGGCAGATGGGCTGATCAATGTCTCCTCATTGGCCCGAAAGATTCGTTCTGAGATCTCTGAGCGTTTAAAAAAGGATGTTAAAGAAGGTGCTGTTATTATGGCCATTAACCGCATGGCGCCCAGCAACTATTACAAGATCAATCTGAAAATACAGAACTTCATGCATTCCATTGGGGATGTAATTGTGCGTTCCAACCTTTCCGATTTCACGTTTACCAATTCCGAAACATTATATGTGGCAACCGCAGATCTTCTTAAAGAGGCGGGTCAGCACAAGGAATTGTTCTGCACTTTTTCAGCCGGGGTTTACGAAACCACGGTGATTGTGAGCGATTCATTGAAGGACGTGGTGAACAGGAGTTTTCATAAGGAAAAGCAGATTTCGTTTTCCGAAAACCTCGCTTCCATTACCATTAAGCTCCCCACCGAAAACACTGAAATCTCTGGAATCTATTACTATATCCTCAAGCGCATCGCCTGGGAAGGCATTAATATTCGCGAGGTCATTTCCACCTCCAATGAGTTTACCCTGGTGGTGAATGATGTCGATATCGACCGGACTTTCTCGATTCTGATGAGTCTGAAGAAAATGTGACCTTTCTTTTTGAGCATTGCTCCGTTGGTTAATTGCTGTTAAAGTGCGATTCTCCATTCGGTGCTAATGTTATTTTTGCTTAAAACTCCATCCATGCTGGCATTGCTGCTGAAAGAAATCAGGGGATTCCTAAGTTCACTTATCGGTTACATCGTAATCTCGGTATTCCTGTTGTTAATGGGATTGTTTATCTGGGTATTCTCAACTCCCTTTAACATTCTCGAATCAGGGTTTGCCGACCTTGATCCTCTTTTCAACCTCGCTCCTTTGGTTTTTCTTTTTCTGATTCCTGCTATCACTATGCGCAGTTTTGCGGAAGAAAAGCGTACAGGAACCATCGAATTATTATTGACGCGGCCCTTATCGGATGTGCAGATTATTCTTGCGAAATATTTTGCAGGATTATTATTGGTGCTGTTCACACTGCTTCCAACACTGCTCTATTATTACACCATCAATCAGCTTGGCGATCCGAAAGGAAATGTTGACACCGGAGGAATGTGGGGCTCCTATCTTGGCTTAACTATGTTGAGCGCAAGCTTTGTGTCAATAGGAATATTTGCTTCTGCTATTTCGCAAAATCAGATCATCTCCTTTATACTTGGAGTATTCCTTTGCTTTTTTGTTTACCTCGGTTTCGACTTCATGGGCTCCTACTCCATCTTTGGATCCTTCGATTCTGTTATTCGCGACCTGGGAATTTACGAGCACTACCATTCGATCAGCCGGGGTGTTATCGATTCGCGTGATGTGATCTATTTCGTTTCTGTGGTGATTGTGTTTGTACTGCTCACACGACTAGTACTTGAATCAAGAAAAAAAATTCATCGACTTCAATTGGTCATCAACCTTGCAATTGTTCTTGTGGTGAATATCCTTGGAACATTTGGATTTTTCCGTCTTGACCTCACCCAGGAAAAACGTCACTCCCTTGCAGATGCGACCATTAGTTTTGTAGAAAACAGACTTGAAGATGTAATAACCTTTCAGATCTATTTAACCGGCGAGTTACCTGCAGATTTAAAACGAATTGAGCGTGAGATAAAGGAAAAACTCGACAACATGAAAGCCTATGCAGGGGATAATATTCAATATGAGTTTTTCGATCCCTATTCCATTGAAGATGAAAAAGACCGGTTCGCCTTCATGGATCAACTCGATTATGAACGCAAGATCCGTTTCTCAATACTTGAACTGGAAGAAGCAGGTAAGATTTCGCAAAAATTCCTTTTTCCCGGAGCCACGGTTTCTTACGGAACACAACAAAGCGTTTCGTTTAATTTCTTTTCGAAGCAAATCATCGGCAAGGGAGAAAATCTGAAAGACCTGGCGGATGCCACTGTAAACAGTATTGAATACCAGTTGATGGACGCAATGGTACGCGTTACTCAGCCCACTCGCAAACGAATTGCAATACTTGAAGGTCATGGCGAAGCACATAACGATCAGTTAGGAATTATCATCAATGCATTGGGAGAATTCTATGCAGTAGAACGTGTTAAGATCGATAATAAAATTAATGCTATTCGCGATTTCAATGCCCTGCTCATCATTCAGCCCGACAGTGTGTTTTCTGAGAAGGATAAATTTGTGATAGACCAATTTATCATGAAAGGTGGAAAAGTAGCATGGTTTCTTGATGCAATGGATGTGCAGCGTGATACACTAATGCTTCGCGGACAAACATTTGGAATAGCGCGCGATCTGAATCTTGATGATCAACTGTTCACCTATGGTGTTCGTATCAATAAAGTNNTATGCTGTTGGCCCGGGCGGAGTGCACGAATGGTATTTTTATCCTCTTTTAAAACCCGAACGTGATCATCCCATTACACAGAGTATTGATCCGATAAAAACAGAGTATGCAAACACTATCGATTTGGTTGGGAACGATCCTGAACAGCGAAAAAGTATTCTGCTAAAAAGTTCGGAGCGGTCTACTGCCTACAAATCACCTGCACGAATCAACAAGGGGGTTATCGATTTGAAGGACAAACTCTTCAACCAAAAAACAAACGGCAAGCCAGTTGCTGTTTTACTGGAAGGACAATTCAATTCCGTTTTCAAAGATCGTCTCCCTCCCGAATTCATGAATAGTCCGGACTATGTTTTTAAAGATCGCTCCGTGAAAAGCAGAATGCTCATTGTTGCCGACGGAGATATTCCTGTGAACGAAGTCGACTACCAGGAAGTAAACGGACAAACAGTACCACGGTACCGTAAACTTCATTCCGACAAATACAACATCCGCAATCCGGATGGCTCTCCACGATTTATTTACGGCAATAAAGAATTTGTGCTGAATGCAGTTGATTACCTAATGGGCGACACATCACTGATCGATATTCGTCAGCGTACTGTCATGATCCGTCGTTTGAATGAAGATCGGGTGATCAGCGAAAGAAAGTATTGGCAAATGGTGAATGTGGGACTTCCCATTTTACTTATCATAGCCTTTGGAATTGGGCAAAATTATTACCGTCGCCGCAAATACACGCGATAAAAAATCAGCAACATGAAAAGGAGACAACTTCAACTACTTATTTCGGCAGCAGTGTTAATCACGCTTTCTGTTGTTGTTGTATACATGAAGCAAAAGAAAAGCAACAGTACTTTCACAAAAGACCTTAGCGATTTCACTATTGAAGACACAGCCTCCATCGGAAAATTGAAGATTACCAACCAGGATAAGATAAGCGCCGAACTGGTTCGTAAACATGCAGGCTATTGGGAACTGAACGGAAAATTCCGTGCACGTGTTGATGCTATTGATTTAATGCTTACCACCGCAAAAAAAGTTCGCGTTAAAAATCCTGTTCCCGAATCTGCCAGAGAAAATATAATTCGCAATCTTTCCGTGAACTACCATAAAGTAGAATATTTTGACCATAACGGAAAAGCCATTAAAACTTGGTATGTTGGTCATGCCACCAAAGACCACGATGCCAGTTACATGTTACTTGAAACTCCTTCTGAAGGAAAATCCAGTCTGCCTTATGTCACTTACATTCCCGGATTTGCCGGAGAATTATCGAGTCGCTATTTCTGCGTGGAAGAAGAATGGCGTTTTACGGGAATATTTAATTATGATCCTTCGGAGATTATAGCTGTTTCTATTCGCAATAACGATTATCCGGAAGAGAGTTTTGAAGTGAAAGTGCTCGACAAAAACCTTTTTGCCTTGCATGATCAATTCGGTAAAAAAGTCGAGCGCTTTGATACCGCCGGAGTACGTCAGTTGGTCGTCAATTTTAAAAAGATCCATTTTGAGACGCTGAACCGTGGAATACTAAGTCCGCTTCAGGAAGATTCGCTTCGCAAGGCTAAACCTTATTACGAGATAAGCGTCACCGATAAAAAAGGGGAGAAAAAGGAAATAAAGGTCTTCCATAAGAAATTGCCCCCGCACAATATGAATAACGAACCCTTTGAGCAGGACTATCCATACGATCCGGAACGGGCTTTTGCGCAGATACCCGGGGGTGAGATTGTGGTGATTCAGTTTTTCGTATTCGACAAAATTCTGTGGCCCATCGATGCCTTCCTTCCCCGCAAGGAATGAAAACCGCTTGATATTTCAAGGTTTTACGGGTTTTTCACGTTGTTAACATTGGGTTGTTTTTAATCCTTGAAAAGTTCCCTGTTCGTGGGGGACCATTCCATCTATATTTGTTGAGCTAAAAACCTCATCAATGAAATTCATTGTCTCCAGTACGGCCCTGCTCAAGCAGCTTCAATCCATCAGCGGTGTTTTAAATTCCAGCAACACGCTTCCCATTCTCGATAATTTCCTATTCGAGATCAATAAGAAGCAGCTTACCGTTTCTGCCTCAGATCTGGAAACGACTATGGTCACTACCATGGAAGTTGAAGCGAAGGAAGACGGAAATATTTGTATTCCTGCCAAACTTTTGATTGAAACGCTGAAGAACTTTCCGGAGTTGCCACTAACCTTTTCGATCGACGCCCGCAATTTCTCGATTGAGATTTCCAGCGATAACGGTAAATTCAAACTAACAGGCCATAACGCCAGCGAGTTTCCCAAAGTACCACCGATTGATGCAGCTTCCTCTGTAAGCATGCCTTCATCTGTGCTCCTGAATGCCATTGTAAAAACCATTTTCGCAACAGGTAATGACGATCTTCGTCCGGTAATGAGCGGTGTATTTTGCCAGCTTTCTTCAAACGATTTCACCTTTGTTGCAACCGATGCACACAAACTCGTTCGTTTCCGCCGTACTGATCTTAAATCAGAAAAGGATGCCAACTTCATCATCCCGAAAAAACCACTCAATCTCTTAAAGAGCGCATTGGGTAGTGCAACCGGAGAGGTTAAAGTTGAATTCAACCAGACCAACGCCTTGTTCACATTCGATCACCATACATTGATTTGCCGCTTGATTGACGGGAAATACCCCAATTACGAGGCGGTAATTCCCAAACAAAACCCGAACAAGCTGACAATCGACCGTTCTACATTTTTGAGTTCACTTAAACGTGTATCCATCTTCTCCAATAAAACTACGCACCAGGTCCGTTTAAAAATTGCCGGTAGTGAGCTTGCTGTATCAGCCGAAGATTTGGATTACGCCAACGAAGCTATGGAACGTTTAACATGCTCTTACGAAGGTGAAGACATGGAAATCGGATTTAATTCAAAGTTTCTCATTGAAATGCTGAACAATCTTCAGTGCAATGATGTAGTTCTTGAAATGAGTGCCCCCAACCGCGCAGGAATACTTTTACCTGCCGAAGGAGATAATAAAGACGAAAACATACTGATGTTGGTAATGCCCATTATGCTGAACAATTGATTTTTTATTGCCATGATGCAATTGAGGGAGCGGGCGACTGCTCCCTTTTTTGTTTATGGCCGTTTGCAAACAACCATTGCATGCACTTCGGTTTTACCTCCCGGTTTTTCATAAATACATTTCTCCCATTCAATATCCTTAAAACCTGCATCCGCCAGAAATTTCTCAATGAGGATAGTTGGATAATAATAAAAGTAAACCCGCAAATCGGTGCTTCCGGTTATGAATCCAGACCACTCCTCTTCACTCTCAACAAAACTGAAATAAAACACTCCTTCACTATTCAGGAGGTTGAAACAATTCCTAAAGAATGACTGCAGCTCTTCGCGGGAGAGATACGGAACAATAAACCCTGCGGCAATTCCAATATAGCGTTCTCCAAGTTTGGACATTTGCCTAACATCCATTTCCAGAAAATCAGCTTCAGGGCAATTCCTCTTTGCTAATTCGACCATACCCGCAGCATAATCAATTCCGGTTACCGTTAGCTTCGGATTTTTGTCGAGCAAATACCTGGCAATGACGCCAGGTCCACTGCCAACATCGAGCACTTTTTTTTCATCGCCAATAAGAAGCTCACAAAAGCGATCGTAGCCGTTCTGGTAAAGTTTGAGGTCAAAGAATTTCTCCTGGTACAATACCGCAACCTTGTTCCATGAAATACGTGTTTCTTCAAAGGCGTCCATGATCTTTCACATTATGTTTGCAATTTAAGTTATTAAAAACACCATCCATTTTTGATTTATTATAATCTATTAAGTTTTCTTCACATTTCACGTAAGGACAGGCAAGTAGTTTTGTGAAAAATTCAGCTATGAAAGCATCCTCCTGTTTTCTTCCCCTATTCTTTCTTGCAACTCAACTGAATGCATCTCAGAATTCAAACGGATTCCGCCACTTTTCCATTCAGCATAAAAAACATGGTCCTATCAACTACCACATATCATCACCGGAATTCGAAAAATCAAAACCGGTATTGCTTTATCTCGATGGTTCCGGGCATTATCCATTATTGATGTTAACACCCAAAGGCAAAGGCTCAACCATTCCTTTCGATACCGATTCGTTGAGCAGAATGTATCATCTTGTTGTTATCAGCAAACCGGGTATTCCATTTGAAGATTCCGTACAATACGGTGGTCCGATCGGTATTGACTATCCTGAACCGGAAGAATACGCCAAACGACTCAGTTTCGACTGGAGATATGAAACTGCATTGGCAGTATTAAATGAGCTGCCAAAAAAAATCAGCGTCGCAAATCAGTTTTACGGTATTCTGGGCATTTCTGAAGGCGCACAGGTTGCGCCCTCTGTTGCCGCATCGTTCAAACCATGCAAGGCACTCATTACTATTGGCGGAAATGCCGTGAATCAGTTTTATGATTTCACCACCAACGCACGACTCATGGCCGAACGTGGAGAGATCAGTTATGAAGATGCCGAATATATCGTGGATTCCCTGCATCAGGTATATCGTGAAATATATGCAGAGCCGTTTAGTACCACAAAACGATGGTATGGACACACCTATTTGCGCTGGGCATCATTTTGTTCGCGAGAACCATTGAATGAATACCTGAAACTCAACATTCCCGTTTACGTTGCCTACGGAAGCGCAGATGAAAACACTATCCTGAACATCGACCTCCTCCGTCATGCCTACAACCGACTCAACAAAACTAATCTTACGATGAAAACATATCCCGGGCTTGATCATTTTTTCCGCGACAAAAAAAATACTGATCAGTCCAAGGGAAATCCTTACAAGGAAGTCATAAAAAACTGTATGAACTGGTTGATGAATCAGCTAAATGGAAAATGATTACTCTTTCGATACAAACTCGTAGTTAATGGTAAATGGAGGATCTTCATCAATTTCATTTGGATCTTTTATTTTTCCATGCAAAACCGCTTCGTGGCGCTCGTTGAGTTGAGAGAAATTTTCGGTAACAACTTCATCTTCCCATGCATATTTTTCACGCTGCCATCCTTTTTTGCGGTAGACAATGGCGAGAATTAATCCTGCAATTCCTCCGAACAAATGACTCTGCCAGGAGATTCGCAAATCATATGGGAAAACACCCCACACCATTCCACCATAAAAGAAAGATACGATCAATGTTAATCCCATCAGATTTCGTTGGCGACGAATTACCCCACTGAAAAACAAAAAAGATGCGAGTCCATAGACAATACCGCTTGCACCAATATGTACACTTTCATCCTGCACAGCAATCCATACCCAGAAACCGCTCAAAAACCATATCCACGCCAATACTTTCCAGGAAAGCTCCCGGTAGAAATAGAACAAAGCCCAACCGAGAAATAACAGTGGAAGTGAGTTGTTGATGAGATGCGAAACATCTTTGGGATCATGAATAAACGGTGAAAAAAATATTCCTGCCAAACCTTTAAGCGTTTGTGGCCGCACACCGAATTCAACTGCAGCATTTGCCACCAACCACCAAACCGTCCATGCTATTCCAACCAGAATAACTGGAATGATCAAGGGACGTAATAAATACCGGCGTTCTTGCTTATGCATGCCTTGTTTTCTCCAAATACTATTCCTTTCCTCAAACTCTGCCAATAAGACTGTTTTAATGACAGAATGGGTTAGTTTTCAATCGTTCACAAAATGCTTCAGCGGCTATTGTATTCGAAATGTGAAGTAAAATGGCGTAAAAATTTCGGCTCTTTGATAATACGCATACCTTTTTCACTATTCTTTTGTTTGTTCAGCAATTCGAAAACTTCGAGCACATATTCGATATGACTCTGGGTATAAACACGCCGGGGAATAGCCAAACGAACCAACTCCATTGGAGCAGTAATCAGTTTTCCATTCTCATCGTATTTTCCAAACATCACCGAACCAATTTCGCAGGAACGGATTCCACCCTCACGGTAGAGTGCACAGGCCAGTGTTTGTCCGGGATATTCGTGTGCGGGAATGTGCGGATAAAACGCCTTTGCATCCACATACACGGCATGTCCACCTATGGGTTTCATTACGGGTATTCCCATTTTATCGAGGTGTTCTCCAAGGTAAGCGGTGCTTCTGATGCGGTAGTGCAAATAATCTGGATCGAATACTTCTTCCAATCCTATCGCCATGGCATCCATATCTCTTCCCGATAATCCTCCATAAGTTGTAAATCCCTCTGTAATGATGAGCAAATTCTTACAGGCATCGGCCAGTTCTTCATCTTTCAGTGAGAGGAATCCTCCCATGTTGACCAATGCATCTTTTTTGGCACTCATAATCGCACCATCGGTCAGCGCAAACAAAGTCCGCGCAATTTCCTTGTAGCTCATGTGAGCGCAGGCTTCTTCGCGGTGTTNNTGATGAAATATGCATTTTCTGCTATACGACAACAATCGAGGAATAAGCGTACACCGTATTTTTTGCAGATAGCACTAACCTCTTTTGCATTTTGCAAACTCACCGGCTGACCACCACCGCTGTTGTTCGTGACAGTTAGAATAACACCTCCAATATTTTCAGGACCTTTTTCCCGGATCAATCGCTCCAGCGCATTCACATCCATATTTCCCTTAAAGGGATGTTCGAGTGAAGGTTGTTTTCCCTCCGCAATAACAATATCAATCGCCTCTGCCCCGCTGAATTCGATATTGGCACGTGTGGTATCGAAATGGGTATTGCTGATGAACGTTTTTCCCGGTCCGCCAAGGTGTCCGTATAAGATCCGCTCAGCTGCTCTTCCCTGGTGCGTTGGGAGCACAAAAGGCATTCCTGTTAATTCCGATATCACCTTGTACATCCTCCTCCAGCTTGATGCACCGGCATAGGATTCGTCACCGCGCATCATTCCTGCCCACTGTTCTGCACTCATTGCAGATGTTCCGCTATCGGTAAGAAAATCGATCAATACCTGATCAGAATTCAGCAGAAAAGGATTGTAATGCGCATTTTTCAAATAGGAAGCACGTTCTTCAGTAGTGCTCATTTTAATACTCTCCACCATTTTGATGCGGAAAGGCTCAATGATTGTCCGGAAAGCCATAACTCAGAATTTGAGTTTGAAATACGGATTGTGCAGCGAAACGGATAATGACGGGAATCAGGATTTTTTCAAATGGAGAACAGTAAACGGTGAACAGTGAATAGTAAACGGTGAACGAGGTACCATTTGTCACCTTTCACTTGTCACCAATAAACCGAAAAGCCCTTTTCNNGCCCTTTTCAATTGAAAAGGGCTTTTCGGTTTATTGAATGTATGGTTACTTTACCTGATCAACGATCGCTTTGATTGCTTCAGGATTGTTCATGGCAAGATCGGCAAGAGCTTTACGGTTAAGTGTAATTCCCTTTGCTGTTGCTTTACCAATGAATTCGCTGTACGACATTCCATGCGGACGAACACCGGCGTTGATACGCTGAATCCACAATGAACGGTAAAGACGCTTCTTTTGTTTGCGTCCGGAATAGGCGTGTACGCCTGCTTTTTCTACAACGTTTTTGGCAACGGTGTAGACATTCTTAGCACGGCCAAAATATCCTTTGGCACTGTCGAGCACCTTTTTGCGGCGCTGCTTGGATGCTACTTTGTTTTTACTACGTGGCATAATTTGTTACGTTTTTGGAAGAGAGTGGATCCTTTTATTCTTGAACGGCGGACCGCTTGTTTACTGTTCTTCCGGGTTAAACTTTGAACCGTTTTTCGATTGGTGATCGATTACATTACGAGCATAGCTTTCACATTGTTCATGTCCGCATCGTGTACCAGTCCGCTGTGCGTAAGTGCACGTTTAGCCTTGGTAGACTTTTTGGTGAGAATGTGACGCTTGAACGCATGCTTTCTTTTCACCTTTCCAGTAGCCGTCACCTTGAAGCGCTTCTTGGCACTGGAGTTAGTTTTCATTTTTGGCATTGTTCTTATTATTTAGTTAACGTTTACTTTGTTCGGTGGACTGAAGCCCACTGTTACAGGGGATTCAGATTCCGGGTGATGTCTGCTTCCGGGGACTGAAGTCTTCCGGTTACAAGGGGTGCGACTGCGTCGCGGGTATAAGGGAGGTAAAGACTGAAGCCTTTACTTCTTTTTCTTCGGATTGATGAGGATGAACATCTTTTTTCCTTCAAGAGATGGCATCTTTTCAACAACCCCAATTTCTTCCAGCGCCTGTGCGAACTTCAGGAGAAGAATCTCCCCACGTTCTTTAAAGACAATGGATCGTCCTTTGAAGAACACATACGCTCTAACCTTGTTGCCTTCCGTCAGAAACTCCTGTGCATGTTTCAATTTGAAATTGAAATCATGCTCATCAGTATTCGGACCGAATCGGATCTCCTTCACGGTCACCTGAATCTGCTTGGCTTTTTGTTCCTTTTGCTTTTTCTTCAGCTCGTAAAGAAACTTTTTATAGTCAACGATTCTGCAAACCGGTGGAACGGCTGTTGGAGAAATCTCTACCAGATCGAGCTCACGCTCTTCTGCGAGTCTTAGGGCAGTGGCCAGATTATAAACCTGTGGCTCTATGCCTTCTCCTACTACACGTACCTCGCGGGCGGTGATTCGGTTGTTGATCTTATGCAACTCCTCTTTTTGAGGACGTCCGCGGTTATATTCGCGGGGTCTGGTCTGTGCTATAATTGTTCTTTTTTAGTGACTACTTATTTTGTCAGGTTTTCAAGTCTGGAAGCGATATCATCATTTACCATTTTCGCGAATTGCTCCGGAGTAAATGAACCCTTATCCCCTTCTCCATGCCTGCGCACGGATACCATTCCATCTGCCTGTTCCTTCTCACCGACGATTAGCATATACGGCACTTTTTTCACCTCTGCATCCCTGATCTTTTTGCCGATCTTTTCGTTGCGCTCGTCAATGAGGCTGCGAATATCGTAATTATTTAACAATTGTAAAACCTCATGGGCATAATCATTGTACTTCTCCGAGATGGGCATGATGATGGCCTGGTCGGGTGTTAACCACAATGGGAAGTTACCCGCACAATGCTCGATCAGAACAGCAACAAAGCGCTCGAGCGATCCAAAGGGTGCCCTGTGAATCATAACGGGTCTGTGCTTGGCATTATCCGAACCGGTGTACTCCAGCTCAAAACGCTCCGGTAAGTTGTAATCTACCTGAATAGTACCTAATTGCCACTTTCTTCCAATGGCATCTCGTACCATGAAATCGAGTTTTGGACCATAAAACGCTGCTTCTCCAAGCTCAACAACGGTCTTCAATCCCTTTTCATTAGCAGCTTTGATGATGGCGGCCTCCGATTTTTCCCAATTTTCAGTTGAGCCAATGTATTTACCCGGATTCTCCGGATCGCGTAATGAAATCTGTGCAACGTAGTCATTGAAGTCCAATGCCTTAAACACCAATAACACCAAATCGATCACCTTTTTGAATTCCTCCTCAACCTGGTCGGGGCGGCAAAAAATATGGGCATCGTCCTGAGTAAAACCACGAACGCGGGTCAGTCCGTGTAACTCACCACTTTGTTCATAGCGGTACACAGTACCAAACTCAGCCAAACGCAATGGCAAATCCTTATACGAACGTGGTACCGCTTTATATATTTCACAATGGTGAGGACAGTTCATTGGCTTCAGGAAAAACTCTTCTCCTTCAGCAGGTGTTTGAATCGGCTGAAATGAATCCTTTCCGTACTTCTCGTAGTGACCGGAAGTGACGTATAAATTTTTGTTGGCGATATGAGGAGTAACAACCTGCTGGTATCCTGCCTTCTTTTGTGCAGATCGCATGAATTGTTCCAAGCGTTCGCGAAGAGCAGTTCCCTTGGGTAACCAAAGCGGTAATCCCATTCCAACTTTTTCGGAAAAAGTGAACAGCTCAAGTTCTTTACCCAGTTTGCGGTGATCCCGTTTTTTTGCTTCTTCGAGCATCAGCAAATACTCCTCGAGGTCTTTTGCCTTTGTAAAAGTGATACCGTAAATGCGGGTGAGCTGCTTATTCTTCTCATCACCTTTCCAATAAGCTCCGGCAATACTCAACAATTTTACAGCCTTGATGAATCCGGTATTGGGAATATGCGGACCTCTGCAGAGATCAGTAAATGCACCCTGCGCGTAAAAAGTAATGGTTCCGTCCTCGAGTCCTTCAAGAAGATCGAGTTTATACTCATCACCCTTTTGGAGGAAATATTCGACAGCCTCTTTTTTGCTGACTTCTTTTCGCACATAAGGATTTTTCTGGCGTGCAAGTTCCAGCATTTTCTCTTCGATCTTTTTCAGATCACTATCGGAAAAAGCTTGCCCGGCAAAATCAACATCGTAGTAGAATCCATTTTCAATTGGAGGACCGATTCCGAATTTCACTCCGGGATAAAATGACTCAAGAGCCTCTGCCATCAGGTGGGCAGATGAGTGCCACATGGTAGATTTTCCGTTTTGATCATCCCAGGTAAGTAATTTCAGTGTTGCATCTTCATTGATGCTCCGCGTTGCATCCACAACTTGTCCGTTAACTTCGGCAGCAAGCACATTACGTGCAAGTCCTTCGCTTATTCCCTGTGCAATGGCCAGAGCAGAAGTTCCCGCAGCCACCTCACGAATGGAGCCATCGGGTAATTTAATTTTGATCATGTAGATAGAATTGGAGTGCGAAAATAATGTATTTGGTGAAAGGATAAGTGTGCATTGGGATTGGTTAGAAATGTAAGCTTAAAAAAAAAGGCCGGACAAGCCGGCCTTTTAGTACTAGTGACTTGTGTTATACATTCTTGTATCCATACGTGAGAACCATGAATCCTGAGGCAGGCTCCCGGGTATCATTCGCAGAGATAATGTAATCAACATAAATACGCTTCAAAACAACATCTTTACTGTTTTTAAGCTCCTTGTACTTCGCGTTAAGCACATCTGTTTGAATAGAGATATTTTCCTGACCGGTAACGCTTTTTACTTCGTGTAATTTAACGCGACCCTGATTGTCAGAAGGCTTATCGTAAATTTCAATATCCAAAGGCTTTGTAGCTCCCTCAGCATTGAATACCAGACGGTACTCGTTTCCGTTGAACAACAGCACTTCAATCTCACGCTTCTGGGTAAAACCGGAATAACTGAAGTGAGTTACATTGGTTCCATCATAGCGGTAAGGCTTGAGGTTATCACGGCTTTTTTGCTTGTAAGCAGTAACTTTGGTTGCGTTTTCCTGTGCCTTAACACGCGGATCTGGCTTCTCATCTGCCTTCTTGTTCAGAACCTGAGCAGCACTGTAACCAACGATGGCTACAAGTGAGGCAGTAAATACGAATGATACTAATCTTTTCATCATAACACCGGGAATTAGGCTTTAACGATCTTGTTACGGAGTGCAATCAATTTCTCTGCCAAAGTCTTGATCTCGGCTTCAGTCAGATTAACATTGTAGGCTTCATCACCTTCAAGGCCTTTTACAGAGCCTAATCCTTTGTAGGTTGCATCCAGGTCTTTAAGGTCAGCGATAAGCGCGTCTTTATCAGCATTGGGGGCATCCATAGAAAGTGCCTCAATAAGGTTTGTGCAGATAATCATTTGCTCGGAGAGCTTAGCTCCGACATCTTTTTTCTTTTCTTTTAAAGATGACTGAGCACCAATGTACATTCCTTCAATCCACGCACCGGCAAACATAATGTTACCCAATTCGTGTTCTCCGTTCTCATCGATGTAGTCGTCGGTTTTTTCCTCGATCACAAAAAGGATGTCAAGAACTGAGTCTTTGTTACCCAGATTCTTTTCGAAACGGGTAAGAACATCCTCGGAATCAAACACCGTTGAAAGACCGATCTCTGAGCTCAGATCACGAACCACTTTAATGATTTCACCTGCTTCTTTAGAACGTTCGTTAAGAACAGCGTATGCTAAATCGGCTGAGTAAACACCAAAATTGATTGACTTCTCCCAGTTGGTCGAATATTTTGAAACTGCGTCAAGCTTGTTTGTGAAACTACCTTCGAAGCCCATTCCGGACTTATCAAAGATCATTGCCACCTGAAGAGGGCTTGGCAACAGGCTATAGGAAGACATGGTATCTACCTCAATTGTCTCCTCTAGCGTGTCGGCAACAGGGACAGTAGTTTGCTCCTCACCACCACCGCAGGAGGAAAGTAACAAGCAAGAAGCTGCTGCTACAGGTACAAAATGACTGAAAATTCTGAACTTCATAAATGATTGGGTTTCGGCTAGCGAATTTAGACAAAGATTCGGACTGAGCGAAAAAGGCATCACTTTTTTTGCAGCCTGGGCTCTTCGGCAAGGCAGGGTTCCCCTTTTTGGTCAGGAACACGCGACTCCGAATTATCATCATGGTGCTTGTAATCTTCCTTTTTCCGGAACCAGGAACGGATTTTCCGCAAGAGTTTTACGTCCGAAAGTTTATCAAACTCTTCTGTATAATAAACCCCAACACCCTGAGTAAAAGGAGCTTGAGCTGTTCTGGTGATATCGAACTCGTTCGACTCATTGTATCCTCTAACCCTAAATGTTCCGTCCTTGTTGATTTTATACTCCACATTGAAATCGCCGATAAGCTGGTTGGGGTTGCGGTTTGCGCTGTTTCCTTTTGCCACACCCACGTTGGTACTTACAGTTAAGCGATCGTTGAGCAACTGGGTTGAAAATGCAACAGCAATTTCCTCAGACGAGATTTCATCGCCGGGTCGGTAATTCAATCCGATATCGAATTCATCACTGATCTGTGAAAGCCAATTACTCATTTGACTGGAGATCATTTCCGAAACGGTAGACTTTCCACCTGAAAGTGCATTACCGGAAGCGTTGCTGATCGAGTTGGTTAATGGCAAAAATTTATTGATCGCCATTAATGCAAAAAACTGGCGTGTGAGCTCCGGTCCTGAAGAGCGAATACCATTTAGTGCAGTTTTTACGTTTTCATCACCTTTGGGAATTCGGATATCGAACGCAACATCCGGCTTGAAGAGATTCTGCCGAAGCGTCATTTCACATTCAACCTCCATGTTTCGCTTGTACAATGCGGCAACATCGGGCGCCATAATTTCTGTTGGTGCGGCCATAACTTTGTAAACCGCCTTCAGGTCGATATCCGCTGCCATGGGATCTCCATACCAGGAAATAGTACTTCCTTTACGAACAGAAAAACGTTTGTTGATCACATTCATAAGTGTAAACAAATAATCACCCTGATCGATCACATATTGGCCAAACATTGTGAATTCACCAAGAGGATCAATGAGCATTTGCAAATGACCTGCTCCTCGTCCACGCATCATATCGCCCGCCAGTTTATCAAAAACAATAAATACTTCAGCGTCGGGGGTGATGTCAAAATCAAAATTCAAGGTGATACCAGACAAATCGAGTTTGTCGTTTTCCATCGTGACCACTGAATCGCGGTCGACAAACTTCACAAAATCCTGAATGGATTGATCAGAGCTTCCGTACAGAGGAAGAGTTATTCTTGTTCCTTTCTCTGTTTTTGCATTTACCGTCACTTCAATATTATTACCGTATGCAAATACTTCCAGGCTTCCGGTTGCGTAGGCGCGTCCGAAATAAAGGGGATTCATTTCTTCCGTTGTATTCATGCACAACATTTTATTGAATTCAAGAAGACAGTTGAAATTCCAATTCTCAAAATTCTTATGCAATATGGTTCCCTGCGCACTTCCCAGGTTTCCTTTGATATCAGAAATCGGAATATTATCGAAAGCAATCATATCTTCAGTGATCGACACTATTCCACCAAAGAAATATTCTGTATTCAGCATTCCAACTTTTATTCCCCCATTTTGGAAATCAAGTTTCCCTTTTAATTTCGGCTGATCAACATTACCGGAAAGTGTGATTGTTCCATTTGCCAATCCCCTTAAATTAGACACATCCTCCGGCAAAAAGGCATTTAGAAAATTGAGATTCGTTTCATTGAACCGCAATTGATATTCCAGTTGTTCCTTTTTATTTTTTGTATGATAGCTACCGGCAAATTGTATGGATTTTATATTGTTTCGTGAAAGGAGTCCTGTTGTTAGAATTCGTTTGTTTTCATTATCCCAAGAATTCACAAGCTCAAATTCTCCGAGGTAATGTTCATTTACGTGGAAAGAGTCGAGTTCAGAGGTGGAAGCGAAAATGATGTCGTGGTAGATATCGGAAACAAAACCTTCCGCATCCAGTCTGCCGTACAAATGAATGGAAGTATCTGACATGAGAAAATTAATATTTCTCAGATCAAAATTGCAAATATCCACATTCAATTTATCGTTTCTGTTTTGTGAGATCACACCACCTACAGAAATGGTTTGATTGCCATTGTGAATATTAAAATTATTAATTGAAACGGTGTCGCCACTGAACGCAATATGAGAACTCGCGTCGAGGTCCCAAGTCTCTCCCATAACCGTTACGTGTGAAGGATTAATATCAAACTCAAATCGATTTCCGGAATGAACCATACCCATTCCCTGCACGTTCCCGTAATTGAGGCCGTCTTTATTGTCCCAATCCATTAGTGTGGCAATCTGGTTCTGGTACAATTCCGATTTAAGCGAATAGTTTTTCAAGGTAATCCCATCGCTGAGAACAATTTGTTCAGATCGAACACGAACATCGAGGTAGTCGGCATTGTTTCTTGCATTAAGAACTAATCCGGAAAACTTTGTATCGGCATAGGTCAATGAAGGGATCTTATCGGATCTAAACGTAAAAATGTTTGATTCGGACTCAAACTTTCCATTCAAGGCAATGGATTGAGGGATGATTAATTCCGGAGTAAACAGCTCTGTAATGATATCAAAATTATGGATATTGAATTTGTACTCGAACTCCTGAGCATTTTTCAGTTTGAATTTTTTATCGTCAAAAAGGGCGGGTAAAACATTAGCTACCACCGAAGAAAATGCAACGGGTAATTCTTCAAAATTATATTTCCCGGTAATATTTCCGTCCATAACATCCGATCGAACAACAAGCGCCTTTCTCTTTTCAGGCAACTGTTCNNCTGTTCTGCGGCCAGGTAAATGGAATCGACATGGTATTCTTTTCCCTTTTCGTAATAATCTACACTGGTTACCGAAAGTCTTCCTTCAAATACATCGATATCACTTCCAATTGCATCGGCAGTGACAGAAAAACACAAGCTGGCAGAAGGATCGCGCTTTGATAAATTCAATTGAACGGGATGGGCTTCACGAACATCAAGATTGAAATTAAACACTGGTTCCTTGTCGCCAAACACAATACTTCCGTCAAAATTCATTTTAAGATTTGGATCTTTTACTTCCAATTTCCCAACGAAGCGGTCGGGACTTAACTTCCCTTTTGCAAGTCGGATATTGGAGTAATTATATCCTTCAAATCCCAGCGAAAAAATATCACCCTGTATATCTGCATATAGATTCTCAACAGTTATACCGGTTGCTTTAATATCGATTTTCATACTGACATTACCCAATTCCGGCATATCATAAAAATAGCCGGCCTTGAATTCGTTCGTGATAAGGTCACCATCGTAATGGAAGAATCCATCTTTTGGATTAACATAAAAACGGATATCGGTTTTAACAGATCCTACATCGGTATTCACTTCGGTATACGCAACAAAATCGTTGGTACCTCCGGTAAAAGAGCCTCTGCCATTGAATTTTCCGATTTTGGAAAACCGTGGAGGGAAATCGATGGTAGCGCTATCGAACGGTGGAATCGGAATGGTTGCCAATTCAGCCATTGTACCTGAAAATTCTTTGATTTTGGCATCGATAAACACATTTTCAAAATCAGTAACCTGAATCAGATCAATATTGCCTCTGATGTAGGTCTGATCGCTTAGTGCAAGATCGAGCTGACGGATTTTCAATTCATTCACAGTTCCCCTTACTTTTCCGCTCAGCTGCACAGTTCTGTCAAATCCTTTCAGTTCAGGAGCAAAAAAGGAAATATCCTTCATGTAAACTTTGCTTGGAAGAATTTGGGCTTCCATTTTCACTTTCTCTTCAAAATCATCGAAATCATCAATATCCGAGAAGAAAAACGATAAACGTGGAGAGCGCAAACGGGTATTGGCTGTAGCGATTAACAGTTCATCAAAACCAAGATAGTTTTCATGAATTTTAATGGTCGCAGCAAGCGTATCGAGTAAAAATCCGCTATTCTCAGAGAGAAACAGGCGATCCATATGCACAACAGCAGTATCACCGGATTTATGAAAATCACTCATGCTGGCATTCAATCCCCGAACAGCCATATGATCGAAATCAACACCGAAATCCTGCCACGGTTTATTGAAATTGTGATAATCGAGATGGGAATTGGTGAGCATTATCCGATCGACATACACATCCCAGGGCTTGGTAGTGGTATCGCGGCGTTTGGGTTTGTCCGAACTAAAATATTCTTCAAGGAAATCGTAATTCCAAACCTTATCGCCCTCATATTTTTTCAGTTCGAGATGCGGATTGACCAATTCTACTTTGGAAAGCCTGAGTTTTTCTTCCCGGATAGAGAGGTAACTGATATCGCAATGAATTTTTGGAGCGAAAACCACTGTATCACCACGAAGATCGCGGACAAGCACATCCTCGAGTGTGGCGTAATCAAAAAAATCGATATCGACCTTGCCGATACTGACCTCAGCATTAAGCTCGTTGGATAAATACCCGGCAATTCGCTGAGCCAGCCAGGTTTGAAAAGCGGATGATTTTATGGCAAAAACAAGGAAAATAATAAAAACAAGCACCCACTCCAGCGAGATACCTACTACACGCGACAATATCCTGATTACTTTTTTGATAGTTTTGCAGTGCTGATTTCTACGAACTTGTTAATCAACAAAGATACCACAATTCTCGGCATCGAGTCGAGCTGCGACGAGACCTCTGCGGCGGTGTTGAAGGGAGGGATTTTGCTCTCTAACGTAATTGCAGGCCAGAAAGTACACGAGCAATACGGCGGTGTAGTACCTGAACTTGCATCCAGAGCGCATCAGCAAAACATCATTCCGGTTGTGCATCAGGCTATTCAACAGGCAGGAATCAACAAGCAGGACATTGATTGTGTTGCGTTTACAAGAGGGCCGGGACTATTGGGANNTATTGGGGGCATTATTAGTAGGTACCTCTTTTGCAAAATCTTTTGCGCTGGCGAGGAATTTACCCATGGTGGAAGTGAACCATATGCAAGCCCATATTCTGGCACACTTCATCCGCAAACCGGGTCAAGATGAAAGTACTATGCCCCAATTTCCATTTATCTGCCTGACTGTTTCGGGAGGTCACACTCAATTGGTTCTGGTAAAATCACCTTTACAGATGGAAATTATCGGAGAAACCATTGACGATGCTGCCGGTGAGGCTTTTGATAAGGCTGCAAAAATGCTGGGACTCCCTTATCCCGGCGGACCATTGATCGATAAGCTTGCAAAAGAAGGGAATCCGGAAAAATTCAGATTNNAGCGGATTAAAAACAAGCATACTCTATTTCCTTCGGGATGCAGTAAAAACGGATCCTGCATTTATTGAAAACAATAAGGCGGATTTATGCGCTTCCATTCAGCACACCATTATTTCTATTCTGCTAAAAAAACTGAGTAAAGCAATAGATATCTACAAGGTAAAAGATATTGCAATTGCCGGAGGAGTAAGTGCAAATTCAGGACTACGCAATACCTTGCTTCAGAAACAAGATGAATGGAATGTTAAAGTTCACATTCCTCCATTTGAATATTGCACCGATAATGCCGCAATGATTGCAATGGCGGGTGCTTTCAGGCATGCGGAAGGACTCTTTGCATCGCAAAACATTGCTCCCCTGGCAAGAATGAGTTTCTGAATTGTAGAGAAAGTAGAGAAAGATCTCTCCATTTTTACTGTTGTCATTAACCAAATCAATTTACATTTGTTGTACCAAAAACAATCAATTATGTCATTTGAACTAGCACCTCTACCCTACGCAAACAATGCGCTGGAACCCTTTATCGACGCAATGACCATGGAAATTCACCATGATCGTCACCACGCAGCATACGTTAACAACCTTAACGCTGCAATTAAGGGCACCGACCTCGAAGGAAAATCCCTTCTTGAGATCATCACCAATATTTCAAAAGCCCCAATGGCAGTAAGAAACAATGGTGGTGGACATTTTAACCATGATCTTTTCTGGAACATTATGGCTCCGAACAAAGGAGGAGAACCAACTGGCGCACTTGCTGATGCAATTAAAAGCACATTCGGTTCTTTTGAAGATTTCAAAACCCAATTCAACGCTGCCGGAGCTACACGTTTCGGTTCTGGTTGGGCCTGGTTAATTGTGAAATCAGATAAATCAATTGCTATTTGCTCTACACCTAATCAGGACAATCCATTAATGGACATTGCCGAAGTTAAGGGAACACCTATTTTAGGATGTGATGTATGGGAACACGCCTATTATCTGAAGTATCAGAACAAGCGTCCGGATTACATGGCTAACTGGTGGAATGTTGTTAACTGGGATGCCGTTGCTGATCGTTACAAAGCAGCACTATAATTAAGGATTTCAAAAAAAAAACCGACAGAGAATTCTGTCGGTTTTTTTTTTGCTTTTTATTCAAGCAATTACTCCATTCCTTCTACCCGAATGGAAAGTTTTCCGTTGGCAGAAACAAGGGTTACAATTGCTTCGTTTGCAAGAAATACATTTCTCGTACTAATATCATTCAATTTTCCTTTCAGAACGATTCCTTTTGAAATCTCATAATTATCCAGATAAGTCTGACAATCTTTTTTAGCCTGATCGAGTTGTTTTCCGATTTCGAAATACATGTTCTTCTCCATGACCTTTGCAAACTTTCCGTGCAACAACCAGTTGGCCGATTTTAAAAGTTTGTTTTTGGTATCCATATGAAAATCGACATTACGCATTACGATGTTCCTGCTCACACTGTCATAGGCAGGGATTCCCATCAGGTAAATATTTCCGTTCACGCTGCCTTTCAGTCCAACCTCTACTACCATTTTATCTTTTTGTCCCCACATATCGAATCCCGTAAGCGTAACTGATCGTTTACCCTCGGTGTAGGTATATGGATTATCCACGTACTGTTCTTTCATCAATGCAGCAGCATGGGGATATTTTATCATGTTCACCAACCCAACATGAAAATCATCCGGTAAATCCTCACGTATTTTCATGATGGGAAACCTGCTCGAATCAACAACCGGTTTTGGTCCGATATNNTGAAACCTTCATAATTCCCTTCTGGGTATTAATCTGGGAAGCGTAAATTTCGATGGGTTCCAAACAAAACCAGGTCTTGTAGGTTTCGGAAACCAACATGGGCTGGTACAATCCTCGAATAACATCGCCAACGTAATCTTTCAAATCGACATATTCGCGAATCGCTTTATCAATTTCCTTTTCAATAAATTCCTTCTGTCCTTCAAGTGCTGCATCAGCAATCATGGTAACCGGCAATTCAAAAAGATACAGATCGATTGCAGGTGATTTGATCCATTCGTGTCCTGCTGATTTGGTGATCGTCTCAACTTTCCAATTGTCTTTAAGTGTAATTGCCGACACGTAAGTTGTTTTCAATATTCCGTTAAAACTTGTTGTTACCCCGAGGGTTTTGTACTGGCCACTAATACTTAAAGGCAATGTTAGTCTGATCTTGTTTTGTAATCCTTCTACTTTTATATCCTCATGTTTTTTCACTTTCACCTTTAGTCCATCGTTATCATTATCGGTAAAGGAATTGTCTTCATAAATCACACCTTTCACATAGGCATTGATTTGCTTTTGAATATCTGAAAGGGCAATCTCCATTGGAAGATTAATAAATGAAATCTCCCGGTTTATTTCTGTTTTTACAGGAACATACGATTCATCCGGCTTTTCCGGTTTCACACTTGTTTTGCAGGAATTGAGCAGCAGTAAAACGCTAAAACCCAGAAGAGCAGTAATTCTAAACTGAGAAAACATAGAATTTCTTTTTAGCTAAAATAGAGAATAATAAGTCCGGTACAAGACCGCTAATGAGTACTTTCCGATTGAGGGGCTCGAAAAGAAGTATCTTTATCGATCGTTTTATTTTTCACAGGTGTTTCATCCGGTAAACTCACCATTAATGGCAATAAAAGTATGAGTGCACCCGCCACCAGCAGAAAAATAAAACTATTGCGGTTGTCAGAAACGAAGCTCATCAGATCTTAACGTAAGGACAAGCAGCCAGCAGGGAATAAATCTTTTTGCTGGTTTCATCGGTAACAGGAACAATCGGTAAGCGGGTATAGTTATCTGCAAGTCCGAGAAACTTCAGCACCTCTTTTACACCGGAAGGATTGCTTTCTACAAACAAATGCTGAATGATATCCAGAAGAATATAGTGGATCGACTGTGCATCGGAATATTTTTCCTGCAAGGCAAGCCGGATCATTTCAGAAAACTCCTTGGGAAATGCATTTCCTACAACTGAAATCACACCCACGGCTCCAACCGAACAAGCAGGCAACGCAATGGCATCGTCGCCGCAGATCACCAGAAAATCTTTTGGCTTTTCCTGGATAATAGACATGATCTGATTAAAAGAACCGGATGCTTCTTTGATTGCAATCATGTTTTTGCAATCGCGGGCAACACGTAAAGTCGTTTCGGCCGTCATATTTCTTCCTGTACGTCCCGGAACATTGTACAAAATAACAGGACGTGGTGTATGAGCATTTACCTGAAGATAATGTTGGTACAAACCCTCCTGAGTTGGTTTATTGTAATAAGGACTCACCGACAAAATCGCATCAACGCCGGTAAAATCAAAATTCTGAAGTGTGTGAATAATATCGCGGGTATCGTTTCCGCCAACACCAAATACGATTGGCAAGCGTTTGTTATTGATCTCAATTGCAAAATCAAGCACAGCGCGTTTTTCATCTTCGGTTAAGGTTACCGATTCACCGGTTGTTCCTTGTATAACCAGATAATCGGTGCCATTGTTGATGAGATGCTCAAGAATACGCTGCAATGCTGCATAATCTATTTCACCCGATTTATTGAAAGGCGTGACAACCGCCACTCCCATTCCGTAGAATTTTTTATTCATGATACCTTATTGATAATAGAGAGGTAATAGTTGACCTGAGCAATATAATCGATCATTTCCGATGAGTGAACGTCGATCATAAGATCATAGTACTGCTTAAATTCATCTGTGTAATAACCTACTTTAAAACGTCCTTTTGATTTATTTAAAATATGCCGAAGCGGAATAATCTCTTCACGTTCAAGATCGATCAGGATATCAAAGACTTCATTGCAAAAATTTTTGACTGCATTACCACCCGGACGAAAATTCCAACTGAGTTCTGCTTTACAGAAATAATCGAACTCCAATTGTGAACGTGCAAATTCGGGCAATACCTTATCTTCAACATAGCCCAAAGCCATAATTCGTTTTATTCCTTCTTCTTCTTTGAGGTGGCGCACGTATTTTTTTACTGCAGCAAACTTCTCTTCATTATCGACACGATAGATGAGCCCGACCGATTGTGCAGTAGCCAGATTAAATACTTTAGGTGTGCGACGAAGTCCTTTGTATTCGGACCTCATTTGTCGTCTGCCCACTTTTTTACGGATTCCTTCGAACATCATTCTGCCAACAATTTATCGAATTCTTCCTCCGAAATGATTTTCACTCCGAGTTCCTGCGCCTTTGTCAATTTACTTGGTCCGGCTTCATCACCTGCAAGCAGATATCCGGTTTTCTTCGAAACAGACCCACTCACTTTTCCTCCGTTGTTTTCAATGAATTCCTTAATTCCATCACGCGAATAGTTTTTAAATACTCCGGAAACAACGAATGAAAGTCCTTTTAAGCGATCTCCTTTCTCCTTTATCTGCGACGGGTCCAACTCCAACTGAACACCAGCCGAACGTAAACGATCAATCAACTGCAAATTAGCCGGAAGCCTGAACCATTCATAAACACTCAGGGCAATTTTATCCCCAATTTCTTCAACAGCCACAAGTTCTTCTACAGAAGCGGCAGCAATAGCATCAATATTCCGAAAGTGCCTGGCCAGCTTTTTAGCTACAGTTTCCCCAACAAAACGGATACGCATTGAAAACAACACCCTTTCGAAAGGAACGGATTTGGAGGCTTCAATTCCCGACAGGAGGTTATTGACCGACTTCGCAGCCATTCGTTCCAGAGGAAGCAATTGTTCTTTCCGGAGATCATAAATATCTGCAATTGTAATAATGAGTCCGGCTGCAAACAGTTGTTCGATGGTTTCCCNNTAAAGTTGAGTTCCACATTCAGGACAAGCATCCGGAAACCTGAATACTCCGGAATGTTCATCGCGTTTGCTGAGGTCAATACCAACAATTTTTGGAATGATCTCTCCTCCCTTTTCAACGAAAACAGTATCACCGTGATGCAATCCCAATTTTTCAATTTGATCAGCATTATGAAGAGACGCACGTTTTACAACAGTACCAGCAAGAAGGACAGGTTTCAGGTTTGCAACGGGAGTGATAGCGCCTGTGCGACCAACCTGATACGACACGCTTTCGATCAAGGTTGAAACCTGTTCAGCCTTGAACTTGTAGGCAACTGCCCAACGCGGTGATTTTGCAGTAAAACCAAGTTCCTGTTGCTGGCGGTAATTATTCACCTTTATGACAACCCCATCAATATCAAACCACAGTTCCTTACGAGCAGCATCCCAGTAGTCGATAAATTCCATTATGGCATCGATATCGGAGCAACGTCTGATATAATTCTCTTNNTTCAAAATGATTGGCAAAAGGAAGCGCATCACCTGCAACAGCGTAGAGGAAACAATCCAATCCACGTTTTGCCACGATGGAAGAATCCTGCAGTTTAAGTGTTCCGGATGCAGTGTTTCGTGGATTTGCAAATAAGGGTTCACCGGCAGCCTCACGTTCGCGATTCAATTTCTCGAAATTTTTACGCGGAAAAAAGATCTCCCCTCTAATTTCAAATCGAGCGGGATAATCGCTCTGTTGCAAACGAAGGGGAATAGTGCGAATGGTTTTTATATTGGGAGTAATATCCTCTCCCTGCTCACCATCTCCACGCGTAACTGCACGAACCATTTTTCCATTTTCATAGGTTATGGAAATTGCAACTCCGTCGTATTTGAGTTCACACACATACTCTATCGGACCATCAATCAATTTTTTTATTCTGTTTTCGAAATCGATAATCTCTTCTTTCGAATAGGAATTGGAAAGCGAAAGCATTGGATAGGTATGTTTCACAACAGGAAAATCCTTTGTGATATCTCCACCAACACGCTGGCTCGGGGAATCGCTGTGGACGAATTCCGGAAAATTTGTTTCGAGGTGAATCAGTTCCTCCAGTAATTTATCGAATTCAAAATCGCTGATTTCGGGCTGACTTTTGATATAGTACAAATCATTATGCCTGTTCAACTCGGCCGTAAGCTGATCAATTCTGGATTTTGCCTGTTCCCTTGTCATAATGTAAAGTTAATGAGAGCAGGAATTTGAAAGCGGTAAAAAAGGAGATTTTATCAACGGAATCGCATCGGTACGTGAATAAAATCGGGGTTTATTCGGAGCAAACCAAAGCAATTGTTTTTCCATTGGGATGAATGGCCATTCGTGAGATTCCTTTCAGGGAAGGGAATCCTTTCCGAGGCAATGGTTTCCAATCGGAATTCGGCTGATTGGATAAAAACCAGATCTCGTCGCCCGAGCTTGCAAGCCAGCCTGTTGTTAATGCCAATAAATCCTGAGCACCTTCCGGCAGTTGAATAAGTTTCCGGGCCATATCAGGACCATTCATCCAAAAATCGAGTAGCAAACTCTTAGATGCTGTGCTAAGCGTATAATACACCCCTATTGTATGATTCTCGTAGGACGTTTCCCTTGTAGGTATCTTAAGCAGATGTCCGCTGAACCAACGGCCAACATGATTGCAAATGACCTGTTCTTCTTTTGTTTTCAGATTAATTAATCGCAAACCATGCTGCTCAGCGGGACCCAAAATAAAAGCTACGATCAATTCACCGGAAAGAAATTGATAATACCCAACTGAATCCAGCCAGGGTGCAATTTTTTTTGGCTTTTTTCCATTCAAGTCGAAGCGCCATAAACGCTGGGTGGTACCGTCTTCCTCCACACGAACCACCGATATTCCGGTTCCATCGGTAGTGATGCGCGGACTGTATTCTGAAGTTCGGGGTGTAGTAGTTAATTGAATGGATTTACGGCCTTCAATTTCATAGCGAAAAATATCCGTGGTTGAATGTTCGGTCATTGCCGTGTAAAAAATATATTTTCCATCCGGCGAAAACCAAGGCTGATTATCATAACCCTTGTGACCTGAAGTAATATTTTGCGGATTACTGAAATAAACTGAATCCGGTTTCAACTCTATATCGAGGGTCCNNTGTATTCATGTTTTGTCCGAAAGAACAAAGCGAATGAACAGTCAGAAAAATGCACACTACTAATCGCATACTGTTTCAAAATCATATTATTATTTAATCCGAAAAAAAAGAGCCCCCAAATGGAGGCTCTTTTTTTATTCACCAATTCCGTGACAATTCTTGTATTTTTTTCCTGAGCCACAAGGACAGGCATCGTTACGTCCAACTTTCTTTTCCACTCGCACCGGCTGAGTTTTTACCCGCTGTTGTTGATCACCACTTGAAGAAGGATCACCGTAACTTGGAATTTCAGTTCTGGATGTTTGAACATTTTTTGGTAATTCCTGACGAGGAGCAGGAGCTTTTTGTACCTGTTGTTCTCCCGTATTAACAGGAAGCTGTGCCTTCACGAGGAAAGAGATAACCTCTTTGTTCATTTTATCGATCAGCTTTTTGAATAACTCGTACGACTCAAGTTTATAAACCACCAACGGATCTTTTTGCTCGTAAACTGCTTGCTGAACACTTTGCTTGAGGTCATCCATTTCGCGCAAATGTTCCTTCCATTCGTTGTCCAATACCGCCAGCAATACTGATTTTTCCGCTGTACGCAAGGCAGCACGTCCACCGCTTTCGTACGATTCTTTCAGGTTAACCACCGACTGCAAGGTGCGGATACCATCGGTGAAAGGAACCACGATATTCTCGTACTGACTACTTTGAGTTTCATACACATTTTTAACCACGCCGTAGATGCGCTCAAGCATACCATCCATATTTCTACGGTAGGTTTTCATTGCGAGGTCAAAAAGTTTTCCTGCAATTTCACTTGTATCACCTGAAAGGAATTCATCTTCAGAAACCGGAGCATCAATTGCAAGATTGCGTAAACATTCAAAACGGAAAGTATCGTAATCGCGCACATCCTGATATTCGGCAACCAATGATTCGGCAACATCGTAGAACATATTGGAAAGATCGATGTCCATACGATCGCCATACAAGGCATTGCGACGTTTAGAATAAATGGTCTTTCTTTGAACATTCATAACGTCATCGTATTCGAGCAATCGTTTACGAATACCGAAGTTATTCTCCTCCACTTTTTTCTGCGCACGCTCAATGGATTTGGTGATCATACCATGCTGAATCACTTCACCCTCTTTCATTCCAAGACGGTCCATCATACGCGCAATACGTTCAGATCCGAACAAACGCATCAGATTATCTTCAAGAGAAACGAAGAACTGTGAAGAACCGGGATCACCCTGACGACCGGAACGACCACGCAACTGACGATCGACACGTCGCGATTCGTGGCGCTCAGTACCAATGATCGCTAAACCACCGGCTTCCTTCACTCCGGGTCCGAGTTTAATATCAGTACCACGACCTGCCATGTTGGTNNATTTCTACTGAAGTTGTTCCTACAAGAACAGGGCGTCCTGCCTCCCGTAATGATGCGATTTCGTCAATAACCGCATTGTATTTTTCACGTGCTGTTTTGTAAACAAGGTCATTTTCATCCTTACGTACAATTGCGCGATGTGTTGGAATGGTTACAACATCCAGTTTGTAGATATCCCACAATTCTTTTGCTTCTGTTTCAGCAGTACCGGTCATACCAGCAAGCTTGTGGTACATTCTGAAATAATTCTGCAAGGTGATGGTCGCATAGGTTTGCGTTGCAGCTTCCACCTTCACATTCTCTTTCGCTTCGATAGCCTGGTGCAATCCGTCGGAATAACGGCGTCCTTCCATGATACGACCGGTTTGNNGTTCATCGACGATTTTTACTTTACCATCCATGATCACATATTCCACATCACGTTCAAACATCGCATAAGCACGCAGCAACTGATTCATGGTGTGGATACGCTCAGCCTTGATAGTATAATCACGCATCAAGGTATCGCGCAATTGGGTTTGTTCCTGAGTTGCAAGTCCGGAAGCCTGAATTTTTGCTATTTCTGCGCCGACATCCGGCATGATGTAATAGCTGGAATCTTCACCGGAAGACAATAACTCAATCCCTTTTTCCGTAAGCTCAATCTGATTATTGCGTTCGTCAATAACAAAGAACAATTCTTTGTCGACCTTATGCATTTCCTTTTGCTGTTCAGCCATGTATTGGCTTTCGGTTTTTTGCATAATGGCTTTTACGCCGGGTTCTGACATGAATTTGATCAGCGCTTTATTACGAGGCAAACCACGGTGAGCACGCAATACAGCCATTCCCCCTTTTTCAAGTGAAGNNATTATCGACATTTCCGCGACCATCTTCACCAAGGCCGGATAATAATTTTTTCGCGTCGGTCAGGCACAGGTTAATGTATTTTCTTTGTTCAGCAACCAAACGTTCAATTTTTGGTTTGAGCTCATAGAATTCATGTTTATCTCCTTGCGGAGTAGGACCGGAAATGATCAACGGAGTTCGCGCATCATCAATCAATACAGAATCGACCTCATCCACAATTGCAAAATGCAGTTTCTGCTGTACAAGATGATCAACTGAATTGGCCATGTTATCACGCAGGTAATCGAAACCAAATTCGTTATTGGTACCATAAACGATATCTGCACGGTAAGCTTTTCGTCTGCGGTCGGAGTTGGGTTCATGTTTATCGATGCAATCAACGGCCAGACCATGGAACATGAAAATCGGAGCGTTCCATTCGGAGTCACGCTTAGCCAGGTAATCGTTTACTGTAACAACATGTACACCTTTACCGGTAAGTGCATTCAGGAAAATAGGAAGTGTAGCCACAAGGGTTTTTCCCTCACCGGTCATCATCTCCGAAATTTTCCCCTGGTGCAATACAACACCACCCAGCAACTGAACATCATAATGCACCATATCCCAGGTAATGGTTGTTCCGGCCGCATCCCAGGTATTTTTCCAGATCGCTTTATCGCCATCAATACTTACAACTTTGTTGCTTACACTCAGTTCACGATCGAAAGGTGTTGCAGTTACGGCAATCTCCGGATTCTCCTTGAAGCGGCGACCGGTCTCTTTTACAATAGCAAATGCCTGAGGCAAAATTTCGAGCAGGATAATTTCAAGTTTTTCATCCACCAGTTTCACCATTTTGTCGGCCTCTTCGAGAAGACGCTCCTTCTCATCCATATCGGTGGTGACATTGGCTTTGTTACGGATCTCCTCAATTTTAGCTTCTTCGGGATGAACAAAATCTGCTATCTTTTTACGCAGATCCTGAGTACGGGCACGAAATGCATCATGACTGAGTCCGCTGAGCTGTGCATATTCCTGATTGATCTTATCAATGTATGGTTTGATTTCAGCAATATCCTTTTCCTTTTTGCTACCGAAAATTTTCTTGAGTAATCCGAGCATGATGCGTTTTGATTGGTAAGTGGTAAGTCGACAAAAGTAAACAATATTTACGCATCCGGCCCCTTCAGAACACACATGGGCAGACCTGAGCCTCAGGTGTTTGAAGCAGAAAGCTTCGTAAGCACCCCAACACACCCAAAAACCGGACCTGAGGTAATTCTTCAGACAGATCAGCAGAAAGGCTGACAGAAAGGCGTTTTCCTGCTTTTTTTTAGGGCTGAAGCCTGTAGATTATGCCATTTAGGATGCAAGGAAAAAACCGTCCTTCAACCAATGCGCATTTTTAGCACCTTTGCAGAGTGATTGTTTATCCCAACGCAAAAATAAATCTCGGACTCAATATCCTTCGCAAAAGAAACGATGGATACCATGATATCGACAGTGTTTTTTACCCTGTTAGCTGGAGAGATATTTTGGAAGCGATTCCCAATGAAACCGGATTGTTTTCCATTGAATTTTCCGGTTTGCCCATACCCGGAGATCCAAAAGACAATCTGATTTACAAAGCCTGGAAATTACTTAATGAAAAACATGGTATTCCCGGAGTGAATGTGCATTTGCACAAAGTAATCCCAATGGGAGCCGGAATAGGTGGTGGAAGTGCTGATGGTGCATTTATGTTGAAACTATTGAATTCACTTTTCGCACTGGATCTTTCAGAACGGGAACTGATGGAAATGGCATCGAGTCTGGGAAGTGATTGTCCGTTTTTCATACCGAATACTCCGGCTTTTGTAACCGGCAGAGGAGAAAAAATGGAACAACTTCTATTCAATCTGGACGACTATCGACTGGTATTGATAAATCCAGGATTGCACTTTGGTACTGCTGAAGCTTATAGTGGAATTGTGCCCAATGAATCAGGGATCAGCACAAAGGAAGTTATCGAAAAATATCCTGTAGCTGAGTGGAAAAACTATCTGAAAAATGATTTTGAAATTCCGGCTTTTAAAAAATATCCTGAACTCCGCCATTTAAAAGACGCACTCTATGCAAATGGAGCGCTCTATGCATCCATGACCGGATCAGGAAGTACGCTTTATGCATTGTTCCATTCCATTCCGGAAAATCTCGGGAACTGTATCTGTAAAGAAGGCTATACAATTAAAATCTGCTGATCGATTTCTTATTTCTGAGCAAATCTGTAAAGCGGAAAGGTTAGCAAAAGAAACATGAAATTCGGAATCCAAACTGCAATGGATGCATCCAAACCTGCGTTGGTTGCTGCAACAGAGGTTAACCGCATTGAGAAAATATAGGTTACTGCCAGCACCAGTCCTATCGCAATATTCAATCCTATACCACCTCTCGATTTTCGTCCCGCCACACAAACACCAATGAGTGTTAGAATATATGCAGCTGCAGGATAGGATGTCCGCTGGTGAAGTTCGATTTGGCTCAGCTGAACTTTTGTACTTCCCCTCCGTTTTTCTGTTTCGATGAAACGCAATAATTCGGGAGTAGTCATTGAACTTGAAAATTCATTTCTGTATCCAAGATCAGAAGGCGCGAAATTGAATGTCGTATCGCGTTTATCGCCTCTTACAATTGAATCTTTGTATTCTGAAACGTAACGGATATGGTAGAATTGCAGCGACCATTTCGTATTCAGGGTATCATAATAAGCTCTCTGGGCAGTCAGCACACTTTTGAGTGATCCTTCTTCCCATTTTTCCATACAAAAAGCGTCGAGGTAACCGTAGTGGTTGTTATCAAAATAAACAATAACACCCGGCTCTACTTCGAGGTGGACATTGTTGAGCAAAACGGAATGTCGTGCAATGCTCTCTTCAAAATCAAGTCGGATTTTATTCGCCCGCGGCAGGACCAGGTGATTCAGAAAGATAGACAAAACAACAAGCACAGTAGCCGCAAGAAAAAAGGGACGCAGCATACGGTTAAAGCTCATTCCACTGCACAACACTGCAATCAATTCATTGTTCTTTGCCATTTTGGAAGTAAAAAAAATGACAGAAATAAAAATGATGAGCGAACTGAAAAGATTGGAATAATGAAAAACGAAATTGATGTAATATTTTGTGAGAAGATCCCAGAACGAAACTTTGAATTCAATAAAATCATCCACTTTTTCAGCGAAATCAAATACGATCGCAATCGCCATCAAAATTGCCAGGATGAAGAAAAATGTCCCCAGGAATTTCCCCATGATATACCTGTCAATTCGGGTAATCATCAGAGTCGGTTTTTAAGTTTAGGCACCATATGATTTTTCCAGGAAACAAAATCGCCTTCCAGAATATGCTTTCGCGCTTCGGCAACCAGCCAGAGGTAAAAACCAAGATTATGTATGGATGCAATTTGTGCTGCCAGCATTTCACCCGCCACAGTAAGATGACGCAGATAGGCTTTGCTGTAGGACTGATCCACCCATGTAGTTCCGTTTGGATCGAGCACGGAGAGATCATCTTTCCACCTTTCGTTGCGAATATTTATTATTCCTTCAGAGGTAAACAACATTCCGTTTCGCGCATTGCGGGTAGGCATAACACAATCGAACATATCCACACCCAAAGCAATATTTTCAAGAATATTTACCGGTGTACCCACGCCCATAAGGTAACGTGGTTTATCGGCTGGTAGTATGTTGCAGACAATCTCGGTATGCCGATACATTTCCTCTTCGGGTTCACCAACCGACAATCCCCCAATGGCATTACCCGGCCGGTTAAAGGATGCGATAGTTTCTGCCGACTTTTTTCGCAGATCATCGTATGTACTCCCCTGCACAATAGGAAACAAGGTTTGTTCATAGCCGTACAAAGGCTCCGTGGCATCAAAGCGATCGACACAACGTTTCAGCCAGCGGTGTGTCATTTCCATGCTGCGTGTTGCATACTCCCGATCGCATGGATAGGGTGTGCACTCATCAAAAGCCATGATTATATCAGCCCCGATGATGCGCTGGACATCCATTACATATTCCGGAGAAAAAAGGTGTTTGGATCCATCAATATGCGAACGGAATGTAACACCGTCCTCTTTGATTTTTCGGTTTTCGCTGAGCGAATACACCTGATATCCTCCCGAATCGGTTAGAATCGGACCATCCCAATTCATGAATTTATGAAGTCCACCGGCACTTTTCAACAGCTCGGTGCCCGGCCGCAGGTAGAGGTGGTAGGTATTACCAAGGATTATTTTTGCCTTAATATCCTCCTTTAATTCACGCTGATGCACAGCTTTAACAGTAGACTGGGTGCCAACCGGCATGAAAATAGGAGTTGGAATTTCGCCATGCGCAGTGGTAATTATACCTGCCCTTGCCGAGGAACCCGGATCGTTTGCCTTTAACTGAAATTGCATCTGTTGAAAAAAAGAGGTGGGTCAAAGATAACAACTTACAGCGTTCTGTACTTTTGCCCCCCACGACTTATCATGAAATTCGGACCCGAAGAACTATTACTGATCTTTTTTTGTGCAGCGGCATTTGTGCAGTTGTTCTACTACTTCTTTTTCTATTTCCGAATTGCTTTTCACAAGGAGAGGCATCACAATACCCTTACCCCACCCGTTTCGATCATCATTTGCGCCCGATCTGAATCGTCGAAACTCGTACATAACCTCCCTCATATTTTCGATCAGGATTATCCCGATTTCGAAGTGATTGTTGTTAACGACAGATCCTGGGACGATACCAAGGAAATCCTGAAAGCATTCCAGATCCGTTATCCGCATTTGCGTGTGATTAATATTGAAGAATCGAGCCACGAACATTACGGTAAAAAAATGGCCCTTACCATTGGTATCAAGGGCGCAAAAAATGAATGGTTGTTATTGACCGATGCCGACTGCAAACCCCTTCACCGCAACTGGATAAAAAAAATGGTGGAAGCACAATCTGCCAACACCGAATTTGTACTTGGTTACAGTCCCTACCAAAACAAAAAAGGATTCTTAAGCAAGCTAATTCGCTTTGACACCCTTTTAGCAGGAATGAACTATTTATCCTTTGCTAAATCTGGTCTGCCATACATGGGTGTTGGACGAAACCTTATGTACAAGAAGGAATCCTTTTTTGCCGTACGTGGCTTTAAGAAACACTATCACATCTCATCCGGAGATGATGACCTGTTCATCAATCAGGCTGCAAACGGAAAGAAAACATCCGTAATGTTTCATCCCGAGTCGCACGTTGTTTCGATGCCCAAGACAAGTTTTGTGGATTGGTTCCGGCAAAAAAAGCGTCATTTTACCACTGCACCCCATTACAAGCTTCGCGACAAAATTCTTCTAAGCCTCTTCCCTGCAAGCTATTACCTCGGAATTGGCCTCAGCATTCCACTACTTGTTTTAAACACGTATCTATGGATTATTTTAGGCATCATCGGATTCAGGCTGCTGCTTCAAATAGTTATCTTTAGCCGTTCAATGAAATGGCTTGGCGACAAAGACCTTTTGTTGTGGGCTCCGGTGTTAGAGTTTTTTGTTTTGATTCTTCATCCTGTCATTCATTTGAGTAATAAAATTGTGAAAGCAACGAAATGGAATTAGAAGAAGGTTTCGAGAATCTGTCCGACAAAGCACGGTACGACTTCCAGCTTGTCATTCGCGCTCGCGAGGGAGAACAAGCTGCCTATGCCGAATTGATGGAAAGGTACCGCGACTCGATTTATTTCATGTTGTTGAAGATGGTCAACAATAAAGACGATGCCGACGATCTCACCATTGAAGCTTTTGGTAAAGCCTTTAACCGTTTAGACCTTTACACTCCGAATTTTGCTTTCTCCACCTGGTTGTTCAAGATTGCATCCAACAATTGTATTGACTTTATCCGCAAGAAGAAAAAGAATACCCTATCCATCGACAGTGCATTTGCAGGAGAAGATGGAGACGAGATGTATATCGATCTTCGTTCGGACGCACTCACTCCGGAAGAGGAAGCCATAAAACAACAAAAGGAAAAGCTGATGCGCGATGTTGTGCAAAAGCTAAAGCCACGATATCGCCAACTGATTGAAATGCGTTATTTCCAACAATTGGCCTATGAGGAAATCGCAGAACAACTCGATCTTCCATTGGGAACCGTAAAAGCTCAATTGTTCAGAGCGCGTGATCTTTTGTACCAGGTATTGAAAAACTCCAAAGACCGTTTTTAAAAGAATCCGGTTATTGAACCACACTTATCACTTTTCAAGCTAAACTACCCACCCTTCTCCGAAATTGTATTTGAAAGAAACCGCAAAGAGAAAGAGAGGTGAAGAATTGAATTTATTTGCACCTACTCCAATCGATGATTCATATTCATCTGAAATTTCCGATGCAGGAAATATGATTAGTTTAAAACGGAATCGAGCCACCTACAGTGTCTACCAAAGGTTGTACCACTGAAATTCCCGCGGTACTGAAGGCGTAGGTAGAATGAGATAACCAATTGCTGTATCACCNNAGCACTGTTCACTGTTTACCCTTCATTCCTTCATCAATAAAATCAGCCATGGCTTTACCTGCCTTGTAGTGTTCGATTATCGTTTTGAGTAAATCTTTTGAGGTAATCATTTTAGCAGGTAGTTCTGCTCCCCAGTAAAGATTCTTATGGAACAACAGTGGCTCTTGTTCAGCTGCAGCTTTCAATTCCTTCGAAAGACGCGAATTTCCGTCGCCCACAACTTCTCCGTAGTAATCCACAAACTTTTTCGACCGTTGTAATTTGGTAAATGTTTTGAGATTGGCAGCAATATAATTCCTTAGTTGATGCAAGGTGGGAGTTTCAATAAAATAAGCTCCATGCCAAATCTGAATTTTCTCCGGATTTAACTGAAAATAAAATCCGCAAACATCAGGCTCTTTTTTCCCTAATCGAGAAACAGCTGCTGCCATATGCATTTTGTAAGGGTATTTATCTTTTGAAAACCGAATATCACGATTGATCCTGAAGATGGCATCTTTAGCTTCCATTTTCACTGTTGGATCAATCTTTGAAATCTCCTTTATCACATCAGCAGTAAATCCCCGAAAAGGAAGTTTTACATCTTGCTCATACCTGTTGCGGTTAACATCAAACCAATCCTTATTGTTATTGGGAGCCAGGTCGATAAAAAATTTATTGAATGCAGGAGTGAAATAGACCGACATAAGATTTCTTTTAGGCAAATTACTTTTTTTTCAGTCTCTCGCAAGCCTAATTTCAAATTTTTATGAATTGAATTAAAAATTTAGATGCTCCGATTGAATCTCCACTATCACTTCAATTTGTATTTTTAACGAAAACTTATTTATGGATCCTATTCGCTTAGCCGAAAAAGTAGTTGATAGTATGTACAATAACGATCCATTCAGCAAATGGTTGGGTATAGAACGTATTGAAGACGGAGCCGGGATATCGGTGTTAAGGATGACAGTAAACAAGGAAATGCTTAACGGATTTGGGATTGCGCATGGAGGAATTACTTATTCGCTGGCAGATAGCGCGCTTGCATTTGCGAGCAATTCGCACGGAAAAAAGTGTGTCAGTATTGAAACTGCAATTTCCCATTTAACGGCTGTTAAAGAAGGAGATATACTTACAGCACGAGCTGTTGAAAAAAATTGTTCGAACAAAATAGCCCTTTACGAAGTTGATGTTACCAACCAAAATGGTAAACTTGTGGCCAGTTTCCGCGGCACGGTCTATCGCACCTCGCAGGAATGGGATGTAAAATGATTTATTGTTGTTATCTGATTCGTTGATGAAAGACGTATTTATCTCAACCGCCGTTCGCACACCGATTGGCAATTTTGGAGGCACACTTGCCGCCGTTCGCACAGATGATCTTGCAGCTCACGTATTGCGTGCTCTGATGGAAAAAGTTCCGACACTTGATCCTGCCGCCATTGAAGATATTGTGATGGGCTGCGCCAATCAGGCCGGTGAAGACAACCGAAACGTTGCCCGTATGGCATCCTTGCTTGCAGGAATCCCATTCAGCGTTCCCGGAGAAACAGTCAACCGACTTTGCGCTTCCGGAATGTCTGCAATCCTTAATGCATCACGCGGTTTGCAAAGCGGAAACGGTGATATCGCCATTGCGGGTGGTGTAGAAAATATGACCCGCGGACCATGGGTTATCTCAAAAGCTTCCGGTGCGTTTGGACGCGATCAGCAAATGTTTGATTCCAGTTTCGGATGGCGTTTCATCAATCCGAAAATGCAGGAACTCTATGGTACTGATGGTATGGGAGAAACTGCAGAAAATCTGGTTGATCTTTATAAAATTGAACGCGAAGCGCAGGATGCATTTGCATTATGGTCGCAACAAAAAGCTGCAAAAGCAACAGCAAACGGAATTCATGCACAGGAAATTGCTGCAGTAACAATACCACAGAAAAAAGGTGATCCCCTTGTATTTGCCGCAGATGAATTCATCAAAGCATCCACCACAATGGAAACACTCGGGAAACTTCGTCCCGCATTTCGCAAGGATGGCAGTGTTACAGCAGGAAATGCATCCGGACTCAACGATGNNAACGATGGTGCTGCAGCTATGTTACTTGCTACTGAAACGGGTTTAAAACAACATGGACTTCAACCGATGGCAAGAATAGTTTCATCCGCGGTTGCAGGAGTTGAACCTCGTATAATGGGTATTGGTCCGGTTCTCGCTTCAGAGAAAGCATTAAAACGGGCAGGACTCACTCTCGATCAAATCGACGTTCTTGAACTGAATGAAGCATTCGCTGCACAGGTTTTATCCTGTACACGTAAAATGGGACTGGCAGATAATGATCCGCGAATCAACATCAACGGTGGAGCAATTGCATTAGGACATCCTCTTGGAATGAGTGGTACTCGGTTGGTGCAGACTGCAGCTCTTGAATTGCAACGTTCCGGAAAAAAATATGCCTTGTGTACAATGTGCATAGGCGTAGGACAAGGCTATGCCATTATCATTGAAAGAATCTGACCACTGAGTTACCGGTCAATTTTATAATTCATACATCACCTATTAAAAATTTATTACCATGAGTATGCTTAAGACATTTGAAGACCTTGACGTGTATAAGAAGTGCAGAGAGTTCAGGCAGGATATTTCTCAACTTGTTAAAACATTACCCAACACAGAAAACCATAAATTACAGAGTCAGTTGCTGCGCTCATCACGTGCAGTTACAAGCTCAATTGCAGAGGGGTTCGGACGTTTCCATCATTTGGAAAACATTCAATTCTGCCGTCAGTCGCGCGGATCATTGATGGAAACATTGGAACATTTGATCATTGCAAATGACGAAGGATTTATTTCAGCAGAAACACTTGAAGATTTCCGCATGAAACAAAACGATTGCATGCGCACATTGAATGCCTATATTTCTTACCTGAAAAAAGCGAAAAACCGTGCATTTGAAAGTGCTCCGGCTACGCCATATGTTCAGGACCAACAGTTCCAGGAACAACAATATTGATCCAATAGAACGATCGATTCCGGTAACTCAGTGGTCGTTCTTTTAATTTCAAAATTATGATATACGAATTCAATGGTTTTCGTCCTGTAGTTCACGAAAGTTCTTTTGTCCATCCACAGGCTTGCGTTACAGGTAATGTAATTATTGGAAAAAACGTATATATCGGTCCCGGCGCTGCCATTCGTGGCGATTGGGGAATGATCATTATCAAGGACGGATGCAACGTACAGGAGAACTGTACCATTCATATGTTTCCGGGCGTAACCGTTACATTGCATGAAGGCGCGCATATTGGTCATGGTGCAATCATCCATGGGGCCAGCATCGGTAAAAATTGTCTGATTGGTATGAATGCTGTACTAATGGATAATGTTGAACTCGACGATGAATGTATTGTAGGTGCGCTGACCTTTATCACGGCAGAAAGTAAATTCCCAAAACGTCAGCTCATTGTTGGTAATCCCGGTAAGGCGATTAAGGAAGTGAGTGATGAAATGATTGACTGGAAAACCAAAGGAACGGCATTGTACCAACAACTTCCTTCGGAATTATACGCAGGCCTAAAACCCTGTGAACCATTGCGTGAAATCGAACCTGATCGTCCGCAGCAGGAAGCCATGTACAAATCATGGAAAGAGATCAATAAATAATTCACCCGGAAATTTCCGGCGAAGTGAGATATTTCCCTTAACTTGAGGAATGCGATTTGCACTTTTCATGGCGATTTTTTGCCTTTTTCTTTCCGCCTGTAAAAAGGATCCGGGAGAACGGAGTATGGACAGAAATATGCGGCTATTATGCCGTGAAAAATGGGTGGTAAAATCAGTTTCCGATTCATTCGTTACCACCATCCCTCCCTTTTCTCTTCTTGAATTTGAGTTTAAATCCGAAGGAAAACTGGTAGTGAGCGAACCCGGTTTGTTTGTTCATGGGAGTTTTACGCTAATTCAATCCACCAACAAAGTGCTCAGCATAAAAGCGAATACCGTTACTTCATTGTCGAATGCAATCATTTATTTTAATCGCATCTGGACCATCCAAACGCTCGACCGCAGGAAAATGATCTGGGGGATTAGTGGGCTTGATTATATCCGTGCTGAGTTTGTTCACCCGGATGAATAATTCATTCCTGACGAATGTCATTTTTTGAATGTGATACTTATCACTGTATATACAACTATTGTAGATTTACTTTGATAAAAAAAACGACTATGAAAAGTAATGTTGGAACTGCAGATCGCATCATCCGTATCCTTATTTCGGCCGTACTTGCCGGATTATTCTTCTCTGGCAAAGTGACAGGAACAGTAGGAATTATAATGGTTGTTGCTGCAGGAATCTTCACCATAACAGCCGCAATTGGATTTTGTCCGCTCTACAAACTGGTGGGGCTTTCTACTTGTCCTGTAAAGAAGAGTTAAGCCAAACTAAGACACGATTTAGCATTTTATTATTTCAATCACCGGAGATCGTTTTCGGTGATTGAAATTCTGTTACTTGAAACTGCCAAATCTAATTTGGAATCGGTAGTTTTACGGTATGGCAAGCAGGATTCGATTGTTCAATAATTGCTCAGTGATTGCTGTCGCCGTATTTTTATTCATTTCATGCAAATCGCCAATGAAAACGATTGTTCACACCAAAGAAGCCCCACTTCCTATCGGTCCATATAGTCAGGCTGTACTTATCAATCACACGTTGTATGTCAGTGGTCAGATCGCTATCGATCCCGCCACAGGAAATATGATGATGAATACGATAGAAGAAGAAACGCACCAGGTCATGAAAAATCTCTCAGCTGTTTTAAAAGCGGTTGAAATGGATTTTTCGCATGTGGTTAAAGCCAGTATTTTTCTTTCCAACATGGATGATTTCCCGAAAGTGAATACGGTTTATGGTTCCTATTTCAAAGATCATTATCCCGCACGTGAAACGGTACAGGTATCCCGATTACCAAAGGATGTAAATGTGGAAATCTCTGTTATTGCTGTAAAATAATCACTGCATTCAACCGGGTAAAAGAAGAATTACTTTCCCCGGGTTGCCCAATCGATGATTACCAGAATACACAAGGTAGAGGGCAAGGCCCACTCCCAACTGCTTTGTTCGCGGCTGAAATATTCGCTTCCAAAAAAGATCCAGGGACAAAACAGGCACCCCACTATTCCGGGCAAGATAAGGGAGTAAGCAATTTTCCATCTTCTCCATAAAAAAAGAATACCGGCGATCATTAATCCTGTCGATACCAATCCAATTACCGACATCCGTAAAAATGCACCTTGCATATCACTTACAGAATACATGTCACCCAAACGAACAATTCCTTCATGAACCTGATTTGCGTTGGGTAGCGCATCGACCATACGCATTGCCACCAGGGTAAATGAAAAAAACATCAGGTACCAGAAAACCACAGGTAAACTGATGTAAAAAACCAATTGCGTAAACAATCGCGGGGATTGATCACCGAGTAAAAAACGGGTGATTCGGGTAAACTTGATATCGTAGGTATTCGCTTTCATTTAAAATGAGATAGCTGACGCGCATACAATGCGATAAACAAGATTGCAAAAACAAAGAGAACAGCAGTTTCTCCCCAACGCGGTTCATAACGCAAAACCAAAATAAAAGGAGCAACAAAAAACAAGATGTGGGAGAAGAGATAAATGAAAAATCCTTCGCGTTTATACGCACGCATGAAAAATGCGCCAATTGCTGCAAGCACATTCGAAAAAGAAGCCGCCAGATAATACCAACTCATCGATTGAAAAAATGCTGCGCGCTCGCCATTGAATTCATAGGTACTTAAACGTTGATCACCAACAATTCGAACAACCTGCTTTTTTAATTCCAATGCCTCTTCGCTTCCTGAAAGCAACACGTTTTCGAGTCCTCCCCAAAAAATATACGACATCAAACAAAATGCAAATCCGAGTATGGAGCCGATAAACGTAAACGTGCTTAACAGGTTAACGACTCTGCGGTTGGGAAAATTATTGGGATTTTGTAGGTTTTCCATCTGCACTTCTCTCATTTTATTTTTGATTTTACGGTTGCCCAGTTACGGTAATTTTCTTCCTGCGCAGGTGTTTGCGAATCGGCTTTAATTATTCGCCAGGTTCTGAAACCGCCGTTGATAGCAGGAGAGATGGAAAAATCCAACATGCGGCTACCTCTTAAAACAGCGATCTGCATATTCTCTCCGCCAAAATAGGCAATCCATTTATTTGCGTCGTTATTAACCAGGTATCCGTTTACCGAAATCAATTTATCACCCTGTGCCATTCCTGAAAGAGCAACCGGTTCGTCGGGATGGAACTGCATCAGGAAACTTCCTGCAGATGAATCAGAAATTTTCATTCCGTACAATCGCTCAGCGACACTTGGAGGATCATAACTCAACACTGCCCAACCCAGGTATTCGAGTGCATTGTTCAGCATTGGCAAATAATCTCCGGCACCATTAATCAAAGTATCGAAATAACTGCACATACCGTTTCCGGCATATTTCTCTATGAGTTTTCTGTAATCCTTTGCAGAATAACCTAATCCTTTCTTACTGAAATCGTGGTACAGATCGTACATGACATCATGGAGGCGGTGTTTGTTCTTGCTGTGACGCATGATCTCAACATCCGCAATAAATGCCAATAAACAACCTTCTGTATAAATTGAAACTTTTCGCTCCGCAACACCGGGCACATAACCATCAAGCCAGGTATCAAATGAAGAATCTGCAACTGAATAATTTCTTCTACCGAAATTATCCATGTGCTTTTGTAACTGTGCGCTCAACTCAGAAAAATAGGCAGCAAGGTTAAATACCCCGGATGCATGAAGAAAATAATCTCCCATGTACGTGGTTACACCTTCTGCAACATATCCGGTTTTGAAATAATTTTCTTTGGAATAATCATAAGGAAACATTTCTACAGGACGAATACTCTTGATATTCCAGGCGTGGTATAATTCGTGCGAACACAGCCCTAACAGATCGTCGTAACGCTCCCGCATCAATTCATAACCTGGTCCCAAAGCATTAACACTACTGGTTAAATGCTCTACACCATGGTAAAAATTTACCGGAAGCACCTGCAACAGGAAATGGTAGGATTGAACAGGAAATTCACCATAAGCTTCAATTTGTGATTTCGCAAACGCAGAAAAATGCTCAATGATCCGTTCCCAGTCGGGACGACATTCTCCCTGTATCCAGATGTTGAATGTAGTTCCTTCAACAATAAAATCATTATGACGCAATTCTGCAGATGAAATAAACGGGCTGTCGGCAAGCTCATGAAAATCCATTGGAAAAAGCCTGAATGCATTTTTACCCTGCTCGGTTGATTCCTGATGCCATTTGCATCCACAAGCCAATTGCCATCCTGCAGGAACATTGATCAGGACTTCACATCCTTCGTTCATTCGTTCTTTATCGTAAATCAGGCAATTTACCGGGTTGACGTAAAGCTGCGTGGCATCAACAAAAGTGGAACCAGCGTTAAGGTCGCCGGAAAAATACTGGTACGAAACAACAATTTCTTCCGATCCGGAAACCTGAATTTTCCAGCTATCCTTATTCAGTTTTTCGAAGGGCAAAGCATGTCCCTGCTCATTTGTCACAGCAAAACGTCGTACATTTTTCGCAAAATTTCCCAACTCGTAACGACCGGGGCGCCATGCGGGTAATTGCACTTCTACTGATTTTCTTTTTTCAGCAGGTATCCGAACAACAACATCAATAAAACGATGTTGAGGCTGGTTGAATGAAAGAGAGTACTTAACGATCATGTTCAAATTTACGCATTTCCTCTTCCCGTGCCAGCAGAAGGTTTTGTATTCTGCTCGATCCATTTTCTCAACCAAATCAATGGAAGCACATTTCCCCTCGAATAAACCGCAGGATCTATTGTCCGAAGCAAGGCATTCTTTACCGAAATGGATTCATTTTCCAACTTAAAACAGGATGCTAAAACTTTCAGAAACACCTTGTAATGTTCAACATCTGTTCGTCCCCTCAATAGATCACGCAGATTCCGGATGTGTCGTTCGGCAGTATCACGTTTGTTTCGCATCACCAGAATTATCAATTCCTGAACTCTGTGGTACAAATCATCGTGTTCTGATAACTTACCGGATAGTTCCTGGTGCAAAACACGCGCATCCTGCCAATTCCCATTGAGGAGAAGCGCCATTCCTTTGAGTAAACCAAACCGTGAAAACAGAAAAGGATCGCGTTGCAAAGCATGTCCTTCCGTTTCAATCAACTCAAGTGCATCCTTGATTTTTTCGCATCTGAGCAAAACACCGATCAGGTTATAGACGATTTGGTGGACATTAACTTCAGGAATCGATTTCCGGTATTTCAAACTTTCCCGAAAAAGTTCAACCGAATGATCGAACTGCTGACGAAACGAATATTCCAATGCGAGGTTAGACAAGATCACAGCCAGCTCCCTGCTCCAGGGAAACTGAAAATCATCGATGCTTTCTGCAAGCGATCTCATTTCTTCAAGCTGTTCCATTCTGCGGTCACTCACAGCACGTAAACTTTCCGTTTTGAGACGAAAATACCGGACCACTTTATCCTCTTCTTCATTGGAAATGCTTGCATTAATCTTTTGAGCGAGACTTTCAGTATCCGACTCCCCCATCCATCTGTTGCACCACACATGAACACTTTCGGCCTGTGCTTTTTTCCGATCGAAAACCAAATGCTCAAGGGAAAGAAGCTGTTTGTTTAGTTCAGCAATTGTTTGAATATTTTCCTTTTCCGTTTTACCCTGGTTGACATATACACTAAGCTCCATTCGTATTACTCGGATCAATCCATCCTGATCATGCCGGATCTCCAGTTTTTTTCGGACAGATTTCACCTCGTTCAAAAAAGTGCTCCATTCCTTTCGGGAAAGCAATTCCTCGAGGTAAAGGATATCACGATTGTGTTCATGAATTTCTCCACTTCGTTTTAGATAGCGAGCAGATAGAAACTCCTTCAGTTTATCGCGTAACAATCGTCGCTCATGCCGTAAACGAGCATCCTTTTTCGACGAATAGGGTTCTCCAAAAACCTTTCTGTACACTTCACTCGCNNACTCGCTTCCGTTTTTCGATTTAGGCCTTCTGCTTTCCACAACTGAAGCAAGGTATTTCTTGCACAATTTTTCAACACACCACCAAATTCAATAATCTCTTTATCAGTTAATAACATCAAATTTTAAATTATTTTTTCCCCACAAAATACAAATTTTCCGTTTGGTTGGGACTATAAAAAGCAGCAATTTTGCAGAAACAAAAACTGATGTCCATGTTTAGAATCCTGCTTGCCGCAACATTTCTGATTTTTACTTCCGTAGAGGGAACTGCACAGGTACGCCAGCTTATGCTTGAAAAAGCGAAACAAATGAGCACCACCAAGCAACAATCCACGCAACCTGCAGATACAACCCAAAAAGCAACTCCGTCCAATGAACCCGTAAAGCAGGAACAACAAAGCAATCCTATCGGTTTTTCCGGAGGATCGAAAAAAGATGTGCGTCCTGTTTACACGTTCAACGACAACATGCTTGTTGAGATTACCAACTATAAAAAAGACGGAAAAAAAGATGGTGATCCGGTGAAGGTTCGCTACTTATTCAGCAAGGAAGCCTACCTAGGCAGTGAAATGACTATAGAAGGAAAAAAACCGGAAGACAAAACCGAATCCACTTCCATTGTTGAGTTCGGGAAAAACCAAATGGTAATGCTATCCAAAACCAAAGATGGCAACAGTGGATTTGTGATGAAGTACGACAGTCAGAAAATCCAGGAAAAAGCAGCAAAGGATACCAGTTCAGCACCCAAATTCACAAAGACCGGACGCACAAAAACAATTCTCGGTTACCTCAGCGAAGAGTGGGTTTCTACCGATGAAAAAGGAAATAAAACTGAAATATGGATCTCCAATCAGGTGAAACTGGATGTAAGTGGTGCTTCTGCAGCTTTTGCCGGTGCAAAGGGTTCTAAATCGGTAAACACACAAGGCTACCCACAGGGAGCTATGCTTGAAATGAACTATTACGAAAAGAATGGCGAAAAAACGACCTGGATCGTTCTTGAGATCAATCTGAATAAAACAACAACTATCTCTACAGAAGGCTACACCTTCATGGGATTCTAAAAAAACTCAACCATGCGAACAACACTTTTAACAGTGGTCGTAATGACCACCCTGAATTCTGTTGCCTATTCTCAAACAACCGCAAACGACGGCGACTGGAAAAAAAACTATGTTGTATTGAACAACACTCCGCAGGCAGAACATATGATACGCGGTGGCGACATTGATAATCTTGGTTTCGGCTGGGAAAACAATTTCAATCCATTTTCAGGAAAAAGCACCGAAACACATTTTTATCCATGGACTCCTGATACAACATTTGCAGGCACTGACCGCATTCTGATCGGCAGCTCAGTTGGAAAATCAGAACCACCATGCAGCGCAGATGGGTATTCGGGCGAATGGAATGCATTGAAAACGCAATTTGGAAAAACAACACAAGCCATTAAGATCCCTCTTTCTATTCCCGCAACCACCATTGTTAAGGATGTCATGCTGCAATTGTTTGTTGATGATTTCCAATCGCCTGTTTTTTGTTCCTCCTTTCAGGTACTGCTTAACGGAAAACGCGCTCCCTTCATAGAGAATATTATCAATAAACTAAATCAAAGCGGACCAATTGGAAAATTGATCACCATCGAAATTCCTGCTGAATACTTATCCTTATTCAAAGAGAAACAACTTGAAATTCTAATTGATGATCCAACAACAGGAGCTCACGATGGGTATGCAATTGATTTCGTTAAGGTACTGATCAATCCAAAACCGGGTGCATTCAAAAAATACAACCACACTGTATTGGTAAAAGATAATCTGACAGGAGATCCGCTTAAGGGTGTCATTGTAGAACTTGCAAACGGAAAAATTGTACGCACCAACGACAAGGGAGAAGCGATTTTGCAGGATCTGGTACTGGGTTATCACCCCATCCGATTAACGCATTGTGGTTATCACGAAGTGTTTACCGGAGTTGATATTGAAGAAAAACCGGAGGCTCCCCAGACATTTGTAATGGAAGTCCAGCAGTGATAAGCAAAAGGCTATACTTACCAAACAAAGCTTAATCCACTCATAAACAAGGACAAACACCCGTAACTTCGGTTTTGGAGGTATCCCGCAGTATTGTTACTTTCGTAGCCCATTCACGATCTTAAAAAAACACAGCATCATGAGTTACGATCTTATTGTTCTGGGAAGCGGTCCCAGTGGTTATGTTGCCGCCATTCGTGCTTCTCAACTTGGACTAAAAACCGCTATTGTTGAGCGCGAAAGTCTTGGTGGAATCTGCCTTAATTGGGGTTGTATCCCTACTAAAGCTCTTTTGAAAAGTGCCAACGTATTTGAATACATCCAGCACGCCGCCGATTATGGAATTTCAGTTGGAAATGCAAAAGCTGACTTCAACGGAATGATCAAACGGAGTCGCGAGGTTGCCAATGGAATGAGCAAGGGGATTGATTTCCTGATGAAGAAGAATAAGATTGATGTCATTAAGGGAACCGGAAAACTGAAGCCCGGAAAAAAACTTGATGTAACCGGTGAAGACGGAAAGGTGACAACATACGAAGCCAAAAACATCATTATTGCTACCGGAGCTCGTTCACGTCAATTACCCAACCTTCCGCAGGATGGCAAAAAAGTGATCGGATACCGTGAGGCGATGTCCTTACCCAACCAACCAAAATCGATGGTTGTTGTTGGTTCCGGTGCTATTGGTGTTGAATTTGCTTATTTCTATAATTCCATCGGAACAAAAGTGACCATTGTTGAGTTCATGCCAACGATTGTTCCTGTTGAAGATGAGGAAGTATCCAAACAACTTGAGCGTTCCTTCAAAAAGCAGGGTATTGATATTATGACTGAAGCCTCTGTTGAAGGTGTTGAAACCAAAGGCAACGGCTGTGTTGTAAAAATTAAAACCAAAAAAGGAGAAGAAAAGATCGAATGCGATATTGTTCTCTCTGCTGTGGGAATCCAGGCGAATATTGAAAACATCGGACTGGAAGAAGTAGGAATCGTAACCGACAAGGGGAAGATTCTCGTTAATGAATATTACACCACCAATATTCCCGGTTACCATGCAATCGGCGATGTAGTTCCCGGTCCTGCACTTGCTCACGTAGCTTCTGCAGAAGGAATCATTTGCGTAGAAAAGATCGCAGGTCATCATCCCGAAGCATTGGATTACGGTAATATTCCCGGTTGTACCTATTGCAATCCGGAAGTTGCATCCGTTGGAATGACTGAAAAGCAGGCTAAAGAAAAAGGCATTGAAATAAAAGTCGGGAAATTCCCCTACTCTGCTTCAGGAAAGGCTTCTGCTGCCGGAGCGAAAGATGGTTTTGTTAAACTCATTTTTGATGCTAAATACGGTGAAGTATTAGGAGGACACATGATCGGAGCCAACGTTACGGAAATGATTGCAGAAATTGTTGCCGTACGTAAGCTTGAAACAACCGGCCATGATCTAATCCGTACAGTGCATCCGCATCCAACTATGAGCGAAGCAGTGATGGAAGCCGCAGCTGCTGCATACGGCGAAGTGATTCACCTCTGATAAAATGTAAACTCAAAAAAAATCCCCTTCGCAAAACGAAGGGGATTTTTTTATGCGCTCAATGAGCGTTGATTGTCAATTTTAGTTCTTTGCAGCACCAAAGTTTTTGAATGACATTGCAGTCCCTGCAAGAGCAACAGCAAAACCTGCTACCATTACATAAAGACCTGTACCTGCCATACCGCTGGCTTTCATCATCCAGTAAAGAGAAAGTAACAGACCCAATACAGCTGCAACTAAAGCAATAATGATGAACATTTTGTTACCCTGCTTCTGACCCATAAAATCAAGTCCGCCGGCAGCAGCACCAAGAATAATAACTAAAAGAGCTTCACCTGCAGAAGCACCGAAAAGAGAAATGCTCATTCCGAAGAAACTGATGAAAGGAAGAAAGCAGCTAACAAGCACCATCCCGGTACCTACTAAAGACAATTGTTTTTTAACATCCATGTTGTATGATTTTGGTTTTGGTTACAAGAGAGAGTTGAAATTTGTGCTCCTAAATTATAAAAAATGAACAATTTGTGAAGCGACTAAAAAAAAATCAGGCGAAAGGTTATTAACAAATTCCTACACATAATCGACCAATGCGACCATGATCTTTTCGAGTTTCTTTTCCATCTGTTTGGTTGAACAATTAAAATTATTGACCACAACCGAAAACGCAATTCGCTTCCCGGCTTTGCTTGTAACATATCCCGAATAAGCCTTAACCCTGGTCATGGTACCACTTATTGCAGCCACCTTTCCTTCGGCTCTTGTACCCTTACAAAAACCGGAAAGTGTACCACTTCGACCAGCTACCGGTAGTGATTTTTCAAATGTTGAAAAACTTTTACTTTGCGTCATCCATAAAAGAATCTGAACAAAATGTGAGGCCGAAACCGCATCAAAACGTGATAAACCACTTCCATCAGTGATGTACAAACCTTTCGTATCGATGCCTTTTTTGGCCCAAAACTCCAGCATCGCCGCAGCACCTGAGCCTACCGTTCCATTACCGTATTTTATCAGGCCGATTTGATTGATCAAATGTTCGGCAAAGAGATTTACCGAAAAAGTATTCGTGAGGTTTACAATTGAAGCTACTGCCGGAGAATAGTGCGTGTAAATATCGGTTCTTACCGGAGAGGTGAATGCACCCTTCATTTTCATTTCGCGAACCGTATTCGGACGACCGCCTACTGCAATGCCTTCAGCAAGGAGAGCATGCATCAATTCAAATGCAGCAAGATAACTGGGATCAGGAATCGTTCCTTTTACCTCAAAGGCTTCTTTTCCCTTTGGGANNCCGCATACACATCACTTGAAAATTCCAGATCAGGAACATAAGGCATCACACATTCGATGCGAGCTGTATCACCCGCTTTACTACCTGTATTAAACTTCAATACACAAGTATTATCATAAATGGAAACACCACAAGGAGCGGCTCCATAACCATTTCCCAGATCACCCCAGGCCCAGGTGGAGGGAACCATTTCCCAACCGTAAATTTCAGCATCGGCAATGATGTTACCGGTGATGGAATCGATGCCTGCAGCTTTAATAGCCCGCGCCCAGTCGATAAGAAATGCTGATGGATCGTCTTTTGCGAAATATTTTGACCCCAGTGTAGGATCTCCTCCTCCTNNCCGTTCAGGACGCGCTTTACCGTATCCAAGGTTCCGGAATACTGAATGACTGTTTTAAACTTATAACCCCCGCCCAAAATCTCAAGTGCTGTGGCGGTCGTTATTAGTTTCATACACGATGCCGGAACAATACTCATTTCCGCATTGTAGGAGGCAACGGCTTTACGCGTGGAAACTTCTACTGCATGAAAAGTTAATGCAATGTTTTTCAGATCGGGATCTTTTAAAAATTCCTCAACCGCTTTTTCCACATTGTTCTTCGTTGTGTCCTTTATCTGTTGTGCAACAGCTAAAAACGGAATGCAACAAACGAAAACTACTACAATCGAGTACCGCATGATAAGTCTAAATATACTATGTTTTCTGTTACTGAACTGACTTTGTTATCTTTGTCCATGCAAATGCTGTGCCCATGTGCGGAATAACCGGAGCTTTCCAACCAACTGGAATCAGCAGTACCACCTCTGCGGAAGTCCGCTCAGCCCTGAACGAACTGCGCCATCGTGGCCCCGACAACCACTCCTTTTTCGATTCGCCGAATTGTTGCCTCGGTCATGCCCGGCTTTCGATCATTGAACCCTCTGCGGCTTCGCATCAACCCTTTTATTCAAAAGATAAACGATACGTGATCGTATTCAACGGTGAAGTATTTAATTTCCGTGAATTACGAAAATCCCTTCAGGATCTGGGCATCGATTTTACAACGGATTCCGATACGGAGGTCGTTCTGTACGGGTTAATTCTGGAAGGAACGAACTTTCTGAATAAAATAAACGGGTTTTTCGCCTTCGCATTTTATGATCAGCATAGCAACGAAATTCTCCTTGCGCGTGATAGATTCGGAGAAAAACCTTTGTACTGGAATACTTCTCAGAATGGCCTCTTTTTTGCATCCGAATTAGGAGCCTTAATAAAGTATGCCTTTAAAAAAACGATAGATAAATCTGCCCTTTGGTTGTATTTCCGTTTGAGTTATATACCCGCACCACACAGTATTTTTAATGAAATAAAAAAACTCGAACCGGGTTATTTCATCAAAAGCACCATCAATGGAATTACCAGTAAAAAATGGTATAAGCCTGAGTCAAAAAACCTGTTAAACAATAAAGCCGAAGCGAGGGAGAAATTAGCAGTCCTGTTGGAAAATGCGGTTCAGCGAAGACTTATTGCTGATCGTCCGATTGGCGCATTTTTAAGTGGGGGAATTGATTCGACCATTGTTTGTGGTATAGCTGCAAAACAAATGGATCAACTGAATACATTTTCCATAAGTTTTCCGGAATATCCTTATTTCGATGAACGGATGTATGCCGAAAGCGCTGCAAAACATTCGGGCACCAATCACACAACTATTCCCATTGGAAAAACCGAATTGGCCAATGCCATTGATCCTGTATTGAATCAATTATCAGAACCCTTTGCGGATTCATCTTCTGTTCCCATGTTCGTTCTGAGCAGAGAAGTTGGTCAGCACATCCGTGTTGCATTATCCGGCGACGGAGCAGATGAATTATTTGGAGGCTACAACAAACACCGTGCATTATTAAGATCGCTTTCCGCCTCTACCGCAAATTCTCTGGCCGGTTTCGCCCAGTATTTTATCCCTTCTGCACTCACATCCAGAAATGGCAAATGGAAAGATCGATTGCGATTGATAAAAAAATACGGAAAAGGATTGCAACTTAATGTCCGCAACAGGTATTTTGAATGGTCGGGATTTTCTGACGAATCACTGGTAGGACAATTGTTTACACCGGAATATTGCGGAGCTGAAAATGAGCTGCTTATCCAACATTGTACCGAGGCGATTACCCATGGAACAATGGAAGAATTTCTGTTGAATGATCAAGCACTCGTCCTCACCAACGACATGTTGTATAAAGTCGACCAGATGAGTATGGCTCATGCATTAGAGGTTCGTTCGCCCTTCCTTGACCATGAGATCGTAGAATTTGCTCAGCAGATACCTGCCGAATGGAAATTGAATGCTAAACAGGGAAAACTCATTCTTCGCGAAACCTTTAAGGAGTATTTACCGGAATCTATTCTTAACAGATCGAAAAGAGGGTTCGAAGTACCTCTCGAAGAATGGATAAGTACTGATCTTCAAATGAGAATAAAAGAAGAATGGTTATCTGCTGATTACATTAAAAAGCAGGGAATTTTCAATCCAAGTACTATACAAAACATCCTTCATGAACCACAGTTAAATGCGCACCTGATCTGGATGTTAGTTGTTTTTCAATCATGGTACCGTCGAAATTGTGAATGATATGCCAAGAGTACTGCGAATAATCAACCGGTTTAATTTAGGTGGTCCGACATTTAATGCGGCCTACCTCACCAAATTCCTTGAACCCGAATTTGAGACGCTTCTCATTGGAGGATTAAAAGATGAAAGCGAAGCAGGCAGTGAATTCATTTTGGAAAATCTTGGCATTCAACCAATGATCCTGGAAGAAATGCGAAGAGCACCCGGACTAAGCAAAGATTACAAAACCTATAAGCGAATTCGAGCCATCATTAAAGAATTTAAACCGGACATTGTGCATACGCATGCTTCCAAAGCCGGAGCAATAGGTCGTTTGGCAGCACATCATGAAGGGGTGAAAGCCATTGTACATACTTTCCATGGTAATGTGTTTAAAGGATATTTTGGCGCTACCAAAAATATCTTGTACAAAAACCTCGAACGTTATCTTGCAAAACGGACACATGCCATTATTGCCATTTCTGATTTACAAAAAAGAGAATTAGCAGAAGAACATCGCATTTGTGCAGCTGAAAAAATTCGTGTCATTCCACTTGGATTCGATCTCTTAAAATTCAAAACCGAAAAAGAAAAAAAACGAAAAGCATTCAGAGAAAAATGGAGCATCCATGAAAATGAAATTGTGATTTCCATTGTTGGTCGTCTGGTCCCCATTAAAAACCACAAACTGTTCATCGATGCGATGCGTTTGGTAGCTGAACAATCCAATATTCCTGTGAAAGCAATGATTGTTGGAGACGGTGAATCACGCGCTTCTTTGGAAGAATACATCAAGGTCAATTGCCCCAAGGATCATCCTTTTGTTTTTACCTCATGGATCAGAGAGGTTGATGAAGTAACAGCCGGGTCGGATATTATTGCTTTAAGCTCCCTAAACGAAGGCACCCCCGTAAGCCTCATTGAAGCCCAGGCCGCCGGAACGCCAATTGTAAGTACAGATGTTGGGGGTATCCGGGACATTGTCATCCCTGAAAAAACAGCGCTATTATCGCCAAGCGAAGATGCTGAGTCCTTTGCATTCAACCTCTTGCGACTAATCAACCAGCCATCCCTCAGATCCGAAATGAGTGAGCAGGGCTGGCCACATGTTGAGGATCGCTTTCATTACAGTCGTCTGGTTAAAGACATGCGTCAGCTCTATCTTGAATTGCTAAAAGCCTGATAGATTGCCCTGTTTTGCTTACTTTTGGAAAAAAAACACGATGATCTACAGGCGACTTCTCGTCCTTGCTCTTTTTGCGCTTTCACTACCGGGCTGTTATATCAACTCAAACATTATGTTGCGGACCGACCGCAATTATGTTTTTGATTCTATTCCCGACACCGTTGGGCGTGCCTACAAAATCAGTCCGAACGACATCATCAATTTCCGATTGTTTGCCAATGATGGATTTCGTCTTATCGATATTGCTTCAGGATTGGATAACGATCAGGGAAACCGCGCCATGTTTCGGAATTTCATGAGTTACCTAGTTGAAGGCGACGGAACAGCTAAACTTCCGATCCTTGGAAAAGTTCCTCTTTCCGGATTGACAGTGCGTGAAGCAGAGTTCAAACTGGAAACGATGTATTCCGAATTTTATGTAAAGCCATTTGTACAGGTACAGGTAACCAACAAACGGGTAATTGTATTTCCCGGAGGTGGAGGAAATGCCGCTGTGATAACACTGGAAAACAACAATACCACATTAATGGAGGTGCTTGCCATGGCAGGTGGAATTGCACAGCGTGGAAGAGCAGCCCGCATTAAAGTGATTCGCAAAATTGACAATGTTCGTCATGTTTACCTTGTTGACCTCTCCACCATCGAAGGTATTCGTCACGCAGATATGATCGTGCAGGCAAACGATTACATATACGTAGAACCCGTTCCTCAAATCGCGAACGAAATTCTTCGGGATGTTGCTCCTATCATTTCCTTACTTACCAGCGCAGTGTTGATCTATACTGTTGTTCAACGACTGTAATCCTTTTTCATGATCGACGAAAAGATTCAGCGACAGTCCGAAAGTTTTTCCCAGTACAAGGAAAGAATCACCAATTTCAGCAATGAATTTGAGCTTGGTTTGTTTTTGTATATCGCCAGGAAATCCCTGCGTTGGGTTCTATTGTTTTTAATCACTTCTCTGCTCGCTGCGTGGTTGTATCTTCGTTACACACCTCCTGTTTATGAATCGCTGAGTGTTATTCAGATCAGTGAAGAGAACAACATGAAGCAAGTCATTCCCGGCATCAATTCATTTGAGGATGAGCAATCGGGAGTAGACAAAGCACTGGAACTAATGCGGTCTGAATTCCTTTTCAAAAAATCAATTGAAAAACTTGATTTTACTGTCAGCTTTTTTTCAGAGGGACAAATTCTCACCGAAAACAAATACCCCGCTAAATACCTCCGCTTTTCTGATCTAACCATCATTGACTCTACTATTTTCGGGGAGCGGATTGATATTTTTTCCAATAGCAACCAGATCACTCTTAATTGCAGAAACCAAACTTTCACTACCGAAAGCGGAGGATTACTTCAGTCGCCATGGTTCAGAGCTAGAATCACCGTAGCCGACCCGCAAACCATTCAGGCAATTCAAAGCGAAAACAAATTGTACTTCGTTTTCAATCACCCAGATCAACTTCTTACTCAGTATTTCCCTGCCATTAATGTTCAAGTATTGAACGCTAGTGCAAAAACACTTCAGATCTCTATGCGCGATCACAATAAGGCTATCGCGCATGATATCGTTTATGCAATTACCCATGCCTTTAATGAATTTGCACTTGAACGAAAAAATGAAAGCTCCAAAAAGATTCTGGATTTTATCGATTCGCAGATCGACACCGTTTATACCAAACTGAAAAATTCAGAACTCGAATTACAGGCATTTCGCCAATTGAATAAAGTCCAGAATTTTGAAGGTGTTTCTAAAAACTATCTGGAACGCCTAACCGAACTGGAAGGGCAATTATTAAAAGTTGATATCGACGAAGAACTGATCATTGAAGTTGAACGTGCGTTAAAGGAATACCACAATGAGTCGGATATTTATAACGTACTAAGTATCCTTTCCGGAACACGCTTTGAGAGTGAGTTGTCGGGCATGGTTAAAGAGTTGCATGTTTTGATCCTTACCAAGGAGAAAGAAAAATTCAGCAGCACCTCCAAAAGCACCTATATGAAATCGCTGGATTATCAAATCGACATCCAGCTCAAGATGATCAACCAGGCGATCACTTCACTGAAAAATCAATTCAGCAAACGAAAGGGCTCTTTAAAAGACAAGATTCGCCAGTACGAAACCATTTATTACGGTCTGCCTGAGAAGGAAATTGAGCATGCACGAATGGAACGTATGTTTGCCATCAACGAGAAATACCATACCATGCTTTTGGAAAAAAAGACAGAGTATGAAATTTCACTTGCAGGACAAACAACCGGAAACCAAATTCTTGAACAAGCCACTATTCCAAAATTACCAGTTTCTCCAAAAAAGAGAATGATTGTTATTGCCTTCTTCTTTATTGGAATCCTCTTTTCTTCAGTTATGATTGTCATTCGGTACCTCATGCACAATGAGATCACAACACTGCATGAAATCACACGCATATCGAATGCCAGTCTTGGAATACTGGGCATCATTCCCAAGTACAAAGAAGACATTCCGGTTTCTCAATTGATCGTTGACAAAAACCCAAAATCACTANNTTTTAACAGCGGACAAAGACGCGAAACTGGTGTCCGTTACCTCTACCATCAGCGGTGAAGGAAAAACATTTGTCGCCATCAATCTTGCCGGTATGATTGCCTTTTCCGGTAAAAAAGTAGTCATTCTCGATCTTGATATGCGCAAACCGAAAATTCATATTGGATTTGGAACGGACAATGAGGTGGGAATGAGTTCGCTTTTGATAGGAAGAGATCAGCTTGAACAGTGCATCCGGAAATCGGAAATGGAAAACCTTCATTTCATTACCGCCGGCCCCATTCCACCAAACCCTGCAGAATTGATCATTAACGGAAAGCTGGATTCCATACTCGAAGAACTTAAGCGAATTTACGATATCGTTATAGTTGATCTTCCTCCGGTTGGACTTGTTACCGATGGTATTCCAATTGTACAAATGGCCGACTATCCCATTTATGTTTTCCGTGCGAATTATTCAAAAAAGAATTTCGTGCAGAATGCTGATCGACTTGTGAATGAAAACAATATTCAGCGTTTATCGGTAGTATTGAACAGTGTGGACACCGACCGAGGTTCTTCCGGCTACATTTACGGATATGGTTATGGATATGGTTATGGATATGGATACACATATGGCGGGAATTATTACACTGAAGGAACGAATGCAACTGAAAAAAAAATCCGGTTTTTCCGGAGAAAAAACAAAAAATGAAAATTGTATCTGAACCGCTACCCGGATTATTTTTGCTTGAACCATCGGTATTTGGTGATGAGCGCGGTTACTTTTTTGAATCCTGGAACCATGGTAAATTTTGTGAGCTGATTCAAAAAGAAGTTCATTTTGTACAGGATAATCAATCCTTATCCGGCAAGGGTGTTGTTCGCGGTTTACATCTTCAGGCGCCACCATTTGCACAAGGCAAACTCGTTCGTGTTGTTCGTGGTACCGTTCTTGATATTGCCTTGGATATTCGTAAGAATTCGCCTACTTATGGAAAGCATTTTTCAGCAGAGCTTTCGGAAAAAAACCATCGCATGATGTGGATTCCCGAAGGATTTGCACATGGATTTTCTGTTTTGGAAGACCAGACCATTTTCCTTTACAAATGCACCAACTTTTACAATAAAGCATCTGAACATTGTATTCGTTATAACGATTCTGCCTTAAACATCAATTGGAAAACAGAACAGGCCATTGTTTCGGAAAAAGATAAAGAAGGATTGTTGTTGTCGGATTTTGAATCTCCTTTTACGTATGTCTGATCAGGAATATTATACTGGAATTTTCATTCTTGTATTCTCAGTATTTATTGCACTTACTGTTTTTATCAATGGGGTTTTGCTGAAGTTTGTTAAAACACTCGGCATACGCGAACAATCCACAACCATTATCCGCTGGAGTCCGGTTTCAAAACCTTCTCTTGGTGGAATTACATTTTTTCTCATTTTCCTTTTATCGATATCGAGTTTCTCCTTTTTCTTTCCCGGGAATATCATTTTTCACGATAATCACTCTCTGGCCCTGATCATCATTTGCATTCTGGGTTTCCTGCTTGGACTGGGAGATGATGCATACAATACGAATCCGCTTCTTAAACTATTTGTACAAACGCTTTGCGGAGTTGTACTTTGGTTAAGTGGTGCCGGAATAAAAATCACCCCTTACGAATGGCTGAATATCACTTTAACCATCATTTGGGTTATCGGCGTAATGAATTCGATCAACATGCTCGATAATATGGACGGTATCACTGCTTCCGTATCGGCATCAATAATTCTCAGTTTTATTTTGATTCAGATTGTAAGCGACAAAATTCATTTGTTCGATATGTTTGTTTTATGTGCTGTTCTCGCCTCTGTGATCGGATTTCTCTTTCACAACTGGAATCCCTCACGCATGTTTATGGGGGATACCGGAAGTCAGTTCCTTGGTGTTTTCCTGGCGTATTATGGCATTCGTTATTTCTGGAACGGCACCGATATCCAAAGTAGTTTAATTCAATCCAAACAAATTACCCTGGTGCTGATTGGCTTTATGATTCCAATCCTCGATTCGAGTATAGTGATCATTAACCGATTACTCCGCGGACAATCGCCTGCTGTTGGTGGTAAAGATCATACCACTCATCATTTGTCGTACCTGGGTTATTCCGACTCGCAGGTTGGATTTATCTTTTTGGGATTAAGCGCCTTCTCCACCCTTTTAATTCTGGTAATGGTACGCTTAATCGATGGTTGGTCACACTTATACACTATTGCTTTCTGGTGCTGGTTTTTTGTTGTATTTTGTGTATTATTCATTATAACCCGTAAAAACAAAAATTATGTCAGCCAAGGAAAGCAAGGGCAGTAATCGCTTACGGAATATTGCATTTTTCTCAATCATTGCCTGTTGTGTCATTGTAGCAATGCGTGCATTAACGTTTTCGGTAAACATACCCGCAGAAAAAAACAACGATACCCTTTACCGCGAACATGTAGCGGAGAACTACAAGATCTTTTCGCTTGCCACTCCCGATAAAATGGAATTTGCAGGAGAGCGTGTTCCGCTTGAGGATATTGATATTCGCGAACGACTGGATAAGGAACTCACCATTAACACCTACTGGCACTCAGCAACGATGTTTATGATCAAACGATCGAACCGCTGGTTTCCAACTATTGAACGCATACTCCGTGAAGAAGGAATTCCTGAAGATTTTAAATACATCGCGGCCATTGAAAGCAATTTCGATCATGTGGTTTCTCCAGCAGGGGCATCGGGATTCTGGCAATTTCTTCGTGCAACAGGACAAAGCTACGGGCTGGAAGTGAATGGTTTTGTTGACGAGCGCTACAACCTCGAAAAAGCGACCAGAGCAGCTTGTAAGTATTTTAAGGATCCATATGCAGTTCTCGGTAACTGGACCTTGGTTGCTGCTTCTTATAACATGGGTGTTGGAGGAGTTCAATCCAAAGTCAAGGAACAACAATCCAAAAATTATTATGATCTGTATCTGAATTCCGAAACCCACCGATATGTATTCAGGGCATTGGCTGCTAAAGAAATTTTATCTAAGCCTGCAGATTACGGATTTAATGTTCGTCCAAAGGACCTCTACCCTGCCTACGAAACAAAAACCATTGAGATCGACAGCAGTATCTCTGATCTGAAATCTTTTGCCCAAACGCAAGGAACAAACCTGAAAATCCTGAAGCTGCTCAATCCATGGCTGAGAGATTCTTCGCTGCCCAATAAAGTGAGAAAAAAATACGCATTGCTACTTCCTAAAGAAGATTTCGCTCTTAAACCGGTAGCGCCCTAAGTTGTTATAATACCATGTCGAAACAATCCATTGAAGAAGAATCCATTTCCGTATACGGTGCCCGCGTTCATAATCTGAAAAACGTCGACATCTCCATTCCCCGTAACAAACTGGTCGTTTTTACCGGACTAAGCGGAAGCGGAAAATCATCGCTTGCCTTCGACACCATTTACGCAGAGGGACAACGTCGCTACATCGAAACCTTTTCTTCGTATGCGCGATCGTTCCTTGGCAACCTGGAGCGACCTGATGTAGACAAAATAACCGGATTAAGTCCTGTTATCTCCATTGAACAAAAAACAGTAAGTAAAAATCCGCGATCGACCGTTGGAACCATAACTGAGGTTTACGATTTTTTGCGACTCCTTTTCGCCAGAGCCGGTGAAGCGTACAGCTATGTTACCGGAGAAAAAATGGTGAAGTACTCCGACAGTCAGATTCAGGAGCTCATCCTTACCGATTTCAACAAGAAAAAAATTGCCATTCTTGCTCCCGTTGTAAAAGGAAGGAAAGGTCATTACCGCGAACTTTTTGAGCAGATCAAAAAAATGGGCTTTTTACGGGTGCGCGTCGATGGAAAAATCAAGGAGCTAACAGAACGAATCAGTCTCGATCGCTATAAAATTCACGATGTAGAAATTGTTGTGGATCGTATAGAAGTGAAAGCCGACAATGAACAACGCATCAGCGAATCCATTAAAACAGCAATGAAACATGGCAAGGGATCACTAATGATCCTCGACATGGAAGATGACAGCACACGCTATTTCAGTCGCTCACTGATGTGTCCAACTTCAGGAATTTCTTATCCTGAACCGGCTCCAAATCTCTTTTCATTCAACTCGCCCTATGGCGCTTGTCCGAAATGCGACGGAATAGGAGAAGTAACGGAGGCAGACCTCAGCAAGATCATTCCTGATCCTTCAAAAAGCATTAAACAGGGAGCAATTGCGCCACTTGGTGAATTTAAGAACGCGTTGATTCTTCGTCAGATCGAAGGTTTACTTGCTCATCACAAACTGAAAATCACAACACCTGTTGATGAAATTCCTGAGTCGGTGATCAGCAAAGTGCTCTACGGAACTGACGAAATTTTCAAATTACCCAATGCAACAGGCATAACCGAACAGGTGAGCAATTATGAAGGTGTTGTAACCTTTGTATTGCGACACTCGCAGGAAAACCCTTCTAAAACCATTCAGCGCTGGGCTTCCGGATTCATGAATCAGGTAAAATGCAAAGAATGCAATGGCAGTCGTCTGAAAAAAGAATCCCTGTATTTTCGCATTGCAGGAAAGAACATACATGAACTCGCTTCACTTGATCTTTATCNNCTGAAAGATCTTTTCGATTCGATTGAAAAGAAACTTTCAGCGCGGCAACTTAAAATCGCAACCGAAATCCTCAAGGAAATCCGTTCACGAATAGGTTTTCTTCTGGATGTTGGACTCAATTACCTCACCCTCGACCGAAGCGCACGCTCACTCAGCGGTGGTGAAGCGCAACGAATCAGACTTGCAACGCAGATTGGATCGGAACTGGTGGGTGTATTGTATATTCTGGATGAACCTTCAATCGGACTTCACCAACGCGACAATACCCGGTTAATTCAATCCTTGAAAAAACTTCGTGATATCGGTAACTCTGTTATTGTGGTAGAACACGATAAGGAAATGATCATGGAATCCGATTTCGTTGTGGATATTGGTCCCGGCGCAGGAATTAACGGTGGAAAAATCGTTGAAGCCACTGAACCTTCGCGATTAAAAAAAGGAGATTCAATCACCACTGCCTATCTCACCGGAAAAAAAGGAATTCCCGTTCCGAAAAATCGTCGGCCTTATTCCGGAAAAAACTTATTGCTGAAACAGGCCAGCGGACATAATTTAAAAAATGTCACCATTGAATTGCCTTTGCAGCAACTTGTATGTATCACAGGTGTATCCGGAAGCGGAAAATCGAGTTTGATCAACGAAACGCTTTACCCGATTTTAAGCAGGCATTTCTACAACTCGGTGCAAACACCATTGCCCTATAAAAAAATTGAAGGACTCGAACATATCGATAAAGTAATAGAAATTGATCAATCGCCTATCGGACGCACACCCCGATCCAATCCTGCTACGTATACAAACATGTTCAATGATATCCGGAACTTATTTGCAATGTTACCCGAAGCAAAAGTTCGCGGTTACAGTCCCGGCAGATTCTCCTTCAACGTAAAAGGTGGCCGTTGCGAAACTTGTCAGGGTGGTGGATTGCGAACAATTGAAATGAATTTTCTTCCAGACGTATATGTAGAATGTGAAACCTGCGGAGGAAAACGCTACAATAAAGAAACACTGGAAGTACGATTTAAAGGAAAATCAATAAGCGATGTTCTAAACATGACCATCTCGAATGCTGTTGAATTTTTCGAAGGTATTCCAGCGATACGGCAAAAGTTGGTCACAATGGAATCCGTTGGATTGGGTTATCTCACCTTAGGACAGCCGTCCACTACACTTTCCGGAGGAGAAGCTCAGCGAATTAAACTCTCAACGGAATTATCCAAAAGAGAAACCGGAAGAACACTTTACATTTTGGATGAACCTACAACCGGATTGCATTTCGAAGATATCCGCTTGTTGCTGGATGTATTGAATCGTTTGGTGGACAACGGAAATTCAGTTCTGGTTATCGAACACAATCTGGATATCATAAAAGTTGCGGACCATGTTATTGATATGGGTCCCGAAGGGGGNNTGAAATTATTGCCATGGGTACTCCGGAGCAGGTTGCATTGGTAAAAGGTAGTCATACCGGAAAATACCTGAAAGCAGAATTAAAAGGATAATTCCTTATTTCCGTTACCTGTTACAAAACTACCGTAAACCGGTTGTCATAACCATTTTGGTTTTTGGCCGTACAATGGAACAGATTTTGATTATACATCATTGCTACACCCTATCACCATGACAGATCAGGAAAAGAAAACACACGAAAAATTCGTTCTTAAGAACTGGAGCGATATTAAATCAGAAAACAGTTGGACCATTTTTAAAGTGATGTCTGAATTTGTTGAAGGCTATGAAAAACTCGCGAAGATTGGTCCCTGCGTAACCATATTCGGTTCAGCGCGCACCAAACCGGAGCAGAACTATTACCAACTCGCAGAAAAAATTGCATTTCAGCTTACACAAAAAGGCTACGGTGTAATTACAGGAGGTGGTCCGGGAATAATGGAAGCAGGCAACAAAGGCGCAAAAGCAGGAGGAGGAAATTCGGTTGGACTGAATATTTTTCTACCCTTTGAGCAGAGTTCGAATATTTATATCGATTTCGACAAACTCATCACCTTCGATTACTTTTTTGTAAGGAAAGTCATGTTTGTGAAATTCTCACAAGGCTTCATTGTGTTGCCCGGAGGATTTGGCACTCTTGATGAATTGTTTGAAGCTCTTACGCTAATCCAAACCAAAAAAATCGGGAAGTTCCCGGTGGTAATGGTCGGAAAAGAATACTGGAGCGGACTGGTAGATTGGATCAAGAATACGATGCTTGATAAGGAAAAGAACATTTCTCCGGAAGACCTCAACCTATGGCAAGTGGTAGACACACCGGAAGATGCGGTGAAGGCCATTGAGGATTTCTACAATAAATTCATGCTGAAACCGAATTTCTAAGCACTGTTCAACATCGAGCTGTGCATAACCCACTCCCCTACACCTCTCATTTAGCCTTGCTATAGATTAGATTTGGGTGAATGAGAAGTTGGACACTTTCTGTATTGGTAGGTCTGTTGTCTGCAGGGACTTTTCTGCTTTTCTGTTCACTCCTCCCCGCTCCTGAACAAATTTCGCTTGAACTTACCATCCCCGGATCAATTCTGAACGAGGAAGAAAAAGAATTTACACTTACCCTCAACAAGGGAACACTCATCGGACCGGCACGCATTAACATTGAAATCCGTAAATCAGGAATTGACATCAACGCCATTGAATTATCAGGCGCAGAATTACTCAAAGAAGGAGATATTCATTCAATTGTTTGGACAGAGCTACCCGCATCACCCGCTATCAACCTCAAACTACGACTGAAAGGTCACCGTTTTTTTACCGGAATATTTACAGTCCTTGTAAGCTTTTCCTATATCGAAGAAGGAAGCAGCCGTGAAAAGGAGCTGGCCAGAAAAGAACTTCGCGTAATCTCCTCAGGGAAAAGCCAGAGCACCGCCTCAACAGGAACTAAAACAGGAACAACTACATCTACAAGCGGAGGAACAAGCAACACCACTACAACAGGTACTACAACCACAGGAAGTACAACAACAGGAAGCACAACCACAAATGAAAACTCAACCGGTACAACAAGCGGAAATACCGGAACAAGCAACACAACAACTTCAACTTCTACAGGAAACACAGGCACAACAGGTACAGTGACTGAAAACAAAACCATGATCGATCCGATCACGAAGAAAACAGGGACACCTATTCGTGATGCTTCCACCATTCCCGGACTCTTCTTCCGTGNNATGCAAGTTGCCGCGAGTCACTTTTTGGTAACGCAGGAATATTTTACCGACCGGTACAAATTCGATGAGCAGCTGTATGTTGATAATGTTGATGGCTGGGTGAAGTATACTGTAGGCGATTTCAAGACTGTAGAAGAAGCCCTTGCCAAAAAAGCCACGCTGGTTTCATTCCCTTTCAAAGGCCCTTTCCTGGTGGCTTTTAACGATGGAAAGCGAATCCCCATCTACTCCGCCCGACAACTGAGCACATTCAAGTGATTTTTTCAGGTCTTTTGCCTACCTTAGACATGCAAATGTGCAGGTTAAACAGACATATCTTTTTCCTGGTATTGATTCTCTGTCCAATCTTCGTTTTCGCGCAGGAAACGGAGGAAGAAGAGGAAACATTACCTGAAGATCAGGAAGGATTTATTTTCCGTCCCACTATTGGATTAGGTGTCGGCACGTTCACCTTTATGGGAGATGTTGGCTTGTACAACAAAGGATATCACCCAACCGTGAGTCGCATGGGTTACAATCTCACCGTTTTTAATCCCCTTACTCCCGAAATCGGTTTGAATTTCTATGCCATTTTCGGAACGGTTTCTTCGAGCGAACGATCGCTCACCCGGAATCTGAATTTTCAATCGCAGATCAGAACAGGCGGAATGGTTTTGTCTTACAATTTCGGGCACTTTTTACCTGAAAAACGATTTCTGGAACCCTATGTATTTGCAGGGATTGAATCGTTCGAATTTCTAACGAAAACGGATTTGTACGATCGTTTTGGTAACCGTTATAACTATTGGAGCGATGGTTCGATACGGAACATTGCAGAAAATGATCCCAATGCCGCAACAGCAATGATCATTCACCGCGATTACCATTATGAAACCGATGTGCGCGAATCGAACGTTGACGGATTTGGAAAATACCCCGAACGCTCCTGGGCAGTACCAGTGGGAATTGGATTTTCGATGAACCTCAATCGCCGATGGACACTCAAAATGAGTACCAGTATGCATTTTGCTTTCACCGACCTTGTAGATGGAGTTAGCGATGCCAGCCTGGGACCGCGACAAGGTGATGGAAAGAACGATCGTTTCCTGTACACTACTACCACCCTCACTTACGATTTACAACGACTGGGAAGTTCCAAAAAGAAAAAAGAAGACGGAATGATCGATGAGGAGATGGAAGACTATCTCGCAAGAGATACCGTTGATACCGACAGAGACGGCATTCCCGATTTCGTTGATGATTGCGCATGGACTCCCAAAGGCGTTGAGATCGACAAACGCGGTTGTCCGGTTGACAAAGACAAAGACCTTGTTTTCGATTATCTCGATGATGAATTACCCACACCAAAAGGAAATCTGGTCGATCTGAAAGGCGTTACTGTTACCGACGAAGATCTTTACGAACGCTGGTTGCGGTATTCGGATACTACAGGAAAATATGTTGTATTTGAAACCATTCGCGAGGACGGTTATTTTGGGTACACAACAACTTCAAAACCAAAAACAACTTTTGTAGTAGTGATCTCTAATGAACAAAAATCAGTATCGCCGGATGAGTTGCGCAAATATTTATCCATGCGCGATTTTAAAACGGTGAAATCGAACGATACTATTTATTATGTGGTTGGAGATTACCTGAGTGCAGAAGAAGCGAAAGTGCGTCAGAACGAAATTGAAGAACTTGGAATCAGCACGGAAGGAGTTGCACAATCCTCCACTAAAAACACACGTGAAGGAACACAAACAACCATCACAAAAATTCCTGACGACAAACTACCAAAGAACACCAACACTACACAACCGCACGATAAGGATGTAACGTTCCGCGTACAGGTTGGCGCATTTACCAAACCCGTATCGCAGGAAGTATTTAAAGATGTTCCGGGATTGCTCGTAGTGAAAGGTCCGGATGGAATTACGCGCTATTATTCGGGAAGCTACAAGACCTTTGGCGAAGCAGCAGAGCACAAACTGAAGCTCGATATGCAAGGGTACAGTGGTGCATTTGTAGTTGCCTATAAAGAAGGAGAACGTAAAAATCTGGAAGAAGTCGGTGCTACGCTTTCAGAAGGAACAAAATCAAGTGAACTGAACATTGACGAGAAAACCGATATCAACAAACCGGTTGTAGATGCAGGCTTGGTGAAATATAAAATTGAAGTAGGCCGTTACAAAAACGACATTCCAACTGAAGTACTCGATATGTTCCTTGATCTTGGAAAAGTATTACCCCGTCGCGCAGAAAACGGTGATGTAGTGTATTTGTATGGAGAATTCAGCACCATTAAGGAAGCCGAAGCAGCATTGAAAGCAGCGCAGAATGCAGGATTGAAAAAGGCATTGATCATTGGTGATTTCAACGGAAAAATTATTTCAGCAGAAGAAGCAAAATCCTTACTTCGTCAGTAACGGCATAAGCTTTGCAATAGAATTCAAAATTAGCAGCACATGAAAAAGCTATTTATTATTGGTTTGTTTGCATCGTTTGCATGCATCACCTCAGCGCAGCAAGTGAAATCCGACACCTCAAAAGTTGCGAAGGGACAAGCAAAGGAGAACACTGTAGAAAGCGGAAAAACAAGCAGCGACACCACAAAAAATCAGCAACGGATTACGGTGAATGAAGAAGGTGTGAACAGCAAGAAGAAAAACGCAAAGCTGAAAAACGCATCAGCGCCTGCAGAAGGAACTCCTCCGGAAGAAAAGAATAAGAAAAAGTAAGGGATTAAGCCTTTACCAGGAAGATGAAGGTATCAATTCGCTTCACCTGGTCGGTCAGCTTTTTACCTTTCAGTAAATTCTTCTTCGGCAAACTTCCCTTGTATTCCTCACTGTTCTGCAAAAACTCCCGCAGGTGAGAAACTTTTAGTCCGTATGCCGCACCATCGGCTTCAATATTTTTACCGGTGATCACACCCATAAGTTCACCGTTTTCGGAGAATACCGGAGCACCTGAGTTACCCGGATTTACAGGTAATGAAAGTTGTAAAGCAATTGTATCACTTTTGTAACCGGTCAGTGAACTTACAGGACCTTCGCTGTAAACAATATCATCTTTCGGATATCCCAGAGTGAAAACGCGTTGTCCGATCATTGCATCTTCAGTCCCGAATACATAGGGAATCTGTGGTAATTTAATGAATGCAGGATCGCTTACACGAATCAATGCGATATCGAGACGCTTATCTGAAGCGATAACTTCTGCCACGTAGCGATTCAGGCTGTCGGCCATTTTTTCGACGTAAACATATTTTTTTCCTGCAACCACATGATGGTTGGTCAGCATCCATCCATCCTCATGAATTGCGAATGCGGTTGCGATGGTTGTTTGTTGTTTTTCTTCAGAATCAGAAATATTAGCCGGAGCAGCGGCATTTTCTTCAACAGCAGCTTTCNNTAGATTCGGCAGGCGAAGAAGTCCGGTTAAGTCGGGCATACGAAGATCTGGCCTCGTTTTCCTGAATAAGGTTATAGGTTACCAAAGAACCTGCAGAGATCAGAAGAGAAACAGAAGCAGCGATCAGGATAATTCTGCGTACAGAAACGGTACCTTTTACTTTTATGCTACTTTTCTTAGACAGACCGGGACCTTCCATTTCCCGGTGAGCATGATGCATAACCGAACGAAGAGAGCGACGATCCATCTCCCATGAAAAACTCCGACGAACCTGCATGTGAAGTTCATATTCCTTTAAAAAGGAGGAATCATTTTCCAAACGTTCTTCAAAGGCAGCCTTTTCAACAGGCGACATATCACCTTCGAGGTAGCGCTCTATCAGTTCGGTAATCAGTTCGCGGTTCATATTCAATTATTATTCGGCCTTTTTTCGGTCAGCACCAGTTTTTTCAGCCGGTTAAAGCATTTGTATTTCTGGTTCTTCGCGTTGGCCGCGTTGGTATAGTTCATTTTTCGGGCGATTTCTTCCATACTCAGCCGGTGAAAAAAGAAATCCTCCAGCAGCGTACGACAGGGTTCGCCAATTTTTTCAAGTGAACGATCAAGTGCTTCGGCCCATTGCTCCTTCTGTTCTGAAAGCGCAATATCTTCCTCAACATCAACCATATCCTCATCCTCCACGCGAATCACCGGCGAGCCCGACCATGAGCGCAATTTTTTCATCCAGAGATTTCTGGAGATGCTGTACAAATAGGTAGATATGGCTGATTTAAGCTGAAAATCAGGATCTTTTACATTTTCGTAAAAGACCATAAATGCCTCTTGGTACAAATCGCGCGCATCGTCTTCATCACCCGAGTTTTTAAGGACCAATCGCTTAACCAATTGGAAATGCGTTTTATACAACTCCTTAATCACCCGTTCGTCACCGGATCTTACAGCTTCTACTGCACGGATCTCGGATTCTGAGATTACGACTTGTGAACGTTCATTCATATATACCTAAAGACAGTGCAAGGTAACCCAATTTTTTTTTTTGAATATGGGTTACCTCCATCGGTATTTGGGTATATAGATGTAAAATCAAACCCTAAAACCTAAAAAAATGAAAAAAGTAATTTTCGCTAGCCTTATCGCTGTGGCACTTGTTGCTTGCGGTGGAGAAACTAAAACTGATGAAAAAGCTGCTGATTCTACAGCAACTGCTGCTCCTGCACCAGTTGAAGAACCTGCACCAGTTGAAGCTCCTGCTGACACTACAGCTCCTGCTACTGAAGAGGCTGCTCACTAAGCCGCTACAAACAATTCATAAAAACAGGCATCCCTTAACAGGATGCCTGTTTTTTTTTACCCATTTGAGTACTTCTACTCAAAAGTCCTGCGTATTTGTGCTCATTTGGTTGAATACAAATACCTGGTAAAGAATATCTTGGGAAAGTATTGAGTACTTCTACTCAAATAATTGAGTATATACACTCAATACTTCTGCGCTTAACTTCTCATTACACTTGAGTACATCTACTCACTATTTTGGGTACATATACTCAAATATTTGAGTATATATACTCGCTTTTTCTGCGTATAACTACTCAAAGCCCCAAACAAAATCATACACCTATTAATCTTACCATTAGAGAACAAGACACTTTTTATCCTGTCTATTTGGAATCCTCCAATCTCTTCTTTTTGAAAAATAAACGTTTTGCGTATTTCTACTCAAAAGCTAATGTTTAAGAGGTAATGAACTAGTTTTCAACAACAAACCGATGAGTTGAAATATTCAACTTTTATCGATAAATACGACTATTTCTTCACTAAATCGGTTTTAGTCATCGACGAAGCATTTTGGTCTTGCAGATTAATTCACAATTTCTTTACTTTTGTGTCACTGCTTGCCGCAGGTCTATATGCGACCTACTCACTACATAGGTTTTTTCAACTATTCTAACCCACTAATTTTTCAATCATGAAGAATTACAAATTACTGTTGGCACTTGTCATCAGTTTGTTCTCCGTTTCGGTTTCGGCTCAAAAAGATGCCAATCAACCCGAGCGTGGTTACCCTGATTTTTACATGGAGCTGATCGGAATTGATGATCCGACTTATCCGCGTCTGGGAAATGGCGTAACTGCACCCAATGTTGAAGTGTACCTTGAACAGGTGCGTCAGTGGTGTTCTGCCAATCCGGTAAAGTTTTATCAGTATCTCGAGAACAGAGCTGCGAACCCGAAATTTACTTCCGTGCAACAGCGCGAACTACCCGATGCCAAAGCGCTAAAGGCAAGAAGTCATCTTCGCATGATCGAACAGGTGATTTTGCTGCAACGCAAATTGAATATTCAGTTTCCTTTTGTTGAGGAACTCGCAAAACAAAAACAAGCCGTCTTTCAGGTTCCCACCAAAATTTATCTGGTGCTGATTCACAAAGACGATCTTGACCTCTTCTTTAACCCTGAAAAACTGTAATCGCCATGAAAAAGTTTTTACTCGCCACTATAGGTTTTGCTTTTCTTTCATCGGCTGCGATTGCACAGACCTACCTTCACCCCACTACCGGAATCCAAAATACCTATGCAGGAAACTGTATGGTAAGCGGATGTACAGGAAACTATTATGATAATGGAGGTGCCGCAGGAAATTACAGCAACAACATTAATAACATCTACCGTACATTTTGTCCGAATACCCCCGGGCAATGTATGCGACTCACGTTTCAGAACAGTGTTGCACTTGATCAGGACGGATTCGGGTGCTGGGATTTTCTCATAATTACTGATTCACCCACTCAGAACGGACCAACCCTTTTCAGTGGATGTAATATTCCTGCCGGAACTACATTCACATCCAACAACCCCAGTGGTTGTATCACCGTTCGTTTTTTATCCGACAACGTCATCAATACTCCAGGATGGTTCGCAACATTAAGTTGTGTCCCTTGCTCCGGTGGTGCAGGAATTGGTCCGCAATCCAACACCATTGCAGATTGCAACAACGCTCAATTTGTTTGCGATAACCTTAATCCGGTAACAGCAAATTCCTCCGGTCCCGGACTTATTGCGGATGCCTGTGTTTCTGATTGTGTAATTGCCGAAAACTATTCGAACTGGTATATCATTAATGTTACCACACCAGGCACATTCGGAATGACCATCGTACCAAACCCTGTTGCTGCCGACTACGATTTTGCGCTATACGGACCGGTCGTTGGCGGATGTTCAGGATTAGGCACACCGATTCGTTGTTCCTACGCATCCAACACCGGAAATACCGGAATGGGTAACGGAGCAGTAGATAACTCGGAAGATGTGAATGGTAACGGATGGGTTGCCCCAGCTAACCTTGCAGTAGGAACCTATTACCTTTTGATCAACCAATGGGATGATTATCCAAGTGCAGGATTCCAGCTTGACTTTAACGGAACAGCAGTAGTGGGATTACCTTCACCCGTACCAAGTGCCGCACCGGTTTCCTGTTCAAACAGTGTACTCAATTTATCTGTCCCAACTATTGCCGGTGCTACCTATAGCTGGACCGGTCCCGGAGGATGGACTTCGAACGTACAAAATCCATCGCGAAATCCTGTTGTTGCAGGAACATATACACTCACCTATACTGTAAACGGATGTACAAGTCCGGGTGGTTCTGTTGTTGTTACCATTCCACCGGATGTAACAGCACCGACAATCACTTGCCCTTCCAATCAAACGGCAAATACCAGTGCAGGATCGTGTACAGCATCGGTTACAATTCCGAATCCTGTTACCAATGACAATTGCCAGGTGAGCACATTAACATGGGCCATGACAGGCGCAACCGTTGCCAATTCGCCCGGAGCAGGAATCAATAATGTGGGAACATTTACATTCAATGCAGNNACCTGTTCATTTACGGTTACCGTTACCGACAATATAAACCCAACCATAACCTGTCCTTCCAACCAAACCGGAACCACAGGAGCTGCAGGATGTACTGCATCGGTAACATCACCCAACCCAACAACCGGCGATAACTGCGGTGTTACAACATTAACCTGGGCAATGACAGGTGCCACAACCGGAAACTCTCCCGGTGCAGGTATCAACAACATCGGAACACAAACATTCAATACCGGAGTTACAACAGTTACCTATACTGTACGTGATGCAGCAAACAATGTGGCCACATGTTCGTACACTGTTACGGTAANNACAACAGGAAACGTAAACGCATCGTGTCAGTATATCGTTCCAAGTTTCACCGGATCGATAACAGTTAGCGATAACTGTACAGCACCTGCTTCTATCACGCGTACGCAATCGCCGGTTGCAGGAACCATACTTGGTGTTGGAGTTCACTCGATCACTATTAACGCAACCGATGCTGCAGGTAATACTGCCAACTGTTCATTTACAATTACAGTTACCGATAACAGTTCTCCGCTTATTACAGGTTGTCCTGCCAATACAAATGGCAACGTGAACGCATCGTGTCAGTACACCGTTCCCAATTTTGCGACTTCCATTACGGTTAGCGATAACTGTACACCATCCGGAAGCATCACGGTAGTACAATCGCCTGCAGCAGGTTCCAATCTTGGAGTAGGTGTACACACCATCACACTCACTGCAACCGATGCAAACGGAAACAATGCCAACTGTTCATTCACGGTTACAGTTACAGACAATACTGTTCCGGTAATCTCAGGATGTCCTTCCAATCAAACTGCGAACGTTAATGCAAGTTGTACTTATACTGTACCCAACTTCACAACAAGTATTACTGTCAGCGACAACTGTACACCAGCGGGAAGCATCGTTGTTTCTCAATCACCTGTTGCAGGAACTACACTTGGTGTTGGAAATCATACCATCACCATTACAGCAACAGATGCAGGAACAAACATTGCAACATGTTCCTTCCAGGTAAGTGTTGCCGACACGCAAAACCCTGTTATTACAGGATGTCCCGGTAACCAAAACGTAACTGCCAACGCATCTTGTCAGTTTGTAATAGCAGATTATTTGTCCGGCATAACAGCAACCGACAACTGCGGTATGTTCAGTCTCACACAATCACCGATTCCGGGTACTGTAGTATCAGGAACTCAAACGGTGACCATACAGGCAACCGATAATAACGGAAACATTAGCACGTGTACATTCCAGGTAATCGTTGCAGATAACACTCCTCCTACCATTACAGGTGGATGTCCTGCCAACACTACCGGAAATGTAAATGCGTCTTGCCAGTATATTGTTCCCAACTTCAATTCTTCTATTTCAGTTACAGACAATTGTTCATCCGGAGCAAACCTTACAATTACACAGTCACCTGCTGCCGGAACTGCATTGGGAACCGGTACGCATACCATAACAATCACAGTTGCCGATGCAAATGGTAACAGCGATAACTGTTCATTTACGGTAACGGTAACAGATGCAAGTGCACCAACATTTACATCTTGCCCGCCAAACCAAACTGTTCCGGGCAATGCAAGTTGTCAGGGCGTATTGGGTGATTACACTTCAACCGCAATTGTAAACGATAACTGCGGAGGTTCTGCCAGTGTAACGGTAACACAATCTCCCGCGGCTGGAACAACCATTAGTGGTCCTACTACAGTTACGCTAACTGCAACTGATGCATCCGGAAATGCGAATACCTGTACCTTCTCTGTATCGGTAGCAGATGCAATTGCACCAACATTCGTAACCTGTGCGCCCAATCAAAACGAAGCGCCTGATGCCAACTGTCAGTTTACACTGCCAAGCTATACCACGCTTGCTACAGTAAGCGACAATTGTTCTGCAGCAGGAAGTATAACCATTACGCAATCACCTTCGGCGGGAACAGTAATTACTGGAACAACGATTGTAACCTTAACAGCAACCGACGGAGCAGGTAATTCTGCAACGTGTACGTTCTCTGTAATTCTCACTGATAACACCGCTCCTGTTGTTACAAACTGTGTATCGCCACAAAACGTGAACATCACTTCGGGTTGTACACATACACTCGGTGATTACACATCACAAGTAACCTACACAGACAATTGCGGATCTTCCAGTGTAACTGTAACTCAAAATCCTGCTGCAGGCACAGCAATTTCTGCAGGTACAACTACAGTTACGCTTACATTGACTGATGCCAACGGAAATCAGAGTACCTGTAATTTCACTGTTACAGTTGCCGATACGGAAGCACCTGTAATTAATTGCACAGCCAACATCAACAGTTGTAATCAGGTAGTAACATTTGTTGCACCAACAGCTACCGACAATTGCGGAACTGCTACAGTAGTTCAAACAGACGCAACAGGATTAAGCAGCGGATCCACATTCCCAATTGGAACGACTACCCTCACCTACTCTGCAACCGATGCCGCAGGAAACATTTCTACCTGTAGCTTTACGGTTACAGTTGATGCAGCCACGAGTCCTGCAGTAGCCGGACCTGATGTAATTGTTTGCGACACGGTAAATACTGTTACCATTACAGCAACCGCTCCAAGCAATGGAACAGGAACCTGGGTAATTTTATCAGGAGCAGGAACAATTGGCACACCAACATCGGCTACAACTACCGTTACCAACCTAAGCAACGGCACATCTGTTTTAGCCTGGGTGGTAACGCCAACAGGAGCTTGTCCCCCAACATCCGATTCATTGTTGATTGTAATGAGCACCTGTTTTGAAATTATCATTCCAACAGGATTTACACCCGATGGTGACGGAACCAATGATGTTTGGGAAATTCCATTCCTGAATCTTTATCATCCCAATTGCACCGTACAGGTATTTAACCGTTGGGGCGCAAAACTTTTCGAATCGACAGGTTATGCTGATCCATGGGATGGAAGTTTCAAAGGCAATAAAATGCCTGTAGGATCTTACTACTTCGTAATTGACTTTGCCGATGGATCGGATCCGGTAAAAGGCACAGTAACCATTATTCGTTAATCGTTAGATGAACTTGTATATGAAAAAGCTCTTTATAGCATCAGCACTTTTGGTATCTGGCGGAATTGCATCTGCTCAGCAAATGCAACAGCTCCNNGACTCACGGATTTTGTCGAACTGAACCTCAGTTTTCGTCAGCAGTGGGTTGGATTCGAAAATTCACCTCAGACATTTTACCTGAGCGGAAATTCTGTGGTTGGAAATGTAGGCGGTAGTCCGAAGTATTCTGCATCGCTTCGAACCAGTCGTCAAACCGTACAGAAAAATACCGGTATCCGTACAGGAAAAATGAGACATGCCGTTGGAGGAAACGTAATGGGCGACCGTTATGGTGCATTCAAGCGTAATATGTTTAACGGTTCGTATGCCTTGCATCTTCCTGTTGCAAACGGAATCAACGCGTCTATTGGTGTTGGTGTGGGAATGAGTAATGTTATTTTCGATCAGGCAAAGGTTACAATGCTTGATCCCAATGACAATACCTACGCCCAATTTCTGGGGAACACCACACGCGGAAATCTGTTTGATGTATTTACCGGCGTATATCTGTACTCGGAACAATTTCAGGTTGGGTATTCAAGTGCGCAATTGCTGCAAAACAAATTGTATTTCGGTGATCCTACCAACGCGAAATTGAAAATGCACCATTTCTTTATGGGAGGATATCGCTTTGATGTGAATGAAAAACTTTCGATCACTCCAAATTTTTTGTTGAAGTACATGAACCCGGCACCGATGGCGATTGACCTGAATTGCAAAGTGGATTACGACNNGGAGGATTCTCGTATCGTCACAAAGACGCCATTGTGGGGATGCTCGGAATGTTCTGGAACAACATCAAGATCGGTTATTCCTACGACTACACGATTTCATCATTGAGAAAACAAAATTCAGGCGGACATGAAATTGTTGCAGGTTACAGAATCAGGATTTAAAAACACTGTAAGAACAGCATTAACAGCACTTGGAATTATTCTGAGTGTAAACAGCTACGCACAAGTTTCGGAGTTGATCTGGGGAGACCCGGTTAAACTTCCGGCTACGATCAATTCACCCGGAGAGGAAGCCTTGCTGGTATTTTCGCGGGACAGTTCCACTTTGTTTTTTGTGCGCCAGTTTTTCGATGATAACACAGGTGGAAATGAAGATCAGGATATCTATTACTCCAAGCGTGGAGTAGGCGGTATTTATGATGCCGCAAAAAACCTGAAAGCATTAAACAACAAAGATTTCAACGCCGTAGTTGGTGTTTCACTCGATGGGAACACAGTGTATTTATACAATGCATACGTCAAGAAAAAAAATCAACTCGACAGAGGAATTGCCGTTGCAAAAAAACGTCCGAACGGTACTTATTCCGATCCTGTTAAACTTGAAATTGCCGGATTCAAACTTACCGGTAACCATTTCGGGTTTTATGTCAATCCGCAGGAAACAGTAATTCTCATTTCGTTTGAAGGTCCGGGGTCATTGGGAGAGGAAGATCTGTACGTAAGTCTTCGTCAGCCCGATGGATCATGGGGAATTCCTATTCATTTGGGAAACGCTATCAATTCAAAAGGATTTGAGATGTCGCCGTTTTTATCGGAAGACGGATATTCACTTTTCTTTTCGTCAAATGGTCATGGCGGTGAAGGAGATGCTGATATTTTCGTTTGTTTCCGCATGGATGAAACCTGGAGAAACTGGTCGAAACCACAGAATTTGGGGAATAAAGTCAACTCCCCCGGTTTTGATGCTTATTTTATTCTCTCGGCAAACGATGCTTATTTTGCAAGCAACCGCGACGGAGGAACAAGTGATATTTACAATGTAAAACCCCTTCTTCCCGAACCAGAACCGGAACCTGTGCCCGAACCCGAGCCGGTGGTAGAAGAAAAACCCGAAGAAATTGCCCGTAAGGAACTTTTTTCGATGGAGTTTAAAATTTATTTCGCCACCAATTCTTCCTGGCTCGAAAAACAAGCGATAGATGCGATCGATGCAGCGCTTGAAAAATTAAAACAGTATCCGGAAATCAAGTGCAACATCAGTTCCTTTGCCGATAAACGGGCCGACGATAATTATAACGTATGGCTAACGCAGCGAAGGGCTTTCCGTGTACGCGATTACCTCGTATTACGTGGTGTTGATCCTTCCCGAATTACCTGCTACTACCACGGTAAGAAAAATCCTGTGGTGAATTGAAAGGATTGTACTGAGGAGGAGTTACGACTTTCAAGAAGGACGGTGATTACGTTTTATGAGTAAACGGGAACGAAGACGATTATTAATTACCCAATTTCCAATTACCCAATTTCCAATTATCCGATTTCCAATTTCCAATTACCCAATTACCAATTACCATTCACTGTTCACCGTTTACCGTTCACCGATTACTGTTCACCGTTCATCGACCTGTCCCGACCGATCCTGCCCCGACCGGGAGCGTCGGGGAGCGTCGAGATTTCTGTACACTGCTATCCGCTTCCAATTAGGAAAAATCCCAAGTCTTGATTAATTTGTGGCAAAATCATTGCCATGACTGATTATTTAAAAGAGTACCAGGAATATTATCGGGTGCGCATGCAGCGCTATGAAAACGATCCGGAATACACGGACAGTTACCAAAGTGAAAAAGCGATATACGAAGCCATTGCCGGAGTAAATGAAATGGAAGGCTTTCGTGAACGCCTGGGTAATCTGAACGAATTAAATGCGGTGGCCTATACCCGCGACAAGCAACGCATGTATCTCCGCCATTTCGAATCGATGCAGGAAACCGTAAGAGCGCAAACACCAAAGCGCATTATGGATAAAGCACCATCCTACGAAAAAGTGATGGATCTTATTGAGATGATCAATAACGAAGAAGCAAAAGGAATGCTGGAGATTACTGCAGATTCCGTTAGTCCTTTTGATAACTGGATCCTCCTGGAATATATTGAACTCTACAGTAAGGCAGATGTGCCTGAACAATACAAGTCCACCTACAAGAAATACATCGACGATTACACCAAAGATCAACGTGAGCGTTTAGCGCACAGCGAAGGAGAAATCGGGAAGTTTGTTCCTGGATGGAAGTTCAAGAAAGATCTTCCTACAGAATTTCGTCACCGCAGAAAATTCCCGGTGAATGATGCTGCGTTTGAAGCGCGACTGAAACAATTTATTCAAATCAACAATCTTTAATCGTATGCCAGTAGATCCTTCAATGGCAGATGCCATGCTTGGTACCTTTCGCACAATGGCGAAGGATTGTCAGGACAAAGGTTCCAACGGAGAAGCCTTCGATAACATGATGGCTGCGCTTAACCGAATGGAACAACTTGCCACAGAACTGAATGATGTCAGTGATTTATCGGGTGCCTTGATGAACGAAAATTTATATATGGAATTTTCGAACAATTACACCAAAGTGCTGAGTGCTGCCTATAAATCCGATTACGATCCGAATGCACCCTATGATGAAAAAGCGGATCAGGCCTTAATGAAACAATCGCTCAATGCCTACCGCGATGCCATTCGTCAGATCAAGGACAGCAAGGAAGAAACGAAAAAACTAATGGGCGACCGTTCTTCCGATCTTGATGTTCTTTACAAGGAACAACGCATGGTAGATGCTATTCAGGCCGTAATTGATCTGGGTGAATCCGGAATCAGTTATGCCGAGTGGTGCAAACGTTTGATTACACAAGGACTCGACAAAGCGATGGAAGGTTCGGTGCTGAGCAGAGAAAATGTGGAATGGGATGTGAAGTTTGCCGAAGCAATGGCTGTTTCGCCCGCGCATATAGAAGCTGCTAAACGCAAACTTCAGAAATTCGATGAACTCGCTTCACAATCGCCAATCAAAATGCCGGAGACCTTCAAGTACCAATTGGCTTGCGACAAAATAGACTGGGAACTGGAACCCGAACAACTGAAATGGTATTGGGTAAAAGATAAATGGGATAAACTCTTCAATCGTCTCGAAGAATGGATCATGTCCTATACTTCCATGGCGCCGTATATTTTTCCCTGGAATCAGCATTCCAATCCGCAAGCATCGGTGAAGGAAAGTCAGGCCTGCGCACCCGGATTGTTTCGTGCATGGGAAAACATGTGCAAGGATTATTTTGGAATGAATGCAGAAGAGATGTTCAAACATCCTTCGTTCGATTGGGAAATCCGTTACGGGTTCCATATGCATTCGAAAGTGTTCACGGAATTTTTGCTCAACGAAATAATGCCGATTTGCAATCCCAATGCAAAACCTTCAGATGAACTCGTAAAAAAAGCGGAAGAGATGCACAAGAATCACATGGTGTATCGTCCTGACAATAACATTCCTTACCATCGAATGAAAAAAGCTTTCGACGAGCGTTTTGGTGAGGGTTGGTATGTGCAGCGACATGGTTTACCGGGTGAGGGTGCGAAATCGAATGCGGAGCCGTGGAATTAAATGGGACAATGTGCGAATGTATTAATGGGGGAATGGGATAATGGGGTAATGGGGTAATGGGGTAATGTGTGAATGGGAGAATGCGAGAATGTGTGAGTACAGGAATGTTTGGTTGGAAATAGTTGAATAATTAAAGTTTGATTAAAAACGATTTGAAAAATGAAAAAACTTCAGTTTAAAAAAGAGATCAAGGCATCTTCGCAGAAAGTTTATGAAACGATGTTGGGTCTTAAGGATAAAAGCACTTATGAGTTTTGGACTTCTGCTTTTAATCCTACTTCTACGTTTGAAGGAAGTTGGGAGAAGGGAAGTAAAATCCATTTTGTTGGACTGGATGAAAATGGGAAAAAGGGTGGAATGGTTTCTGAAATTGTTGCGCATCAGCCTGCAAAATTTGTTTCCATCAGGCATTATGGTTTTTTGGATGGCGATAAAGAAATTACAACCGGAGAACAAGTCGAAAAATGGGCGGGTGGTCACGAAAATTATTCTTTTGAGGAAAACAACGGCAACACCACAGTAACTGTCGATTTGGATTCCATTGAGGAATACCTGGATTATTTTAACAACACCTATCCTGCTGCAATGGATAAACTAAAACAGATTTCGGAGCATTGATTTATTCGCAAGTACAATTGTTTTTGAATCCATTAATGATAATTGATCTGCAATTTTTTATCATTGTAAATACTTAAAAAACAATCACTTAAATAATTTTTACAAAATTCTTCATCCCTGTGTTTGGAATTGATGGGGGAATTAACATAGATTTGTCGCGATGAAAAACACCAATCTGTTCACCATTATGATGCCTGCAATGATGCATTGCTGCTGGTATCGTATTGCCTGAACGGAGGAGAATTTCATCTATAGTTAGATACAAAAACGTCAACATAGAAAGGCCTCCGGAAACCCGGGGGCTTTTTTTTTTGATCCACAACCACCATAACAAGAAAATAAACAGAATACCAAAACAACAAGCATGAAAACGATGAAGCAAATTATGATGTACTGTTTTTGTTGTTGCCCCATGCGCAATATGATGTGGCATCATGCCCATGTGCACCGGAAAGTGCTTTGTCCCGATCGAATGCGATGTTGACCGCAGACTATCATTACCACGACAAGGGGCTTTTCCGGGAAGGAGAAGTCCCTTTTTTATTTCCAAAACGATCATTCACATTTAAAACATACTCCAATGCAACTCACAGAATCACAACGTCAGCTTTTCTTAGCAATATCACTTCGGCTTTCAAACGTAAGCATAACCGAAAAGGCAAAACCCGCACGCAAGAGCAGCACGAAAAAAAACAAACCGAATCCCATTCATAACGCCGCCTGATCATGCAAAGTTTCCGACATGAACTCGAGGATTTGAATAATCCGGTAGTTGAAAAAGACATCATTGAACTGGAACGAAAAATCCGTTTGTTCCGCGAAGGTAAAATCGATGAAGAAAAATTCCGCAGTCTGCGTCTGGCTCGCGGTGTGTACGGACAGCGTCAGCCGGGTGTTCAGATGATCCGCATCAAAATTCCCTACGGAAAACTGAATGTGGCACAGTTGCGAAGAATTGCAGATGTGGCCGATGAATACTCCAATGGCAATTTGCATACTACAACGCGGCAGGACATCCAGATCCATTATGTAAGTCTCGACCGAACTCCACAACTTTGGGCAGATCTTGAAAAAGATGCAATCACCCTTCGCGAAGCTTGCGGAAATACGGTGCGGAATATTACTGCATCCTATTTGGCAGGTATCGATCCGAACGAAGTTTTTGATGTGAGTCCATACGCTCATGCACTGTTCGACTATTTTTTGCGTCACCCCGTTGGACAAGAACTTGGAAGAAAATTCAAGATTGCATTTTCATCGGGAGAGAAGGATGATGCATTTACATTTATGCACGATTTGGGATTTATTCCGAAAGTGATAATTGAAAACGGCGAAGAACAGCGCGGATTTAAAGTAGTATTGGGTGGCGGACTAGGTGCACAACCTGTTCTTGCAAAAACGGCATTCGAATTTTTGCACGAAGATCAGATCATTCCATTTACAGAAGGTGTAATTCGTGTTTTCGACCGACATGGAGAACGAGCAAGAAGACATAAGGCAAGGATCAAATTTCTCATTGAAGAAATCGGACTCGAAAAATTTCTTACCCTGGTAAAAGAAGAACAAAAAGCACTGCGTGTTCAGTCGTTCAAAATTGATCGCCACAAAGTGCCTGTTGCTGTCCTACCAAAAAATAAAAAAGCACCCCATGTTGAGGATCTGGATATTGATGCCTATGATGCCTGGCTTAAAACCAATGTCATCGAGCAAAAACAACGCGGCTATTTCGCAGTGAAGATCCGATTAAGTACAGGTGATTTCAGCACCACCGCTGCAAGGCAGTTAGCATCGCTGGTTGAAGATTTTGCAGGAGATGATATTCGCATAACGATCAATCAGGGATTACTACTCAAATTCATTCTTCCCGAAAATCTTCCATTTGTTTTTCATCAGTTGAACGCGATCGGACTCGCAGAACCCGGATTCGACAGCGCACTCGACATTACATCCTGCCCCGGTACCGACACCTGTAATCTTGGTATTACCAGCAGCTACGGCATCACCCGCGAACTGGAACGGGTCATCAAAAGCGAATATCCTGAACTGATTTACAATAACGATATCAAAATCCGCATTAGTGGGTGCATGAACAGTTGTGGTCAGCATACCATTGCGAATATCGGATTCCATGGCAGCACGCTTAAATCAGGACAGCTTGTCGTTCCCGCGCTGCAGGTCTTGCTGGGTGGTGGTCCGCTTGGAAACGGTGAAGGAAAAATTTCGGACAAGGTGATAAAAGTTCCGGCGAAAAGAGGTCCGGCTGTATTGCGAACACTGCTCAACGATTATGAGGAGTATTCGGAGGAACAGGAATATTTCAATGCGTATTACGAACGCAAAGGCGAAAAATATTTTTACGATCTGCTGAAACCATTGGCATCAACAGAAACGATTCTTCCCGAAGAACTCATTGATTGGGGTCACGACGAAACCTACAAGCAAGCTATTGGTGTGGGCGAATGTGCCGGTGTTGCGATTGATCTGGTAGCAACGATGCTTTTTGAAACGGAAGAAAAATTACTGAGTGCAAAAGAGAGTTTTGAAGAAGGACGATTTGCCGACAGTATTTACTTCAGCTATTCCACATTGGTAAGCGGGGCAAAGGCATGGTTGGTGAATCACGGAATCAAAACGAATTCGCAGCATGGAATTATCAAGGACTTTGAAATTCATGCAGAGGATACTTTTTTTGCCGGACAGTCCTTTTCCTCCATCGCTTTTGCTATTCGTGATCGTGAACCGGATCAACAATTTGCTGCAAGTTATCTTGAGCAGGCACTTCAATTTTTCGATCAACTTAAACAGCTGCGTCAACCACAAATAGCAGCACAACTGAATTAACATGAAAACACTTACACACATATCCCCGCAACTAACACTGGTAGGCGCGGGACCGGGAGATCCTGAGCTGATCACGCTAAAAGGAATTCGTGCGGTACAAAAAGCAGATGTCATTTTATACGATGCACTGATCCATCCGGATATCCTTTTACATGCATCAGCAAAAGCGATCAAAGTCTTTGTTGGCAAACGCGCAGGTCAGCACAGCTTCACGCAGGATGAAATTCACCGACTGATTGCAGAATACGCATTGAATAAAGGACATGTAGTACGACTCAAAGGCGGAGATCCTTTTGTATTTGGCAGAGGTCATGAAGAACTGGAATTCGCAGAATCGCTCGGAATACCTACACGCATCATTCCGGGAATCAGTTCATCGATTGCAGTTCCAGAATTGCAAGGAATTCCGATAACCCGCAGAGGAACCAATGAAAGTTTCTGGGTAATCACCGGAACAACACGCAGCGGAAAATTATCGTCGGATGTTGCCTTGGCCGCACAATCGAGTGCTACGGTGATCATACTGATGGGCATGAGTAAACTCCGGGAGATCCGCGAAACATTTGAAAAGCTGGGCAAAAAAAATACGCCATTTGCCATTATTCAGAACGGAACATTAGCGAATGAAAAAAACGGATTCGGCTATTTGCATCAGATCGAAGACATCGCGAAAAAAAACCAATTGGGTGCACCGGCCATTATTGTAATTGGCGAAGTTGTGCTCGATCACAAGATCTTCAGGCAGGAAGTCCTGCACAAACATTATTTCAAAAGCAGAATTGCGGAAAATTAATTTCCCCGCTGCTAAAACCGAAAAAAAAAGACTCATGAATCAGTTATTCCCCTTATTTCTTCGCACCGACCGTCTTCATTTTCTCATAGCAGGAGGAGGCGATGTTGCCGAAGAAAAATTACAAGCCCTATTGCGCCAATACCCTGATGCCCATGTGGTGGTTATTGCAGAACATTTCGAAACAAACCTGGTGCGACTCGCTCAATCGCATGCATTTGTTGTGTTGCGACAAAAAGCGTTTTCTGCAAGTGATCTGAACAATATACAGGTAGCGCTTGCAGCCACCCGCGATGCTGCATTTAATTTATCGATTGTACAGGAAGCACGAAAACGAAACATTCTGGTGAATGCCGCCGATATGCCCGAGTTGTGCGATTTTTATTTAGGTGCAGTCGTGAAAAAAGGAAATCTGAAAATCGGTATTTCCACCAACGGCTCCTCTCCTATTCTGGCGCGACGACTCCGTGAATTTTTCGAAGACGTGTTACCCGATGATATCGATCAGCTGATCAACGATCTTTATGCTGTGCGTAAATCGCTGAAAGGAGATTTTCAGGAAAAATCAAAAACACTCAGTGAGCTTACTGCATCCTTCCGGTATTCGGGAGGCTTATTGCAAGCTGCGCGAAATCCGGATAATGAGGTGTGGGATTAAAGGAACGGGAACGGGAACGGGGACGGGAAAGGGAACGGGGACGGGAACGAAAGCGAGAACAAGGACAGTGAACCGCAAAGAAAATGGGTTGGGTGGGTTGATAATTCCAAAATTGTAGTCCATTCAACATCTTGAGTTACATCATGATTTTTTAAGTGGAGCAAAGGCACCTACGGTGCTGCGCTAAGGTAGTACCATTCATGTTTGTCCTGAAAATTGAAAATGGTGTATTATTAATTATAGCACAAACTCAATTTTTCAGCAGGAACTCAGATGGAATTCCTTCGCGCAATGCCGAAGGCATCTTTGCTCCACTTGAAAAAACATGTAATGTTAGACTGTTTAAAATGAAAATCCGGCTTCATCATTATCCTCAATCAAAACAAAAAACCCTTTGCGGTAAAACCTTAGTGACTCTCGGTGCCCTAAGTGTCTAAGTGGTTAGAAAAAAATTTATCAGGTACACCTTCTCGCAATGCCGAAGGCATCTTTGCTCCACTTGAAAAAAATCCAAAATGGTAGAACCGTAAAAATAGTAGACTACATAAAACCTTTTTCACAAATCAAGACAATTCCCTTTGCGGTTCCCTTTACTCCTGCCATAGGGAAATGCCCAACCCGGTCTATCGGCCCCATAAGGGTTACCCATATTGTGAAAGAGGCCTCCATAGGCGATTGAAAATTGGAAATTAGTAATTGAAAATCCCGACGCTCTCCTAAAGTTCGGTCGGTTCAGGTTGGAAGTCACAATCTCGCTTTCTTAACGCGATCCATTTCGCGTTTGGCGTCTTTCAGTTTGAGATCGTCGCGTTTGTCGAATAGTTTTTTTCCTGTGGCGAGAGCGATTTTCAGTTTGGCGATGCCTTTTTCATTGAGAAAAATTTCGAGGGGAATCAAAGTGGTTCCTTTCACTTTCAATTCTTTCTCAATTTTTTCGATCTCGCGCGCATTGAGCAGAAGTTTGCGTTCGCGCAGGGGTGCGTGGTTGTTGTAACTACCGGGCTCGTATTCGGCAATGTGCATGCCCTTCACCCACAATTCGCCATTGTGCAGAAAACAATACGCTTCGTTGATACTTGCCTTGCTTGCACGGATCGATTTGATCTCGGTACCGGTAAGCATAATTCCGGCTACGTACACATCATTCAGATGGTACTCAAACGAAGCTTTCTTATTGCGGATACTGACCTTGCTCACGGTGCAAAGTTAGCAAATTAGCGGTACAGTGGCTGTGCTGAGTGTTATGGAATGCTGGTGTAATAGTAGAGAATGGAAAAGCCCTTGGTGGTTCCCTCCAGAACGAAAATATCCTGTGTTTTTACATTCTCGAAATCGACCTCCAATACCACCATGTAAGCATCAATGGCGTCGGGACGAATATTCCTGCAGAGGTTGGAACTTTTCCAGCTGTGTTTGATGTACGGACCGGTATTGGTGAAGTTGGTCGTGAGGAACGTTTTAAATCGCTCTTCATCGGTAGAAGCGCGAACCGAAGGATGCAGCAGGGAATACACTTTTTCCAATCCTTGTTCATTACTGTTTTTGTAAAATTCGGTGAGCAGAAATTCGATGCGACGCGTATCATCTTCATTGCCGCAGGTATAACCCGAAATAAAATCGAAAGTATTGATGAAGAAGGTGCCCTTGCTATCCATGATGATCTGCAAATTGAGCACTGCATTTTCTTTTTCAGCAACGAGATATGCAGAGGATTTCGCGACGGAAACGCCACCGGGATGAAGATTCAGAAAAGTGGAAATCGCTTCGGGTTTTTGTTGTTTGACGAATCCGAGTTTTTCATGCAGGATCTCCGCAAGTTTGAGGAAATCATTGTAAGGCATGTTTTGCTGCAGACTCTCCGAAAAAAGATTGTACATCGCTTCGTGATCTCTTCTGTTAAAATACTCGAGGAATTTAGGCGGCATTCCCAATGCACCTTGAATCACCATCGGATCATTGATATTGGAACGAAGCGTACGCGTATTCACCGAGCGCAGTTTCCATTTTTTCCCCGATAACTCCACATTCATATCCCACACCACCAATGCCTCGGTGAAATAGAGATTCATGGTTAGCGTATGCATTTTATTTTTTGCGTCGAAGGAACTGTCGGCTACAATGCGTGTGAGAAAATTCCCCTTGTTGTTTCCCGATTCCACCATCATTGTATGAATGTTGCTTGCGTCAACTCCTGTTGCCAGAAAAACGGCTGTTGCTTCGGGAGTGTTTTTCATCAGCGAAAGCATCAGACTATCTGCCAAAGCGTATTTGGTTGACTGTGCACCGGAAGTAATCGAGTGAACAATAAGGATGAGGAAAATAACACTGCGTAACATTGGTATTTTTTTTACCAATATACAGCGTTTTCACTGCAGTAAAAAGGAGTCAGCCCGGGAAGGAGTAAATTCTTAGCAACCGCTTAACCCAGAGCGACATCAAGTATCATCATCACCAAAAATCCGCCAATGAAACCCAATACTGCCACATCGGTGTATTTATCGCGTTGTGTTTCGGGAATTACTTCTTCCACCACCACATAGATCATTGCACCGGCAGCAAAAGCGAGTGCGAATGGAAGCAATGGTTCCATATAAATCACCGCTACGGCACCAATTACACCTGCAACCGGTTCTACGATAGCAGAGAGCTGACCGAACCAAAAACTTTTCCAGCGACTCACACCTTGTCTGCGCAATGGCATGGCGACAGCTATTCCTTCCGGAAAATTCTGAATTCCGATACCAATTGCCAATGCAATAGCAGTTGTAAATGCAGCAGGATCCATTCCGTTTGCAGCAGCCCCAAACATCACACCCACTGCGAGTCCCTCGGGAATATTGTGTAAGGTAATGGCCAATACAAGCAAGGTGGTATGGTGCCAGGTGGTTTTCATTCCTTCCGTTTCGTCTTTACCGTAATTGATNNAGCAGCAGGCATCCAGGGCATGGAAGGATACAAACGTTCCGACCATTCGATACTCGGATTGAGCAGCGACCAAAAACTGGCGGCCACCATCACTCCGCCCGTAAAGCCCAGCATGGCATCGAGTACACCACGGTGCATGGTCTTGAAGAAAAACACCAGCGAAGCACCCAGCGCAGTGAGAAACCAGGTGAACGTTGTTGCAATGAGCGCAGCCCAAACCGGACCAATTTCTATCAGATAATTTTTAATGGCATCCATACGCTATTTGTGTTTTACCAAAATGTTTCGTGTAACAAGATTCGACAATGTGATCTTGCGTTTATCCTTTAACTCGATCACCATCGAACGATCGAAGCTGAAAATTTCACAGATGCGCAAACCTACGCCGAGTGTCAATCCCTGCTGCTGCAAAAACACAAGAAAGGAAGAACTGGTATCATTCACACCGGTGATCAATAATTTATCGCCTTCAACAGCATTGTTCAATTCGAACGACTCCTCCCGTTTTGCGAATTTTCCGTTCTTATCAGGAATAGGATCGCCGTGCGGATCGAATTCGGGGTAATCGAGAAATTCATCCAGACTATCGATCAGTTTCGTACTCTGAATATGTTCCAACTGTTCCGCCACTTCATGCACTTCATCCCAACCAAATTGCAGCTTCTCCACTAAAAACACTTCCCACAAACGGTGCTTGCGAATGGTACTAAGCGCAATCTTTTTCCCTTCGCGGGTTAAGGCAACACCCTGGTACTTTTCGTAGTTGACCAGCTTTTTGTCCGACAACTTCCTGAGCATATCGGTAACCGAAGAAGCCTTGGTCTGCAACCGCTCGGCAATGCTGTTGGTGCTCACGCCTTCCGACTTTCCTTCGCTCAGATAATAAATGGCTTTCAGGTAGTTCTCTTCCGTGTAGGTCAGTTTCATGGTCCAAAAATAGAAAATAATGATAATCCAAACAAATTTTTTAGACTCGTCTAAATTTTTCTTTAGATTTGCAGCATGATCTTCCCAAAACATATAGTCCCGGGACTGAAAACGTGTGTATTAGCCTTTTTGGGATTGGTGGTTTCGTCCATCTCAGGAAGTTCAACACTAAAAGCGCAGGATTATTTCAGGGCAAAGGTGTTGGATGCCGAATCCTTATTGCCTGTACCCGGAGTGCATGTAATGGAATCGCCGCAGGGTTTGCGGGCGGTAAGTGATGCCTTTGGTGTTTTTCAGTTTGAAGGAATACAAACAGGAAAACATAAACTTGAATTCAGCGCTATCGGATTTGAAAAAAAAGTGATCAGCATTCAGCTTCCATTTAGTGATACTTTAATCATTCCTTTAAGGAGTACGGAAACACTATTGGATGAAGTGGTAGTATCGGGCACCATGAAAGAAGTACGATTGATGGAATCTCCTATTCCCGTTACTGTCATTTCTCCTTCTTTCCTGCGAAAAAATCCTGCGCCTTCCCTTTTTGAATCTCTGCAAACAGTTAACGGTGTTCGTCCGCAAATCAATTGTTCGGTTTGCAATACCGGCGACATTCATATCAACGGAATGGAAGGTCCGTACACGATGGTGCTCATCGACGGAATGCCGATTGTAAGTGGACTCGCAAGTGTGTACGGTTTGTACGGAATTCCAACCGCGTTGGTTGAACGTATTGAAATTGTAAAAGGACCTGCGTCTTCGCTCTATGGATCGGAAGCTGTAGGTGGATTGATCAATGTCATTACCCGCTCATCGCTCAAGGCGCCTCGACTCAGTGTGGATGTGATGGGAACGAACTGGCAGGAAATGAATATTGATGCAGGACTCAAACTAAAAGCAGGAAAACATTTTTCATTGCTGGGGGTCAACTATTTCAATTATGGAAATCCAATCGATAACAACGGAGATGGATTTACGGATCTCACATTGCAGAACCGCATTTCCGTTTTCAACAAATGGGATTTCATGCGCAAGGAAAATCGTCAGGCCAACCTCGCGGCTCGTTATGTGTACGAAGATCGATGGGGCGGACAAAGTAACTGGACACCTTATTTCAGAGGAGGCGACAGTATTTATGCGGAATCCATTTACACTTCGCGTTTCGAGTTGATCGGTAATTATCAGTTAGCACTGAAAAAAGAAAAGATGTTTGTCAATTTTTCATTGAGCGATCATCAGCAGAATTCAGTTTACGGTACTACCGTTTTCAATGCGCGGCAACGAATTGGATTTGTTCAGCAACGCTGGGAAAAGAAAATCGGAAAACACGAATTACTATCTGGAGCAGCATTGCGGTACACGTATTACGACGACAATACGGTAGCAACTCAAAGTAACGATTCAGTCGCGGCGCAAAACAAACCACAGATCACACCACTGCCCGGAATTTTTATTCAGGATGAATTTGCGATACACCAAAAACATTTACTGCTCGGCGGACTCCGTTACGATCATCATTTCACGCATGGACCCATCTTTTCACCGCGGATCAGTCACAAATGGAAAATCAGCGATCAGTTGATGTTGCGCACCGGAATTGGGAACGGTTTCAGAGTGGTGAATGTGTTTACTGAAGATCATGCCGCACTGAACGGATCAAGGGAAGTCATCATTAGCGAAACCCTTCGTCCGGAACGATCATGGAATATTTACTCCAATCTGCTCAAGAAACTCTATCACCGAAAATGGTTAGCCACCATTGAATTCAGTGTGTTTGCCACGCATTTTTCCAATAAGATCATTCCCGATTACGAAAGCAACGACGATCAGATCATTTATTCGAATCTGAATGGTTATGCCCAATCGAAAGGAGCGGCCATCAATCTGGAATTCAATTACAGCGAACTGATCCGCATCAATGTGGGAGCAACCTTCAACACGATTGAACGTATAGAATCAGGACAAAAGACACGCCCTTTGCTGACCGAACGATTTTCAGGGATTTTTGCCATCAGCTGGAAAAGCAGCAATGGAAAATGGTGGGCCGATTATACAGGGAACCTGATTGGTCCGATGCTGTTACCCCTGCAGGAGAACGATTTCCGGGCGCCGGAATCCCCTTGGTTCAGCATTCAGAACCTCCAGGTGAGCCGCAAAATGGGAATGGCATGGAATCTGTACCTGGGTGTAAAGAACCTGCTCAATTTCACCCCGCCGGCTTGGTCAATTATGCGCGCACACGACCCTTTTGATAAAAATGCTGATAACCCTCAGAGCAACCCCTTTGCATATCGCTTTGATACGACGTATGTTTACTCTTCCTTTCAAGGCATTCGCTTTTTCATTGGCTTGAGGTATTCGTTACCATGAACGCAATCGTTACATATCGCAACCTGTTACTGCTTCTTTTTCTTGCGGCAGGCAATTGCAGCGATGTGTTGGCGCAAAAGGATACCACCAAAAAACAAAAAACTACCATCACCTGGCTCACCTTTCAGCAACTCGAAGATTCGATGAGGGTGAATCCCAAACCCATTTTTATCGATATCTACGCGGTGTGGTGCGGTCCGTGTAAACTCATGGATAAACGCACCTTCACAAACAAGTATGTCATCCGAGAAATGAGTCAATCGTTTTATGCGATAAAACTCGACGGTGAAACAAAAGACACCTTGCGTTTTAACGGAAAAGAATACAGCTTTAAAATTGTGCGCGACGGAAAAGGTGCGAATGCGCTTGCATTGGAAGTGGGAATGGAATCGAATACGCTCTCCTACCCGACTATCGTTATCCTCGATAAGAATTATAAACTGGTGTATCGTTATCCGTCTTTTCTAACAGCGGAAATGCTGGAGGAGGTGTTGATTCAGTTTAGGTGAGATTTGATTTATAATTTCCAATTTTCTAATTACCAATTTCCGATTGTCTAATTTCCAATTGGGGAGATTTGTTTACCACTTTAAATATGTTATTCTGAAGGGTGATTGAGGTGGGGGCCGTTATTTGTTGATCCAGATTTTTTGACTGAGCTGAATTTTACCATCGTTCTGGATTTTTCCTTGCATTGAGTGTTTGTGCACTTGTTGCGAACCCGGAATTTCGTTGTTGTTTTCATCGTATTCCACACCTTCGCTTTTGGTGAAAACGTGGAAACTAAAATCCTTTTTGAATTCTACTGAACCGGCAGGATCGCCGTTTTCTTCGAATCCGAAATCGAGGTACTTTTTATCGATGGGGATTCCTTCGGGTGTGTAAGTTTCAAGCAGAAGTACCTTATTGTACGCTAATCCGTTTTCGACGGTGAGTACGGCTACTGTATTTTCAGGTGAGGGAATTCGCTTGCAGGCTGCCCGTTGAGAATTGAAAAAAGTAGTACCCCTGAATGAACTGAACAGAGTGGCGTCATTATCGGGTTTATATGAGTTGAGGCTATCGGGATTGAGGATAACAAGCGGGATAGTTGCGCCGGGGAAAAGAGACAGGTATTCATCGAATGCTGTTAGTACCTGTGCCTCTTTTTCTTCGATAATGGTGTCTGCAGCTGCTTGCGTGGAATCGCTCCCGATACTTGATTCGGTTGTAGGGGCGTTCCGGCAGGAGAGCATTAAGATGAGGGAGAAAATGAACAGGAAGGATGAAAGGTTAAGGAAGTGCTTCATAAAAAAATATCTATGCGGATTACTAAATTTGAATCGATGACTCTATTTGCAAACTGAATTATTTATTTCCGTTATACTTTGGAATTTATCTTAATTTATTGCTTTTTCTTATTGGGAATCAAACAGGCAATTACGCTGGCACTGCTTAGCAGGAAGCCGGGTAAAGTGCAATCGTAAAACCATTGCATTGCGTTGTATTCTTCATAATGAAGGGAATTGTACACAAAGAAAAAGATGAGCAAAACCGCTGTATACGAAACACCGGCACGAAGAACTAATGCTCGAAAGGATTGTGTCTGCTTGAAAAAAAGATACAAGGTTGAAGTTCCAAAGACAGTCCATACCGCAATCAATGGGAGGTGATAACATAAAAATTCTGTGCACTGCAAAAAGGATGATGCGTAGCCAAACATCAACAGATTTAGCAGTAGGTAGAGAATGAAAAGGATGTAGTTTTTTTTAGTTTTCAATGCCGGTTGTCACAATTAATTTCGACGTATTTATTAGGGTAATGTACAAAAATTAAGGTAAGCCAAGCAAAGGAGATCCAGGAAAAATCCAAAAACACTTCGGATTGGTCTTTGATCAGTTTGCCACCCCATTGTTCATTTAGGTCGGATAATTGGGATAATTGGGACAACTACTGAATAAAATAACAATAAAGAGGAAAACCTTCAAATGCATTTCGATAAGATCAAATTTAACTACTCTCTTCTATAAAAAGCTGTTAAGGCTTACTTTTTGAGCAAAAGCAAGATTTCAGTTCAATCAAAGAATCCTTTTTCTGAACTCACTTCCCTTTCTTTCGAATATGTTCAAATCCGCATTTGTAAATGTTCCCAAATCCATTTTCAATAGCATTTGATATTTTTTCCAAGTCTGAAATTTTGTTGATCATTCCTACCTTTTCTGATATCCTTTCGCTGGTAAAATATAAATTCCGTTGGTCTGCATCTACAAAAGGACAAAAATCCAGGTAGGGTGAATTTACCCCTGATCCCATATTCCTGGCTGGTGCCCAATTACCTATTGAATCTTTTTCACTGATATACAAATCACCTCCACCTAAATCATCACTTCGACCATATGAACTAAAAATAATATAGTCTTCATCAGGACTAATAAAAGCATTAAACTCATAATAAACAGAATTGATTGATGCAGACAAGGGCTCAGGGTAATTGAATTTTCCATTTACGAATTCTGCCTTGAAAATATCCTCCCGTCCAATGCCATTCGGTCGGGTTGCTGTAAAAAACAATGTCCCCTTTCTGCTTAGAGAGGGGTAGAATTCGTCACCTGTTGTATTGATTATCGAATCCAGCGCAATTGGTTCAGACCATTTATTATTCTTGCGATCACTATACCAGATATTGTAATCGCTTCTGGTACTATCGCCGTAAATGGGTCTGTTCGAAGAAAAATATAAACGATTCCCATTATTGGCAAAAAAGGGCTCAATATCCTGCCAGGTTCCTGAAATAGTAAGGATTTCAGGGGATGTCCAGGTATCCCCTTGCTTTTTCGTTCCAACAAGACATCTGTACTTTTGCTTATAATCCCCTCTGGTGAAAATGATTTCGTCGTAGGTTGAATGAATTGCAATGTCTCTTTCGAATAAGGGCGTTGAAATAAGATTTTCAGCCATCAAAAGCGGATTGTCGGGTGCTGTATTCAAATCAATGCTAATTATCTGCGAATTGTCTTCATCAGATCGACAAGCAACAAAAAACACCACAACGAAGAAAATAAATGATCTATACTTAAAATACATAGGAAAAAATAAGCGGTAAAAATTTGTACAATGGTCTTTCCGGAATAAAAATATAAAATCTCAAAAGAGCAAGAAGACAATTAGGACTATTGGTAATTACAAGTGACAATACATCATATACACCTGCTAAATGGTGCTTTGCTGCCCTCTTCAAAGTAAGCAGGACACGATCAGAATTTCAGTAAATTACTTAAACTGCAAAATGAACTCGTTGACACGCTGACAAAAAATCGCCTGATCCTGGTACATTCCAATATGCCCACTATTCGGTAGTATGACACTGAATGTATCGGTAGAATTGATCCGGCTGATTACATCATTCCCCAATGCAGGCGGGCAAATAAAATCGTATTTACCATAAAGGGTCATCACAGGAAGACTCACCCCGGCCAAGGCATTTGAAAAATCATAATTCCGCAATTCGTCTTGAATATTGGCGCTTTGACTGAACTTCAGATTCAAAAATGTGCTGGTAATTGCATAATTCTGCCTGATGGCGTTGGCTTTTATTACATCCACCATTGGAAAAGGAGAAACTTCTGAAAAATAAGATTCCGCCTCAGCAGCATAGCTGTTAAGCTGGTTGGCAGTTTCAAGATCCAATACTCCGGCAGGTAGACCGATTACAAAATCCAGGATTTCCTGCCATTGACTACTATTATTTCCCAATGCAATCTGCTGATTGGCGTAAAAACTCAATGCATGTCTTGTATAATCGTCATTTAACGGGTAATTGTGAGAAGCACTGCAAATGATCCAGCCTTTTATTAAATTCTGGTTATTCCCCTTGGTAACAAAAGATGTACTTAACATTCCACCAAAACTATGCGCCAAAAGAAAAATACTAATGTCGCTACCGTACCTGAATTTTAAAACCTGAATTACTTTTTCCAGGTCTTCTGTCATCGTTGGTAAATTGAAGTAGTCGGCATTACCAGCTCCTTGTGATGCACCAGCATTACGGTGATCCCAATAGGCAACAGCATACTTATCTTCAATATTATCTGAAATATAATCTGAATTGTAAAAATAAGAACTGGAACCTGGTCCGCCATGTATAAACAACAAAACCGTCTTACTTGAAGTATTGCCCTCTACCAGAACACGCATGGATGCACCTTTGTTTTCGACATAAAATGTCTCTGAAACATTTTTACCCAATTTGATTTTTTCCTTCTGACACGATGAAACCATCAGAAGAAGAAATATACTAAACAGAAGTTGTTTCATGCTTTGAACTTATTTTTGCTGATGTGTTTTTGATTTGCATTTACTCTAAGAAACTTCGCAGTTTTGTAAATAATTCCTAACTCCATTGCAGGACGAATATAATAGGTGCTGTTATAAGGAAATAAAAGCAAAACATTGAACTTATAGTAAACAGAAAATGGTCTGGACTGAACTACAGACAAATCATAACCAAGCCCACAACCCAGCGAAACTAAAGCATAATTGTATCCAGCCATCCGACGAACTGAAACACTTCCCTTTTCATCAACCTGATAAGTTGTGCCTCCTAAAAATGTCCTGCTATAACCCAATTCCGGAGAAAATTCGGTAAACCAACCCCGATCGCCTGTCCTGCGCATTGAATAGCCCAAAGTAGCATACACATTGTCATGAAACGTAGGATGATGGTACCAGCTCACATTGCCGGTAATAAAACGATCTTTCAAGAAAACCTCCTGCTTGCCTTTTCGTTTCGTCCTGGAAAGGACAATAGACTTCAAGGGAATTTCCAAACCCATCCTGACACCGGGATATACAATGGAACTGTTATAGGCAAGTTTAACATTGGACGCCTTCATTTCATGCGATAAACGAGATGAGTCTTCCTGCGAGTAAACAGATTGTATTACAAATACAAAAAAGAATATGAATCCAATAATTCTCATAAGTGAAATCAAGAATAAACTTTTAAAATAAAATTAAAACTACAATAAATCGAAAAAGTAAAAGGACCTCAAATGTAATGATAGATTTTTTCATGATCAGCATAATCGATTTTCATTCGTTCTCCTCTTTCCTCCAATGAGGACTATTGCCATTGTTCAATGCAAAAGAAATTGGAATACTCTGCTTAAAAGGAACTTTTTGTCCATTTTTGCGGGCAGGAATAAATTCAAGCATGGAAATGATGCGCATGGCTTCTCTGTTAGCACTTTCCGATAAACCTTGTACAATGCGAATATCAATTGGAATTCCGGAAGTATCGATGGTAAATTCCACAACAACTTCACCTGAAACAATATCATCAGGTACCCGGATACTGCACCTGATAAACTCATCCAAATCATTTTGCCCGCCGTGCTTATATACGGGAGGAGTTGCGATTACCATTCCCAACGTTGCCATTGGCATATCTTTCATGGATATAAATAGCTCCTCAAAATCAAGCCAACTTTCATTTTTACCCCGGGCATAAACACCAAAACCATACGAAAGGAGCGCTCCGGCAAGGACACCTTTAATAATCAATGATCTATTTCGGGGACGAACTTGTGAAACAGAAAAAACTCCACAAACAGTTCCCTTTTCCTCAAGATGTCTATGTAAATCGGAAATATCACTTTTCCGGAAATCAACTATGGTTTTTTCGCATGAAGTACAAAATCGGCCTCCGTCACAAGACTTCATTTTATCAAAATCCTTGTTGCAGGGAAAGGAAAAGGAAATGTTCTCAATTGGTGTCATATGCAAAGGAGATTTAACCTTGATTCTTAACCAACGAAACAATTCATAAAATAGTATGTAGAACAGACTTTTTACTTATTGCTCTTTATAAACGGCAATAACATGTTTTCTCCAACTAAACCGCCACCTTTAATACTTCAAGGGAACCCCAAAAGCAGCCTGATAATTCAATAGTGAAATTGCCAATGTAAAAGGTGATCCAAAAACACACCAGGGTATTATCACATACCGATTAATATTCACGTTCTGTATTTTAAAATAACTCAAAAAACAAATAACAATTAATGCTACAACAGAAATCATGAATCCATGAATCAAAAGTCCGTAATTATCATCGTATGCTAAAAATTGAGCCTTATAAAAACACCACCAACAATAGATGGTCTGCATGATCAGAAACAGTGGTAAAATACTATTACGAAGACCAAAGTGCATAATTCTACAGTTCCAATTGAGCAGAACATTAATCAATCCAACAAAAACCTAACATACTACAATCAAATTCGATCATTACCCAATCAATGCCGGTTGTCACAATTTATTTCGACGTATTTGTTGGGAGAATGTACAAAAAACAAGGTCGGGCAACCAAAGGAGACCCAGGTAAAACCAAAAATTACTTCGGGTTTGTCTTTGAACAGTTTGCCTACCCATTGCTCTTTCAAATCGGGGTAATTGGAATTGTTGATTCCGAAATTCAAAGGCGTAACACTCGATCNNACTTTTCATGGAGCACTTTACCCGATTGTTTGTCGAGGATGAGTAAGTGGCGGTCGAGGACATGAACCGGATTGCCTGCCTCGCTGTAATCCTGAATGAAAATTTGTTCCGCTTTGGTTTCGTACACATAGGTCTGACTTTTTACTGCGTCCTTGTGTCGGTATGCATTCTGATTTTCAGTCAAGGTACTTTTAGCAGAGGGAAATTTTTCTGCTTTGATCTTTTGCCAGACAATGGCTTTCATCTGGCCTTTTACAAAGGGATTTTCCTTACCTACAAATACTAAGGCATCGCTGTAATAGTTGCCCAGACCGGGTAACTGGTTTTTTGCAATTTCAAAGCCAATCATGTAATCGGATGCGCTGCATGGACATTCCTCTGCATTCATATAATCGTTGAGGAAAGCAACGACATTCAGTTTTTTCACCGAAAATGCGTGCAATACATCAGTTGCGTAATCGTAAATAAATACACTGTCGTTTTCAGAAAAATTGGTTCCGGCAAGAAAGCGTTTTCTATCTGAAGAATTGAGTTTAAAATTGTGAGCACTGTTTTTTTCGCGGCTTTCAAGATCAGAAATGGGTTGTACAGCGGGATCATCGCTCCAGGAGTAAACATCCGACAAAGAAACAAAACCCACTTTTTTATTTGCATTTTCTTCCATATCGCGGATCCAAAACAGATCCATTTCCTTTTGGTAGTGTTGAACCTCGTTTTCATCAGCATCATTCTGCTCCTGAATGGTATCAATACCGCTCACACCTCGCTCAGCAGTTTCAGTGCTCTTTTCCGTGCTGTCGGAATCCTGTTTTGTAGTGGAATCTGTTTGCGATTGTTCAGCGCAGGAAAACAAACAGAACAAAGCAAAAGCGGATATGAGGAAGGTTTGTTTCATTGGGGGGGGGCTAAGTGATAGATAGATATAATAACAAGATCAAAAATTAGTACAAGTACATTTATTGTTTGCAATGAACCTTTGAAAGGTTGATAATAATATAACTGCTTAACGGTAAGGTCCGTTTCATTGGGCTTTCCATACGTAAAATACCAAATTCCTAAAACTTATGAAAATTGAAGACTTTTAGGAATTTTGGAAAAGTCGTTACGTTCCGTTTATTGAGCCTTCTGCACCCCTAAAGTCTTTGGCAATCAAAGCACCAAGCGCACAAACGCATCCCCCTTCAAACTCCATACTCCGTTTTCGTGGGTGCCCAGCCAAATGGTTCCTTTGTTGTCTTTGTAGAGGTAAAATAACTTTATGTTCTTCCCGTTTTCCTGTACCGCATAATGACGAACTGTTGCGCCATCGTATTTCCAAACGCCATCCAGGTAGGTGGCTATCCACATATTGTTCGCGTTGTCTCTTACAATGGATAAATACTCATTGATGTTGCTATCGGGTTTGCCGTCTAAATTGCCAATGCTCTTTTGACGCTCGTAAAAGGGAGATCCCGAGATTGCATTATTGTCTGTGATTTTATAACGGTAATTGGAATTGAACCAAAAACATCCGTCTTTGTCTTCAGCAATAGAGCGAACACCATTTGAGGGTCCGTAATGAAGTTCGGTCACATCATTTTCTGTTATCCAATCAAACTTGGTACCGTCGTAACGAAACACGCCAATTGCTGCTGTGCCGAACCATACATGGCCCTTGCTGTCTTTGTAGGTACAGTAAATCGCATAGGGATTTAATGAGTTTGGACTTTTTTCAATCCATTCTTCGCCTAACGCAACTTTGGGAATTTTTAATTGGTGCAAAGCAATGCCGTCGTACCTGAAGACAGATTGTGCATTCGTGAAATTTTTAAACCAGAGATCACTGGACGATAAACTCCACATTTCAAGATCTCCGATGCTTTCCTGCAATTGAATAAAGTGATCACCATCGTATTTAATTATTCCACCACTGGTATTGAAATAAAGATTCCCCAATTTATCTTCTTTGATTTCCTCTACTCTATTCGAGGGCAAACCTTGTTTGGTGGTGTAATGAAGGACAAGCTTTCCGTCGTATTTATACAGACCGTCTTCCCAACTACCGAACCAATAATTGTTCTGCTTGTCCTGATAAATAACCATGATGTTATTGCCCGGCTGAGCCACTGTATCAGCAATTACACCTGAAGGCTTGTTGGTTGTTGACTCCTTTCCATGGTGCAGCTTACCTGTTTCTGAGCAGGAATAAAACAGCAGGGTAACAACCATTATCGCTATCATTTTATTTTTCATTTTTAATCTGTTGCTTGTATCAGAATACCCTGTCGAAACCATTTCCATTATACCTAAAAACCCCTCTATCTGCGGAGGCAAAAAGTAAATTGCCACTTCTGTCTTCGTAGATATCCCAAATATGTTGTGTATTCAGGTTGAAATCCAGATAGAAGTTTTTCATTTCTTTGCCGTCGTATCTCCAGATTCCGGTATCGCGGTCTCCGAACCAAATGTTCCCTTTGGAGTCTTCGTGTATGGCAAACACATGCATCAAGGTTCCTGCGGGTGACTTTACGCGAATAGCTTCGCCCTTAAACAAATTGAATTTTTCAGAAAAATGAATGATGGAATCCTTTTCCTTCAATTGCACGCCAATACCGTTGTTGCCAATCCATAAACGACCTTTACTGTCTTCCAAAATACTTCTTACGTGCATGTATTTCGATTCACCATCAAAATGCATTGTGCTATCGTTCAAAAACTGAATGGCATTTCCATCGAAATAGGCAACACCCGAATAATGAGCAATCCACAAGCCCCCCTTATTGCTTTTTGAAAAGCCCGTAATACCATAATCACCTTCATTCCATTTGGCAGGGATCCTAAGGGGATAATGAATTTTGTGAATTCTTCCTTTATCAATTCGTATGATTTCATTGCTGTTTTCGCCGGCAAACCAGAGATCGGTGGCGGTACTGACAAAGGAAGAATTTTCGCTATTGTTTAAACGAATTTTCGGGAAATCCGAACTCCCCGTTGCAGTTGTAAATACTGTGCCATCGTAACTACACAATCCGCTACCGGTTCCAAACCAAAGGGTGCCTGTTTCATCTTCGCCGATCGTAATGACCTGATTCCCGCATAAACCGTTTTCCGTTGTGTAATAGGAAAAAGTCTTTCCGTCGTATTTACATACACCTTCCTGATGGCTGCCGAACCAATAGTTACCCTTGCTATCCTGAAAAATGGAACGAATTCCGCTCGTAAATTTCAGTGTATCCTTTGCGTCAGAAAGATTAATTTCTATAGCCTCCTGACTGCTCTTTGCCACTCTGTTACCGGAACAAGCGGATTGCAACACAACTAAGGCAATCATAGCTAAAAGTGACATCGATTTTATCATCTTTTCGAAATAGGGTTATCCATTACAAATCAGCTTCGCCCCTACTCTGTACTCCGGTCTTTGTCCGGTAGTCTGCACTATGACTTATTGACTTGCCGGATAAATGTATTCCATTTTAGTTCTGCTCAGGTAAGGGCAGGTAGATTTTGGGAAATTTTAACAGAGAGATCTAGATTTGGAAGCTTACAGCATAATTTGCTGCTTACTTATAAATCACAGTGAATCTGGTCTTAATTACACCTTCATCAGAAAATTCGTACTCCAGCTTTTCAGGTAGACCTTTCTTATTGAAATAGGTAATTATCTTTTCATAAGTTGTTGGATGATATAAACTCCCATAAAACTCCGTTTTTGTCCGCATAGAGTCATTATATTCATAGCTGATATAATTATAAACACTATCAGTTTCTTTTCGAAGAAAATATTTAAATAAGATAACTCGGTGCTCATTATCATACTCCCATATATTGAATGTTTCACTTGTATCGGAGAACTCTGTATGTACTTTTTTCAGAACTTTTCCGGCATAAAAATATTCAGTTGTATAGGTCCCGCCTTTTATGCACTTTTCCTTTATTAGATTACCATTAACATCGTATTCAATATTGTAAATGAAGGAGGTATCCGATTTACCGTCTATTATATAGGATTTCAAATTAACTCTATCTGTATAGTAAGTTGTGAATCCGGAGTCATTTTCACTACCTGTTCCAACATACCTAAATTCATTATCGTTTTTCTCAAAACGAAACTTATCCTTCTCCCAAAGACTAAACAGCTTTTTATAAATAATTTTAAGATTCGTGTCATACGTCTCAATAGAATATTTTGTCGGAATGAACGTAACGGAATCGATGTGAAAAAATTCAGTGATTGTACCCTGAACAGTAAATGTCTGTTGGGTAAACCCAATAGATGGGGCAAAGAATATGATTAATAGTATTATTCTGAGCATAAATTACATATAAAGTTCGGCGGCTTGGAGCTGTGGTCGTATAAGAACACGTCGCTGTCAGCCGGGGAAAAGGTTTATTTAAAGATATGTTTTTCTGTAATACAAAAACTCGTCGTCGCTACTAGTCCGAATTATGGGCAGTATTCCTATTTATCTTCAAATCTATATACTCTCCACCCTTTTTCTCCATTTCGAAACCACCACCTTGTAATTTGAGTCCCGTTATCTCAATGCTCTTTGTAGTAATAAGTTCCTCGAATTTCATTATACATTCTATCAAAGAATTGAACTTGGCATAATGTACTTTTCGGATTCTTTTTTTTATTTTTCCAATCACACCATTTGAAGTATACCGGAAGTCCTTTAGAAAATATTTCTGTTGATATGATCAAGTTATTATAATACCAGGTAAAAGTTCCATTAACAGGAATAGGATTGCCTTTTGTTGTTTGCTCACCTACATAAACAAATTTGTTATGTCCTAATTTGTGTTTGTAAAACTTAAAGAGTTCCTTGCCATTATTCCATAACTCATATCCATAAAAATAGGCATCCTGTATATTTTTTACAGGATCCATTTCTTCATTTAAAAATCGTTTCCAATAACCGTGTTTTTGACCATTGGAGTTTAATTTATTTAAAGTGTCAGGTTGGGCAAAACCATTATTTGTAACCAACAATAGAAATGTCAAGGTGATAAGTTCTAACATTCTCATTTTAGTTAACATTTGCATAACGGTTTATAGATTTACAATTGTGAGATTTTTACCAAAAATGTTGTTGCGGAGAAAAATGTTTGTTTCACCTCAAAACTGCCTCCGGAGCACGAAACCCCGACTTTTGAGTAGGTGCTGTTATAGCCAGTGTTTATTTCTTTCGTGTTAGAATTAACCATAAAATTGTCGTTAGTGTCCAAGTTGCAAATGCGTCTTTTATAAAATTCATAGGATTTATTCCGTGCTGAACTTCACAGTCTACAAGAAACTGGTAATAAAAAGTCCAGGGCAGTCCGATTTTGAAATTTACTCTATACCCTAAGTTTAGAAAGTAACTCAATACTGTCAGCAACACGAACAGAATGATTGATATTCCAGTCGCTACTAATATCTTTCTTATGAGTATTCTATTTTTCAAAATCGAAAATCCGTTTAAAGTCGTTAAGGCCTAATATGTTTCCGTAAGCGGAATTGTCTTCAAATTTAAAGTCAGTAATAGTCGCCCCATTATATTCTGTGCTTTCAACTGCACAGCCCTTAATTTCTGCCCTTGTCAAGTTCGCATTAGTGAAATCTGATGTTTTAATATTACTATCAATGAATTTACAGTCGGTCAAATTCGCATTGGAAAAGTCAGCACAAAACCAACAATTTTTGAATGTTGTCCCACTAATGTCTAGGCCACTAAAACTTTCACCATTTTCAAATTCCAAGTCAACAAACAGTCGTTGTCCATTTTTATAATGTTCGATGAATTCGCTTATTTTTTTAATGTCTGTCATTGTCTGTTAGCATTGGCTATAACGTTTTCGGGCTTTGCGTTCGGGCGGGTTTCGGAGTCCCGCACGTGCGGAATCAACAAGCACTGAACTTGAATAGAAGCACAAAGCTACAAGTTTACACAGCCTGTCCCGATCGACTAAAGGAGCATCGGGATCACCCCACCTGACGCAAAACCCATGTTAGCAGTTCGTTGTTTTTCACTCATTACTTTCCAATATATCGGTAACTGTTTTATTGCCAAGTTGCTCTGCTAAACCAACGAGCAGTCCTTCTGTCCCTCGAATATAACAGAGTTTGTAAATGTTCTCGTAGTTTACAACTTCTCCAACTATTTCAACACCATGTTTTGTAAGTCGGTTAATCAATTCCTCTAGATTGTCAACCCTAAACATAACACGGAGATAACCAAGAGAGTTAACTGGTGCTGTCCTGTGGTCTCCAATAGTTTTTGGTGTTAAAAATTTTGAAAGTTCAAGTCGGCTATGTCCGTCAGGTGTTACCATCATTGCAACTTCTACGGACTGATTTCCGAGTCCTGTAACCTTTCCTGCCCATTCGCCTTCAACTATTGCTTTTCCTTCAAGTATTAGTCCTATTTCTTTGAAAAACGAAATGGCATTGTCAAGGTTTTCTACTACGATGCCAACGTTATTCATTTCTATTAATTTGCTTTTTTCCATAATCATAATTGGTCAAAATTCATAAATGGTTGTCGTTATTGGGTCTAATTTGTTCCGAAAGTTTTTTCGGAGCAACTTCGCAATATGCAGTTGTCAATGCGTCAACAAATAAGTCCTTTCTGACTTTATTCATTTCAATAAATGTCCAACCTTGCTTGCCCCATTTGTTGTCAACAGGAAAAATTATATTCTTGTTGGTAGATGAAAATACATCTTGGTCAATTTCCGATAATTTGATACAAGCTCTATTCTTTAATTCGTCATAGGTTGCAAAGATTTTCTTTTTCACTCTGAAGGAAGTTTTTTCAAAATGAGGTTCTTCAGTCGCTTCAGGTAACGATAATGCTAATTTTCGGAAGGTGTCAATTGATACCATTTGTCAAACTAATTTTTAAAAGTGTTAATTATGTCATTAAATAAAATCAAAAATGATGTATTATTCAATTTCGTTCATATTTATTTTTTGAAAAATAATCCTGAATTTTTCAGCAGGTCATTAAGTTTGGGAATGGTGCTTTTACCCATTCCGTGTAAAGCAAGAATTTCCTTTTCACTGCATGTAGATAATAATTCCAAAGTTGTTATTCCTTCTCTTTCTAATGCTCTTATGGCTGGTGCTCCGATATTTGATAAAAAGTTGTCTTTAGGTTTTCTTTCTTCTCCACAAATTGGGCAAGTCGGACAGTCAGAACTTTTGAAGAACTGATGTCCATTTTTACAAGCTTTAATTTCTTTTTTGTTTCCATTTTTTGTCGTAGTGGTTGTCGTTTTACAACGACCGCTAACGGTTTGTGGCTTGCCGCACTGGCGGATTTCGGAGCACTTCACTGTCAACCAAGAACAAATGTTGATAAAAGCACTGCAATTGATTAACCACGTCAGCCCCCATTGCGGTAAACGGCTGTTAGCGGCTGGCATTATTATCTCCACTCTATTGTCAGTTTAGCGTTGTCTTT
>DEHO01000036.1 GCA_002351955.1 Flavobacteriales bacterium UBA2798
ACCCTTACCGGTTGTGGGCCTGCGCGATGATTGTCTTTTCATGGAACTTTATTAATAAGGCGCAAAAGTACGGCTATTTTACCCAAGTTGTTTGCCGGACACTAGGCGATTGGGTAGAATGCGTCTTCCAAATGAACAATTTCAAAGCCTTCGGGCATGAAAAGGAGTCCGATAATATCAAAGCGCGCTTCCAGTTCACTGGCTTTTTGCTCATAGTAAAGGTTTGCAGCTCTAAAGATCCTGTTTTGTTGGGTGGGCTTCACAAATTCAACGGGCTCACCAAAAACAGCTGAAGTTCGGGATTTCACTTCCACAAAGACCAGTCTATCAGCGTCTCTTGCGATGATATCCACTTCAAGGTGACCCGATTTCCAGTTGACTTCCAGAATTTCATAGCCCTTTGAAAGAAGGTGAACCAGAGCCAGTTCCTCACCTTTATTACCCAATTTTTTCTTGTCATTCATGGTTTGGAACAGCTTTTGCAATCTGGTTAAAGACTATTTTTGTATCTTTAAAATTAAATCACAGATTATGAAGTTTTTCAGTTTTCAAAAGTTAATGTTGCCTGCAATTTTACTGTTCGGTCTCACCTTGACCGGCGCGGGTTCTGTAAAGGCCAACTTTGAGGGCGTAATTGAGTTCACCAAAAAGACGGGAAATACCGAGGTTAAATACAAGTATTTCGTTAAGGGCGATAAGATGCGTATCGAAGATTTTGGTACTGACGGAACGCTTCAGGGTATCATGTTGGTTGATGCTGCTGCAAATAAAGTGATCGGGATTTCTCCGGAGCGTAAATTGTGGATGGATATGCCCAATAATCGTCAGCGTAAGGATGTAAAACTCGATATTCAGAAAACCAACAACTCCAAAGAAATTGCAGGCTACAAGTGTACCGAGTGGAAAGTAAGTTGTAAGGACGAAGACCGTGTAATTACGTATTGGCTCGCAAACGATCAGTTCACTTTTTTCATGCCCATGCTTAAAACCCTTAACCGTGCTGATAAGCTTTCCCTGTATTTTTTGAAGCTTAATGGTGCGGATGGAATGTTCCCTATGTTAGGTGAGGAAAAGAAGGCCGATGGCACCTTGATCACCACTTTAAAGGTTTCTACAGTTAAGAAACAATCACTTGATAATTCGATTTTTGATATTCCGCAGGGATATTCGAAATACGATAAGTAACAGTTGGAATTTCACCAACGAAAAGCGGGAGAAAATTCTTCCGCTTTTTTTATTGCTCCCAGGTTGAGCGCACGATCACTTTATCTGGGTTAACTGTTAAACGGGTTGTTCCTCCCATTATCAGTGCGCGGTTGTCGTTCACATGACCTGCAGGAAAGCCAAAACAAACCGGGTAATTGTATTCTTGTGTATGTTCCTGAATAATTTGCTCTGCAGTTTTTCCAAATGGAGTAGGATTGTCTTTCATTCCGGTAAATCCGCCAATGATGAGTCCGGCAATCTTTTGAAGTATTCCGCTTCGCTTTAAATTTAGCATCATGCGGTCGATATGATAGAGGTATTCATCGAGGTCTTCAAGAAAGAGAATTTTCCCTTCGGGGTTTGGAAGGGAGGAGCTTCCGTTCATAGCGTAAATCAATGAAAGATTGCCCCCGAATAAGACACCCTCAGCATCGCCTGTTTTATTGAGCGAATGAGCCGCTATTTCGTAGTGAAGGTTTTTTCTTAGTAATGCATCCTTCAGACTCTCCAGTGCTTCAGACGAATTGCTTGCCATATTAACCGGCATTGTACAATGCAGGGAAGGTATGTTGTGCTTGCTTATTAAATGGTTGTGAAAAACAGTGATGTCGCTATACCCTGCAATTATTTTGTTGTTTGCTGCAGTAAAATCAATTGCATCAACAATTCTTAAGCTTCCGTAACCACCCCTGGCACAAAGAAGAATCGTTACGGTAGGATCATTCAGTGCATTTTGAAAATCGAGAATTCGTTCATTGTCCGTCCCTGCAAACTGATTGTGTTGAGAATAGAGATGCGCACCTTCAGTAAGCTGAAATCCCCATTTTTGAAGACATTGTTTTCCGATTTCTATATCGGCAGCTTCCATTTTTCGAGCTGGCGCAATGAGTGCGATTTTCCCCGGGGATTTTGTCATAGCTCAAATATCTCAAAAAAAGGCTCTGACCTGCACTCCGCCTGTGTGAATGATTTTCGAAGTCTCCGATTTTCTCCCGTTGTAACTCAGGCTGAGCTGCATATTTTTCGAAAGGTTTTGTTGCCAACTGCTGCTCCAGGTATAATTCATGCCGGGCTGCAATGCCTCCAGCATGTCGAATGCAATGGGCGTTCCGTTTGCCCCAACATAACGTATGCGAATATGATTCATGTTGATCAACAAACTCCCTTTGTTCACAACATTATACCTAAGTTCGGTTCCTATGTCATGAAGTTCTGCCGATTCATTTCCATATTCGGGTTTGTTTTGTTTGTTGCTGTATTTGTAGGATGCAGTAATCCGCAAACGGGTATTGGGTTGAAAATTGAGTCGGGGATTAATCTTGTCATACCCAATGATGAAATTCCTTGAGCTCAGAAAGTCGGAAGTGCTTCCCTTTTCTCCTCGCTCCCCTTCAATAATAATGCTGTATTCGGGGGTAATGTTCCAACGTAGCTTAACCAGGTGAGATCGCTGAATTCGGGAGTCGAATCCGTTTGTAAGCAGCGATTTCGATCGGAGGTCCTGATATGTATGGTCGAGCCCAAAAACAGCTCCGGTTCTGTTTATAAAAATGGTGTTTCGAAAGGATGAATTCAGCGACAATAAACTGGTGTCTGCAATTTCGCGCAGAAATGGATTAAACCGATCCGTTTCATTTTCAGAATTCGTTTTGCGATCTACACGGTAGGCTGTTTGGTTGGAGAGGTAGGTCAACGCTTTCTTCCAACCCTTTTTCGAGCGCCATACTGCTGCCGGATTCAATAGCAAACTCTGACTAAACTGATTGGTATATGTTTTTACATATTCATTGGTTGGCGTAAACGACCGGATAAATCGTGCCTGATCGGGGAATGCTGCAATTTCAAATTCACTAAGATCTTTTATTCCATTTCCATTATAGTCTACCCATGCATATATCCCTTGTCCTGCCGGGACTTCAAGATAAATAAATTCTTTCCTCAACTCCTGTCCGGTTCCAACTTCAAAAAATGTATTGGCAGTAACCGCTCCTTTCCAGGCACGCAAATCGTATTCAACCCTGTTTACAAGGGTGCGCTCAGGTGCTTGATTTGTAAGCAGAGGATTAACAATCTGCAATTCGCGATACCCTGCATGAGCTCTTAATCGATGTGATGCGTTGGATGCGAGGGTAAATCCTGCTGTGTATTGTCGTGCATGTGCGGCTTTTCCCAGTTTGGTAGTGTCGTATAATTTATCAATGCGTTCGCGATAAGCAAAGTGAATTCGATTTCGTGCTGTGTCTGCTGTTTCAAAAAACGCTTCCCATTCATGAAATTGATAACTCCCTGTTCGCAGACTATCGGTTGCAGTGTAGAAACGGTTCAGTTCATGCTCGTCGCGATAGCCAATACTGAATTTCCCAATGGTGCGTGCAATCTGACTTTTATGCCGGATAAAGTTGCTGCTGCTGCTCCCTTTAGCTTCCAGATAGCTGCCGTTGAAATACCCCGCCCACCTTTTTCTTCGTAAATCACCGTTTAAGCGATGCAACATCCCATTGTATTCTTTTCCGGAAAGAAAAGATTGAAAGCCATATCCCAATCGTTCCTGTTTATTGCGAATTCCTATTTCAATATCTGCTAATAATTGCGATGATTGCAAGGGACGGTTGAGGACATTCCAATTGCGCTCAAACTCAACGGAGCGGTACCGTTCAATGGACCGGAATCGTGCGTCAACCATTTCAACATCTGCTTTTGTATAGAGCGAAAGATCTTTTTTTCGGGGAAAAACGGAATAATCATTCTCGTAGGCAAGCTTGATACCAAAGCCCTGGTCGTCGGATTTATGCAGGGAAGAGAATGTGTTTTGATCGGTTTTCGATAAGGCCAGTTCGGTTCTGAAGCGACCTTTTTTTCCAAAACGATGGTCGATACCGGTACTGATCATCTGTCTTTTTTTAGGGGCAATAAGAATTTCAACGGGTGCAAAATTTCCTCTTCGTACTATTTGCGATCCCACCGTATCAGGAGCAACCCAACGGAAAGTTCGTCCAATTGCCGTAAAATTAGATTGCACATAGTCACCTCTTCCTTCTCCAACAAATGAAAACCGTACAGCATAAACTGCACTGTCGGGGTGTGAAGAGAAAACAAAAACAGGATCATAACCCAATGAATCGGTTTTTCGGTACAACACACGATTAGGGTCATAGCCAACGCTATCCTGCGAGGGGAAAACAGCAATATAAACACTGTCGCCAACAGAAGCCAGAAGCGATTTTGCACTATCGCTCAGGTTTTGTTGAAGGGGTTGGTTTTTGCTGTCTTGTTCCGAATATATATTTAAATGAATTCCTGTATTCCGAAATTTCCAGGTGTTGGTAGATTCAAAAATCGAACGCGCATAGTTTTTGTCGGAGTACTGAAATTCTACAACAATTCTTCGGTCTTTGGTAATAAGCCGGTTGGGTGTAAATGTGATTTCTGCTGTATTGTAATCGATGATATAATCGTTTTCCTGTCCCCTTTTCAATAATTGACCGTCGATATAGACCTGTTCCGTTCCTGCAAGCACAATAATGAATGTCTCATTTTCTGCACCGCGTAAACGGTACGGACCTTGATTTCCTTCTCTGCCCGGAATAAGATTTCTCGCAAATTTTCCTTTGGATAAAGCCGCACTTGTTCTTGTTTCGAAGGATTGCCCTTTTTCTGTATTGCTTTGAAGCGTACTGAACGACGCTCCCTGTGCACGTTTGTTATAAACCATAAAGTGGCCAACCGGTTTTTTCATCCAGAAATCACCGGCCGTAAGCGATGAGTTTTCATCGTATACTTTTATGAATACCTGGTCAAAATCCTGCAGTTGTTGGGTGTTTCCATCCGGCTGAATTGGAATATTGTCGTCGGTAACAGAGGCCATAAGACTCAATCGGTCTGATATTTTTCCATTGAGCTGCAGGTTAAGGGATGAGTTGACAGATAAATCCTGATTATTCCCAAAGTTTACTCCTCTTGAAATACTTCCTGATTTGTTCAGTCCATCACCACCGAAGAGATCGTCTGTTGCTTTTCCGGGTTGAAAGCGAAAGGAGTTTTTTTCTTGTTGAATGTCGGGCTCCCGGTTTCCTGATTTTTTGTGGGCAAATTCTGCATGCAAATTCTGTGGAAAAACGCGGTACAATATCCGAACGGTATCGCCTGTAGGAATATCCAGGTGCATCGTTCCTTTTAGCGGATCAATTTTGAAAAGAGAAGTATCGAGGAAGTTGCCTTGATAAAATACCTGGATGCTTCCCGGCACCATACTCAAGGTATCAATAGTCAATGTGTCCCCCGAATTGATCACCAGTCGGTTACGAAGATTACTTTGCGCTTGTACCGAATGGCCAAGAACCAAAAACAGAATGATATGTACAAGAGACCGGATCGTTTTCGTTTTACTGCACAAAATAACGGGAAAAGGACCTTCAGCGCATGTAATCAGACTTCCCTGATTAACTTTATGCCTCCGAAAAACCATTCTCGGCCATTTTTTGCAATGAAAACCCGCATTATTACCTACAACATCAACGGTTTGCGCTCTGCCATCTCAAAGGGGTGGATCGAGTGGCTAAAGTCGGTTAACCCTGATATTGTTTGCCTGCAGGAGATCAAGGCGACGCCTGAACAAATTGATATTCGTCCTTTTGAGGAACTTGGGTATTTCACCCATTGGCATCCTGCTGAAAAAAAGGGGTATAGCGGTGTTGCGATATTCAGCAAGAAGGAACCGGATAACGTTGAAATTGGCTGTGGAATGCCAAAGTACGATAGGGAAGGGCGCATCCTGCGATGCGATTTTGGTGATCTTTCTGTTATGAGCGCCTATTTCCCAAGTGGAAGTTCAGGGGAAGAACGACAGGAATTTAAGATGGAGTTTCTTGGTGATTTCCTTCCTTATGTATCCGAGTTACGAAAGAGCAGGCCGAACCTCATCATTTCAGGAGATTACAATATTTGCCACAAAGCTATTGATATCCATAACCCTGTTTCCAACAAGAACAGCAGTGGCTTTCTACCCGAAGAACGTGAGTGGGTGGATCGATTTGTGGAAAGTGGGTTCATCGACACCTTCAGGCATTTTAATCAGGATCCGCATCAATACACCTGGTGGAGTTTCAGAGCGAATGCACGAGCAAAGAATCTGGGTTGGCGTATTGATTATCATATGGCTACAGCATCATTGGAAAAGCGATTGAGCAGATCGGTAATATTGCCTGAGGCGAAACATTCCGACCACTGCCCGGTGATTTTGGAAATTGAAGATTAGCCGTTTATCCAGCTAATTTGCCTTCCTGCATAAGCCCTTTCCTGCAATGATTATTTGTATATATTTGCCAATGTCCCTAACACCAAGTAAGCAATGATAAAGAAACTTTTACCGGTCGTTGGCCTTTCTGTGATTTTGGCGTCCTGCGGTGGCGGAAAGAAAGGTGATGAACTCAAAATGGTTGAAGCCAAAGGAGGAGTCGTTTATGGCGGTATCTTCAAGATCAATGAGGTTGAAGATTTTAAAAACCTCTTTCCGCTTAGTATTAACGACATCTCTTCACATCACATCGCCAGCCAAATGTATCAGGGCTTGCTGAAATTCGATCAGCAAAGTCTCGAAGTTGTCCCTTGTATTGCACAGTCATTTGATGTAAATGAAGACGCCACACTTTTCACCTTCACCATTCGCAAAGGAGTAAAGTTTCATGAGGATGAATGTTTTGGTGGTGCTGCACGTGAAGTCACTGCTAATGATTTTAAATACTGTTTTGATCGTCTCTGTACTGCATCAGGTGATAATAAAGTTTACTGGTTGTTTAAGGACAAGGTAAAAGGTGCAAATGAACACTATGCTGCAACTTCCGGTGGAAAAGCATCTCCTGCAGGTGGTGTTGCAGGAATTAAAGTCATTGATGATTATACACTCAGCATCGAGTTGAATTTTTCATTCTCAGCGTTTCCTAAAATCATCGCACATTCCGGATGTTGGGTATATCCACGTGAGGCTTACGAAAAATACAAGGATGATATGCGCACAAAGGTTGTGGGTACAGGTCCTTTCGTGATAAAGTCTTTGCGTGATGGTCAAATGATTTTGCTTGAAAAGAATGAGAATTACTGGGAGCAGGATGAACATGGAAATCAGTTACCGTATTTGCAGGGTGTTAAGTTCACTTTCCATAAGGAAAAGAAAACAGAGCTGATGGAGTTCCGTAAAAAGAACCTCGATATGGTTTGGAAACTGCCGGTAGAGGAAATCTCTTCTGTACTCGGTTCTATGGACGAGGCTCGCCAGGGTGGTAACGTTGAATTCGAATTGCAACAGGTAGAAGCGCTATCCATTCAGTTTTATGCTTTCCTGAGCACCTCAAAAGTTTTTGAAGATAAGCGAGTTCGTCAGGCATTTAACCATGCAATCGATCGCGAAAAACTTGTAACCTATACACTGCAGGGCGAGGGTACTCCTGCTTCATTTGGAATCGTTCCTCCATCATTGCCCAATTATCCATCAGGAAATATCAAAGGATTTAATTTCGATCCTGACAAAGCCCGCAGATTAATGTCTGAAGCCGGTTTCCCCAACGGAAGAGGGTTTCCTGTAATTACACTTCAGCTAAACTCCGGTGGTACTACTAATGAATTGCTTGCTGAAGCCATCCAAAGTATGCTTAAAGAAAACCTTGGGGTAACAGTTAAGCTGGATGTCATGCCGCTTAATCAGCTCATTGAGGAGTTTGAATCCGGCAAGGCTGATTTTTGGCGTTCTGCCTGGGTAGCGGATTATCCGGATCCTGAGAATTACCTCAACTTGTTTTACGGAAAGAATGTTCCTGAAAACCCTTCCGACAAATCGTATATCAACTTCACACGTTACAGAAGTGATGCATTCGACGAAATGTTCAGCAAAGCATTACGCACAACTGATGAAAAAGAGCGTATGGAGCTGTTCGCTAAGTGTGATCAGTTGATTGTGGATGATGCTGTGGTAATGCCACTGTATTACGACAATTACATCCGTCTGGTACAAACTAATGTGCGTAATTTCCCGATTAATGCAATGGAATACCGCGATCTTTCGCGTGTATATTTTGCTATTGAAGAAAAAGGGAAAAAGAAGAAAAAGAAAAAATAATCCTGCACCACAAATTTGAAAAGGGAACGTTTCTAGCGTTCCCTTTTTTATTCTCCGGCCAAATATTCCATCAGCCTTATTTTTGCAATTGGAAGCAAGGTTTCATTTACCGGTAGCGATTTTTCTGAACGCAAAAAATATACGGCAGGCACAAAATCAGATTGTTTGAGAATATCACTTTTAATTGCATTTAAAGTAGTGCTTATTGTCCAGCGTTGATGCATGAAGAATTGAGTATTCAGTGCAGGTACTGAAGCAGATTCTTTTTCAAAAATGTTTCCCATTCGGTAACTGAATATTTGCAATTCCTGATCTCCATCCGGAATAAACAGAAATCCTTCTTTTTTATAGATGGGCTCGATTCCTACAGGAAACAGCTCGGTGTTCGATTTCATTTCGAGTAAGCGTTCTTCAGTTGATTTAAATGCGCTTTCAACACGAGGAATTGACCAATCAATAATGGATCGTATTATAGAAAATTGGGAGTCAGGCTCGTGCTTTGTTTTGTAAATAATTCTGGGAGGATTACCGGTATAGAGATGCTCAATTTCCTTTGGGAACTGTTCATACAGGGTATCGGTATCGGTTTTGAATTGTTCGAGCGAACGCAGGTGAAACTGAAGATCATCGAAGGCAGGGTAGATTCTGCTTTCGTTCACTTCAAGGCATGCAGATTGAAGCCATCCCAGCAAGGTATAGGATTTCAATTCGAAATCTATAGAGGGTTGAAGGAACCAGTCCCGTGATAAGCGTTTCATGCCCTTATTTTTCCTTTAAAAACGAGCTGTTCAAAAAAAGAGTTTCCTTTTAGGTGCTTTTTTTAAAAAGCGGCATAATTTTGATTGGGAACGTTCCCAAAAATCAGAACCTATGAAAACCAACCGGATTTTAATCCTTCTCCTGCCTTTGCTGGCACTTTATTTTACATCCTGTGTGCCACAGAGAAAGTATGAAGAACTTGAAGCCAAGTACAAATCATGTGATCAGGAACTCACGAAACTGCGGGATAGCTCACGACAGGCAATTGATGCCTATAAAGAACTTTCTTCGCAACATGAGCGTCTGAAAAAGGCTACAGACGCTTTAGGTCGCGATACCTCTATTCTTGGCGCTTCATACCGTCAAATGAAGGAGCAATACGACAAGATCAACAAGTTAAATGATGAGATCATGCGCAAGATCGAGTTCCTGCAAAAAGGAAGCGAAGCTGAGGCCTCCAAATTATCTGTTCAACTTGAAGCGACACGACTGGAATTGCAGCGCAAGGAGGATGCCTTGAAATTGTTTGAGCGCGAACTGAATGTGAAAAAATCCGAATTGGAAGCCAAGGAAAAACGCATCAAAGAACTTGAGGATATTCTCGCAAAACAAGAAGCAGCTTCAAAAGCATTACGCGATAAAGTGGCTAATGCACTTAAGGCTTTTGAAGGAAAAGGCTTGACAGTGGTTCAGAAGAATGGTCGCGTTTATGTGAGTATGGAAGCGAAACTCTTGTTTGCATCGGGTAGCTACAAAGTAGATCAGGAAGGAAAAGATGCCATTGTGAAACTTTCAAAAGTGCTTGAAGACACCAAAGACATTGAAATTCTGGTTGAAGGACACACCGACACTGATAAACTGAACTCGCCAAATGTACCGCGTGATAATTGGGAGCTTTCTGTATTGCGCGCCACCTCAGTTGTAAAAATGATGTTGGAGAGCAGTCGAATGGATCCAAAAAGAATCTCTGCAGCCGGTAGAAGCGAGTTTCTTCCTGTTGACGCAGCGGATAAGGCTAAGAATAGAAGAATTGAGATTGTTCTGATTCCAAATCTTGATGAGTTATACAAAGCTTTGGATAATTAATCCTATTCAAATAAAAAGAAAAGCCCCTGAATTTTCAGGGGCTTTTCTTTTTGAATGTATTAGATAATTATTTCACCAGTGTCATTTCATCAACGAGATGTTTGGCTCCGGCATACTTATCAATAATGAAAAGAACATAGCGGATATCAACTGAAATGGTGCGTTGCAGTTTATGTTCAAACGCAATATCGCCGCTCATGGCTTCCCAGTTACCATCAAAGGCACAACCAATCAACTCTCCGTTTCCGTTAATCACCGGACTACCGGAGTTTCCTCCAGTGATATCGTTGTTGGTAATGAATGCAACATTGAGAACCCCATTCTGTCCGTACTGACCATAATCTTTGTTTTTCCAAAGTTCTTTCAAACGTGCAGGCACAACAAATTCATCATTGTTTGGATCTTCCTTCTCCATGATGCCATCCAGGGTCGTGTAGTGGAGATAATGAACCCCATCCTGAGGGAAATATTCAAGCACCTGTCCGTAGGTAAGGCGCATGGTAAAGTTGGCGTTGGGGTAGAATTTTTTATCCGTACGCAGGATGCGAATTCCTTCTACATACAAAGTAGTCGCTTCTGCGAGTTTACTGCTGGCTGCACTTGAACGCTCCGAGAAGGTGCGGTACACATCAATGAAAGCCAGCATAAGTGCAAACCCGGGATCTGCTTTCATCTTCTTCATCTCGGGCGCTTTCAGGAAGGCATCAAGACGTGTAGCATCAGTAAAGATTGATTTCGCATAATAGGGTACGGTCCACTTCATGAAATCACCCTTTGTCTTCTTATGGATATCTGTTAGTTCTTTTGGATGAAACTCAGCAGGAACGTCTGAATGATAAAGACGCAACATAGCGGCCATTAATTTGGCATCTGTTGGTGCATTGTGATCTTTAAAGTAATCCTTTACAGCAGTACGAACACTTTCAACAACGCCATTCAGTTGATCCTTGGTAATGTCGGTATTGTTCAAGGCACCATACAATGGATACAACTTCAGGAACAAGGTGTTGATCTCGATACCAAAGATGCATTCGTTGAAATAGACATCGGGAACAATTACTTTATCCAATTCAGAATAGGCCGCTTCCATATCGCTGAGCACCTGGCCGTAGCGGATTTTACGTTTTGCATCCGCATTTACCCATTCCTGAAAGGCAACTTCTTCCGCTTTTTTCTGCTCATAAACACGAAGTCTTTTAAGTCCGCGGCTTTGTCCGATAAAGTATTTCCAGTAATTGGCAATGGCAGCATAATGGGAGGCATACTGAATGCGTACTTTGTCGCTCTGATCCATGTCTGCCTTCATGATCTCCAAACGGGTTCCGCGAATTCGGACACGGGCAGGTTGTTCAGTTTCAATGGCTTGTTTTACCCCGTAAGAAGTGAGGAAACGATCGGTGCTTCCGGGATAACCCATGATCATTGCAAAATCGCTTTGGTTCACGCCTTTCAATGAAACTGGCAGGTGGTGACGAGGTTTGAGTGGTATGTTTTTATCCGAATATTCAGCCGGTTTGCCATCTGCGCCGGAATAAACGCGCAATAGAGAGAAATCACCGGTATGACGTGGCCACATCCAGTTGTCCGTATCACCTCCAAATTTCCCGATGGAACTTGGCGGGGCCCCAACCAAACGCACATCGCGGTAGGTTTCATAGATAAAAAGATAATATTCGTTTCCGTCGAAGAATGATTTTATTTCTGCAGTGTAATGGGTTCCCTTTGTAGCTTCTTTACGGAGCTCTTCCATTTTACGGCGCATCGCTTCATTGCGGGCTGTAACACCCATGTTGGCGCCAGCCGCAAGTACCTTTTCTGTAACATCTTCCATGCGAACCAGAAAATTCACAAACAAACCGGGCACATTCAATTCCTGCTTACGATCCATAGCCCAAAAGCCGTTGGTCAGGTAATCGTTCTCTACGGTGGAAAAGGTTTGAATTGCATCAAACGCACAATGGTGATTGGTAAGCAACAAGCCTTCTTTGGAAATAACTTCTGCAGTGCAAAATCCCCCCAGAGAGACAACAGCGTCTTTTAGACCGGGTTTGTTGATGTCATAGATTTCTTCTGCAGTGAGGCGGAGGCCTTTTTTCTGCATGTCTTCCATGTTCATTTTCTTCAGGTGCATCAGCAGCCACATCCCTTCGTCGGCTCTCAAGGTGAGGCTTACGAGTAACAGGGACCATACGATCAGTGTTCTTTTCATTTCTTAAAAATTGGAAAGCGAAGATAAAAAGTATCGGTTCTGTTGCGTGGCTTTTTCGATGAGTGGTAAAAATGGACCACCAAGCGCAGATTTAGGGCATAAAAAAGGCGGGCCTAGGCCCGCCTTATACTATGTTACTTGGGGTTTTGCTTTACGCCCTCTTCGTTAACCGTTACCCCAACCTTTCCTCCGGGAAGGGTTTTAGGGTCAGCTGCTTTTTTTTCAGACTCTTGTTTCTTCTTTTCTTCTTCGGCTTTTTTCTTGGCTTCTTCTTCCTGCTTTTTCTTTGCATCAGCCGCCGCTTTTTCAGCCGCTGCTTTCTTGGTAGCATCTTCCTGAGCCTTACGCTGTGCATCTTCCTGTGTCTTTCGCTGAGCGTCTTCCTGTGCTTTACGTTGAGCATCTTCCTGAGCCTTGCGCTGCGCATCTTGTTGTGCTTTTTTCTGAGCGTCTTCCTGTGCCTTACGCTGGGCGTCCTCTTCTATGCGCTTACGGTCGAGCATTTGATCGCAATCTTTAATTTTTTGAGTTGCATAAGGATCGCCCGGCTTAAGTGTGAGTGCACGTGCATAATGCGTTTTTGCATCGGCATACCGCTGTTCAGCAAACGAACGGTCGCCGGCACTGATGGCTTCTGTGTACTCTCTGTTATTTACGGGAGTGTTGTTTTGAACATCTTTCCCGGAATTAACTGGATCAGTTTTTCCGCCTGTGTTATTGTTGGGCGATACACCGTTGGTACTTCCTCCTTCAACAGGATTTGTTTTCCCTCCTGNNTTACATTGTTGTTGGGGTTAATATTGCCATCACCTTTGTTTTGAGTTCCGGTGTTTCCTCCGGTGTTCTCTGGAGATTTGTTATTGCCTCTTCCACTGTTGTTTCCTCCGGTGGATCCTCCTCCGGTATTACCCCTGTTATCGTTCGAGCAATTCCCGTTTTCATCAAACGTTACAAGCATAACAGCGTCTTGATAGTCGATGCCGACATTCCCGACAAACCGCAATTCGAAGAGGTAGATTACATCGTTCGGACCAATCGTAATAACGCCATTTGTCATAACTCCCGCCAGAAACGCTTCTGCTGACGCCTGATTTTGGAAGGGCTGAATGTTTGGAGCGGGATCACCGTTTCTCAATACATACACATACTGACTTCCGGTGTTGGTTTTTATTGTATTGGTCCAGCTTCCGTTTGCAGTTGTACAAAACGCTTTCAACACTACGTTGGATCCGGTGGGGACAAGAACGGATTCTTGTTCCCCGCCATTTACATAATTGTTGTTGTTGAAGTTTGACCAGGTAACACCATTGTCGATACTATAGGAGATTTTTACAAAAGCATCCTGTGTGTTGCTATAAACAACTGATTCTCCCAGGCATTTGATGTTTGCGCAAACCGTCTGACTAACGGTGACAGAACCATTAGGATTAATATCAAAATCTACAGTAGAATCACCATTACCGGAGTTGTTTCCTCCACCCTGGTTGGTGCTTTGGCAGGGGCTAGCCGGACGATTATTACCATTACCAAAAACAGGAGCAGCATTCGATTCAATACAGATGGTCCAGTGACCCATCGATCCGGGTTGGTTGCTGCCAACTGTTACGGTTAGGTTTCCGCTAAAGTGGTAGTACGAACCATTTTGTACAGGATACGCTGATCCGTTAACAATTGCATCACCACCACCTGCAATGGGTTTGAAATAAGCACTGCTTGCAGGACCGGTATAGGTGAAGTTTGGATTTGCAGCAAGGTTATCTCTAGTATAAGTTCCGCTTGGAGTAATCAAACAGAATTCCCATGCTGAATTTCCGGGATTGAAACGTGGTCCGCAAGGAGCAGGAGCAGGCGCTGTATAAGTTACCGTTGCAGTACTGCTTGCCGTTCCGCAAGAACCGGATGCTGTAACTAAAATGGTATTGCTTCCGCTTGCTAATGTTGCGTTAGCCGTGAAATTACCATTGCTATAAGTTCATTAACAGGTGTTCCGTTTACACTCACAGAAATCGTTGTTCCGGCGTGGTGTTGAACAGTTCCGCTTATGCTTGCAGATGCGTTGGTAACCGCTGCAGCAGGTTGTGTAATAGTTACAACAGGGGCATTACATGGAGTGTAATTTACCGTATAGGTTTGAGATGCATTGCCGCAATCACCTGTAACGGAAACTAAAATTGTATTTGAGCCCTGTGTTAATGTAAGCGGAACGTTGATATTGTTGCTTGTTGTGGATTGATATACTTCTGTTCCGTTATGTTTTACAGTAACCACATTGTTCAACCCGCCGGTAACAGCACCTGAAACAGTGAACGAAGCAGTGGTTGAACTTGTGCTCGCTGCAGAAGGGTTAGTTATTCCGATCAATGGAGTAACACATGGAGTATGGTTAATGGTAAGCGTTTTTGTATCTGTACCACATGTTCCGGTGGCAGTAATCACAATATTATTTGAGCCGGGCACAAGTGTTAGTCCTGCACTATAATTACCATTGGTATAAGTGGAATTTACTGTTCCGCCATTCAGCTGAACCGTTAACGTTGTTCCCTGATAATTATTTACCGAACCACTTAATGAAAATGTAGCTGCGGTTTGTGTAGAATTGTTTGCAGAAGATTGAGCAACATTTACTACCGGCGCGTTACATGGAGTATAAGTTACAGCGAAAGCGGATTGTGCTGAACCGCAATCGCCATTCACAAGGATCTCAATGTTGTTTGATCCCTGATTCAGCGTAACGTTCGTATTTACACTGTTTGCAGTACTTGTGGTGAATACTTCGGTTCCGTTTACTTTAACCTTAATTACATTATTGAGTCCGGCAGCAACCGAACCGATTACAGTAAAGCTTGGGTTACTTACTGTAATTCCGGTAGAGGAAGGACTGGTCATTGTAATAACAGGTGCAACACAAGGAGTATGTGTAAGGCTGATTGTTTTGGTATCCGTTCCGCAAGGACCATTTACCGTTACCAGAATAGTGTTGGAACCGGCAGCAAGTATAAGTGACGCATTGAAGTTACCGTTGTTGTAGGTTGCGTTTACGGCTGCTCCATTGAGTTGAACACTGACTGTTGTTCCGGAATGGTTACTTACAGAACCTGATAATGCAAAGGACGCATTACTTTGATCTGTACCATTTGCATTAGCCTGGTTAAGAGTAATTACCGGAGCGTTGCAAGGAGTGTAGGTTACGTTCACTGTTTGTGTAGCGTTTCCGCATGGACCAGTAACAGTAACTACAATTGTGTTTGTGCCTGAGTTCAGGTTGAGTCCGGCAGAAAAAGATCCTGCTGAATAGGTAGAGGTAACCGCAGTTCCATTTAAAGTAATTGCAACTGTAGTGCCTGTATTATTTGCAACAGTACCTGTAATAGTATATGCCGCGTTTGCAACGTTGTTTCCTCCTGAATTTGGATTGATGGTAATAAGCGGAGCATTACATGGCGTGTAGGTGATCTGAATGGTTTTTGAGTCAGTGCCACAAGGACCGGTTACGTTTATTACAATGGTGTTCAACCCTTGGGCAAGAGTTAGGTTGCCATTAAAGCTGCCATTGGAATAAGTAGCATTTGCGTTGCTTCCATTAAAAGTAACAGAAAGACTTGTGCCTGATGCATTGGCAACTGTACCGCTGAATGCGAAAGCTGAAGAACTCACCGTGCTACCGTTAACGCCCGACTGGTTCAGTTGTATTTCCGGATCGAAGCATGGGGTATAGATAATGGTAATGGTTTCACTATCGCTCCCGCAAGGACCGGCTACATTGATGACGATCGTGTTGGTTCCTGCAACAAATGTAAGTCCTGAGTTAATTGCGTTTCCGGTTGAAGTTGCACTAACGTTTGCGCCATTAAGCGTGACTGAGTTTGTAGTGTTGGCACCATTTTGAACCATTGCCACAAGATTGAATGCAGCATTAGCTACGGTAGTTCCGGTTGCTGAAGGCTGACTCAATACTATCTGCGGAGCGATACAAGGCTGGTAAGTAATGCTGGTCTGATCACTAGCTTGACCATCCTGATTGGTTGCGGTAATCACAAAAGTATTTACTCCCGGATTGAGACTAACAGATGCAGTAAAGCTATTGTTGGCTGCATTGAAGTTGAAAGAGGTGCTTGGATTACCATTCACAAGAAATACAATTCCTGAAGTGTTCTGGATATTTGTAATTGTTGCATTTACAGTAGAGGTTGATGTTTGCGTTGTGCTTCCGTTTTGTGGAGCGCTGATGGTAACAGTTGGAGGTGTGAGTGGTCGATTATAGGTAATCGTTACACTTTCCGAGGCTGTACCGCAATTGCTTCCGGCAGTAAGCTCAACAACATTGCCGCCTTCTACCAAGGTAAGATTAGCGCTTACAGTTCCGTTTGTATAGGTAAATGGAACGGTTGTGCCATTAAGCTTCAGAGAAATTGCGTTTTGACTGCTATTCGTTACTGTTGCAGTAAACGTCGCAAAAGGAACAGCAACTACTGTATTTGCAGCAGGCGAAGTAATGGTTGCGGCCGGAGGGTTGCAAGGAGCAACGTATTGGTAGATAATCGTGCGGGAGTCGTTTGCAGTACCATCTGTATTTGTAGCAATGATCTCTACAGAATTATTACCGGGAGTAAGGGTAATAGCTGAAGTGAAGACTTTAGTAGTGGCATTGTACGTAAAGGAAGTACTTGGAACGCCATTTACTTTAAAGCTGATATCGCTGCTGCCATTGATGTGAAGAATACTTGCAGTAATAGTTGTGTTTTGCGTTGCTGAGGTGTAAGGATCTGCAGCAGGTTGAGTGATGGTTACAACAGGCGGCACCAATGGACGATTGTAATCAATACTGAATGAAGTCGTCTCTGATCCGCAATTGTTGGTAGCAAGGATTTCAAAGTTGTTGGTTCCATCTACCAGTGTAACGGATGCGGTTAACAAGAACGTCGTTGGGTTATACGTAAATGTTTTGCTTACTCCGTTTTGTTTGAGTGTGATCTGGCTTTGTGTTGCATTCAACACAGAGGCCTGAATTGAATAATTGGCAAGATTCACAGTTTGTGACGCAGTAGCCGGTGCAATTGGAGTGATAACCGGTGCGTTGCAAGGAACAACAACAGGTGTGTAAATAATAGTTGTGCTTTTTGAGTCGCTGCCATCTGCGTTGGTGGCAGAAATGGTAAATACATTATTTCCGCTTGCCAGGGTCACATTGCTGGTGAAAACATTCGTTGTCGGATTGAATGTGAAACTTGTGCTCGATACACCATTGATTGTATAAGTAATGTCCGATGATCCTGTGATGTTCAGAATGTTTGCGGTAAGCGTCATGTTCGCTACTGCACTGTTGAAGGGGTTTTGCCCCGGATTCAGGATGGTAACTACCGGCGGTACAAGTGGACGATTACAAGTTACACTAATCGTACTTGTGCTGCTGCCACAACTGTTCGTTGCAATAATTTCGAGGTTGTTGGTAGGTTGTGTGAAATTGACATTTGCAGAGAATGCTCCTGTAGCAGAATTGAATGTAAAGGGAACGTTGGTTCCGTTTTGACGGAAAACAATTCCGGTNNAACTCAATGCTGTTGAATAATTGTTTCCTGCCGGTTGAGTTAGCACTATAACCGGTTGCTGACATGGAGGTGCTACAGGCTGGTAAATAATCACCGTGCTTTTCGAATCGCTTCCATCATTGTTAGTTCCTGTGATCTCAATTGTATTGGCACCACTTATAAGATTAACATTCGCACTGAACAGTGTAGTTTGCGGATTGAATGTAAATCCGGTTACACTTGTTCCATTCACCTTAAGTGAAACATTTGCTGCAGAACTTACATGTTGTATTGTAGCAGTAATGGCAGTGCTTGCGTTGGCAGAAGTGAAAGGATTTGTTGCTGGCGTTGTAATGGTAACTATCGGTGGTACAAGCGGCGCCTGGNNTCCGCAATTGTTGGTCGCTTTTAACTCAACAGTATTGCTGGTCCCGCTCAAATTCAGTGTTGCAGTCACTGTACCACTTGCTGCATTGTAAGTGAAAGGATGAGCATTACCGTTCAGCTTAAATGTAATAGCCGACTGATTGCCGATATTCTGAACAATCGCAGTGAATGGCAAATTGCTTAATGATGTCTGGAAGTTTGCGCTTGCAGGTTGTACCAATGTAATTACCGGTGCGTTGCAAGGCAAGGTGTAGTTTATTGTTTGTGTGCGCGAATCGCTTCCGAAGTTATTTGTTGCGCTTATTTCATAAACGTTAGTTCCCGGATTAAGTGTTACGTTGGCAAGGAACACTTTTGTAACGGCATCATAGGTGAAGCTGTTTGAAGGAACGNNCGCCATTTACCTTAAAGGTGATCTGGCTCTGACTATTCACATTCAACACTGAACCAATAATACTGGCGTTTGGTGATGTTGTTGCGTAAGGATTTTGAGCCGGAGTGCTGATGCTAACAATCGGAGGCTGTCCGGTTTGAACCTGCTGATAAATAATTGTTGTTGCCTTAATGTCTGATCCAACTGTATTGGTAGCCGTAATCTGAACAGTGTTTGCACCGGGGTTTAGTGTAGCATTGAATTGTACAACCTTGGTACTTGCATTCCATGAGAAATTAGGAACAATAATGCCATTCAAACGAACCTGAATATTGCTTTGTCCGGCAACATTTTGAACTGTTGCCCTTACTGTTTTGGTGGATGTGGTTACAGTAGCAGGATTAGTAGCAGGATCGATAAACGTAATCACTGGTGGCAGAGCCGATGGCGCAACATATACAATGGTAGTAGATTTGGAATCTGTACCTGCTGCATTGGTTGCAGTAATTTCAAATGTGTTCGGACCGGGAATCAGACTCGCGATCACATTCATCACTTTTGTGGTAGTGTTGTAAGTGAAGTTTGGAGAAAGCTGTCCGTTTATTCGCAGGCGAATATCTGATGAATTGCTAACGTTGAGGACAGTTGCGTCAACATTCGCAGAGTTCACATATACCGTGTAGGGATTGAGTGTAGGGTTTGTGATCGTAACAACAGGTGGCTGCTGAACAACAACCGGCTGGTAATTGATCACAACTTGTTTTACATCCATTCCTGAAGTATTGGTTGCTTTAATTTCTACTGTGTTCGGACCTGCATGAAGACCAATAACAGCAGAAAAAGCGCGGGACGTAGGATTGTANNAACATTTAAAATAGTTGCGGTAACATTAAAGGATTGGTTGTTGGTATTGTACGGAGTAAAGGGAGGATTGGTAAAAGTTACAATTGGTGGAGGGATGTTGTTTATAATCGGCATATCAAATACGATTACCACCGATTGATAGTCTGACCCCACCTCATTGGTAGCGCGGATCTCAACAACGTTACTTCCCGGGTTCAGCAGGATGCTACTGGAGAATTGTTGGGTTGATGTATTGTAAGTGAAGTTGGTGCTTTGGTTACCATTCACTTTAAAATTAATATTGGAAGGCCCATCAATATGGTAAATGTTTGCATTAACCGTGTAGTATTGGTTGCTCACGGTAGCAGGACTCATTGATGGTTGGGTAATATTGATAATCGGTCGTGCGCGCGGAGGAGTTGTTACAACGGTACTTGTGCTTGTTGTAGCAGTTGTTGTAGTTGTGGTGGTTGTATTGTAATTTGTGTAAACCTGACCGTTTCCTTTTCCGAAGTGGAACACGAATTTTAATCCTGTATAGTGGTAACGATCGTTAACAGGTGTTTCAGGATTTTTGTAAGCATAGCCGTCAATTTTATCATTCAGCGCAAAAGTGACCTTATGCTCAAGAACCATTGCAAAATAAGGCGAGAACTGATATCCGAAACCAATACCCCATGAAGGCATAAATCCAACTTGTAATCCGCGGTTTAAATCAGCATCTGTTTCATATTCGCCATCCCAAATTCCGCTGAGCTGCGACCATGTTGAAGTAGAGTCGAAAGCGGTATAATTATAAGGAGTTCCGCTTCCCAGGAAAGGATTATCGATCTGGTCAGTTTTTACGCGGTAAGTTGTTAAGCCAATTCCACCCCAGGTATACAACACAATTCCTGTACGTTCGCGCAAACGGTTAAACGTAAGAACGCCCTCCATCGAATATTCGTTGAGAGCCATTCGGTAGTTGTAGAACATCTTCCCTTGCGACTGATACGCATTCAACGTAGGATTTGCTGTGTTGTTCCCGCTATAAATAGATGTTGCGGGGAACTGAGTGATCGCTGTATCGGTGTATCCGTAATTATATCCGTGCAGGTACCGGAACCGTAAGTCGAACGCAAAATAGCGACCGGGTTTTTGGTACAAGGCCTTACCAAGTGTCGCGCCGAAACCAATTCCGGCCTTTGATTTCATATCACTTTGTTGCCAAACACCACCCATGTTGAAGCCGATCTTCCAACCTGAATCGTTTTGGTAGTTGATGTGTTGTGAGCGAACAGTTCCGCTGAAGGCAAGGAGCAAACAAAAGAGAAGAGTTAACTGATTGCTCTTCAATGTTTTGTAAATGTTGTTCATAGCAAAGGGGTTATTATCTATGGTGCTTGGTGCATTAATCGTACCAAAAAAGCATTTCAAAGATAAAAAAAGGGTGTTGGGGTTCGGGAAATAGGAGAAAAAAGATGTAATTGGCTACCTTTAGGACCCTGAAAAAAGGCATGATGAAGTGGATTGTTCAGTTAGTATTTCTTTTTCCGGTAATCGGCTTGTACGCCCAACCGGCCAATAATGGTTGTCAAAACGCTCAGGTGCTTTGTCCGGGTGCAGCATTCGCGGGTAGCAATATTGGATCAGATTCAGGCCCGGAAGACGGAACAGGGTTTTCATGTTTCGGGTTGAATAATTCTGTTTGGTATAGTTTTACAACCAATGCAAATGGAGGGGATGTAAATGTTTCCATTACTGGAATTAATTGTATTCCGGGGGCAGGTGCAGACCTGGAATTACAGGCTGTGCTTTTATCGGCAGGTACAGCATGTAATGCAGCAACCTATACAGAAATCGATTGCAATGCAGGATCTGCAACTTCAATACAATTGAATGGTACAGGATTAAGTCCCAATACTACATACTATATTCTCATTGATGGTGACAGCACCGGCGCAGGGGTCACGCAGGCCGCTCAAGGAACCTTTTCAATAGAGGTCAACGGATCAGCAGTAGAATGGCAATCAACCTCAGCAGTTACTGATCAGACTTGTGGTAATCTGGATGGTGAAATAGACATTACAGCAATACAAGGAGGTACTCCGGCATACCAATATTCTCTTAATGGGGGTGCATTTCAATCCGGAACTCAGTTTACAGGACTCGCTGCAGGCTCCTATGTTTTGCGGGTGATTGATGCATCAGGATGCATTCAATTTGTGGACACTATAGTTGTAAATTTATTAAACGGACCCGAAAACGGAACTGCAACAACAATAGATGCAGGATGCAACACCAATGATGGAACTTTTCAGGTAACCGGTGTGACCGGTGGAACAGCTCCTTATACTTATTCTTTAAATGGTGGCCCGCCCCAAGCCGGAGATATCTTTAATCCATTGCCTGCAGGAAATTATTCAGTTATCGTGTCCGACCAACAAGGGTGTACACAAACAGTAAATGGAGTCATCAGCAATGCAGGAGGTCCGGATAATGCCTTGCCTACTATTATTCATCCCGATTGCAATGCAACAAATGGATCGTTTACAGTAGCGGTTACCGGTGGAACAGCGCCCTACACTTTTTCACTCAATGGTGGAGCGGCACAATTGTCCAATGCGTTTACTAATCTTGCTCCAGGAACATATTCTGTTCTGGTTACTGATGATAACGGATGTACGTTTTTGCTAAGTGGAATTAGTCTGGTTGAACAACCGGGTAATCTTGTGCCTTCAGTAGTTTTAACCGCAAGTCCCAATCCCGCATGCCCGGGAGATAATGTTACATTCACTGCAGTAGTTCAAAATGCGGGAACAAATCCTGCTTTAACATTTACTGTTAATGGTGCAGTTGTTCAAAGCGGTCCTGCAACAAGTTTTTCATCAGGAACAGTTGCCAATGGCGATGTTGTGGTTTGTTCTGTTACTTCGTCAGATCCCTGTTTGGCTGTACTTTCCACTAACTCCAATTCAGTTGCGGTTGTTGTGAATCCGCAAATCGATCCCACTGTTTCTATTGTAAGCAATACAACAACCGCCTGTTCGTATGATGCAGTTACATTTACAGCAACACAAAACGGTTGTACAGGTACTGCAAACTACCAATGGTTGATTAATGGTGCTCCTTTCGCTACCAATACCACAGGTGTAATTTCTTCAACGTTTGCATCTGATGTAACAGTTTCGGTAAACATGAGCTGCACAGATCCATGTTCAAGCACAGCCAGCTCCAACGCAATTGATTTGGATATTATTGAAGTCAATGCAAATGCCGGTGCTGATCAGATCATCGCCCCTGGTCAGACCGCAGTTTTATCCGGCAGCGGTGGCGGAACCTACAACTGGACACCAACTTCTTCTTTAAGCAACAGCACTTCTGCAACGACCTTTGCAACACCGGGCAACACCACTGTGTATACACTTACGGTTACAGATAACGGTTGTTTCGATCAGGATCAGGTTGTCGTTTATGTGGTTGATCCCATCTCAATTCCAAACACATTTACTCCAAACGGAGATGGAACAAATGATACCTGGCAAATTCAAAACATCGAGAATTTCCCCAACGCACGTGTAACGGTTTACGATCGTTGGGGACAAAAGGTGTTTAACAGACAGGGCTACAGTAATAACAATGCATGGGACGGAACCAATAAGGGAATGAAAATTCCTGCGGGTGTTTATTATTATGTTATCGATCTGAATACAGGGTCGGATGATGAGAACAGTCAGTATTCAGGATCAATTACCATTGTGCTATGATGAAGAGAATATTTACAGGAGCTGTTTTTGTTGTATTGTTTTTGCAATCAAGTGCGCAACAAACACCTCAATTCACGCAGTTTGTTTTTAATCAGTTTGCACACCATCCCGCAGTAGCAGGCAGCAGGCCCTGTTTGGATATGCGTGTTGGTTACCGAACGCAATGGGTTGGTTTCGACGGCCGACCAATAACCATGTTTGCCAACGCACATGGACAAATCATGGGCAAGAACCGCAAACATTTAAAGACAAAACACGGAATTGGCGGACATGTGGAAAGCGATGGTGCCGGTCCGATAAGCAGAACAAAAATTTACCTTTCTTACGCTTATCATATTCCGGTTGGACGCAAAACCAATCTTGGAATGGGATTGTATGCAGGATTTCAGCAATTGCGATTTAATGCAGGAAAAGTAACGCTTGCTAACCCAAATGATAATTCAATACCCGGCTCAAGTGTCCAGTTTGTGTGGCCCGATATTGCCCCTGGGTTGTTTTTATATTCTGAAGATTATTTTGTTGGATTCACCATGTGGCAGGCTTTGCGCAACAAATGGAAAAATGTTGGCGATCAATCCCGTCTTACACACCATTTTGTTCTCTCCGGCGGAAAACGTTTCAAGTATTCCGACGATCTATCCTGGATTCCCTCTGCTGCTTTGAAGTTTGCGCCTATGTCTACTCCGGCAATCGATCTAAACCTGATGATGGATTTTCAAAATAAAATGCAGGTCGGGTTGTCCTACCGCAATACAGATGCAATATGTGCCTTGTTTAAGCTGAATTTTCTGAAACATTTCTCAATGGGTTATTCCTTTGATTTTACGACATCAAGAATTCGGCAATCCAGCTCAAATACACACGAAATTATTCTGGGTATTTCTGCATGTCCACACCGCGGAAAAGGCATTACAGACTGTCCTGCATGGAACTGAGCGAAAAATACCTGACGTTTATCCTATTTTTCCTACCTTAACCTTACAAAATCCGTTTAGAGGGGCAACGACCGCTGCTGTTGCTGCGTCTTAATGGTGAAATGAATACTTGCCGGTAGAGAAGATGAGAAGATTTTTACAAAGTCTGTTTTTCCTGAATTTTATGTTGTTGGTTCAGTTTTCCAATGCAACAGCATATTATTGGATTGGCGGCACTGGTAATTGGTCGGACGCCTCTCATTGGTCCCTTCAGGATGGTGGTGCAGGCGGAGCCGGAGTACCGGGTGTGAATGATGATGTGTTTTTCACCTCCGGCTCGTTTTCGAGTTCAAAGAATGTAATCCGCTTTGATGTATCTGCTTCTATCCGGAATTTCAATTTTTCTGCACAGAACAGTTTTCCCCGATTTCAGTCGGATGGAAAGATCAATTTTACCATTACAGGAAATTGGATTGTAACCGGACAATTTCAGAATCATATCAACGGGAACATTCGCTTCAATCCTTCCCAGCCAAATGCGATTCTTCAGACAGGAAATGTTCACTTCAGAGCGAATTTGATTAAACAGGGTTATAATTCCCTGTCACTTCAGAACAACGATCTCGAACTGGAGCCCGGCTTTGATCTGGTGCTGGAGTCTGGTGCTTTTTTCACTTCTGGAAAAGGAGTAAAAGCGGATCAGATTCTCTTCTCGTCCAATCAGCAGGTAGTGTTTAATTCGTCCGGTTCATCCTTGTTCACTCTCGAGCCGATTGATCCTGCAGGCACATTGGTTAACTGGATCGCAAATGGCACAGAACAATTTATCATTCGCAACACCGATACCGAAAACCCGCAATTGCGCCTTACTGCTACCTGTGGAACTGCCCCCAATCAATTTACAATCAATGCTCAGGTTGTTACAAATTACAATGGACAACATGTGAGTTGTAAAGGAGCAAACGATGGTGAAGTATGCGTGACCATTACGGGTGCACCCGGACCATTTAACATTCAATGGTTGGGAGGCGGACCTGCAACTTCGTGTTGGACCGGCCTCGGAGCGGGAACATATACCGTTAGGGTTATTAATACCGGAGTATTACCGAATGTGATTTGCGCAACTACAGTTACCATTGTTGAGCCAGGTGATTTAACAGTTCTCTCATGGTCAACAACAGATCCTTCTTGTAATTACACTTGTGATGGAACGGCTACGCCGTTTGTTTTTGGTGGAACACCCGGATACACTTATACATGGAGTTCAGGTGAAACTGCTCCGGTTGCAACACAATTGTGTGTTGGGTTAAATACAATGAATGTGGTGGATGCAAACGGTTGTACGTTCGACACTACTTTTTTTATTCTTACTCCGCTACAAATTAGCCCCAATCTCATAACAACAAATCTGGCTTGTTTTGGTGTTTGTAACGGTTCGGTTGAGTCGCAACCAACAGGGGGAAATGGAGCACCATATTCCTATTCATGGTCGAATGGCGCAACAACAGCTCTCAATCCCAATCTTTGTGCAGGAAATTATTCAGTAACAGTTTCGGATAATGCAGGTTGTACAGTAACAGCAAGTGCAACGGTAACGCAGCCGCAACCAATCATTGTTACACTCACAAATCAAACGAATCTGATTTGTAATAATGTCTGTTCAGGTAGCCTTACTGTAAACGCAGCCCAAGGCGTAGGAAATTATTCTTACCAATGGTTTACGTCACCGGGCAATACACCAATTGCCGGACAAACCTCAGCAACTGCTTCAGGACTTTGTGCCGGGAGCTATTATGTTGTAGTTACTGATGATAATGGTTGTTCACAGACTTCTGCTGTATTCACCATCACTCAGCCAACGCCTGTTACGGCATCAACATCATTTACGCCACCGCTATGTCATAACGAGTGTAATGCAACACTTTCAGGTATTGCAAATGGTGGAACACCCGGATATGTATTTACCTGGATCAATGCTGCCACAGCAACACCAATTGGTGTAGGGAATCCACTTAACGGTGTTTGTCCGGGAACTTATTTTGCCCAGGTACAAGATGGAAATGGTTGTTTGATCAACACCATTCCCCCAATGACTATCCCCAACCCACCGGCACTTGCATTATTGGTAAATCCTGTAAATACAGTTTGCCATAATGATTGCAATGGATCTTCTTCAGTTGTTTCTGCAAGCGGGGGAACCGGAGCGCTCACGGTTTCGTGGTTAAGCGGCGCAACAGTACTTGGTACCGGTAATTCAATTACTGGTTTATGCGATGGAACTTATACTGCAAGAGTCACTGATGCCAATGGTTGTGTTTATGACACTACATTTGTTATTGCAGAACCTGCTCCTTATTCTTTTTCATTAACTACTACACCAGTATCCTGTGTTGGTACCTGCAACGGAACAGCTGTTTTATCTGGCATCAGCGGAGAAACTTCACCGTATTCTGTTTCCTGGTCCAGCAGCGGCAATACGGGATTAACAGAGAACAACTTATGTTCAGGAAATTTCCTGGTTACCATTATAGACGTGAATGGTTGTGATACTATTCATCCATTCACAATAACAGCACCTCCAGTTCTATCATTAAATCCCTCTTTCACCGAACCTTCTTGTGCGGGTGTTTGTGATGGAACTGCTACTGCGGGTCCAGCAGGAGGAACACTTCCGTATACGATTGCATGGTTTGAGCAACCGGGAAATATTTTGAATGGTCAAACCTCGGATCCTGCAACAGGATTGTGCGATGGCAATTATTCTGTGACTGTTACCGATGGTTTGGGATGTACAGCAACAGCAAGCTATACACTTACAGACCCCATTACAATGGTGGTTGCCTCATCCTCAACAACCACCAGTTGCGGAATCTGTGATGGAACAACAACAGTAAACATAATTGGAGGTACAGCGCCATATTCAGTAGTGTGGATGAACGCAACTACAATGACTCCAACCGGTCAAACCGGAATAACCGCAACAGGAGTTTGTGCAGGAAATTATTTTGCCATCATTACCGATGCCAATGGATGTTCTGTTAATTCACCACAAGTCACGGTTAGTCCAAATGTTATTATTACTGCAAGTGCAATTTCAGTAAGCCCATCGTGTTTTGGTTTTTGTAACGGAATGGTTGATGTGACGGTAAGCGGAGGTACAGCTCCTTTTACTTTTCAATGGTTTGATCAAACCACCAATTTACCAATAGGACAATCCACAGAAGATGCAATTGGTTTGTGTGCAGGAACATATTATGTTACCATTACAGATGTAAATAATTGCTCCCCTGCGCCATTGGTTGTTACTCTAACGCAACCAAATCAATTGACTGCTACTGCCAACGGAATAAATCCAACTTGCTTTGGAGTTTGTAACGGAACCTTATCTGGAACGGCCTCTGGTGGAACGGCTCCTTTTTCTTTTTCTTGGGTTGATGTTGCTACTGGTGTGATTGTATCAACACTACAGAATCCGAATGGAATATGTTCAGGAACATACGCGCTTACCGTTACAGATGCTTTAGGGTGTTCAGCAGGACCACACAATGTCACACTTGTTGCTCCTGCATCCATTGTTGTGCAATTGAACAGTTCAAACGCATTGTGTTTTAATCAATGCAATGGTCAGGCAACCGTTACTGTTGCGGGCGGAACAGCACCGTATACGGCAACATGGTCTTCGAGTGGAAATACAGCACTTACAGAAACAGGACTTTGCGATGGGAATTATACAGTTACAGTAACGGATGCCAATGGTTGTGCTTCAACACCGCAAAATTTTTCAATTTCTGAGCCACTGTTATTGTCAGCCACAACAACCAACGCCACTGTATTATGTAATGGTGATTGCAATGCAAGTGTTTCAGTTGCACCTGTGGGAGGAACAGCGCCCTATTCTTACCAATGGAATGCAGCAGCAGGAAATCAGACAACCCCTGTTGCAAACAATCTATGTGCAGGTTCATATTCAGTAATTGTAACCGATGCAAACGGATGTACAACCGGACCATTAAATTCATTTGTTACACAACCAACGGCCTTATCGGTAAGCGCAACAGCAACACCGGCTAGTTGTAACGGAATTTGTAACGGAACCGCAACAGTTGCACCTGCCGGCGGAACTGCTCCTTATACATTTTCATGGAGCGATCCTTTTTCGCAGAACACAATAACCGCCATCTCACTTTGCGGTGGATCGTACAGTGTAATTATTACTGACGCAAACGGGTGTTCATTCACGCCTTCAGCTGTTACTGTAACAGAGCCATCTGTTCTTACTGTAACTGCTTCAGGGACTAATGCTACCTGCTTTGATGTTTGTAATGGTACGGCAACAGTTTCTATCGTTGGTGGCACCGCTCCTTTTGCTATTGTATGGAATGACCTCGCTGCACAAACAAGTCTGACCGCAACAGGATTGTGTGATGGGAATTACAACGTACAAGTTACCGATGCAAACGGCTGTTCCGGAAACGCAACAGCTACAATAACAGAGCCAACAGCAATTACTGCCACCAGCTCTTCTGTGCAAGCAACGTGTGGTGTATGCAACGGAAGCGCAACGGTTAATCCATCCGGAGGCACAGGTATTCTTTCCATTTTATGGAGCGTAAATGCTTCCGCACAAACTACTCCGACGGCAAGCGGATTATGTGCAGGTATTTATGATGCAACCATCACAGATGCTAATGGATGTACTGAGGTAATAACCGTTGGTGTAAGTGATAACACCAACGAAATTCTGGATGTGGCTGCTACACAGGTTTCCTGTTTTGGAGATTGTAATGGAACTGTTAGTGTAAACGTGACCTGTGCAGATCCAACGTGTACTTTAGTTTGGAATGATCCGGCAGCATCAACAACAAATACGGTTACAGGTTTATGTGCAGGAACCTATGCGGTTACTGTTACAAACGGTTTGGGTTGTATTACAATTGCAACTGTTGATGTAATTGAACCGCCTTTACTCACTTTATCAATGTCCAACACTGACGTTTTGTGTTTTGGAACTTGTACCGGAACCGGAACAGCTCTACCTGCAGGTGGAACAGCGCCATATAGTTTTGCGTGGAATGCGGCAGGACAAACAACTTCAACCTCCTTTAATCTTTGTCCGGGAACATTTAGTGTTGTTGTTACCGATGCTTCCGGTTGCACAGTTAACGGATCAGTAATTATAGATGAACCGTCACCGCTATCAGCAACGATAGCCTCATCCGATGCAGATTGTCAGGGACAGTGCAATGGAACAGGCACAGTATTTCCTTCCGGAGGAATTTCGCCGTATACTTTTTTGTGGGACGATCCCGCATCACAAACCACTCAACAAGCAACAGCCTTGTGCGGAGGGCAATATCAACCAACTGTATTTGACGCTAATGGTTGTACCTTCATTCCTCCTCAGATAACAATTCAGGAGCCGGATCAGATTAGTCTGGTATTAAATGCATCACCGCTTGATTGTAATGGTGATTGTAATGGAATAGCAACTTCAAGTGTAACAGGTGGAACCGCGCCTTACTTTTATCAGTGGAACGATCCACTTTCACAAACAACTGCCAATGCAAGCAATCTTTGTGCAGGAAATTATGAATTGATCGTAACCGACGTAAATGGCTGCATTGGAGGTCCGGGAACAGTGGCAATTGCAACACCTGTTGCGCTTAATGTTTCATTTTCGGTTTCTTCTCCATTGTGTTCAGGTCAATGTAATGGAAGTGTTTCTGCTACTGTTATTGGGGGAACACAGCCTTATACCTATCAATGGAATAATCCTTCAGCAAGCACATCAGCAACTGTTTCGGGATTGTGTGCAGGTTTTTATACGTTGATTGTAACGGATGCAAACGGATGTTCAACAACCGCATCAGTTGCAATTGATGATCCGATGCAATTGATTTTACCATTGACATTTGGAAACGTTTCCTGTTTCGGATCATGCAATGGATTTGTCACTTCGAACCCAATTGGAGGAACTGCGCCTTATTCTTATTTATGGAATACAGGAGCAACCTCACCTGGGGTAAGTGGGTTGTGTCCTGGATTATATAGTGTTGTTGTTCGTGATGCGAACGGATGTGTAGTTTCAGGAAGCAGAAATATTATTGAGCCTGCACAACTCTCAGTAACCAGTACTTTTTCTCCATCTACATGCGGAGTATGCAACGGTATTGCCTCTGTGAGTCCTTCCGGCGGAACACCCGCATATAGTTACCAATGGAATGCGGCTGCAGGAAATCAGACAACCCAGGCAGCAAATGGATTATGTGCAGGAGTTTACTCTGTTGTGGTTACTGATAATAACGGATGTACCGAACAATTAGCAGTTGCGATCAGTGATCTCGGTGCTGAAACTGTTTCAACCGCTGTAATCGATGCGACTTGTTTCGGACAGTGCAATGGTTCTGCAACAGCGATCACAGCATGTGTTAATGGTCCTTGCGCATTTGAATGGTACAGCGGAATTACCGGAGTTGCAATCGGACAAACAAATGCAATAGCAAGTGGATTGTGTGCTGGTAATTATTTTGTTGAGGTTACCAATGCGCTGAATTGCGTAACTATTGTTCCGGCAGTAATTGGTGAACCAACAGAAATAACTGCAAATGCAGTTGCATCACAACCTTCCTGTAATGGCGATTGCAATGGATCTGCAATCGTAAATCCATCCGGCGGCACTGGACCTTACACCATTTTGTGGGATGCAGCAGCTGGTGGAGGAAATTCTGCAACTGTAAACAACCTTTGCAGCGGAACATATATTGTTACAATTACAGATGCAACAGGATGTTCTGATCCGGATACGGTAATACTTATCAACCCAACAATTTTGCAGGCATCTGCAGCAGCAGTTGATGTGGCATGTTCAGGAAATTGCAATGGCTCCGCTTTGCTTACTATTTCCGGAGGTAATGCTCCTTACTTGATTAATTGGAACGATCCTTTTGTGCAGACTTCTTTAAATGCTGTTGGATTGTGTGCAGGATCATTCATTGCTTCTGTTCAGGATGCAAATGGATGTGTAACACAAGCTAATGCAGTTATTTCTGAGCCTGCAGCATTGATTGTTACAATGGGAATTTCAGATAATTTGTGTTTTGGTGATTGTACCGGTCAGGCTACTGCAATTGCGAATGGAGGCACTTCACCTTATACCTATATCTGGAATGATGCACTGAACCAAACTTCGGCCACTGCTACCGGACTTTGTCCCGGAAATTATCAGGTTATTGTTACAGATGCGAATACCTGTACAGTAACCACATTCCCCGTTGCAATTACCAATCCTACACAAGTTTCAATTTCTGTTACTGCAACTGATGTGGCTTGCAATGGAAGTTGCAACGGATCTATTACGGTAACACCTTCAGGAGGAAGTGGACCGTACTCTTTCAGTATAAACGGTGGATTAACCTTTCAAGCAGGAAACACTTTTAATGGTTTATGTGCCGGTTCATATGAAGCTGTTGTAATGGATGCGAACAATTGTTTGTCTGTCATTCAAAACATCAACATTAATCAGCCAACACAACTCACCGCAACTGACCAGATTTTCCCTGCGGATTGTAATACACCAAATGGCGCTGCTACAATTTTGCCACTGGGGGGTACACCCTTGTATACTTTTGTTTGGATGGATCAATTACTAAATCCCATTGGTCAAACAACACAGACAGCCATTAATCTTTCAGCAGGCGTGTATGTTGCTGAGGTTACTGATGCCAATGGTTGTGTAGCTCAGGTGAGCGTTACAGTTAATAATGTAATTAGTCCAACCGTTACTCCAGTTGTCACCAATGTCGACTGTAACTCCAATTGCAATGGAGCAATTGATATTACAGTAACATCAGGGGCAGCTCCCTTTAGTTTCTTCTGGTTTCCTGGTGGACAGATAAGCGAAGACCTTACCGGACTGTGTGCAGGTGGCTATCTTCTTCAGGTTACGGATGCTGCAGGTTGTATTGGTTTTGCAAATTTATCGGTTACACAGCCGGCGCAACTGAACGCTTCATTTATAGTAACTGATGCAAATTGCGGTCAATGTGATGGTGCGGCAAGCGTTACTGCAAGCGGTGGAACCGGATCGTATGTTTTCGATTGGAGCAATGGTCAAACCGGATCAGCTGCATCTTCACTTTGTGCAGGGGCATACATGGTAATGGTTACAGACAATTCAGGGTGCTCTGCAAATTTTAATGTTCCGGTAAATAATATTGGCGGGCCCAACGGTGAGAATGTAACGGTAACCAACCCGGTTTGTAACGGCGACTGCAATGGAACAATTAGTTTAAATCCCATTGGCGGAACAGCGCCCTATTCTTTTTATTGGATACATGATGGTGCAACAATAAACACTTCAAATAATTTGTGTGCAGGCACCTATTACCTGGAAGTTACTGATGCCAATGGTTGTGTACGTGTAAGTACAATAGACCTTATTGAGCCTGCTTCATTGAATGATTCTCTACTGGTGCTTCCATCCACTTGCGGAAATTGTGACGGAACACTAAGTGTATTTGTATTTGGAGGAACTCCTCCTTTGTCCTATCAATGGAATGCTGCCGCCGGAAATGCCACTACTTCTCTGGTGTCAAATCTTTGTGCGGGCATTTACGAAGTAGAAATTACAGATGGAAACGGTTGTGCTACATCCCAATTCTATACGTTAAACGATCTCACTGCTGCTACGCTTTCCTTATCTGCACAGAATGTCTCCTGTCAAGGAAATTGTGATGCATCATCAACGGCCCTTGTTTCCGGTGGAGCCGGACCGTTTTCTACGGAATGGTTTTTAAATGACGGAACTTCTACCGGACAATCCGGCACAACAGCTGTAAACCTTTGCGCAGGAGACTATATTGTTGAAGTTACGGATGCAGCCGGATGTATAGCTTTTGAAGATATTACCATCACAGAGCCCGATAGTCTTTTGTTTGCCTTGCCATTTGTTCAGGCGCCATCATGTTTTAATTCTTGCGATGGAATTGCTGTTGCAATTGTGATTGAAGGCTCGCTTCCTTATGTCTTTTCGTGGAATGATCCGGCTTCGCAATCTACCGCTACTGCCAGTGGATTGTGCACAGGCACATTCATTGCAACGGTTACCGATGCAAATGGTTGCAGCACAAACCAGACCATTGTAGTGCCTGCTCCGGCGGCAATAGTGCTTTCGCTTGATAGTACAGATGCATCTTGTTCAACAGTTGCGGACGGCGCCATCAATGCAACTGTTTCGGGTGGAGCCGGGAATTTCACCTTTAACTGGACAGGCCCCAACGGATTCACTGAAGCAACAGAAGATATTGCCAATGTGTTTAGTGGAATTTATTATCTCACAGTTACCGATGCGAACGGCTGTTCCCTTACAGATTCAATCATTGTGAATGCAATTCTTGTAGTCAATGCATTTGCGGGGAATGATACTACGATATGTGCCGGCAGTCTGCTTGGTGTTTCCTTAACGGGTAGCGGTGGTGTTACCTACGAATGGTTTGATATGATTGGTGTTTCTTTAGGAACATCGCAAACTGTGAATGTTAATCCACAGTTTGGAACAAGCGATTATATTTTGGTTGACAATAACAATGGCTGTATTGATTCAGACACGGTTTCTGTTTCGGTAAATACCTTGCCCAGTGTAAGTGCCGGTCCCGATATCGATATTGTTGCAAATACTTCTACAGTGATTGGTGGTAGTCCAACAACATCTGCCGGTAATTCTGTTCTTTGGGTTCCGTCCTATCATCTGAGCGATTCACTGGCATTGAATCCTGTTGCTTCTCCGGATTCCTCTACTAATTATATTGTGTTTGTTACGGATGCAAACGGCTGTGTTAACTCTGATACAATGAGGGTTCAGGTGTTTCCTTTCATCTCCTTCCCAAATGGTTTCTCGCCAAACGGTGATGGAATGAATGAAGTATGGCAGATCGATTTCATTCGTTTGTTTCCGGAAGCTCAAGTTGAGATTTACAACCGTTGGGGACAATTGCTGTTTTTATCTATAGGTTATAACACGCCGTGGGATGGTACCTTTAATAATCAGCCTGTTCCTGTTGGTACCTATTATTATATCATTAACCTGAATCATCCATTGTATCCGGATGCATTTACAGGACCATTAACTGTAATTCGATAGGCTATGAAGAAATTATTATCACTCTTGTTTTTCATCTCGAGCCTTCTGGCTGAAGCGCAGCATCATCCGCTTTTCAGTCAGTATTTCTTCAATGATTTTTTCATCAATCCTGCCGTTGCAGGCACGCGCGACTGGTATGATGTGCGAAGCAATCACCGTTACCAATGGGTAGGTCTTACTGATGCTCCACGAACGTTTACTCTAAGTGCACATGGTCCAAACAAAAAATACAATATGGGTTTTGGCGGATCAATTTTCACAGATAATGTTGGACCAACACGCCGTACCGGATTTAATTTTTCTTACGCCTATCATCTCAAAATAAATAAAGATGTGAAATTGAGTTTGGGGGTTTCTGCAGGGATGTTGCAGTTTATGATTGATGGACATAAAATAACAACATACGATCCCGGTGATGCAGTAATCAGTAATGGTTTGCAATGGTCGATGGAGTTTGATGCTCAATTCGGGTTTTATCTCTATCACAAGAAATGGTTTGTTGGAGGAGTTATTCCACAATTATTGCGCAACAAACTCTACTTCTTTTCCAATCAGCTTACAACGGGAAGCAATTTATTATACCATTATAATTTTACAGCCGGATATAAGTTTGATGTCGGAGATGATTTTCAGATTGAACCTTCATTTCTTGTAAAGTATGTAAAGCCAATTCCTGTTCAGCTTGATTTAATGGCTCGGGCCATTTATAAAGAGCAGGTTTGGCTCGGCGCTTCTTATCGCACAATGGATGCGGTTTCCATAATGGCGGGATACCAGTATAAAAATTACCTCAGCATTGGTTATGCTTACGATATTACTACTTCCAATGTTCGTAATTACAGCTCAGGCACACATGAATTGATGCTTGGCGTTCGTTTTGTACGCAGAGAGAATAAGACAAAAACTATTCTTTAATCGCGCATAAATTTTAATGTAGCCTGTTGCGAATCATTGGTCAATTGCAAATAATACAAACCGGAATTTAATCCGGATACATCAATTGCATTAAAAGATTTCCCGAAAAGAACCAATTTTCCGTCTGCTGAAAACACTGAATAGCAGAATACATTATCTGCCTCAACAAAAAGCAGATGCTCAACCGGATTCGGATATATTCGGATGTTTTCCGGCTGGAAAGAAATTACGTTTAACGGTCCGATATTCACAGTAAAAACGATGCTGTCGGTAAAACAATTGTTCTGCACTATTTGTAGGATCTGATAGGTTCCGTTCGAGGTAAATGTGTGCTGAGCTGTTGTCCCGCTGTAGTTTATTCCCTCAATATACCAGGAATTTGATAGCGCATTTGTACTTGCGTCCGTTAAATTAAGTGTGTTTCCTGAAACCTGAATTGTGCTGAGTGGCTGCGGATGATCAATATTCAGATTCCATGTTTGAACACTATCTAAAACAACGTCAGCGGCGACTTGCTGTAAAAACTGTGCGGTCGTAAAGTTTATTCCTGCAGTATAGTTTAAACCAACCGGTGTTTTTTTCAGAATCGTTGCATAAAAAACACATGCAGTTAAGTAGCTTCCTTCCAAGGTGGGATGACTATTATCTGCTGTATACAATTCAACTGTGCTGTCTCGCTCCCGGGATAATTTAAATGCTTGTCCTGCCGGCGCCACACTTGCGTTGTTGTCTGAACCCATTTCCAAATAACTGGTGCGAAGTCGTGATTGCATCCCGTTAAAGGTGCACAATACGGGATAGGAAGCACAATTTCCCTGATCGCCGTATTTTCTTCCCCATGTCATGTAATAAATGGTTTCTGTGCATGGGTTTGCCAAACGAACCAAGCTGTCGAGCGCTCTTGCATACGGGTAACATTGACTGGCAACCTGTGCAGGAGGAAATGAAGGTAGTTGGCTTTGCTCCTGAAGCACTACGTAATTCCAGTTGCCTTGCGCAATTTTTGAAAGTGTAATTGAATTGGTGGTGTGATTTTGAAAGGTATAACCTCCGGGGGCATTCATTTCAGTGTAAAGCGAATCACCACCTGATAATGCGAGGTTTCTGAGGAGTTGGGGTAAATTGTTGTATTGGGTGTAGGAATTACCAATGAACAATACCCGTTTCTCTTGAGCAAACGCTACCAGTGGAAACAAAAAAAGGTAAATGAGAAATTTCCGCATGCCTTGAAGTTTAATGGATAACGCGTAAAACGAAAAGGGTTGCCCACAAAAAATAAAGCGAATATTGGAATGCTGTTTAGTAGAGGAAATTATTATAAGGGTAGCGTACTGCAAAAATTTCCTTTACCATTTCATACAATACTTCGCGAAGCTCATCAAGATTGATCCGTTGCTCAGCTGAAATAAACACAACTTTATTGGGCGACATCCTGCCCATCCAGCTTTTTTTCAAATCCTCAAGCGAAACATTGTGCCTTTCAATGGGCGAGAGGTCTCCTTCTTCTTTTTCAACATGGCGGTAGGCATCAATTTTGTTGAATACAACAATTGTTGGTTTATCCAATGCGCCAATTTCTTTCAGTGTTTGATTGACTACTGCAAAATGATCCTCAAAATTTGGATGAGAAATATCCAATACGTGCACTAATAAATCCGACTCCCTCACTTCATCCAGAGTGCTTTTGAATGATTCAATAAGCTGGGTCGGAAGCTTGCGTATAAAACCAACAGTGTCGGTTAAGAGAAAGGGTAAATTATCGAGCACAACCTTTCTCACTGTGGTGTCGAGCGTTGCAAATAGTTTGTTCTCTGCAAAAACATCCGACTTACTCAAAATATTCATCAGCGTGGATTTCCCCACATTGGTATAACCTACCAGAGCGACGCGAACGAGTTGACCTCTGTTGCTGCGCTGTGTCGACATTTGCCTGTCTATCTCTTTGAGCTGAAGTTTGAGTTTGGCTATTTTATCCTGAATAATCCTGCGGTCGGTTTCAATTTGCGATTCACCGGGACCACGCATACCGATACCACCTTTTTGTCGTTCGAGGTGGGTCCACATTCGGGTTAATCTTGGCAATAGGTATTGGTATTGGGCTAATTCAACTTGTGTTTTCGCATGTGCAGTTCGTGCTCTACCCGCAAAAATATCCAGAATTAGATTTGTTCTGTCGAGTACGGGAACTTTTACAGCATCCTGAATATTTTTTTGCTGACTGGGCGATAATTCATCATCGAACACGACAAGTTTTACGTCGTTCTCTTCAACATATAGCGTTATTTCTTCCAGCTTCCCTTTTCCGATATAGGTCCCGGGTACAGGAACCTGAAGTTTTTGGGTAAATGTTTTTATGACTTTGGCTCCGGCTGTTTCAGCTAGAAAAGTCAGTTCATCCAGGTATTCCTTTACCTGAAGTTCATCCTGTCGGGGTGTGATCACTCCAACAAGAATGGTTGTTTCATCAACACGCGATTCGATCTTTGCTTCGATCATTTTTCTTTCAACTCTTCTATATATTCTACCACAGCTTGAATCTCACCATCATTCAACAAGCCCTTAAAGGGAGTCATTCCTGGTTTTCCGTACTCAACAATTCGAACCATGTCGTCTTTCGAAAGACTAGTAATGGAGAGATCCTTTGCGCCGCCTTGACCAAGCTTGCCGTCTTTACCATGACAAATCGCACAGTTTTTTTCGAACAGTAATTTACCATTCGGAGTAGCTGATGCAGATTCATTCTCTCCGGTACAGGAAAACAGAAGCGAAATCCCCAATACCAGAAAGCTATATTTTAACGAAACCATGCTCCGGCAAGTTCTGTTCTGAAAGGCCAGGGAATTGCAGCAAGAACGATTACCAAACAGATTCCGTACCAGATCATGTATTTGCGATGTTTCGCCTTGTCTGTTTCTGACGCTTCTGCACGCTTACGCCCCATTGTTAGTAATACAAAAACTGCTGTCATCATCAGGAAATGCTCCATCGTAAAAAAGCGGAGCATTGAATTGGACATGGTGTTTCCGTTAAATTGTACTTTATCACTGAAAAAATACAATAACAATCCAACCAGAAATTGGGTGTGAAAAAGGATCATCGTCAAAAGATTCACCAATTTATCAGTGCCTGAATAAGCTTTCCCAAATCGCCATTTGCTGAATGCATTGAAAACAGCATAGACCATGAATAGCAACACCAGCCAACGCAGACCGGAATGGGTGGAAATAAGAAGATCCTTCATAATGTGGTTTTTTACAAAAATAGCAAAAGGAGGACAGGTCGAGCCCTTGCGGCTGAAATTCAGTGATTTCGTTTTTCTTTCGCTTTTGGAACAGGATTTGTGTATATTTAAGCAAACAAGCTAAATATGAAACAGTTTTCCTTCCTATTGGCATTTGCACTCTGTGTAAGCGGGCTGAATGCACAAAAAAAAGTTGAAGTTCGTGAGTCCAACGAAAAGATCGGCGGCGGTAGCAATAACGCTTTAACCGTAATGATCTATATTGATGATAAAGATGCCGTAGAAAAGGCGTGGAAAAGCAAAATGAAAGATCTTGGTGCAAAAGTTTCCACCAAAGAAGATATGTTTGGCGACGACGCCAAAACTAAAGCAATGGGTCCGAATACATTTGACATGTACGCCAGGGCAGAAGTCGTTAAAGGCGAAGGAATAAAACTGATCGTTGCTGTTGATCTTGGTGGAGCCTTTATGTCTTCTTCAAAACACAGCGATCAATACAAAGTATTTCGGGATATCCTTTACGAATTTGCTGTGAAACTAACGAAAGATCATCTGGCTGACAACGCCGCTGCTGAAGAAAAGAAACTCTCAAAACTTGAAGATCAGCAAAAGGATTTGGAAAAGGACAATAAGAATTTGAAAGGGGATATTGAAGATTATAAAAAGAAAATAGCTGAGGCAGAAGACAAAATCAAGAAAAACGAAGAAGAACAAAAGAAAAAGAAGTCAGAAATTGATGAACAGAAAAAAACCACGGAAGCTGCCAAACAAAAGCTTAACGCTGTAAAATAGGATTCCGCTGGTTATTCAAAAATAAAATTCACGATTACAGTTTAAGGGCTATTTTTGATGGCCCTTTTTCTTTTTTATGAGCGAAACAAAACCAATTCATTCCCCTTTAAAGCTGCAGGTAATACTGCATGTCGTGGTCTTTGTTTGGGGCTTTACAGGAATACTCGGACAATTAATCAGCGTTCGGGAAAATGTGCTTGTGTGGTGGAGAATGCTTATTGCCATGGTTGCTTTGGCAATTTTTATGGGTATTTCGCGCCGGAGTTTTCGGCTTAGCAGGAGAAACCTGTTAATGGTATTAGGGACCGGACTGATCATTTGTCTTCACTGGATCTTTTTTTACGGTGCAATTAAAATTTCAAATGTGTCTGTGGCCGTTGCCTGTATGGCAGTAGCAAGTTTTTTTACTGCTTTTTTGCAGCCACTTTTCTTTAAAACAAAAATGGTTTGGTACGAATTCATCCTCGGAATAGGAGTCATCCTTGGCGTTTCTGTTTTGATGGGTGTGGAAACGGACAAATGGGAAGGATTTGTATGGGGATTGATCTCTGCATTTTTTGCGGCATTATTCACTGTAATTAATGCAGGTTTTGTAAAGCGGATGGATTCAACAGTAATTTCCTTTTACGAAATGACTGGCGGGTTTCTTGGATTGACAGTGTATAATTTCTTTATCGGCGCATTAACCACAGATACCTTGGCGTTAAACAATTCGGATACCTGGTACCTGCTGCTGTTGGGAATAGCATGCACCGCGCTGCCATTTGTGATCTCAGTATGGGTAATGAAGCAATTATCGCCCTATACCGTTAGTATTTCGGTGAACATGGAGCCTATTTACACCATTCTGCTCGCTATATTGATCTGGCCTGAAAAGGAGACCATGAGCGCTGGTTTTTACATTGGTTCGGGCATCATATTGCTGACAGTGGTGCTCAATGGTTATCTCAAATCACGGACAAACAGATCCTGACCCACTCTTCCTGCATTGATTCCGTTTGTACCAGAGTCAACCTTTTGTATTGTTTGAATGTTATTTTTGTTCCAGACTACTTTTTTCATGAAAAGACTTTTTACCGCCACCTTATTTCTTTTGGCTTTCGCCGTTTCAGCTCAGGACACTTATCCTGTTAATGGTCCACGGGTTACAGCCGAAGGGTTTTATTGTTTTATCAATGCTACGATCTATGTCTCGGCCGATAAAAAACTGGATAACGCTTCACTCGTAATTCGAAGAGGACGAATTGAAGATGTTGGAACAGGAATTACCATTCCCAAAGGAGCGGTAGTTGTCGATCTTGCCGGAAAGCATGTTTATCCCTCCTTCATCGATCTCCATACATCTTACGGACTGGCAGAAACAGCTCGTCAGCAAGGCGGAGGATACCGCGGACCTCAATATGAAAGTTCAAAAAAAGGAGCTTATTACTGGAATGAATCCATTCATCCTGAATACAGGGCAGCAGAGGTTTTCAAGGCAGACCCAAAAGTTTCAGCAGAGTATCGATCGGCAGGATTCGGAGCGGTATTATCGCATTTGCAGGATGGAATTGCACGCGGGACTTCAGTTTTTACAACATTATCGGACAAGCGTGAGAACGAAAGTGTATTAATTACCGATGCGGCACAACATTTTTCATTTAGAAAAGGGAATAGCAATCAAGCCTATCCATCTTCATTAATGGGCAGCATTGCTCTTCTCACCCAGACTTATTACGATGCAAAGTGGTATGCCGCTCAAAAGCAATTGAAGGAAGAGAATTTATCATTACAAGCACTTAACCGCTGGCATAACCTTCCACAAATTTTCGATGCAAATGATAAATACAATGTGTTGCGTGCAGATAAGATCGGAGATCAGTTTGGTGTACAGTACGTATTTAAAACTAATGGAAAAGAATATCAGCGTCTCAATGAAATCAAGTCTTCGAAAGGTACTTTGATTGTACCACTCAATTTTCCCGACCCCTATGATGTAGAGGATACTTACGATGCGATGAATGTTTCGCTAGAGGACATGAAGCATTGGGAACTTGCTCCATATAATCCATCATTGCTTCATAAATCGCAGATCCGATTTGTGCTTACCTCTTCAGATCTGAAAGAAAAAAAGCAGTTTTTACCCAATCTTCGTAAAGCGGTTCGCTACGGATTACCGGAAGCAGAAGCATTAAAGGCTCTTACCGTTTATCCCGCACAATTGTTAGGTGTTGACAAACAACTTGGCACACTGGAAAAGGGGAAAGTCGCAAATTTCATTATTTGTTCAGAGCAGATCTTTTCCGAAAAGGCAAGCATTCAGCAAAACTGGGTACAGGGAAACTTATTCGTTATTCAGGTAGAAGACCCTTTGGATATCCGGGGAGATTATGATGTAAATATTGAAAACAATATCTATTCATTATCGGTAAAAGGTGGTTTGCAGGAATTACAGGCAAGTTTAAAAGTGGACACAACGCAGGTTAAGGCGAAAGTCTCACTAAAAAACCGGAATGTCTCTGTGAGTTTTATTGTANNAAAGGATAAAAATTATAACGGTGCCGTTCGCTTAACTGGTGTAGTTCATCAGGATGGTGGTGTATGGGACGGAAACGGAGAGCTTCCTAATGGAAACAGGATCAAATGGAATGCTATTCGGAAAGCCAAATTCAAAGAAGAAAACAAACCCTCTGTTGCTCCAAAGGATTCGTTGAACCAAGGCAGAGTATGGTTTCCGGTAATGGCATATGGTTGGGATTCATTGCCACGACAGGGCCAGGTGCTCATCAAAAACATTACGGTTTGGACCAACGAAAAAGAAGGTGTTTTAAAGAACACGGATGTATTGCTTCGTGATGGGAAAATTTTTAAGATCGGAAGGATCCTTGATGTGGTCGACAAAAGCACTTGGGTAATTGATGGCACCGGAAAACATCTCACAGCAGGAATCGTTGATGAACATTCGCACATTGCGATCAGCGGCGGGGTAAACGAGGGGACACATGCTGTAACTGCTGAAGTAAATATTTCGGATGTGGTGAATTCCGACGACGTTAATATTTACCGACAGTTAGGTGGAGGTGTTACTGCAGCACAATTATTACATGGAAGCGCAAATCCAATTGGAGGACGCTCGGCACTTATTAAACTGAAATGGGGACACACGCCTGATGAAATGTTGATCAAAGATGCTCCCGGATTTATCAAGTTTGCATTGGGAGAAAATGTGAAGCAATCGAATTGGGGAGAACAATTCAGCACACGTTATCCTCAAACCCGAATGGGAGTGGAGCAAGTGTTTTATGATGCGTTTCTGCAAGCAAAGGCTTATGAAAAGGAATGGAAGAAAGTTGAACAGGTAAAAGGAAAATTTGGAGGCGAACTTCCACGACGCGATATTCAAATGGATGTTTTGGTAGAAATCCTCAATAGTAAGCGCTTTATTTCCTGCCATAGTTATGTTCAAAGTGAAATCAACATGCTCATGAAAGTTGCCGATTCCATGGGTTTTAAAATTAATACGTTTACACATATTCTTGAAGGCTATAAGGTCGCCGACAAAATGCTGGCACATGGAGTTGCTGCGTCTACCTTCTCCGACTGGTGGGCATACAAATACGAGGTAATTGAAGCCATACCCTACAATGCAGCACTAATGCACAAGGTGGGTGTGTTAACAGGAATTAATTCCGACGATGCAGAAATGGCGCGTCGACTGAATCAGGAAGCTGCAAAGGCGGTAAAATATGGCGACGTTAGCGAGGAAGAGGCATTGAAAATGGTCACCCTGAATCCTGCGAAAATGTTGCATTTGGATCACCGCATCGGAAGTATCAAGGTGGGCAAGGATGCAGATCTTGTGATCTGGAGTGATCATCCCCTTTCCATTTACGCGAAGGCAGAACGCACTTTTATTGAAGGTGTATGTTATTTCGATATCGATCGCGACAGATTGCTTCGTGAACGAAACATGCAGGAACGCAACCGGCTAATCGGTAAAATGATTGCTGCCAAACAAGGTGGAGCACCAACACAACGACCACAACGACCATCGCGACGATTGTACCATTGCGAATCGCTCGAAGAGTACAACGAAGAATTTGAATAATTACGATTATGAAAAAGATATTCTCCCTTTTTGTTTTCTTGTTGTTTGCATTTGGTGCAAACGCAAAAGAATATAAATCCGTTTTATTGATGAACGGAACAGCGCACCTGGGTACAGGTGAAGTAATTACGCATTCACTTGTGGGTATCCGCGACGGAAAAATTGTTCTTGTTGCGAACGCATTAATTACGAATCCCAATAAAAGCGAATACGATACAGTCATCAACATCGAAGGCAAACATGTTTATCCCGGCTTCATTGCAACTGATGTTACGCTTGGATTGATCGAAATCGAATCCGTACGGGCTACTGCAGATTTTGCTGAGGTGGGTGCATACAACCCTAACGTGAGAGCCGTTGTTGCCTACAATACCGATTCAAAAGTAATTCCCACTGTCCGCTCCAATGGTGTACTTATCAGTCAGATTGTGCCTCGCGGAGGGGTTTTGTCGGGAACATCTTCAATTATGCGCTTACAAGGTTGGAACTGGGAAGACGCAGCCTTACAAAACGAAGACGGAGTGCATATGAATTGGCCACGCTTTTTTCAGAATACAGGATGGTGGGCAGAGCCGGGCGAGACCAAGGCAAATGACAGGTACCAGGAGCGTCTCGATGAAATGAAAAAGTTTTTTCGGGAAGCTAAAGCATATGCAGAAGTGAAGGAACACGAACGTATTGATGTCCGATTCGAAGCCATGCGAGGTCTGTTCGACGGAACAAAAAATCTTTATATCCATGCTTCGTTTGTAAAAGAAATTACCGACGCTGTTTTCTTCTGCCGCGATTTAAAAATCACCAAAATTGTAATCGTTGGTGGTTATGATTCCTGGATGGTTGCAGAAATGCTCAAGGAGAATAAAGTCAGTGTAATTCTACAACGTGTGCATGAACTGCCTTCTCGACCCGAGGACGATATTGATCTTCCGTATAAGTTGCCGGCATTATTGCATAAAGCAGGTGTTTTGTTTTGCCTTGGCAATGAAGGTGATCAGGAAGCGCACCGCACCCGGAATCTTCCATTTCTTGCCGGAACCGCTTGTGCCTATGGCCTTGATAAAGAAATTGCACTAATGGCCGTTACACTTAATGCAGCTCGTATACTTGGTGTTTCCGATCGGATTGGTTCATTAGCGCAAGGCAAAGAGGCAACCTTATTCGTGTCGGAGGGTGATGCTCTCGATATGCGAACCAACAAAGTCACCATGGCTTGGATACAGGGCAAGGCAGTTGATTTGAATGATCATCAGAAGGAGCTTTATAAAAGATTCTCGGATAAGTACAGAAAGTAATCAGGATTGACGCGCTCTTCGCTTTTTGTAGGCAATAACACCCCAAACAATCAGTCCAGAAAGCACCAGCAAACCTGCTCCGAGATACATCCAGTTCAGGAAATTTTTCATTACGATTACGAATACAATCGTGAAGAGAAATAGCGTCGCCACTTCGTTCCAGTAGCGTAAAAACACACTTCCGTGCGGACGTTTTTCAGTTTGCAATTGCTTAAAAATGCGATGGCAGTAAACGTGATAGACCGTCAAGCCAAAAACAAGACTTAACTTGATGTGGATATAAGGCATTTTAAGAAACTGAGGGTTGTCAACCAACATAGAAACACCAAAAATCCAGGTCAAGATCATTCCCGGCCAAGTTATGCCATACCAAAGGGGACGCTGAATCTTTTTTAAATAGGGAAGCAGAATCTTTTTTTCCTCTTCCGTTTTGTCCATCGCTTCTATTTGGTAAATGAACAGCCTGACGATATAAAACAACCCGGCAAACCAGGTCACCATAAAGATCAGGTGCAGCGATTTAAAAATGAGGTAGCTCATGACTTGGGGCAAAGGTAGGAAAATAGCGTCCGTAACTCCCCGATTCGCTGTATCTTTGCAGCATGGCTTCTAAGAAAAAATTTGCACGGGAAACACTTGCAGTAACTACAAAAATGGTTCTGCCCAACGATACCAATACGTTGGGAAATTTATTTGGCGGACAACTTCTCGCATGGATGGATGAGATCGCTGCCATTTCTGCTCATAGGCATTCCAAAAGGGTTGTTGTTACAGCATCTATTAGCAATGTTAGTTTTAACAGTCCTATACGCCACGCAGAAATCGTAACTCTTGAAGCAAAGGTTTCAAGATCGTTTACCAGCTCTATGGAAGTGGTGGTCGATGTTTTTGTTGAGGATCATGTAACCGGATTCCGCAAAAAGTGTAACGAGGCGATCTATACCTTTGTGGCAGTTGATCAAAATGGTGGTCCAATTGAAGTTCCTGAGCTTGTTCCCGAAACGGAAGAGGAGAACAAACGTTATTCCGGTGCTCTGCGTCGTCGTCAGTTATCCCTTATTCTTGCCGGGAAAATGAGCCCTGATGAAGCTACTGAACTAAGAGCATTGTTTGTGAAAGATTAATGTTCCGCTAAACGATTGGCTTCATTCGCTACTTTTTCCATGTCCAGTTCATTCATACACTTGAAGTGTCCTTTCGGACATTCCTGATGGCCGATCTTTGAACAAGGTCTGCAGCGTAGCGCTTTATTTTCAAACATTATGCTTTCTGTTTGTTGCCCGGGTAAGTAAGGATACATCCCGAATTCCGGAACAGTATTGCCCCAAATGGAAATGATTTTCTTTTTAAATGCTGCCGCAATATGCATTAATCCGGTATCGTGGGTAATAACAACTTCAGCCATTTTTAGAATCAAAGCCGATCCGTGAAGATCAAATTTACCACAGCCGTTTACAATTTTACCCGGGTCTATTGCAGCAATCCTTTCGCCGCTCGCTACATCTTCTTTACCGCCAAGCAAAACAATTGGAAAATGGATTTTATTTACCAGCGCAGCAAGTTGGCGATCAGGTAAACGTTTTGTAGCGTGTTGCGCGCCAATTGCAATTGCAATGTATTTCTTTTGATGCGATTCCGGTAATAGTCCGGGGGCGGCTTCTCTTCCGGAAGGTATAAAATAGTCGAGACCTTTCAAATCGTTTTTTACACCAAGCGATTCACAGGTTTTCAGGTAACGGTCTACAATGTGGATTTTGGGTAATTTGTTAATGCCAAGATTAACGAGCATCCACTTTTCCAAATTGAGTTTGTTAAAGCTTTTTGAAGGAACAGCAAGTGCTTTTTTCAGTCGCAAACTTCTTATGTTGCGGTGTAGGTCGATAATCAGATCATACTTCTCATTCTTCAGTGAATCCACTACTTCGGTGATTTCTTTTTCGATGGTATAAATTCTGCTCAAAAAAGGATTTGCTTCAAGTACCGGTAGAAACTGTTTTTTGCTGAGAAAATNNGAGAAAATGGATCTCGACGTTGTTCACTTGTTCTTTCAGACAACGAATGACAGGACTCGTCAATACGATATCACCAATAGAACTAAAGCGGACAATGAGGATCTTCATAAGTGTCAGACAAAGAAAACGATTTCCATGAAACAAAAAAGCCCCGCCAAGTGGCGGGGCTTTTCAAGAATAATTAAAAATTATTCAGCAGTGTAATGAGTCTTGTCACCATCAGTATCTTTTATCCAAAACTCTTTCATTGTAAGACGAAGAATAGTTGAGGTTGTTGTAGAGCTAAATCCTCCGGCAGAAAAGGTGATTGCAATTCCTTCCTTGTCATTTGCCCAAGCCCATGTTCCTTCGGTTGTAACAGAGCCGTTGATTAATTTGAATTTTCCATCTTTTTCAAAGGAAACCTTTCCATCATTGGCACCTGCAGCAATTTCAGTTCCTGTCTGACCATCAATGTATTTTTCTGGCTTCCAGGTTTGGCAAAGACGAGCTTTCTTTGAACGGACAGAGAATCCGGGACCGTCTTCGTACTTACCGCAAGAGGTTAACATAGCAGACATAATAAATGCCGCAGAAAGGAATAGGGTGGTGATCTTTTTCATAGTTTTTTTAGGTTTATCGCGGCAAACATAGCAAATCACAGGCCAAAGTTCATAGCACAAAATGTCCTAAACCGAAAAAATAACCTTTAAGTTCTGTTTTTTTCATGTTTTATGTAGAACTATCGAATTTCAGGCCTTCCTAAAACGTAATTTTGACTCATGTTTACAGACACTCATGCCCATTTGTATGCTGAAGAATTTGCCGGGGACAGGGATCAAATGGTAAAAAGGGCAATTGATGCAGGGGTAAATAGGATTTTTCTTCCCAACATTGACCTCGAGAGCATTGAACCGATGCTTGAACTGGTGAATCACTACCCAAACAATTGCTTTCCAATGATGGGGCTCCATCCGTGTTCAGTAGGGGTTGATTTCCAGGAGGTTTTATCAACTTGCAGGGCACATTTGGAGAAGGGAGGGTTTTATGGCGTTGGGGAAACAGGAATCGATCTGTATTGGGATAAGACATTTATTGATCAGCAGAAGGAGGCCTTTCGGATTCAAATTGATTGGGCGAAAGAATTTGATCTTCCCCTGATCATTCATGCGCGCGATTCTTTCGAAGAAATTTTTGAAGTACTGGACAAGGAAAACGATGCCCGATTGCGTGGGGTATTTCATTGTTTTACCGGCAATGCAGAACAAGCAAAACATGTTTTATCCTATAAGGGTTTTTTGATGGGAATTGGCGGCGTTGTGACCTTTAAGAACAGCGGATTGGATAAAGTCCTGGAAACAATTCCACTGTCAAAACTTGTACTTGAAACAGATGCACCTTATTTGGCTCCGGTCCCGAACAGGGGGAAACGAAATGAAACAGCTTTTATCACAGCGGTCGCCTCCAGGATGTCGCAGATCTTTGATGTTTCGGTTGCAGAGATCGCTGAAATAACCTCGGCCAATGCAAAGGAATTATTCAGAATTTAGCAGGCACAGAATTATACACACAGCATATAGCATCCCGATTTTGAAAAAAGTACTTTTAATTTATACAGGTGGTACCATCGGCATGATGGAAGATCCTTCTTCTCATACTTTGCGCCCATTCGATTTTAAACACCTTACTTCACAGGTTCCCGAAATCGGAAAATTCAATATTCATCTCGAAACACTTTCATTCGAAAAGCCCATCGATTCCTCCGATATGAATCCGGAGATCTGGATCAAATTGGCATCAATGATTGCAGATCATTACGAAAACTATAACGGATTTGTAATTCTGCATGGCAGCGACACCATGGCTTATACAGCATCTGCCTTGAGTTTTCTTCTTGAAAACCTTGCAAAACCGGTCATCTTAACAGGCTCGCAATTGCCAATTGGAACGATTCGAACCGACGGAAAAGAGAATTTGCTGACCGCCATTGAAATAGCTGCGGCAACAGATGATATGGGTTTACCAAGGGTGCCTGAAGTTGCCATTTACTTTGAGTATAAACTTTTGCGTGGAAACCGGACCAGTAAAGTCAGTGCAAATCATTTTAATGCCTTTAGCTCAGGAAACTATCCCCTTCTCGCTGAGGCAGGAATTAAAATTGAGTACCATACATCCTCCATACGGCGACCCTCAAACGGACCTTTGGTTATTCGGAAACAATTTTGTCGGGATATTGCCATTCTGAAACTGTTCCCCGGATTGCAGCCTCAGGTTCTTGATGCTTTCCGATCTATACCCGGACTAAAAGCGATCATTCTTGAAACCTTTGGTTCCGGCAACGCTTCAACGGAAAGCTGGTTTATCAGCGGACTTCATGCAATTATCCAGTCCGGAATTTCTGTAGTGAACATTACTCAGTGTTCAAGCGGGTCGGTGGTTCAGGGTAAATATGAGACCAGTACAGGCTTGGCCAGGATTGGGGTGATTAGTGGAAACGACATGACCACTGAGGCTGCGGTCACAAAAATGATGTTTCTTTTGGGTAACGGGATGCGTGTTTCTGAGGGCTTTGCAACCGACCTGAGGGGAGAAGTGAGTCTGGGCTGATTTAATGTTCCCGTAATATCCTGCCTTTTGGCGGTCTGCAATATTTTTTTGTAATTTGCCGACCTGTTTGCAAAAACAGAACCCCGTTCATTGAACGTTTTCTTCCCGGAGAGATGTCCGAGTGGTCGAAGGAGCACGCCTGGAAAGTGTGTATACCCCAAAAGGGTATCGAGGGTTCGAATCCCTCTCTCTCCGCATAAATTACCGTAGGAAGCGGTACAGATTATTTTGTTAGTCTGTGGAAAGTGAATGCAGATTGAATCTTAAAATTTTATCCGCTTACATTTTCCAAACAACCGTTGCTACACCCACAATTTTCAGTTCATACTAAAAACCCAGAAATACAAGTTCTCAAAACAAATCGGTTCCACATGAAAAAGATCCTTTCATTGATCGCAATTTCCGGCCTCCTTACTATTGGAGCCACTCAGTACGCAAAAGCGCAGAATACAGATTCGACTTCAGCGACTGAAACTACAACTCCTGCTGAAACACCGGCAGAACCTACTGAGGCTACAGCTTCAGGTGAAAATGCTGATGAAGCTCCGAAAGTTACTTTCACTCAGGTGCTAAAAGAAAAGTTCATTGAAGGGGATCCCCGCTTCATGTCCTTGGTTTTAATTTGTTTGATCCTTGGTCTTGCGATCAGCATCGAACGTATTATTTACCTTAACATGGCTACAGGTAACTCTGAGAAGTTCCTCGAAAAGGTTGAAGCTGCACTTAAATCAGGTGGAGTTGAAGCTGCAAAGGAAATTTGCCGCAATACACGTGGTCCTGTTGCTTCTATCGCTTACCAGGCATTGATGCGTGTGGATGAAGGTCCTGATAACGTTGAAAAGGCAATCATCAGCTACGGTAGCGTACAGAATGGTCAGATGGAAAACGGTCTTACCTGGCTTTCTCTCTTTATCGCTCTTGCACCTATGCTCGGATTCCTTGGTACTGTTATCGGTATGATCCAGGCTTTTGATGACATCGCTCGTGCGGGTAACATCTCTCCCCAGATCGTTGCGGATGGTATTAAGGTGGCACTTCTTACCACAGTAGGTGGTTTGATCGTTGCGATGATCCTTCAGTTATTCTACAACTACTTATTGTCGAAGATCGATAACCTGGTAATTGATATGGAAAACTCTTCCATTTCTATCATGGATATCCTTCTTAAGCACAAGGTATTTCCCGGTAAGTAATTTCGGGCAACTATTAACGATCAAAAACGATCTGTATGAAAGACACTAAGTTGCACTCAATACTTACCATTTTCAAAGGCGTACTAATGGTACTGGGCTTTGTTTTTGGTATTCTTCTGATGCTGCAGGGAACAGCCGCTGTGCTGGGACCCGGTCACCTTGCTGATGAAGAAAAAACACTCAAGGAAAATGTCGGTATCTGGGAAGGAAAGCTTGCCGGTGCTGCTGACGAGAATGAAAAGCTGGCAATCAATAGTCATATTGATGCGATCAACTCAAACATCTCCTTCAACGGTAAGCTGACATTTACCATGAATCTCACGATATATATGATTTACGGGGGGTTGATTTTTGCGATTCTGTTTGCTGTTTACCTGACGTTCATTGACTTGAGAAACAACATTCCCTTTCTTGTTGGAATTGCCATTTTTGGAGCAATCGTCTTGTTCAGTTGGGTAACTGCTTCCGACGCAATGATTGAATCATGGAAATACCGAGACCCCGAATTGTTTAATCCCGGGTTCGTTAAGTTTTCTGATTTCTCTATCAAACTGGTTTCAATTTTCGGACTGCTGGCAGTAGTTCTTATTGCGGCCGGTTGGGTTTGGGGTCTGGTAAAGCGTTTTTCAGCTTAAACTTATAAGTTATGGCTAAGAGAAAATTGGAAGAGATCAATGCAGGATCGATGGCAGACATCGCCTTCCTGTTGTTAATCTTCTTTCTGGTAACTACTACCATGGATACCGATGAAGGTATTGTGCGCTCACTGCCGCAAAAACTTCCACCGGATTATAAAATGGAAGTCGAGATCAACGAGCGCGATGTTTTCGAAGTGAATTTGAATTCGAATGACCAGCTCCTGGTTGAGAGCGATTACATCCAAATCGGTGAACTCAAAGGGAAGATCAGAGAGTTTCTTACGAACCCTTATAATAGTGAGAATCTCCCTCTAATGGAAGAAATCACTGTTGAAAGAGCGCGCCAGGAAATTGCAAATCGCAAACAACTGATCGATAATCCAAAGACACCTGCTGCTTCATTAGGGGTAATCAAGTCAGAACTTTCCGATTGGGAGGATAAACTTGCTGCCGCTGAAAAAGTAGGCCCCTTCCGTACACTGCCTAAACTCGCCATCATTTCTCTTCGTAACGATAATGGAACCTCGTACAAGGGTTATGTTGAAGTTCAGGATCAGATGCAATCTGCCATTAACGAACTGCGTAATGAATGGTCGCAAAAGGTATATGGAGAGAATTTTACCGATTGGAACTCCTCCAACGACTCGGATAAAGAAAAGATCAAGGTGATTCGTGCTATTGTTCCGCAGCGTATTGCTGAACAAGAGCCCAAAAACATCCCTGCGTATTAATACTACAAAAGGAAACGTATGTCAAAATTTAAAAAAGACGATAGTTCAGGATCACCCGCCATTTCAACGGCTTCTTTGCCTGATATCGTATTCATGCTTCTTTTTTTCTTCATGGTAACAACAGTTATGCGTGAAGTGGATCTGAAAATTGAAATCAAAAAACCTGAAGCAGAAGCAATCACCAAGCTTGAGAAAAAATCATTGGTAGATTACATCTACATCGGGCCGGCAACAATGCGTTACCGCAGCATGTATGGAACCGAGCCTCGCATTCAGCTCGATGATCAGATTGCAACTCAGGCAACTGATGTTGGACCATTCGTGATCCGCAAACGCACAGAGCGTAATGAAACGGATATTCCTTTCGTAACTACATCTCTAAAAGTTGATGAAAAGACCCGTATGGGTATCGTTTCTCGTGTGAAGCACGAATTGCGTCAGGTTGATGCGTTAAAGATTAACTATTCCACAACAAGAAAACGCGTTCAGCCTTAATCTTGTTTTTTGTTTTGAAATTAAAAGCCCATCCACTAAGATGGGCTTTTTTTTACCGTTAGATTTTGGTTTGCAGCCATTGGTTCATTGAGTGAAGGAATATACACTATAAGTTTTTGTTTGAAGTTTCTATTGTAAACCAATAACGATGAAGACCAACCGAAACTCTGAGATCAATGCCGGCTCAACTGCTGATATTGCTTTTCTTTTACTGGTGTTTTTTTTGCTGGTAACTACAATGGAAACCGAAGAAGGAATAGCTCGAAGACTGCCTCAAAAGGTGGAGACAGAAATTGAAAAGGAAATCCACGAGCGAAACGTTCTGGATATTCGCATCAATGCTGCCAATCAATTACTGGTGGAAGATAAAATTACAACCATTCCGGAATTGAAGGCTGTGTTACGCGACTTCCTGACCAATCCTAAAAGGGAAAGGAGTCTTGCAGAAATGGATTTTGTAAATGAAGAAATTTGCCTGCAGAATTGGTCAGAAATAAAAGCGGATGATAGCCGTAAACACGAAGAAGAATTCTGGAAGGATCGTCTCGCTATGGTTCAACAAACCGGCGCAGGATATTTTATTTGTAAAGATGCAGTGATCTCCCTGCAAAATGACAATGCAACGTCCTATGCGTTTTACATTGCTGTTCAGGNNGTTCAGGATGCAATTGAGCAATGTATCCTTTCACTTCGCGATGAGTGGAGTATGAAATTGTATGGTGTTGCGTATGTTGATTTGGATCAGAAAGATGCTTTATCCAAAGAACGAATGAAAGTAATCCGATCTATTGTGCCGCAACGGTTGATAGAGCGTGAGCCGCTTGCTATTCAAATGTATTGAAGGGTTCTTGATGGTTTTGATCCTTAAGTCGGAAGCGATGGAAAAAATAGATCGTACCGATGGTAAATAAGCTACCCACAGAAAGCATTAGCCAATTGGTCTCTGCTTGTTGGGAGATTGTATTTACTTCTGCACCAAATTGAAACATTAGAAATACTCCCAGGGCATTATTGAAAAAGTGAACGATTATAGAAAGCCAGATACTTCCGCTCCATACCATCAAATAACCCAGTAATGCGCCGAGCATCATTCTTGGAATGAATCCAAGAAATTGCATATGAATAAAACTGAAAACTATTGCGGTCATCCATACTGCCAGATGAGCGTTGCGGAAGGATGCCCGGAAAGTTTGAAGTAGTACACCGCGAAAGAAAAATTCCTCTGCGATGGCCGGAATAATTGCGAGAATAATCATTGCTATCGCAACATCGGCAAAACTTCCTTCTCCTATCAGTTGTTTTATCATGAACGCGGCTTTTACTTCCATCTCATTAATATCACTCATCACCTCATCGCCCAGAGGTAATGATGAATTTAATCGGAGTAAAAAATCAATTGGAGTCTGCATTGCAAATACCAATACGATTGCGAGTCCGAATTGCATCAGGTTTGGTTTTTTGAGCGGGAAGTAGGATTGCTCTTCCGAATACATCATTTGCCCGAACAGCAGGGCTGGTATGAGAAAAAATCCGAGCTGATTCAATACCATTAGCCAGCGTTGTACAGCAGTAACGCCTTCGGCAGAGGGGTCTTTGGCAAAATCCGGATCGAGAAGATTGATACCATATCCCCAATCAGCAACTAATTTACCCAGCAACATGACCAGAAAAAGGGTAATGAAAATGAGTCCGAAAAGCACAAACATCTGCAACATAGGGTTGAGGTGACGGATATTTGGTGTTTTCATGATGGCGATGGTTTGCGTATTTTTGCAGAAGTGGTAAAGATAGGAAATATCGATTTGGGAGCGTTTCCCTTGCTATTGGCTCCAATGGAGGATGTCAGTGATCCGCCTTTCCGCAGGCTTTGCAAAAAGTATGGTGCCGATTTGATGTATACTGAGTTCATTTCATCCGAAGGACTAATTCGCGATGCATGGAAGAGCCGCAAAAAACTGGATGTGTTCGATTATGAACGCCCCATAGGAATCCAGATTTTTGGCGGAGAAGAAAGTTCAATGGTTCAGGCTGCGCAAATTTGTGAATCGGCAGGACCGGAACTTATCGATATCAATTATGGTTGTCCGGTAAAAAAAGTAGTATGTAAAGATGCAGGTGCCGGAATCCTGAAAAACATTCCGAAAATGATGCGCCTTACCGAGGCTGTGGTAAAGGCTGTTAAATTGCCTGTAACCGTTAAAACGCGGTTGGGGTGGGACGATGATACCAAAAATATTTTGGAGGTTGCCGAACGCCTTCAGGACATTGGTGTGCAGGCATTGAGCATTCACGGTCGAACGCGTGTGCAGATGTATAAGGGAGAGGCTGACTGGACGCTTATTGGTCAGGTCAAGGAAAATCCGCGAATAAAAATTCCGATTTTCGGAAATGGCGATGTGGATTCACCTGCGAAAGCACTCGAAATGAAAAACCGTTACGGCGTAGACGGAATTATGATTGGAAGGGCGAGTATTGGTTATCCCTGGATATTTCGTGAAGTGAAGCATTTCATGGAAACAGGAGAAACGATGGCGCCACCATCATTGATCGAGCGTGTTGAAGCAGCGCGAGAGCATTTGGAGTTTTCCATTCGTTGGAAAGGTGAACGCGAGGGAATTGTTGAGATGCGGAGACACTATGCAAATTACTTCCGTAACATTCCCCATTTTAAAGAATACAGATCTCGCCTTGTAACAATGTTGCAGCCTGCCGATGTGTATGCTGTTTTAGATGAGGTCCTGGAAGCGTTTTCAGGAGAAATAATTCAATAAAAAAAGGCTGTTTCCAATTGAAACAGCCTTTTTCCTGAAGGAAATGATATGTTATTTTTTCTTTTTCATTGCATCTGTACATTCTGCGGGAACTATATTCCCTGAATTCCCATAGAAATAGGTTTTGCCGAATTGAGCACCGTCATAATCCTGACGAATTTCCATCTCTTCCCACATACACTTTCCATTGGAAGTCATTATAACAACTACTCTGGTAGAGCGGGAAAGAATTACTCCTGTCACTTTATTACGGATGATTACCCATTCAGGGCTCTTGATATAGCAGTATTCAAGCTTTTGTGGCCAGTTTTTACTTGCAGCATGTTTCTTGGTTAACTCAAAAGCCTCGCTTGCAAGTTTTTCATCAACACGACCTTCACCCGGCATTGGATTTCTTCCGGCTCGAACCACATTGTAGGCTTCACACATTTCAATGCAACTCTTTATTAATAGTTTTTCAAGTAATTCAGGATTGTTATTCAATTCTTCAACTCTTTTTTTGTCTTTACCTATGATCAAATAGTCGCGAATTATATTTCCGCTTGCATCTTTGTTGGTGGTAAGCTTAACGGAACTGCAATCGAGACGGGTGTCTGTTCCAAATTGGTCACCTGATACGTAGTACACATCTTTTTCAATGGGCATAAATATCTCGTTGGCGAATGGCTCTAGCGAATTCATATTGTCTCCCATGAAATATATGTAGGAGAGCGATTTAGCTTGCAATGCTTTGCGATAGATTCCTTCAATAAATACTTCGTTCTTCAGTCCTTCATGATAGTGAAGGAGCGCTTTGTTTTCTGCAACTATGAATTGAAAATTAATGGCATTTACATACTTGTCGCTTTTAGGATCGTGAATAGTTCTGGACAAGTAATAGATCCCAGAAATATCATATTCGTCCTTGTATTCTGTTTCAGGAAGCTTGGCCATTTTAGCCGCCATCTCTGCCTCTTTTTTTCTGATTTTTGCTTTTGTGATAAGATTGGGTATATCAGCAAGCACGGAATTATAAGTGGTTTTTTCTGTTTCTATGGAAAGCGTTTTCGCAATTTTTTTGTCGACATGTCCTACACCGGTTACCACATAGGCGTTTTGATTTTTCTCAAACACAACTGCTTTTTCATTTGCTTCAATGATGATTCCTTTTTCTGACTTTTCATCGAAATAGGCCGTTGCTTTTGAGCTTTCGTTGACTACACCGAGGTTTTCTGCTTTAATGTCTTTTTTGCAATTCAGGCTTTGCATCGAAAAAACGGCATTTCCGGTTGCAAGATCAACTGTAATTTTTTTCACGCCATCTGTAATTGGTTTTGCATTGCTGCATCCTACCGGTACTGCTGAAGCAAAATTAAATTCGAGGGCTTGTGCATTTACTCCTACTGAAAGGAGGAATAAAACAGATGAAACTAGGATGTTTTTCATAAAGATTTGGGTCGATTAATTGTTTTCACCAAATCTATTGCAGATACCAGTATGTTCCGGTTCCTTTTTTGTGAGCAGTGGATATGACTTTGTGAACCGAATATTACTGTTCTTTTCTTGAAATAACTACGGTGTGCATTTCTTCCCGACGAGGTACTTGAAGTGAAAAAGTTCACTCAAAACTTTGCAGATCACAAAGTTTTCGGTAGAGACCGTTTTTTGCAGACAATTCAGCATGTGTTCCGCGCTCTGCTATCCTTCCGGCATCAAGCACAATTATCTCATCTGAATGCTGAATTGTAGAGAGTCGGTGCGCGATGACCAAGGTTGTGCGGTTTTCCATCAGATGATGCAATGCGTCCTGAACCAGTCGCTCCGATTCGGTATCGAGTGCGGAAGTGGCTTCATCGAGGATGAGAATCGGTGGNNAATGCACGTGCAATTGCAATACGTTGTTTCTGACCACCACTCAAACGCGAGCCTCTGTCGCCGACTTTGGTTTCGAATCCTTCTTCCAGCTGCTCAATAAATTCGGAAGCATTCGCCATGCGCGCGGCTGATTTTACTTTTTCCATGTCGGCTTCTGCTCCCATGGTTATATTGTTCAGTATTGAATCGTTGAATAGAATGGGTTCCTGGTTTACAAGCCCGATCTGACCGCGTAAACTCTCGAGGGTAATATCACGGATATCAATTCCATCGATCAAAACTTTTCCTTCGTTTACGTCCTGAAAACGCAACAAAAGATCAGCAAGTGTTGATTTCCCTGATCCGCTTTTCCCGACGAGTGCAATCATTTTTCCGCGGGGAATTGTAAAACTAATATTGTTCAGAACAGAACTTTCATCGTATGCAAACACCACATTTTCAAAGCGGATCTCGTTCGAAAAATCACCGGCTTGAATGGCATTCGTCTTTTCCATTATGGAAACTGGTTCGTCGATAATGTTGAACACACGCTCTGTAGCTACTAGTCCGCGTTGCATATTCGTAATAGCTGTGCCGAGGTTTTTTGCAGGTTGCAGTATTTGCGAATACAAAGCCAGGTAAGTAATAAACATAGAGCCGCTGAGACTTCCCTGCAAAACAAGATTTCCGCCATACATCACCACCACAATAATTACAATTACACCCAGAAGTTCGCTAAGTGGAGATGCAATTTCACGTTGGTTAAAAAGCGCTTTACTGCTGCGGGTGAATTGTCCGTTGAGATCCCGGAAATTCTTTTTGAAACGATCTCCGGCACGAAAGGCCTGTATAATGCGAATGCCTGTAATGCTCTCATCAGATGTATGCAGAATTTTTCCAAGCATTTCCTGATTGAAGTATCCTTTTTTCTTGAGTCGCTTCGAAATCTGGGAAATGAGAATTCCGGAAACGGGAAAAAAGAAGAGCGTGAAAAGAGTAAGCGAGGGGGAAAGGTAGAATAGTGCAATGAAATAGGCAATGATCACAAAAGGATCTCGCAGAAGCGTTTGAAAGGATGATATGACTGAATATTCGATCTCCTGTACATCATTCGTGAGGGTAGAAAGAATATCTCCCTTTTTGCGGGAATGGAAAAAACGTTGTGATTGATCCAGTAATTTATCATAGAGCGATACACGGAGCTTTTCGAGCATTTTTAATTTTAACCTAACCAAAACGCGCATCGACATATAGCGGAAAAAATTGGAAAGCACCGTGCCTGCGCCTATGATAACACATACAAATGCCATTGCTGCCATTTTGCCTTTTAGAATGGCTATGCTCAGAAAATGATAATTGAATAAGTCAATCAGGTAGCTTATGGAAACCGAAAAGGAGGGTTCCGCAGGAATAACAGTGGTTTGTTCTCCATTCCCAAAAAGCAAATTGAGCAGCGGAATAAGCATTGTAAAGTTGAGTAGTCCGAAAACAATACCAAAAAAGGTGTAGATGAGGTATTCCGGCAAAAAATGATGATAAGGCCGGGCGTAAATAAGAAGTCGCTTGAGCAGCTTCATAAGCGTTTATCGGATTTGAAAACGCTGCAAGGTAGTAAATATTGCCATTAGAGACATAAATGGCTAATTTCGAGGGGGGTGCCGCATTTGGCCTGAAGAAAAATGTTGTCATCTTAATCGACCAATATTTAGGAGTGTTGATTATTTATTCAAACTGTCCTCAAACCCGGATTTTTTGTATTTCGAAAGTTTGGCCACTAAGCCCTTACTCAGGAAAATATTGAGATCTGTAAGTGAGTATTTTTTAATATGGTTTCTCCCGATCATCCATGATTTATGCACCCGAATAAATTGCTCAGAATCTTCTAGGAGATTTTCAAAGTGCTTTAGGTTTTTACTTACGGTGTATTTTTTTTCTGTTGTATGAATTGAGCAGTACGATTCCATTGCTTCGATGGCAATAATGGATTCAAGCGCAATTACATGTTGTTGCCCTTTATCCGTTATTACAATATTTTTCATTTCCTTGCTTTCCATCGACCGGTGTAGCACCGCCAAGCGTTCTGTCTGTTGCTGTAAATTCTTACGCTCCGAAACACGTTGTACTGTTTTTTTTAAGCGGTCAATATCTACAGGTTTTAACAGGTAATCGATGGCAGCAATCTCAAATGCCCGTAAAGCATATTTATCGTAGGCAGTAACAAAGACAATTTCGAACGAAATGCTATCAAAAAACTTCACAATCTCATACCCGGCATAATTCGGCATTTCGATGTCAATGAAAACGAGGTCGGGAGGGGTGTTTTTAATGGCTTCTACTGCCTGAATTACATTTTCGCACTTGGCAAGAATCTCTACTTCCGGACAAAAACGCAATAAAAGATTGTGGAGGACATCTCTGGCGCTGTCTTCATCATCCACAATTATCGCTTTTATTTTCTTCATTGCCTGCAAGTACGTGTTTTAACTTAACCGCAAATCGGTAAATTCATGAATGGATTTGTTTTATTCAGCAACGAATCAGTATTTGTGTTTAATTGGAATTCTTAAAATAACCCGAGTTCCGGTAGCTAGCTCGTTTTCGGTTAAGTCTTCATGCCTGTAATCGAACTCTCCATCAAAAATCTCACTCAAAATTTCGAAACGGTTTCTAATGGCTTTTCCTGCAAAGGATTCATGACCTGCCCGTTGTCTTTTTTGCAGGGCCATGGAAGCTTCTCTTCCTATTCCGTTGTCGGTAATTTCGCAAATCAGTACATCTTTTAACTCAAACTTCAGACTTAATTTCTTCTCGCCTTCTTTGTGCAGCAAACCGTGAATTAAAGCGTTTTCAACAAAGGGTTGAATGAGCATTGGTGGTATTAGTATGTCTTCAATATCATTATGATCAATTGAATAGCTAAAATCCTTTTTGAATCTCAGTTTTTCGAGCGATAAATACAATTCAAGCAATTGTAGGTCTTCTTCAAAGTCGATAAAATCTTTTTCTGAATAGTTGAGCGTCTTTCTTACCAGATTTGAAAAAGTAGTGATGTAGGAATAAGAATGCTCAACATCTCCTTTCAGGATGAGGTCTTGGATAGAATTCAGTGAATTGAAAATAAAATGAGGATTCATCTGCGATTGTATGGCAGCGAGTTTTGATAAATGGAGTTCATTAATTTGGGCCGATTTCTTTTGTTGAATCCTGATTTGACGTTTGTAAATCAAAATTGTTGCAATGGTAAATAGTGCCCCGGCCAATAACATGAACCACCATTTGAGGTATACAGGAAGTGCAATGCTAAATTGAAAACTTATCTCTTTACTTTCGCTCTCCTGATTAATGGCCTTTGCTCTGAAGGTGTACTTTCCCGGAGCCAGTGCGGTATAGGTAATTTCATTGTTGTTGAATGTTTGTGTATTCCAGTTTTCATCATAACCTTCGAGTTTAAAGCTGTAACTTGTTGTGCTTTGATGTTTAAGGGTAGGCGATGAAAGCACAAACCTCAATTTTCTTTCATCGTTTGCAAATTCTCCGGGCTTATCTATTGCGATTGGGTTATCATTTAGTGTAATCTGTTGCAGGACAATCTCCGGCTTGTCCTGCTGCTTGTCCAGATAATTTAAATTGAAATGCTGAATGCCGTTGTCATGGCTTATCCAGACAGAGTCCCCATACACAGTAAAATCAATGATTCGGTTTTCAGGCAAAAAAAATGTGTTTTGCAACGAACGGACATATTTTCCATCACTGTTGAATTGGTCGAATCCTTTTGGAGATTTTACCAGAAAGGTGTTCTTATAAATCGCGAATTTTTGAATTTCAAAAGTTTCATCCTTTTTAGTAAGGGGAATTCGCCCAATTATTTCCCCCTTTTTTATTTTGAGTATCGATCCATCCTTTCCTGCTGAATAGATAATTCCGTTTGAATAATGAACAAAATTCGAGTAATGATCATTTCCTTTATTCAGAACTTTGCCAACCTTATTGTTTTCGGCAAGACAAATAAATCCTTCTGAGGTTGAAGCGTATATTGATTTTTCAATAGGATGATACTCTAAAGAATAGATTCTGAATTTTGCATCCTCAACCCATTCAATGTTGAATTTCCCGTTTCTGATAAGGAGCAATCGGATGATTCCCCGATTTGTTCCAAGTACATATTCCTGGTCACTAATTGCAACCACATCTTTTAGCGAAGCAGAAATGATGTCGCTGAAGGTTGCTTTTTTAAAATCATACAATCGGATATGTCCATTATCAAACAAGATACTTGTCCCTTCAGGATTGCCTGCAATTACTTCAATAGGACGCGTACCTTTTGTATTTAGTAGGTTTAATTGTTGTCCTTTGATCTGAATCAGATGTCCTTGTGAGGTTCCTGCAATCAATCCGGATGCAGGGTGAAAATAGAGGGATACTACAGGATCTTCCTTGGAATTAAAAATGACATCATATAAATCCTTGTCAGGCACAACAAAAATTCCTTTATCGAATGTGCTGAATAATAAATTTCCCTCTGAATCACGGTAAACATCAGATATAAAGTAATCTTCGAAAATGATGTCTTTATAACTATTCTTTGGAAATCTGGAAACCCCGGGAAGCGTTCCGGCTAACCATATATCTTCTCCGGTTTCATAGATGCGAAATGCTTCTGTTCGTTCAAATAGTTTGTTTTTTGTAAACGGAGTGAGGCTTTGTGTTGTTGAATTGTAGCTGTACTGATTTTTAGTTTCAGTATCAATTGCCAATTCTTTTTCTCCTAATCGAAAGAACCGCAGGCCCGCAGAAATTTCGGATGAGCTGATTAATTTTTCACAGCGAATTTTATTGTTGTAATAAATAATTAGCGAGTCAGATCCGAAAAGATGATATATAACTTCGTTCTTTTTGTTTATGTAAGGCTGGCCAATGTATCTCAATGAAATCATTTTGCGGGTTAAGACTTTCCCAACGGAATCAAGTACTACAATTTTATGTCCGCTTACCAATATCTCCCCATTTGGAGCAATCATAAGACTTAAATCGGAACTTTCTTCATCGGACTGAAGCTCATAAAACAATTCTAATCTCCCCTTTTCGATTTTATAAATCTGCTTATTGAGATTATTACAATAAATGACCCCGGAAGAGTTGGAAGTGAAATTGAAAAAGGAGTTGCCCTTGCAGTCCGGACAATTCAGTTTTTTGTATGAATAGAAATCGTATTGGTAAACTCCTTCATTGGTGGATATATAATAATTCTGGGATCGATCCTGAATCACATCGTAGATTTTGACACCCTTAAATTGTTCCTGTCCCATTATGAAATAGGCAGGTTGTTGGGCCTTGCCGGAAAAAATTAAAATGAAAAGAAAAACCACCCCCCAAAAAACTTTTGGTGTTCTGTTAGTTTTCCGGTGTTTTGTTTGGTAAGGAATCAACTTAAAAAAGGATGGATAGTTGCATGGGCATTGAATACAACGCAATATAAATAAACTAAGCCATCATTATGATTTCTTTTGAAAATGCAGGCAATGTTTTAGATGGACAAGATTTAGCTTTAGATTTGCAAAATGATGCAGTCTTCTGTTCACACTATTCCAATTTACATCCTCCACGTCCGCCAGGGCTACGAAGACCGCGAACGGTTCATGAAACAGCAATTGGATAGTTTTGCGATGCCTTTCAATTGGATACTGGAACATGATTTGCCGGATCTGAAAGAAGAACAAATCCGGAGAATGTTTACCGGAGAAATGTATGGAATTCGACCGGAGGTTTCCTGTGCAATGAAACACATCGAAGCATGGAAAAGGATAGCAACTTCTGATGAAAAAGGTGGATTGATTCTTGAAGACGATATGCTGCTTAATAAGGAGTTTCCTGTTTGGATGAATAAGTTCCTTTCCGAAATGGATGCAAAGAATCAATTTTCAGATCCAATGCTGGTTTCTTTGGAGAACTCCACTTTGATGTTTGTTCCGCGTTCAGAGCGCAAAGAAGGTCAATTCCTTTACAAAGCCGATCGCTTACGTTGCGCAGGCGCCTATTACCTTACTCGTGAGGGTGCCGGATTTTTGTTGAATGAGTTACAGAAAGGCCCGGTAGAAAAACCCATTGATTGGTGGATGGGTGAGCGTAAAGACTTGATTATCTATTGGTCACACCCAACAATTGCTGAGCAGGGAAGTCATAACGGAATGTTTGCTTCTTCGCTTGACCATAAACCAAAAGGGATAATTCGTCGCATTGGATTTACTGTTCAGCGATGGGTTAAGTCGCTTAAGGCAGATCGTTCTTAAAACAAGCATATTAGCGGCTCATCTGTGCATATATTTTAAATATCTTTGCCGCCCATGAGTACCGTACGTCAGAACAAAGTAGCTGCACTTCTTCAAAAGGAGTTGGGAAATTTTTTCCAAAGAGAAAGTGCTGTCTATTTTGGTGGTTCAATGATTTCGGTAACTGTTGTACGCGTGTCTCCTGATTTTTCAGTGGCTAAAGTTTACCTCAGTATTTATGCCGGCCCGCCTCGGGAAGAGGTATTTCAGTTTATTGTTTCGCAAACCAGAGAAATTCGCTACAAACTGGGACAGCAAATTGGAAAACAAATGCGAATTGTTCCCGAACTCATTTTTTACCTCGACGACAGCATCAATTACGCTGAGGAAATCAATCAGCTTTTAAAAAAGTGACAGCTGTCCGATGGACTACGATCCCGTAAAAGATTCATTAGGCTCCTTCTTTAACCGCAGCAGCACACTAAGAAAGGTGTTCTACCGGCTCTTGGATATTGTTTTGTTACGTTCCTGGCATATACAGAGGGAAATTCGCAAATGGCGCAGATCAGCACCGCAGAATGCACATATTCTTGATGCAGGAAGTGGCTTTGGACAATACAGTTGGTATTTTTCCCGATTGAGTAAGGAGTGGACAATTCTTGGAGTGGATGTGAAGCGCGATTATATTGCCGATTGCAATGATTTTTTTCGGGATCAGGGTCGAAGCAATGTTTATTTTAAGGTTGCAGACTTAACCCGACTGAATGATGAAGGGGCGTATGATCTGATTCTTTCGGTTGATGTGATGGAACATATCGAAGAGGATGTATTGGTATTTCGCAATTTTTTTAAAGCACTTCGATCCGGAGGCGTATTACTCATCAGCACACCAAGTGACAAAGGGGGATCTGATGCTTTGAATAACCATGGAAAATCATTTATCGGGGAACATGTTCGCGACGGATACAACATGCAGGAGATCAAGGAAAAATTGAAATCCGCAGGTTTTTGCAAGGTAAAAGCCCATTATTCGTATGGCATCCCCGGACGATTGGCCTGGAAATTTGCAATGAAGTGGCCAATGAAAATGTTGGGATGGTCGAAGGGCTTATTCATTATTCTCCCGGTTTATTACATCGTGTTCCTGATTCCCATTCTTATCCTTCATTATCTCGATACGTTTAGTCCACACCGTAGCGGTACCGGTTTAATTGTCCGGGCAGAAAAGAATGGAAATACCAGGGAAGCACAGTGCAAATGAATAATAGACACTGGCAATAACCGATCATTTTATACCGGGTACATCCTGCCGCTGAATATTTCCTAAATTGCAGAAAAAAAATCTGCGCACTCCATTTTTCATAGCTCGCCGGTATCTCTTTTCGAAGAAATCCACCAATGTGATCAACATCATTTCCGGGATTTCCGTTGCGGGAATAGCACTTGCCGTTACTGCTATGATAATTATTCTTTCAGCCATTAACGGACTTGAAGGACTAGTCGACACTCTCTCTTCGAAATTTGATTCGGATATCCGAATTACACCACTTGAAGGAAAATCATTCGATCGAAATGTTATTTCCATTGCTGAAATTCGATCGGTTGAAGGCGTTGAAGCGGCAAGTGAAGTTGTGGAAGAATTGTGTGTGCTGAAGTATGGCGATAATTTCGTGCATGGATTGCTTAAAGGCGTTCAGCCTGAGTTTTTGCAGGTGAGCAATGTCCGGGAAAACATGATTGATGGCGATACGCTATTGCAGATGGAGGATTTTTATTTCTGCATGGTCGATGTAAACATTGCTGCAACGCTCGAATTATACGTTTCTGATCGTCCGGGTGAATTCCAGTCGGTGACCATTTTTGCGCCGATGAGAAATAAAAAAATGAGGGTAAACAGAGATCCCTTTAACCGGCATACACTATTTCTTTCCGGCGTTTTTGAATCATCTTCTGATGACGAATTAAAGCCTATTCTGGTTCATCGCGATCTGGCAGCTTCACTTTTGGAATATGGAGAATCGGTTTCTGCGTATGAGTTGCGCCTCAAAAAGGGTTCTGATGTTAAGCAGGTTAAGCGATCCCTTCAGAATAAAATGGGTGATGCATTCAAAATCCAGACACGTTACGAGCAAAATGAAATTTTACATAAAGTCAGTGAGAGCGAGAAATTTTTTGTGATGATCATGCTTTCTTTTGTCTTGTTGCTCACCAGCTTTAACATTCTTGCCTCTTTAACGATGCTTGTGATCGACAAGAAAAAAGATATCGACGTGTTGATCAGTATGGGTGCAGATAAAAAAATGATTCGCACCATCTTTTTTTCAGAGGGCTTGATGATCAATTTTTTTGGCGGATTTATTGGTTTGTTTATTGGAGCATCTTTGGTTTTGGCGCAACAATACCTTCATTTGATTCCTCTCGAGGGAGCTGTAATCGATCATTACCCGGTTGCATTAAAAGCATTCGATTTTATTTGGGTAGCGGGAATTGTAGGTATTGTGGGAATAATCTGCTCTTATGTACCTGTTCGGTTTTTGGTTAAACGATATTTTCGGTGATGAAAACCATTGATCGACTTTCAACTTCAATGGGGGTTCGTGGGAATGCCCCGAATAAGGAACTTGCTTTGTGTTGTTTAAAAGATCCCTTGTTATTGCAAAATCTTCGTCCGGCACTTCTGATTTACAAAAAAGGAATAACAGCTGATGCTGCAGAAGTATTTACGGAAGTAGCATTGCAAAAGCCTGAATTAGTTTCTCCCTTTTTTAATGATTTGTTTCCACTCTTAAAATGTAAGGACAATCGTGCTCGCTGGGAAGCAATGCATGCCATTTCTGCAATCACTTTCTTAAATGTGGAATTAATGCGGCCGCTACTGCCTGAACTTGAACGATTGGTTCAAGAAGACAAAAGCATTATCGTGAGGGATTATGTCATTGAAGCTATTGGAAATTACAGTGGAGTTTCCCTTTTGTGTGCAAAGGAAGCACTTCCATATCTGGAAAAATTCCTGAGCCTTGAAAATGGGCGATTTGCTGGAAAATGTATTTTTGCAATGATGCAATGTGCAGTATTTCTTCCCGCAAATGCTCAATTGGAAAAAATAGCAAATAATTATTCTTTGCATGAAAAAGCATCCGTTCAAAAAGCCGCAAGAAAACTATTACGCATCCTAACCCAAAACAATGTCTGAAATCGGAATCCGGATTATATTTTTTCTATTGCTGCTTTCTTGTTCAAAGCAGGATTGCTACGATGGTGCCATGAAACGAAATCATAGTGGGATTTGCCCGCAAGATTGTCCTTCTGTTTGTGGTTGTGATGGGAAGACGTATTGCAACGAATGCATCGCAAATTCGAACGGAATAACAGTTGTGCACACCGGTGCTTGTCCCTGATTATTTGCCGCAATTGCAGGCCGGAGAGAAATGAATCTTGGTGTTGGGAAGCAGTTTTTTAATGAATTCCTGCTCCTTAAAACTCAATTGAATATTGCGTAAATCAAATTCTTTCAGATTACTCAATTGCGTCAGTTCCTCCGGAAAATTCCAAAGATTATTGCTCCACATATCGAGGTAAACAAGTTTCACCAGTTGGCCAATTTCAGGAGGAATACTTTCAATGAAATTCTGATTCAGAATTAATGCGCGTAAGTTGATCAGCTGCCCGATCGTTGAGGGTATGTCGATTATTTTGTTGCGGGAAATGTCGAGCACTTCCAATTGGGTGAGCTGACCAATCTCTTCAGGAATGACCTTGATTTTATTTTTGCTTAGATCCAACTGACGAAGATTTTTCATCAGAAATATTTCTTTCGGAAAATCTTTCAGCTCCTGCTTTTGTAGTTTGAGTCTGTAAACCTGTTCAGGATTCTTTAGCGCAGATTCGAGGCTGGTATAGGTCTTCATTGTGTCCTGCTGTGCCGGCAGGAGATAGGGTGTGAAGAAAAGAATACAAAGGATAATGCGCATCAGCTGAAAAGTATTTCTTTAGCCTTTAGACGATCATTCTCGAGCTGAAGTTTCAATCCGGATAGATCTTCAAACTTTCGCTCATCTCTGATCTTTTTAATAAACTCAACTTTAAGGAGTTCATTGTATAACTCGCCTTCAAAATCAAATATATTTACTTCAATGCTTTTCTGACTTGCTCCGCTGTTGATCGTTGGTCGGCTGCCAATATTTAACATTCCTCCAAATTGTCCGGCTTTCATGCTCACGTTTACGGCATAAACACCATCTCCGGGAATAAGCTTGTGGTTATCAATGATCTTAAGATTTGCCGTAGGAAAACCAATACTTCTCCCAATCTGTTGCCCGCCGACAACCAGGCCTGTGAGGGGATAATTATAACCCAGAAAATTAGCCGCAGTGGCGATGTCACCTTCCGTTAAGGCAGCTCGTATTTTTGTAGACGAAACATTCACACTGTCTACCATTTGAGCAGGAATTTCTTCAACCTGAAACCCAAACATTGGGCTAAGCTCCCGCAGATGAGCAATCGTACCCTCTCTGTTTCTTCCGAATTGATGGTCGTATCCGATCACCAGACGCGAAATATGTAGTTGATTGACAAGTATATCTCTTACAAATTCAAGTGCGTTCAGTCGTGAAAACTCTTTACTAAAAGGGAAAATTATGAGATGATCAACACCAGCTTTTTCCAGAAGTTCAATCTTTTCATTCTGGGTATTCAGTAACCGCAGATTTGTATCATCGGGAAATAAGATCATGCGGGGATGCGGGAAAAAAGTAAATACCACAGTTTCTCCATCTGCTTCATCCGCAATTGACCGTAGCCGATCGATAATATGACGGTGGCCTTTATGCACACCGTCAAAGGTTCCGGTAGTAAGTACCGGATTACGAACATCTTTAAAGGATTCTGGGCTGGTATAGACTTTCACTGTGAATGGACCCAATGGACCGATAAACGCCGTGAAAACAAAGGCGAATCTGAATCATGACGGGACGCAAAATTAGGAAAATAAATTTACTAACAGGAACCTTTTGGAAATGGGGAATTCTCCTACCTTTGCGCCCGAAAAAGGAACAATCATTTAATCCTCAATACAATGTCAAACAAGGTCTACGGAAAAGTTGCACAGGTAATCGGACCGGTAGTCGATATCTCCTTTGATAATGGAGTAAAACTACCAAACATTCTCGATGCCGTTGAAGTCACTAAAGATAATGGACAGGTAGTTGTCCTTGAAGTTCAACAGCACATCGGTGAAGATACCGTTCGTGCAATCTCTATGGACTCTACTGATGGTTTCCGTCGTGGTCTATCCGTGCTATCTACAGGAGCACCTATTACAATGCCTGTTGGAGATGCTATTAAGGGTCGTCTGTTTAATGTTGTTGGAGATGCGATTGATGGAATTAAGCAGGTAAGCAAGGCAAATGGATATTCTATTCACCGTCCAGCACCGCGTTTTGAAGATCTTTCTACTTCTACTGAAGTACTTTTTACCGGTATCAAGGTAATTGACCTGATCGAACCTTATGCAAAAGGAGGAAAAATCGGTCTGTTTGGTGGTGCCGGTGTAGGTAAAACCGTACTTATCCAGGAATTGATTAATAACATTGCAAAAGGTCACGACGGTTACTCTGTATTTGCTGGGGTAGGTGAGCGTACCCGTGAAGGAAATGACCTTCTGCGCGAGATGATCGAAGCAGGAATTGTGAAGTATGGCGATAAATTCATGGATTCACTTCACCACGGTGGATGGGACCTGAGCGGTATCGATGCTGAGCAAATGAAAGAGTCGAAGGCTACCTTCGTATTCGGACAAATGAACGAGCCTCCCGGAGCACGTGCGCGGGTTGCACTTTCAGGTCTTACTATGGCTGAATATTTCCGTGATGGTGATGAACAATCCGGTGGTCGCGATATCCTTTTCTTCATTGATAATATCTTCCGCTTTACCCAGGCAGGTTCTGAGGTATCTGCACTTCTTGGTCGTATGCCTTCTGCTGTTGGTTATCAGCCAACTCTTGCTTCTGAGATGGGAGCAATGCAGGAACGTATTACTTCTACCAAGCGCGGATCCATTACTTCTGTACAGGCGGTATATGTGCCTGCAGATGACTTGACCGACCCTGCTCCGGCTACAACTTTTGCTCACCTTGATGCTACAACAGTATTGAGTCGTAAGATTGCTGAGTTGGGAATCTATCCTGCAGTAGATCCACTGGATTCTACTTCACGAATTCTTACTCCTGAAATCGTTGGTTCCGAACATTACGATTGCGCTCAGCGTGTTAAGGAGATTCTTCAGCGTTACAAGGAACTTCAGGATATTATCGCGATTCTTGGTATGGATGAACTTTCTGATGAAGACAAGAAAGTGGTTCACCGTGCACGTCGCGTACAGCGTTTCCTTTCTCAGCCTTTCCACGTTGCAGAACAGTTCACGGGATTGAAAGGTGTACTTGTTCCTATCGAAGAAACGATCAAAGGTTTCAATATGATCATGAATGGTGATGTGGATGAATATCCTGAAGCAGCATTCAACCTTGTTGGAACGATTGAAGAAGCGATCGAAAAAGGAAAGAAAATGATGGCAGACGCCACGAAATAATACAGACCGACGAAAGCTCGCTTAGCCGAACTGTTGTAAATAATGAATTATGAAAGTTGATATTCTTTCTCCCGATAGCAATCTTTATTCCGGTGAAGCTTCTGCAGTAAGTTTACCGGGTAAAGACGGATCATTAGGAATTCTGGAAAACCACGCACCGCTCATTACCACATTGAAAAAAGGAGTGGTTAAGCTTTCAACCAACGAAGGAGAAAAAACCTTTGATGTTGGCGGAGGAGTAGTTGAGGTGAACCATAACAAGGTTATTATACTTGCAGAATAATACAACCCCGGACTTCGGTTCGGGGTTTTTTATGTTTAAAGAAAACGAAAGCATTATGAAAAAAGTAATCGGATCTCTTCTTGCTGTATCAGGACTCCTTTCCTGCGGAGGAAACAATACTACGGTTGAGAAAGAAGTGATTGTTAAGACGGACACCGTTGTAATCACTGAACAAGCTCCACGCGATTCCTTTATGGTTTTTGGTCATATTGAATTCCCATCAACCGATGGACTAACCATTTCGGCTAGCAGTTACGAAGTTATTCCTTCTGAAGATTACATCATCCTTTGTCATCAGGCCGGATATAGTCGTGGTGAGTACCGTGAAATTGCAAAAGAGCTGAATAAAATGGGATACAATTGCCTTGCAATCGATCAGCGTTCTGGGGATAAATGCAACGACATGATTAACGAAACAGCGAGTCGCGCAAAGAAGGATAAGAAAAGCTGCGAGTATGCCGATGCAGAACAAGACATTCTTTCAGCAATCGATTTCGTTCATAAGAAAACCAATCATCCGATCATTCTTTGGGGCTCATCCTATTCCGCTTCGCTTGCACTTAAAATCGCCAAGGGCAACGAAAAGGTAAGCGCTGTTGTCGCATTTTCTCCCGGAGAATACCTTAAGGGTACCAATCTTAGCGAAAGCATTAGCGGGCTTGATAAACCTGTTTTTGCAACAGGAGCGAAAAAGGAAATGAAGGACATCGACAAGGTGCTTTCCGGTGTTACATCTCCCACCAAGCAGGTATTTACTCCCAGTGAAGAAGGCGTTCACGGTTCTTCAGCATTGTGGCCAAGTACTGCTAATAACGCAGAATATTGGACGGCATTAAAAGCATTTTTGGACAAATTGAGTCCTGCTGTCGCTGAAAACAAGTAATCAACTAAATAAATAGTTGAAATATTTTCCTTTGTTTTGGATTGTCCTGCCGTTGTGTATCGGACTCGCATTTTTTTCAATCCAATCCGGATTTTGGATTCGCTTATCTAGAGTGTCAGACCTTTTGTATTATTCGGAAAATTCAATTCCGCATTATGTCATACATACAAAAAGTACTGCAATTTATTCCTTATTGTTTTTCCCTTTGTTGCTCATCATTTTTAGTTTGTCCCTGATTCTTTCAAGGCATAAACTACGTGTATTGCATTATTCGGCAATCATTGCAGCGATCGTTATGGAGGCATGGTCGTATTTAATGTATGAATCGCCGCGACATATAAGTTTTGATGAAGTATTTCCTGCCTGGGTAATTGCTGCAGGCTTTTTTATTCTGAACGCTCTACTTATTCATCGGAGGCTGTACAAAAGTATACCGGATAATTCGGGGATCCTTGATCAGGATTTTGGCTGAGGAGTGTGAAACTCTTTCAGGTAAAAAGGCTCAAAATAAGCGGTGTCTTCAAATTGCCCGTTAGAAAATTTTTCTTCCGCTAGTTCAACCATGAATTCAGCTTTGGGATGAATCTCGGGCAAAAAAATGAAATTGCTTTTCTCAAATAAAGACTTTGCTTTTAGTGCTCCGTCGCCACAAAAAACGGTAAGCGATTCCTTTTTGAAATCCGAGAAGGATTTTTCATCCAGAATAAGCGCTTCTGCCTTGGTAATTGCCTGCAGGTTCGTGTCAAAAATTTTCGTGTACACTTCCATTCTTCTGGCATCCATCATAGCAATGTACCTGTCGGCAGGTTGCTCTTGTTTTGCGGCTTTGGCGATAAGCTGAAGTGTGTCAATGGCAATTAGCGGAATATCAAGCGCAAAACAAAGTCCTTTAGCAGTACTGGTGCCAATTCTTAATCCGGTATAACTGCCGGGACCTTGACTAATAGCAATGGCGTCCAGTTGATTAAATGCAACAGAAGAGCCGGAAAGTAAATCCGAAATCATTGGATTGAGGCTTTCTGCATGGAGGTATTCACCATTAAAAAGGAATTCAGAGGCAATGATCGAACCATCACGGCAAAGTGCTGTGGAGCAGGCTTTTGTTGATGTCTCTATGCAAAGGATCAGTCCCATTTTCAATGCAAAGATGGGGAATTGTAGGAATTTCCGTAAATTGAGGCAACCTGATTGGCGGACTTCGTCTTCTGGTTAACAATAACAACAAGCACTGTGGATACAATTTCATATGTAGAAGAACTTTTTTTGGAGGCCGACAGAGCTTTGGATGAGGGTAATCTTGCTGAAGGAAAGCGCTTGCTTGAAGACATCCTTCGTGAAGAGCCTTCATTTGGAAAGGCGCATAATCACATGGGTTGGTTGTACAAAAACCGTTTTTCAGATTTTGCAACAGCAGAACGGCACTATAAACTCGCACTGAAATTCGATCCTTCCTTTCCACATACATATCTGAATTACGCTTATTTACTCCGTGACACAGGTCGTCTGGATGAATTGGAGAACATACTAAACAAGGCCCTCGTACTCGATAGCATTAACAAGAGTATGGTTTACGATGAGTATGGTTCGCTCTACGAATTGCGTGGGGAATACCGTAAGGCCATAAAATTTTACCGCAAGGCAATTGCACTTTCACTCAACGATAAAAACATCTCCGAACTCAAGGCTCATGTTAAGCGTTGTAAGGAGAAGGGTGGGTTTTTCCTCAGGGTAACATCCTTCTTGATTAAACCCTGATTAAATTATTACCCATGCTTTTCCTTCACTAAAGGAGGCTGCTTTTTCGTAATCTGCTTTAATTATTATATCTCCATTCCGGTTCAGGTAGCCCATTTTTCCGTTTTCGCTCGACTTGTACGGCATCAGCAAATGACCTTTAGCCGATAATAAATAATCCACAGCAATTGTTGTTACGGGCAGTCCTTTTGCGTTGAGATATTCTCGTTTATTCCCTTGCTCACAGGCAAAATAACCATCTGTAATTGCGTTGGCATATATGCTTTGGTATTTGAGTGGAATGATGATCTTTCCGGTGATGTCAATCACTCCTTTTTGACCATTCATTTCAACAATGGAAAAACCATTTTCAAAACTGGTTGCGTTATCGTAGGTCGGCCTCACCACCCATTGATGCTCCCGGTTGAAAAATCCAAAACCCTTACGGTTGGGATTGGTATAGGCAAGCGATAATCCGTTGGTGAAATGCTCCATGTTGGTGGCGAGTTTCGGTGTAAAAACCACATCCCCTCTTTCTTGTAAGATTTTTTCGAAATGATTTTTCCGTTTGTGTTTATCAATTGAAAATCGCCACCCGGCACTTTGATCCACGCTACTCCGTCACGAAAATCAGATGCTTTTTCAAATTGGGACGGAATAACAAGTTTGCCTGTTGTATCAATATAGCCGTATCGCCATTGATTGTTACTCAGCATTTGCACCCGTGCCATTCCTCCGGAAAAATCAGCCGCTCTCCTTTTTCATTCAGACAGCCGAATTTTTTCTGGGCTCCTGCTGATAAAGTCAGGATTGAAAACACAAGTAAAGAGAACCGAATCATGACAACTTGTTTTGTTATTCAAGATAATAAAAAAAGCCCTCGCATCGCGGGGGCTTTTTTTTATTGCGTGATGTTGTAAACTGAATTAAACGTGGCCTTGACCAATCATCGCTTCAGCAACTTTAACGAAGCCTCCGATGTTTGCACCTTTCACGTAGTTCACAAAGTCACCATCCTTACCGTACTTCACGCAGGTAGCATGGATGCCTTTCATGATGTTGTGCAGACGCTGATCAACTTCTTCCTTGGTCCAGGAAAGACGAAGTGAGTTCTGGCTCATTTCAAGACCTGAAGTAGCTACGCCTCCTGCATTGGAAGCTTTACCGGGAGCGAAGAGAATCTTCTTGGCAACAAAGTGATTAATGGCATCGATGGTAGAAGGCATGTTAGCTCCTTCAGCAACGCAGTAACAACCGTTTTTCACAAGTGTTTCAGCATCTTTACCGTGCAATTCATTTTGTGTTGCGCAGGGAAGTGCAATATCGCATTTCTCAGCCCATGGAGTTTTTCCGGCAACGAATTTACCGCTCTTGTATTTTTTAGTGTACTCGCTGATACGCGCACGCTTTTCATTTTTAAGTTCCATGATGTAGGCAAGTTTCTTCGCATCGATACCGTCTTTGTCAACGATATAACCAGAAGAATCACTCATGGTGATTACTTTCGCGCCAAGGTGCAGACACTTTTCAGCTGCATACTGAGCAACGTTTCCTGAACCTGAAATAACAACCGTCTTACCTTTGAAATCCTTGCCTTTTGTAGCGAGCATTTCTGCAGCAAAATATACACAACCGTATCCTGTAGCTTCCGGACGAATCAACGACCCACCGAAAGTGATACCCTTACCGGTAAGTACTCCGGTAAACTCGTTACGCAGACGCTTATACTGACCAAACATGTAACCTACCTCGCGGCCACCTACTCCGATGTCACCTGCAGGANNGTCGGTATCGGCACCTATGTGACGCTCAAGCTCAGTCATGAAGCTTTGGCAGAAACGCATGATTTCGTTATCTGATTTGCCCTTAGGATCGAAGTCGGAACCACCTTTACCACCACCCATTGGGAGTGTAGTAAGTGAATTCTTGAACACCTGCTCAAACGCAAGGAACTTCAATACGCTAAGGTTAACTGTAGGATGGAAACGGATACCGCCTTTGTAGGGACCGATTGCAGAGTTCATCTGAATACGGAAACCACGGTTGATCTGCCATTCTCCCTTATCGTCGATCCAGGGAACACGGAACATGATCACACGCTCAGGCTCGGCAATACGCTCGAGGATCTTCGCTTTGTTGTACTTGGGATTCGCCTCGATGTAAGGAATCACCGTTTCTGCAACCTCTTGTACGGCCTGAAGAAACTCAGGTTCGTTGGGGTTTTTCGCGCTCACCATGCTCATGAAAGCCTTGATCTTTGCATGAACACCGGAGCCATTGGAAGAAGCCTTGGAAGAGGCCTTTTTTGCAACAGTTTTGGTAGCCATAATTTTTCTAGTTAGCGGGTCAAATGTAAATGTTTTTTTTACTCGCCCAATGCCATTTTTCTGGCTGAGATTCTCAAGTTAATGTGCTGGTTATTAGCAGCTATTTTAGCGGCCGTTCAATTACCTTACTTCTTTTGAGAAGAATAATTCGGTTACAGGATCAGGTTTGTAACCGAATGAGGCAATTTGCTTATAGTGTAAACAAATCGAACATGAAGATTATTCTAGCTGGAATTTTTTTATTGGCGCTTCCTTTTGAAGGAATGTCGAAGGATAAACTGGAAATTATCAATGCCAGTTACATCGAAAAGATGATGAAATGGATACCGGGAGGGACAGTGAAAATGGCTCCTATACAAGAGACAATAGGTGAAAAAGGAACTGAGTTCACAGTTGAGAACTTTTACATGCAAGAAGCAGAGGTTAGCAATTTCCAATATGTTAGTTTTTTATACGATTTGGTAAAAAAGGCAGACACTAATTCTTTACGAAAAGCAATTCCCGACACAACTGTATGGATCGAAAAACATGCCTATATGAATTCTTTTGTTGAGCATTATTTGCGGCATCCTGCATATCGGAACTATCCGGTTGTTGGCATAAGCTATGAACAAACAAAAATGTTTTGCATTTGGCTCACTGAGCGGTATAATGCAGATCCCAAACGGAAACATAAGGAGGTATTATTCGAATTACCAACCGAGACAGAGTGGATGAATGCGGCATCAGGTGGAATGAATAGTGCAATTTTTCCATGGGGAGGACATTACCTTCGAAATGCAAAAGGAGAGTATCTGGCCAATTTCTCGCAAATAAATGAAGCATCAATTATTCCGGATAGTTGCGGAGGACAAAAAGTATTTCGTTATGTTCCTTCGGGTGCTTCGGCATTTGATGGGGCACCTTTAGATGATACCTACATTACCGCCCCGGTTCGTTCGTATTGGCCTAATGGTTTCGGGATGTATAATATGGCGGGAAATGTTGCGGAGTTTGTTTCTGAGGAAGGGATTGTAAAAGGAGGAAGCTGGCAGGACACCGGTTATTTTTTACAAATAACAGCCAGACAATATTACGACAAAAAGAAATCTGCCTCATCAAAACGAGGCTTTAGGATAAAAATGATTGTAAAAAAATAGACGAAAAAACGGGGCTGAACAGCTGCCCCGTTTTAATTAAATTTTAAAGAGTTATTTCTGAATAACTAAAGATTTCGTTGTACTTGCTGAAACAGTTGAAACCCGAATAGAATAAAGACCATTTTCGTAATTGGAAAGATCCAGTTGAATGGATTGGTTGGAAACAACAAACAAATTAGAATAAACACTTCTTCCTGTCATATCGAAAACCTCTATGTTGATTTTTTCTTCAGTTGAGTAAACGCCTTCAATTCGGAAAATTCCTGATGTAGGATTTGGGAAAATCTTTAGGTGTTGTAGGTTTTCGTTTTCAGAAATCCCTACCGGTGCAGCTACAGAACCTTTGTTGGAGCGGGTAGTATTGTGGTTAATTGCACGGCTTGCAACACAGGGTGATGTTGGAATTGCTTCTACCGAGTATTCAAGTGTGCCGTTAGTAGGAAGGTTGTTGTCGGTATAGGTGAATTGTGTGGCGGGTAAGGTTGCAATCACCACCCATCCGGTACCGTTATGATTGCGCAATACGTTTACATCCGAATAAGAAAATCCAATGTAATTATCCCATATCAATTCAACTTCGGTTCCTCCCGAAATAAGTTCTGCATTCATGTGAATGGTTTTGTGGGAGGCTACGGTTCTTGAAGAGATTCCGCAGGAGTCGATGGTAACCAGTTTGTATTTCCAGGCATGTGCAGAAGAGGAGGCCACATCATCATTGAATGAACTTAAATCGTTGTACGGAATAGTGGCAATTTTGAGAAAAACACCCGGGACACTTGTCTCTCTGAAAAGTTCGAATTCTGCAATACCAAGACCATCCGTTTTCTCCCAAACAACAACATTTTTATTCGTGATGGAATCCACAGTGATCAGGCAAATTTCCTGAGCGTTTGAGTTGTTTACGGTGAGTGAATAGGTCATATGCGACTCACATCCGCCGGAAGCATAAACAGATAGATTATAAATTCCCGGTGCAAGATCAGTTTGGTCGGCCTGGATGTTTTGTGGATAAGGGAGGCCGCTCCAGGAATAATTGAAGGGACCGGGTACTCCTGAAGCTGTGATAAAGATGGCTCCGTCATCATTCTGACAGCTGGGTTGAATCAGCGCATCCGTTGAAACATTTGGACCATTGTCGTTACTGAGTCCGATCGATTGCGAGAATGCACAACCATTTACATCCGTAATTGTTACTGAATAAATTCCTGCCGAAAGTGGAGATACTGCAGGCGTAACAGCTCCACCAGCATTTGCACTCCAAACATAGGTGTAAGGAGATGTTCCGCCGGAAGCATTTAGCGTTATTCCACCATTGGGGACGCCACAGGAAGGGTTAGTCAGGGTTGGGAAAATTTCAATTGCCGCGGGTGCAAAAAGTTCGTAAGTTTTATAAATAACGCAACCGGACGCATCGGAAATTTCCACGTCATAAACGCCTTCAGGAATCGCGTTCAGATCGGGACCAGTGTGTCCGGTCGACCACAAAATGGTAATGGGTGCAGTTCCGCCTGTTATGGTTTGATCTATGGATCCATTGGATGATCCGAAACAAGTCGGGCTGGTAAGTACGTTTGAAATACTTGGCCCACTTGCGCTGTTGAGTGAGAATACGCGGTAGTTCTGACAATTGTTGGCATCGGTAATTGTAACACCATAGCTTCCTGCAGGAACTCCTGTTATAGATGATCCGGAAACACTGGTTGTCCATGAGTAGGTATGAGGAGGGGTTCCTCCTGCCACAACCGTAAGTGAAATTGCACCGTCTGAAGCACCGCACGTGGCTTCTGTGTAAGTTGGAGAAACATTGAAAGGCCCAGGTTGACCAATACCAATGTTCGTGGAGCGGGAGCATCCGTTTACATCCGATACGGTAACGGTATGCGTATTGGCACATAATCCTGTTGCGACTGATCCTGTTTGCCCATTCGACCAAACAAAAGAATAGGGAGGAGTGCCCCCATTGGCAGAAACAGTTGCAGAACCATCGCAAATACCTGTACAGGACGCAGGGGTTGAAGATTGGTTCATTGAAAGGGTGAATCCAAGAGAGGGAACATTGATGGTTACTGTGTCTACACATCCTGCATTATCGGTTGCCGTAAGCAGATAATTTCCGCCCGGAACATTGAACAGGTTGTTGTTTGTATTGGGTGCCGACCACACATAGGTAACAGGTGGATTGAGAGTGGATGCATATATTCCGGTGATTGATCCATTTCNNACCTGTTGGCAGGTTTCAGGCTGAACAACCATTGTTCCGGTTTGAATATAGTAAGAAGGAGCAGTTAGAGGATAAGCATCCATTTTCACACAGCCATTTGCATCAACAACAGTGAGACTATATGTGCCTGCAATAAGTCCGCTAATTCCGGTTGTTGTAAAATTCCCCGGGGTCCACAGGTAGTTGAAGGGACCTGTTCCTCCTGTAATTGTAGTGGTTATTGATCCGTCTGCGGTTGTTGGACAGTTGGGAGATGTGCCTGTGAAGTTGATGATGATTTCTGCAGGATCATTCAGCGTCTGACCTAGTAAGCCAGTACATCCATTGATGTCGGTCGCCTGAAGTTCGTAATAACCTTGAGTTATTCCGGAAATGTTTTGTGTTGGAGTAGTTCCGTTCCATAAATAAGTATACGGACCGGTTCCCCCTGTTACAGAAGATGTGATTTCTCCGTCAGATCCGCCAAAGCAAGTGGGGTTGGTAACGGTTGTAAAACTGATAACAGGCCCCGGCCCTGATGTTGTAATTGTAACAGCAGGATCAGAAATGGTACAACCTACCGCATCAGTAACAGTTACGCTGTACGTTCCTGCATCTAGTCCGCTTGGGTTCTGACTGCTTCCTCCCAATGGCATCCACGAATAGGTGAGCGGTGCAATTCCGCCTGAGGGAGTTGATGTAATTGATCCGTTGAATGCCCCCGGACATGTAGCATTGGTAGGCGTGAAGGTTACAAAAAACGGATCGTTGTAATAGGTTTTGAAGTAAAGATCTTCAGTAATGACCGGTGTTCCATTCAAAAAAATGTTACCTCCGGCGTAGGTGTCAGAATTGGTTGAAAACCATCTCGCAGTAGGATAAGCAGAAGCACCAATATCACAAAAGGGTTGGTTAGGTATTACTGCAACTATGGTGTAAATGTTTCCGGCGCAAACCTGTGGGGAACTCGAGAAGAAAACGCCATACATGGATCTTGACATAGGAAGGCTCAGAAAATGGGTAACGGAGTCCAAAATCTGACCGCTTGTGCCTGCTCCCTGACGCAATTCAAATCGAATAGCAAGGGTAATATTGTCCACACAAAAATCTGCTTCAAGATCAAGATCAATTTGGTTTAACCGGCCTGTAACGGTTGGAGTAAAGGATTGGGCTACCGTTTGGTTAAAATCTACAAATACACTGTACGTGTCAGATCCGGTATGATCAATATCGATCTGGGCATGGGCTGTGAGTGAGAAAAAGAGAACAAACGAAAGTAGAAAATGCCTCATAGGGGAGATATAGGTTAGTGCTAATCAAATGTAAGCCATTGAGCGAACTATCCAACGAAAGAAGGATAAAAATCAGGAGTATTCGGACGGCTATTGTTAGAATTGAATTCCCACCACGCATACATCATCGAGCTGCTCCAAATCGCCTCTCCAACTTTCAAATTGGGCGTTAAGCAAATGCAACTGCTCCTGCATGGATTTCCCGCTGAATTCCTTGAGTAAGGATTTGAATCGGGAATACTTAAATTTTTTTCCTTTCTCACCACCAAACTGATCAGCATATCCGTCTGAAAAGAGATAAATAACATCTCCCTTTTCTACTCTTACTTCATGGTGTGTAAATGGACGGGTAGAAACACCGGAGAAATTTCCAACAGGTTGCTTATCGGCATTGATCTCGAACAATTCCTGCTGGCCTTTTCGTGCAATGATAAGCGGATTGTTGGCGCCGGCATATTCAACCATTCCTGTTTTTTTATCGATCGCACACAATGAAATGTCCATGCCGTCGCGAACCGTGGCCGATTCGAGATTCTGACTAAGAATCGTATTGACATGTAGCGTGAGATAATCAAGAATTTCGGCCGGACGAGTAAGTTTGTTGACATTAACCGCCATTGTTAATCCATTGTGTGCAACAATACTCATAAATGCACCCGGTACACCATGACCTGTGCAGTCAACTGCAGCAATAAGTAATTTATCCGTACAGTCTTCAATCCAGTAGAAATCTCCGCTTACAATGTCTTTCGGCTTGTAGAGCACAAAGGAGTCAGGAAACAATTTTTTAAACCATTCATCACTGGGAAGAATAGCTTCCTGAATATGTTTGGCATAACGAATGGAGTCTTTAATTTCTTTATTCTGCTGGGCAATTTCCTGGTTGCGTAAAGTGAGAAGTTTATTGGTTTGCTTATTGTGCAGGTAGGCTTTGTAAATGAAATAACCGAAAACCACAACGAGAACAACAATAAATAATAATCCGTAGATCAGATATTTTCTTTTTGTTGCTTCTTCTTCCTGTGCTTTAAGTTGAAACGTGTTTAGAATTTGTTGCTGACGCAGTGAATCAATTTGCGCTTCTTTTTTTTCCATGTTGAAACGTGCCTGCATTTCTTCAATGAGACGATCGCTTTTTTCATCCTGGGAAGAATCGCGGTAGCTAAGATGAAGGGTTAGTAAATCGTATGCTTTTTTATAATTACCAGTTTCAGCTTCCACTCGTGCAAGACGAATACTGCTGTGTTCGGCAAAATTTCTTAAACCAAGACTTGTGCTTATCTCGAGCGACTCCTCGAAATATTTTCTTGCAACCGCATAATTTTTCTTGCGGTAATGAACCTGTGCAATTCCTCCAAGCACCAGACAAATTCCCGATTTGCTGTCGATGGATCGGTACAGTGCAAGTGATTTCTCAAAACAGATCATAGCCGAATCAGGCATGCCTTTCATTTGGTAAACGTGTCCGATGTTGTTCCAGCTTACAGCAACTTTATCGGTATTGTTTTCCTTTTCGCTAAAGGCCATCGCAGAACGGAAATACCACAAAGAGGAATCCAACCCACCGGTATAGAAAAACAGAATGGCCAGATTACCGTGTAATTCCTCCATGGAAGGATCATTGGCAGGAGTTCGTTGTCTCAGATCACGAAACATATCCTCGGCCTTTTTGAAATCTCCCTTTTCAAAATACATTACCCCAATGGCATTGTCGGCAGAAAGTTCACCGCTGAGGTTCCCCATCGCAGCAAATCGTCTTTTGGCAGAGATGTAATGTTTACCGGCTACATCATGATCTCCTAATTTAGAGAACAAGGCTCCTAATGAGAGTTCAACCTGTGCGAGATCTTTGTTACGATTCAGTTTTTCATAAATATCATGCGCTTCCTCAAGGGCGTTGGCAGCAACAGAATATTTTGATGTTTCATAACATGCTTTTCCGTACTCGAAAAGTGAATGGGCCAGCAGACTGTCGTTTTTTTCTTTTCGGCTTAAGGCAATCGCATATTCGAAAATGACGCGTGCAGAATCGGGCTTGGATAAGGCGATTTGCATTCCACGCACATACTCCTCTCTGGCTGATTGCGCGCCAAGGTTTAAAGGGAGATAGAACAGAAGGAGTAGAAGTAGGTTCCGCATTGAAAAATCACGGTGAATATAGTTGAAACTGAATTCGCTTCGGTAATTTGTAATCAAAAAATGACAAAGTATTACGTCAAGCTGATTTTTAAGGCTTTTTTGGAAATACACTTGCATCTGTGACTTTGGTCGCTTTTCATTTCTTTCAATAGCTTAACTTTGTGAGATTAATTTTCCTGAATCATGAATAAGCTCCTATTGGTTTCTTTTTTAATCACTTTATTTTTCGCCTGCTCTCAAGAGCCATCCGAAGAAGAAAAAGCGCAACAAGCGGCTGCACAAGCCCGTGCTGATGAAAAAGCTGCCGATGAAGCTTTACTGGAGAAAGCACGCTCATTGTTTAAGGCATTGCCTGCAGTGGCTACAAATCCCGCAAATCCGGTCAGCAACGAAAAAGTGGAATTGGGACATATGCTGTATTTTGATACACGACTTTCACTTACCGGGAAAAACTCCTGTAATTCCTGTCACGATCTAGCTAAGTGGGGAGTCGATAATGAAGCAACATCATTGGGAGATGCCGGAAAAAGGGGGGGGCGCAATTCACCTTCCTCATTAAATGCAGCATTGCACAGTGTTCAGTTTTGGGATGGACGAGCTTCTGATGTAGAAGAACAGGCAGGAATGCCGATCTTGAATCCGGTTGAAATGGCTATTCCTTCCAAAGATTTTCTGGTTCGCAAACTGAAGGGTATTCCGATGTATGCAGAAATGTTTAAAAAAGCATTTCCAAATGATAGTGATCCACTTACTTATCAGAATATTCAAAATGCCATCGCTGCTTTCGAACGCAAATTGATTGTTCCTTCACGATTTGATACATTCCTTGGTGGTGATCTCAAGGCATTAAGCAGAAATGAAAAAGACGGATTGAATCTTTTTATTGAAACAGGATGCGCAACTTGTCATAACGGCGCATTACTCGGAGGGACAATGCTTCAGAAATTTGGTGTGCATGGCGATTACCGGGATTTTACAAAGAGTAAGGTCGATGATATCGGACTGATGGCAATTTCCAAAAAGGAATTTGAAAAGGATGTGTTTAAAGTTCCTTCCTTACGTAACATCGAAAAGACATGGCCCTATTTTCATGATGGATCGATAAGCGACCTGGGAGAAGCAGTTGACATTATGGCGAAACTCCAATTGAATAAGGAAGTCACAAAGGACGAAAACCAACTGATCGTAGCCTTCCTTGGTTCCTTAACAGGAATTGTTCCTGCTGAATACCAAAAAGCACCGGCTAATCTTGCTCCGCTGAACTGATTTTCTTTAACCACTCACACGCCATTTCAGTTTTGTTAAAGATTTTGGTTGGGCGAGGCGGTTTGGAAAAATTGATAAAAAAATTCGCGCCAATTCGTGTGGCAAGCGAGGTGACAACAATCGCATTTGCAATGGTAAACCGTTGTGCGTATTCACTTGAGGCGTATTCTCTTGCTTTGGTATCCAAAAGGCTGTAATTGTGGATCACTGTAACCACTTTCCACTTTTTACCCTCACCCATTTCTTCAAGTGCTCTTGTAAGTGCGTGCATGTGTTCGATTTCTACAGCCTCAATTTCCTGAACCAACTCAGCAATGATAATTTCAGCATCGTAAACGCGTACTTCAAAAGGATAATAGGGAAGCGTGGATTCAGCTGCTTGACTCATGAATCAATATTAAGGCAAAATCAGTTTAGAAATCGAATTATCTGATTTCCGACCCTGAGTCGAACGTATTTACAGGCGAAATAAAACAAAGCTTTCCTTCAGCGTTTTCTGCCATCAGAATCATTCCTTTCGATTCTACACCTCTGATTTTACGGGGAGCAAGGTTGATGAGGACGCTTACTTTTTTACCAATCACTTCCTCCGGTGTATAATGTTCGGCAATTCCGGAAACAATCATGCGCTGGTCAATTCCAGTATCGACAGTTAGTTTGAGCAATTTATCCGCCTTTTCCACTTTTTCTGCAGCCAAAATAGTGCCTACACGAATATCCATCTTCGAAAATTCATCGAAGGTGATATCTGATTTTTGGGTCTTCACCGTACTTGAAGAAGGTGCTGTGAGTTCCTTGTAGACTTTGCGACTTTCTTCCAGTTTCAACATCTGTTTTTCAATCACAATATCGTCGATTTTTTCGAAGAGAAGTCCTGGTTTACCGAGAGTATGTCCGGAAGAAACAAGATTTCCATTTATTGCGTTTTTCCAATCAATAGGAGCAATGTTTAACAGGCCACGCAGTTTGTTGCTGGTGTTGGGTAGGAAGGGCTCAAATGCAACCGACAATTGTGCACATATCTGTAATGCATTGAAAAGAATTTCCTTGGTGCGTTCAGTATCCGATTTGATGAGCTTCCAGNNTGTTGTCCTCAAGCGATTTCCAATGTGAGGGAATTAACTCTCCGAATAATTTTTTCTCCTGTTCGGTTTTGATGGAGCCGTTTATTTCTGGAACAATTCCCTGATAATATTTCTCCATTAAAACTACCACCCGATTCACAAAATTTCCAAAGATCGCAACGAGCTCGTTGTTGACTCTTGCCTGATAATCCTTCCAGGTGAATTCGCTGTCTTTTGTTTCGGGCGCAATGGATGCTAGAACGTAACGCAATTCATCTTCCTTGCCGGGAAGTTCTTCGAGGTATTCGTGTACCCATACTGCCCAGTTGCGGGAGGTGGATAGTTTATCGCCTTCGAGATTCAAAAACTCATTGGCAGGAACATTCTCAGGTAACAAAAATTCGCCGTGTGCCTTAAGCAAGATCGGGAAGATGATGCAATGGAAAACGATGTTGTCTTTCCCAATGAAATGCAACAAACGGGTATCGGGCGATTTCCAGTAGTCTTCCCAGTTTTTTCCTTTGTCTTTTGCCCATTGCTTGGTGGCACTGATGTATCCGATGGGTGCATCGAGCCAAACGTAGAGCACTTTTCCGGCTGCGCCTTCAACCGGAACTTTTACTCCCCAGTCGAGATCGCGTGTCATGGCGCGTGGTTGCAAACCGGCATCGATCCAGCTTTTGCACTGACCCACAACATGCGTTTTCCATTCTTTCGGATCATGATGCGGCTTTCCGTCGAGCGTTCCTTTTTCGATCCACTCTCTGATCCATGCTTCATGACGCTCCATGGGTAAATACCAGTGTTCGGTTTTGCGCAGAACAGGTGCTTTTCCGCTAAGCGTGCTTTTTGGGTTGATAAGATCCGTCGGATTCAGCGACGAACCACATTTCTCGCACTGATCACCGTATGCGTTTTCGTTTCCGCACTTCGGACAGGTTCCGGTTATGTAACGATCGGCTAAAAACTGCTGATGCTCTTCATCGAAAAACTGCTCAGATGTTTCTTTAGTAAAAGCCCCGTTTTTTTCCAGCTGAATGAAAAAATCCTGTGCGGTTTGATGATGCAATGGATCACTCGTACGGTGAAAAATATCGAATGCAATACCCAAATCGGCAAATGCTTTTTTGTTGATGGAATGGTACTTGTCGATGATCTCCCTCGGACTAATACCTTCTTTTTTCGCACGGATTGTAATCGCTGCACNNCAAATAAAGGCCACGTCTTCGCCACGCATTTTGAGGTAACGCACGTATATGTCGGCAGGAAGATATGCTCCTGCAATGTGACCTATGTGCAAGGGACCGTTTGCGTAGGGCAATGCGGCAGTAATGGTGTGGCGTTTAGCGGTATTCAAGGATGTAATTTTCAGAGCACAAAGGTAATCAATATCGCTCTCGCCTGAAGGCCTCTTAATTGCTTCGCCCGGTGATTTCGAAATATATTCTCCCAAATGCTTGACAAAGGGGGTAGGCACAGTCTATCTTTGCGCCCCTTCAATCGAATAGTAACTTAATTAAACGCATGAAACTCAGTCAATTTAAGTTTAAACTTCCCCCCGAACTCATCGCTAACCATCCTGCTGCCAACCGCGACGAAAGCCGTTTAATGGTGTTGAATCGTGAGACGCAGACCATCGAACACCGCAAGTTCCGCGACATCATGGAATATTTTGGAGATGGTGATGTGATGATTCTCAACAATACCAAAGTGTTTCCTGCGCGCATGTACGGTAACAAGGAAAAAACCGGAGCAAAAATCGAAGTATTTCTGCTTCGCGAATTGAACCGTGAGAGCCTCCTCTGGGATGTGTTGGTAGATCCTGCACGTAAAATCCGTATCGGAAATAAACTGTACTTCGGCGACGATGATTCGCTGGTTGCTGAGGTAATCGACAATACAACTTCACGCGGACGCACACTTCGTTTCTTGTTTGATGGTCCGTACGAAGAATTTAAAAAAACCATTGAGCGCCTCGGAGAAACTCCAATTCCGAAATACATCAAACGCGAAGTGGAAAAGGAAGATGCAGATCGCTATCAGACGGTTTTCGCACAACATGAAGGTGCAGTTGCAGCTCCTACTGCAGGACTCCATTTCTCCAAGGAACTGATGAAGCGTCTTGAACTCAAAGGCGTAAATTTCGCAGAGCTAACGCTGCATGTTGGTCTGGGCACCTTCCGCACAGTAGAAGTAGAAGATCTTACCAAGCATAAAATGGAATCTGAGCAGGTAATTATTCCTGCTCTTTGCGCGGATACGGTTAACATGGCCAAAGCCGACCGTAAACGTATATGTGCTGTTGGAACAACCGTAATGCGTGGAATCGAAACATCCGTTTCAACCGACGGTTTCCTCAAGCCCTTCGATGGCTGGACGAACAAATTCATTTTCCCGCCATACGATTTCTCCATTGCAAACAGCATGATCACCAACTTCCATATGCCAATGAGCACATTGTTGATGATGGTTACTGCCTTTGGCGGTTATGATTTTGTAATGAAAGCATACGAAGAAGCCATCAAGGAAGAATACCGATTCTATTCCTATGGTGATGCTATGTTGATTATTTAATTGAGACCGTTAATGGATAAAGTGCCTTTTTTAATGAAACCACAAAGGGAGAAAGGGACTAAGTGACCATCAACTTCGGGGAGTCGAAGCCCCCTTATTAAAACACGAAATTTTTGAATTAGGGAGGTCTTTCGGCCTCCCTAATTTTTGTTAAAGCTATTCTTGGCGTACCTTAGTGCCCTAAGCGTCTTAGTGGTGAAAAACCTCCCTTCCCCCACAACCATCATCATCGTAGCCGGAGGCTCCGGGAAACGCATGGCCTCTGCACAGCCTAAGCAATTCCTCCCCATCCACGGCAAGGCGATTTTGCATCATACCATTGAGGCTTTTCACAAAGTGGATCCCACTTTTCGCTATGTGGTGGTTTTGCCCGAAGAGTACATCGACTACTGGAAGAATCATGCGGCAATGAAAAAGATTCCGGTGGAGCAAACACTCGTTGCCGGAGGAGCAGAACGCTTTTTTTCGGTGAAGAATGCCTTAAAGGAGGTGCCGAAATCGGGATTGGTAGCCATCCACGACGGGGTGCGCCCATTGGTAAGCAAACACACCATTCGTTACGCTCTCGAAACTGCTGCAGAGAAAGGCAATGCCATTCCGGTATTACCGGTGGTGGATTCGGTGCGCGAGGTGTTTGGCGAAAGTACCCGTCCCGTTGATCGTTCGCATTATCGCTTGGTACAAACGCCACAGTGCTTTGATGCGGAACTGATCCATCGTGCCTATGCGCAGGACTATTATCCTTCCTTCACCGACGATGCCAGTGTAGTAGAGAAACTAGGTGTTCACATCAACCTTGTAGAAGGCAACCGCGAAAACATCAAGATCACAACGTCCTTCGATTTGAAATTGGCTGAGGTGTTGCTGAATATTTAAAAAATCCTAAATAGGAACTGGATCAGATACTACACTTAAGCGGGTGTCGTTTCTATGCCACCCCGAACAAAAAAGCCCTATCTTTGTTCTCCCTTCTCCAAACCCCCAACAATGCCCGATTTTAAACCCGGTCCGCTTTTAAGCCAGATTGATTCACCGCTCGATTTGCGCAGTAAATTCCAGGAGGAGGACCTCCCGCAAATCTCCCAGGAACTCCGCGATTACATCATCGATGTGGTGTCCCATATCGGTAATTCACACTTCGGTGCCAGTCTCGGCGTTGTGGAGCTTTCCGTGGCCCTGCACTATGCTTTCAATACTCCCAACGATCAGTTGGTGTGGGATGTCGGACACCAGGCTTACGGACACAAGATCCTAACCGGCCGACGCGATGCTTTCCCAACCAACCGGACCTATAAGGGACTCTCAGGTTTCCCCAAACGCAGCGAGAGCGAATACGATACCTTCGGGGTTGGACATTCATCCACTTCCATCTCCGCCGCAGTGGGAATGGCCGTGGCCAATAAGTACCTCGGCAAGGAAGATCTCCAGCACATTGCAGTAATCGGCGATGGAGCCATGACAGCAGGCTTAGCCTTTGAGGGTCTGAATCATGGAGGTGTTACTAACAGTAATCTTCTGGTGGTTCTCAACGATAACTGTATGTCCATCGACCCGAATGTGGGGGCGCTCAAGGAGTACTTAACCGATATCACTACGTCGCATACGTATAACAAGGTCAAAGACGAAGTCTGGAACCTGCTGGGGAAAGTGAGCAAGTTCGGCCCCAACGCCCAGGCCATCGCTCAAAAAATTTCCGATTCGATCAAGGGCTCACTGCTCAAACAAAGCAATCTGTTCGAGTCGCTCAACTTCCGCTATTTTGGTCCGGTCGATGGTCACGACGTGATCAACCTGACCCGCATCATGAAGGACCTCAAAGACATTCCCGGCCCGAAGATTCTGCATTGCGTAACCGTAAAAGGAAAAGGCTACAAGCATTCCGAAGAAGGCAACGCCACCGTTTGGCATGCACCCGGAGTGTTCAACAAGGATACCGGAGAGATCATCAAGATCGCCCCCAAATCGCCCCAGCCACCCAAGTACCAGGATGTGTTTGGTCACAGCATTGTGGAATTGGCCGAGCGCAACGATAAAATTGTTGGGGTAACTCCTGCAATGCCTTCCGGATGTTCGCTCAACATCATGATGAAAGCCATGCCCGACCGCGCATTTGATGTAGGGATTGCAGAACAGCATGCCGTCACTTTTTCGGCAGGATTAGCCACGCAGGGATTGATTCCCTACTGCAATATTTACTCCTCCTTCATGCAGCGCGCCTACGATCAGGTGATTCACGATGTTGCATTGCAAAAACTGCATGTGATTTTCTGTCTCGATCGCGGTGGATTGGTTGGTGCAGACGGTGCCACGCATCACGGTGCGTACGATCTCGCTTACATGCGTTGTATTCCCAATATGATCGTGGCCTCTCCCATGAACGAAGAAGAACTGCGCGATCTGATGTACACCGCCCAACTCGAAGAGTGCAAGGGGTCATGGAGTATCCGTTACCCGCGCGGTGAAGGGGTAATGGTGAACTGGAAAACACCTTTCAAAAAGATCAGCATCGGTGCCGGACGCAAAGTGCGCAACGGAGAAGATATTGCCATTCTCACCATTGGTCCGATCGGAAATCATGCCCTCAAAGCCGCAGAACAACTCGCCGAACAAGGCATTTCTGCTGCGGTATACGATATGCGTTTTGCCAAGCCCATCGATGAAATCCTCTTGCATGAAGTCTTCACCAAATTCAAAAAAGTGATCACCGTGGAAGACGGTTGCATCCAGGGCGGAATGGGAAGTGCAGTGATCGAGTTCATGGCCGACAACGGCTACAGCGCTCAGGTTCGCCGTTTGGGTGTGCCCGATCGTTTTGTAGACCATGGCACACAGGCCGAGTTGTACGCCGAGTGCGAATACGACCAAACTGCCATGGTAAAACATGCTCAGGAAATGGTGCAGAAGCATAAATCCATTAGCATCGCTGGCTAATAGAAGTGCCAATTGATTTCTTTTCTGAAATTTTTAGTGCTAATGCAATTAGTATAATCGCTAATTATTTATTTACTTTTTGTTACCTGAGGTAAATTTTGTAAGGAAACGCCACGTAAATCACGATTTACTTTTTGCGCAAAATTCTTTCATTCTTACAATTCGACATTTTTTATCAATCTCTTTTTATTGGTTTGCCACCCAACCAGTAAAAGATTCGATATGCGTCCAAATGAAGATTTGTTTCAATTAATCCAGTCGATGTCGCGGGAGGAAAGAGGTTACTTTTCCAAGTATGCCGACATACATGCTAAAGGAGGTGAAAACAATTACAAACGTTTATTTAGTTTGATTTGTAGTATTGATGATCCTACCGACGAAAAGGTTAGGAAACGACTTGCGGGTGATCCTCTACTCGATTATTTTTCGACTGCGAAAAATCAGTTGTATTTTATTTTACTGCGAACCATGCGTTTTTCGCAGCGCGATCTTGGATTTGTAAACCGCACTTCTGAATTATTATCGGAATGTGATTTACTTAACGCACGCGGATTGCGAAACCAAATGCAAAAATCGATCCGCAGGGCGGAGGAATTTGTTTTTTCCAATGAACTGGTTTTACCTGCACTTGAACTTAGTGATCGCAATTTCGATTTTCATTTCGAAGACCATCTCGGTCCAACAGATCTTGAACAGCGTATGGAAACCCTTTTCCGCCTGAGAGAAAAGCTGATGGATGATTTACATGAGCAACACCGAATGGAACGCTGGCTTGTAAAAATGCAATTGGCCATCATGCGTAAAAACCTTAGCGAGAGCACTCGCAATGCCGGAATACGAAACATTCTGGCATTATTGGAGCAGGAAGAATCGCGAAAACCTTCCACAACAATAGGTCGGTATTTGTTTGCAATAATTCAGGCAATCGGTGCCGAAGCGATGGGGAATTGGAGCGGTGCGTATACTTCCTACTCGCAGGCCATTGAAATAATTTGTGTGCGGCGCGATCAAAGCTTTCGTTTTCCAATGCGTCATATTCGTTGTTTGGAAGGTAAAGCGCGTGTTGCAATAAAACTCGGGGAGAAAAAGGATGTGATTCACCAAATCAATTTACTCAAACGACTGCCCTCCATGCATCCTGTTTTTTCCGGAATAAAATTTCAGTTTGAGATTGCAAACGCAATCCACCTTCTCGAACTGGAATTGTTTTATTCCTGGGGAGAATTGAAAAAGGGCGCTGAATTGACCCATTATCTTTTAAAGGAAATGGAAAAAAACGCGCTTGCAATGACTGCCCAGACACGAATGGAATTATGGATACGAATGAGCACCATGTTGTTTTGTTGCGGTGAATACAAACAAGCTTTACAACTGCTTAACAGAGTTTATTCAGAACGCTTCGAACACCTCGATCGTTCCTTGGTAGGGTTTTGCAGAGTGTATTACCTAATCCTACACCTGGAACTTGGTAATTGGGATCATGTGTACTACGCTTTTCGGTCGGTACAACGTCGCATGGAGAAAGAGGGAAGCCTGGGCCACACGGAGCGACATATACTCACCTACGTACGCTCGAAGGTTTTCAAAGGCAAAGGCCAGCCCCGCATTTTCAATCTGGAACGCTTTTCACGTGAATTACTTTGGCTGAAAAATGATCCGGCCGAAGCACGTGCATTTCGGTTTTTCGATTTCTCCTGTTGGGCAGAATCCATGGAGCGCGGATGTTCAATCCAAGCTACAATGGAACGCAGACGAAAGAATGAAAAGGAAATCAGCAGAGAGGCCATACCGGCCTGAGAGGCGGAATGAAAATTACCGGATTGCGATAGCCTTTGTCTGTAAACAGCCAATCGTTGTTAAAGGCAGAACCATTGTTTTCAGGGTCAATCTTTTTCATATGCTTTGGTTTGGCGACAAACAATTTTACTCCGATTACTACTAATAGGTTGAGGCTGTCTAGTTTACGGAATCCATTTTGGGGTGTGCGGTAGCATTTGACAAAAAAATGGTTACATTCGAACCTCTCTCTTGTTGCGCTATGCATCCACTTACAGCAATTATTGTCGACGATGAAGATCTCGCACGCGAAAATCTTCAGATGCTCCTTCAGGAGTATTGTCCGGAAATAAATGTAATTGGAAAAGCAGGCACAGTGGATACTGCCAGAAAGATGATCCGTGAACTCAAACCACGAGTCGTCTTTCTGGATATTCGTATGCCGTCAGGATCCGAAGGATTCGATTTATTGGAAGAATTGCGGGAGGAGAAATTCTTCGTTGTTTTCGTAACCGCATTTAAAGATTATGCCGTTCGTGCATTTAATGCCAATGCCATTCATTACGTGTTAAAACCGGTTGATATAGAAGACCTACGAATGGCCGTTGGTAAATTGGTAGAAGCGGCAAAAACCTTTGAAGCGTATCCCGAAAATTATACGCAATACGCCTCCACCTTAAAAACACTGAAAGAGGATATCATTCACAACAAACCTTCCGGCAAGATTACTATTTCTCATGCAAAAGGAATTAAGCTTGTAAAAGATGATGACATCCGTTATGTGGAAGCAGACGGAAATTGCAGCATGTTGCATTTTACCGATGGATCACGTTATCTCGATACCCGCACTTTAGGTGTTTATGAAGAGATGTTGAATCCCGCAAAATTTTACCGCATTCATAAAAGTCATATTATAAACATGAATGAGCTGGTTGAATACATTTCAGAAGATGGCTATTATGCCGTCTTAAAAGGTGGAGTAAAACTTCCTGTTGCGCGTAACCGGGTCCCCGATTTTACCCAACGCATGAAAAACATGTGATTGCTTTGGTGGGTGATTTGACATCCATTAATCCTTAAATTTCCTGCGGTACTTTTTTATGGATCAACGACCAAGGAATTGTGCTGTTTTGTGATAATTCCGATTTAATGTATTGAAAATAAAACACTTCCATTCAATCAATGACTACTACATTTCAGTAGTTCATGAAAACCGAAAGGCTTTCGTCGCGTAAATTCGGACTGAATCAAAACGTGATCCTATGAAAATCCGATCTATCCTTGTTGACGATGAGTTCTATTGCAGGAACAATTTGAAAATGATCATCGACGACTTTTGCCCGGAAGTAGAAGTTGTTGGCATGGCAGATTCTGCCGAACAGGCACGCCAGCTGATCAGTGAAAAGAAGCCGGACCTTGTTTTCCTGGATATAAAAATGCCAAAAGAAGATGGTTTTTCGTTGTTGGATTCAATGCCGGTGCGCGATTTTTCAGTTGTGTTTACCACTGCGCATTCAGAGTTCGCGTTAAAAGCATTTAAAGCGGATGCTGTAGATTATATCGAAAAGCCCATTAACATCGATGATCTGCGCAATGCTGTGAATAAAGTATTAAAGTACCAGATAGCGCAACAACAAGGCGGAGCGGCTGCTCAGGAAGACAAGCATAACGATAAGGAAAATGACCGGATTTCATTGGCAACTCGTGATGGCTTTATGATGGTTCGAAACGAAGAAATTGTTCACCTGGAGGCATCGGATAATTACACGATGATCTACATGACCGAAAACCGGAAATTTCTTTCCTGCAAGAACATTAAGGTGTACGAAGAATCACTCAATAAGGGTAGTTTTTTCAGGGTTCATAAGTCGCATATTATTAATATTGCAAATCACCTTAAAGGATTTACCCGCAGTGAAGGAAATATCGCTATTTTGAGCAACGGAAAACAAATTCCGGTTGCACGTCGCACACTCACCGATTTTCTTCAACGTATCAATACAATCTGATGAATCAACAACAACGCATATTGAAAAGCCTGCTTCGTTCAGGCTTTTTTCTTTTGTTGTTGCTTTCAATGCGTGCACGCGCACAGCAATTCACATTTATCAATTACAGCACCGAACAAGGCCTGGCTCAATCGCAGGTCTCTGCAATGGTGCAGGATAAAAAAGGGTATTTGTGGTTCGCTACTTTTGGAGGATTAAGCCGTTTTGATGGCATAAATTTTAAAAACTACACCCGAAAAGATGGACTGATCGACAATCAGCTTTATTCTGTTTTTCAATCGTCCGACGGGAGAATGTGGATTGGAGCCATTGGTGGATATTCGCTTTTCGATGGAGTTGATTTTAAGGCATTCCGATTTCCGGATGAGTTTTCCGGGTATAATGTTATTGCAATTTGTGAAGATAAAGAGGGAAGTATCTGGTTCGCTCTTGAAGGGGGAGGTGTAGCACGCAGAAAAGGAGAACGATTGGAATTTTATGGGGCTTCGCAACAATTAGCCGACCCAAATGTAAGGGTGGTTTTCTCCGACAAGGCTGGCGATTTGTGGGTGGGAACACGCAGCGGCTTGTTTCGCTTTGATTTTGAAAAGAATGCTTTTGTCATTTTATCCATCAATGGATATACGGATTACAATGTCTCTTGCATCACTGAGGATCCCAATGGGAAATTATGGATGGGAACCTATGATGAAGGCGTCTTTCATGAAGAGGATAATCTGGAATTTGTCAATTATACCAACGAAGAAGGGTTGATCAATAACGGAGTTCGAACAGTGTTTGTTGACCGTGATCAGCAAGTGTGGTTTGGAACAAAAGGAGGGGTCAGTAAATTCAATGGCAGGACTTTTAAAAGTTTTAGCATCGAACAAGGCTTGATCAATAACAATATCAAATTCATTGGTCAGGATACTGAAGGAAATATTTGGTTCGGTACCGATGGGAAAGGCATCATGAAACTAGCCGGTGAGGCCTTCACAACGTATACGACTTCAGAGGGACTTAGCAGTGACCTTGTAATGGCTATTCTTGAAGATGGCGACAAGAACATGTGGTTTGCGACGTATGGTGAAGGCGTTGTACGCATTGCAAATGGTAAGTATAAAGTGTTCAGTGATGAAGATGGCTTAGCGAACAATACCGTGTGGAGTATGGCACGCACAAATGATGGGAAGATTTGGTTTGGCACATCGGGAGGACTATCTGTTTTCGATGGAAAAAAGTTTACTTCTTACTATAAAGAAGACGGATTGTTGTCGAACAAGGTAACCTCACTGTATGCCGATCGTTCCGGTGTTTTGTGGATTGGAAACAGAGATGGATTGACACGATTTAGTAATAATGAATTCAGAAGTTTTTCTGACAATGAAGGTTTGGTAGGCGGAAACATTCGGGGGATTTTCCGAGATGAGAGCGGCACATTCTGGTTGGGGAGTGCTTTGGGAATGTACCGGATGAAAGGAGGAGAATTTAAACTTTTTCAACACGAAGATCCTTCTCTTGATAACACCGTTTATTGCATCACCAGTGCAGGGAAAAATAGTTTATGGGTAGGCAGCAAGATTGGTTTGTATTTGTTTTCGGGAGGGATATTCAGCAAGGTAGATCTTGGAGAAAGTGTTAACGCAAACAATATAAATTTTTTAATTCGCGATGAGGATCGTCTATGGGTGGGCACCAATAATGGCATTTACGAATTGATGGCCGACGAATTCATGCGCACCGGAAAGGTAGAATACAGAAACTACTCCCGGCTTGAGGGTGTGCGCGGACTGGAGAGCAATATGAATGCGGCATACAAAGATTCGAAAGGCTCATTTTGGTTTGGTACAGATGGCGGATTGGTCAATTACGATCCCGGCAAGCGAAAAAGCACAGGGAATCTGTTTGAACCTTATATCCACATTGATGATGTCCGCATGTATTTTGATCAAGTGGATTGGAAAAAATATGCAAACGGAATTGATCCGGAAACAGGACTCGGTAAAGATCTGGTTGTGCCTTACAACAAAAATCATTTCACCTTCTATTTTACCGGAATCAGTCACACCAATCCACTCAAGGTTAGGTACCGGTTTATGCTTGCCGGATTTGATGAAGAATGGTCGCCTGTAACGGATTTGCGCTCTATTACCTATTCCAATCTTCCATACGGAAAATATACATTTCGGGTAATTGCAGGTAATGGTAGCGATGTATGGTCGTCGGCTCCTGCAGAGTTTTCATTTGTAATTACACCGCCGTTCTGGTTAACCTGGTGGTTTTTCGTTTTGGTTGCAGTGGTTGTAATTGGCCTTGTTATCGGTGTTTACCGTTGGAGGATTTCTGTGATAAAACAGAAAACAGAACGCGAACAACTCATTTATAAATCCAAACTATTGAGTCTTGAGCAGCAAACATTGAATGCGAGCATGAACAGGCATTTTATTTTTAATGCGCTCAACTCCATTCAGTACTACATCAATAAGCAAGACAAACTGGAAGCGAATCGTTACCTCACCAGTTTTGCAAAACTAATCCGCAAAAATCTCGATAGTTCATCTACAGGAAATCTTGTTACCCTAAATGAAGAGCTGGAACGATTGGAACTTTATCTTTCATTGGAGAACATGCGTTTTAAGAATAAATTCTCTTATGAATTGTATATCGATGAAGATATCGATACAGAAGGAGTAATGATTCCCCCAATGCTATTGCAACCCTACGTTGAAAATGCAATCTGGCATGGAATCCTTCCCAATGAGCAGCACGGAACCATCTGGATCAGGATTGAGCCATTTGAGGAGCGCTCCATCCGAATCACTATTACCGACGATGGAATTGGGATCACTACTAGTCTGAAAAACAAGCAAAACAACGGCTCCGACCATGTTTCAAGGGGAATTCAGATCAATAGTGGGCGATTGGCGGTTCTAAAAAAGCTTACCAATGAAAACCTGCGGATTGTTGGTCCTTATGAGACTAGTAATGAGCAAGGTATGGTTACGGGCACTTGCGTTGAGCTCATTATTCCTGGGGCAGGACAGTTACAGGCAGATAATTTTGAGGAAAGTTTGCAGAATTGAGGAACTTTTATTTAATTTTGTACGTAGAAGCAGTAAGTGCAGAAGTAATGTAACTGACTTTATGAAAAAGAACTTAATCATACTGGCAACTTTTATCGGAGCGCTCTCATTGAGTTCTTGCGAGAAAGAGTACATGGGGCCACTTGATGCTGCAGGGAATCCTGTGCTTGTTCGTGGTGGCGAAGGCGAAACGAATACCAGCTCCGGTGGGGGTGAAAACGGTGTTACAGATACCGGCCATGATTCAGATTATGATAATACGGGTGTGCGTCGTAATAAGAAGCCTACGCCAACAACAAATTGATTGTGATTTTCTATCGATAGTAAAGCCTCGGATTTCCGGGGCTTTTTTTATACATGTCTATGGCGGTTCCAGGTAACGGAATAGTGCTTATTTCTTTCAGTTCTAATACATGGTTTTTCGTATATTTAATAAGAATGCTTTGTTCTTTATATCCCTGTAAATAAAGGCAGAGACCAGCTATTTGAATAGGGCCCGAAGAGTGGAATAATTACGCTTCAAAGGCCTGCTTCAAAACAAAAATCTTAAATAAATATACATGTCTAACATCGCTTCAGACCAGCTACATCGTTTGATAAAGGCTTTGACCAAGCCGGAAAAGCGGTATTTCAAGATTTTTAGTTCCAGGCATACTTTGGGTGAAGCCAATAATTATGAGATCCTGTTTGATGCTATCGATAAAATGGATGTATACGATGAGGAGCAGCTCAAAAGGAAGTTCAAAGATCAGGCCTTCATCAATCAGTTCTCAATAGCAAAGAACCGTCTCTATGAACAAATTCTGAAGAGTCTGGATGCCTACCATGCCAATAGCTCTATCGATGCCGAATTAAAGAAGCTTATTCATTGCGCTGAAATTCTTTATAAAAAGACTTTGTACGGACAAAGTCATAAGTTGCTCAAAAGCGCAAGAAGGCTGGCGGAACGGTACGATAAACATACTACCCTCCTCGAAATTTCAATGTGGGAGAAAATGCTCATTGAAAAGGATAACTACACAGAAACAGGAGAAAAGGAATTGATCGAGATTCTGGAACAGGATCGACTGACTCTTGCTAAAATTTCGAACTACAATGAGTTCTGGAGTATAAAAAGCAGGTTGTTCTATATCCTAAACCGTAAAGGCAAGGCACGTAGTCAGAACGAACTAGCCGAATTCAAAGCGATCATCGATAATGTGCTTATTAAGAGCGAGGATGAGGCTTTGTTCTATGAAACGAAATACCTCTATTATCATATTTATTCGGCTTATTACTTCAGTATCGGAGATTATGAAAACAGTTTTTTGCACCTCAAAAAGAATGTAGAGCATATTGAGAATAACACCGATAAATTCAGCGAGGAGCCCAATGTTTACTTTTCAGTGCTGACCAACATCATTTATATTTCGAGTCGCTTAAAAAAGTTTGGAGATGTTGCTATTTACCTCGATAAACTGCGCTCCTTGCCCGAGAAACTTGCGCTTAAACGCAATGAGGATCTCGATATTAAATTATTTTCCAGCACATCAAGCATAGAGCTTACACTATATGCTCAAACCGGTGATTTTGAAAAGGGGATTGAACTAATTCCAATAATTGAAAATGGGTTGCGTCTATATGGTGAGCGGATCAACAACGTACGCAAAGCTTATCTCTGTCTGAATATTGCTATCATGTATTTTGGCGAACGGAAAATGTCGGAATCGCTGAAATGGTTGAACGAATTACTGAATAGTATTGAAATTGAAAAAACAGAAGATATCTATTGCTTTGCACAATTGTTAAACCTGATCGTCCATCTCGAATTAGGTAATCAGCAGTTGGTTCCGTATGCACTTAAATCAACCCAACGTTACCTGAATTTGCGTAATCGGGTTTACAAGTTTGAAAACATTTTCCTTCATTTTATCAATCGGATTTTAAAAACCAGAGACAAAAAGGAAGAGCACATGGTGTACACGGCATTGCTTGATGAATTCCGTTTGATTGGTGATGATAATTTCGAGAAAACAGCTTTCGAATACTTCGATTTTGATGCCTGGGCGCAGAGCAAGGTAACAGGAGAAGATTTTCGTTCTATTATACGAAAGAAGGCACTGATTTAAGCATTAAAAGTGCTTCCACCCTTGCGCAGTGATTTCTATAGCTTCTTTTTGCGGAGTAATTAAGCGTGCACGTTCTCCTTTACCCGTGATGTGACCGATAGGAGTTATCAGGGGATTGTTTTGCAGTTTTTCGAAATCACTTGCCTTAATGGTAAATAGCAATTCATAATCTTCACCACCGCTCATTCCGCAGGTTACAGGCTCCAGATTAAATGCATCTGCAGTTGAAATCGTCATAGGGTCCAGTGGGATTTTCTCAATGTAGAGGTCGGCACCGTATCCGGATTGCTTGCAAATGTGCAGAATCTCCGACGCAAGACCGTCGCTAACGTCGATCATGGAAGTGGGAATAATCCCCAGTGAATCCAGTAATTCAACAATATCTAACCTTGGTTCAGGTTTAAGTTGTCGCTCAAGGATGTAATCGAAGCCTTCCAGATCCGGTTGCGCCGATGGATTCGCTTTGAAAACTTCTTTCTCACGCTCTAACAATTGCAATCCCATATATGCACCGCCTAAATCGCCACTCAAAATGATAATGTCATTTTCCTGTGCTCCGCTACGGTAGGCTACCTTGTTTTTGGCTGCAGTGCCAATGGCAGTGATCGATAATACCAGGCCAGCTCTCGAAGTAGTGGTATCGCCTCCAACCAGGTCTACATTGTATCGTTCGCAGGCCAGTTTCATCCCTGCGTACAGTTCTTCTACTGCTTCCAGAGAGAATCGATTGGATAAACCTAGCCCAACAACAACCTGGGCTGGACGACCATTCATTGCGCAAATATCGGAGAGGTTTACGGATATTGCTTTGTATCCCAAGTGCTTAAGCGGTACATAGCCCAAATCGAAATGAACGCCTTCGGTTAACATATCTGTGGTGACAAGAGTTACTTGGCCGTTTCCCTGGTCAATAACGGCTGCATCATCGCCGATGCCTTTTAGGGTGCTCGGATGACTCAATCCGATATGTTTGGCGAGGTGATCAATTAAGCCGAACTCCCCGAGTTCAGATAATTCCGTGCGGTTTTCCTTGTTTTCGAACATAATGCAAAACTACGATTCCTCTCCATTAGAAGCCTTAGGAAATTACTTTGAAACTTACAATGCCATTTTTTTGTGATTTTTCATTCAATTTAGAATTAATCTAAATAAATTTGCAAACGGTTTCAACCATTGAGGTTGGACATTGTTTACCATACAGACAGCAGCAACATGATAAAGGTTACCGAATCAGCAAAAGAGCAGGCCATCAAATTGATGCAGGAGGAGTCCGATAAAAAAAATGCTTTTATCCGGGTAGGAGTTAAAGGCGGAGGCTGTTCCGGATTGATGTATGAACTCAGTTTCGATAATGAAATGGGTCCAGACGATAAAGTATTTGAAGACAATGGAATTCAGGTGGTGGTCGACAAGAAGAGTTTTCTTTACCTCGTTGGAACGGAGTTGGATTTTTCTGGTGGATTAAACGGTAAGGGCTTTGTATTTCGTAATCCGAATGCGGATCGTACTTGTGGATGCGGCGAATCATTTTCTATTTAACAGCGAAGTATAATGGCATACGAAGGAGATGAATTATTAGATGAGATCACCAATAGCGAATACAAATACGGATTCGTTACGAACATTGAATCGGAAATGGCTCCAAAGGGGCTGAACGAGGATATCATACGTTTTATTTCTGCAAAAAAGAATGAACCGGAATGGTTACTGACCTGGCGATTGAATGCGTTTCGGCAATGGCAAAAAATGACAGAACCTTCCTGGGCACATGTCGATTATGTTCCTGTCGATTATCAGGATATCCACTATTATTCCGCTCCGAAACCGAAAAAGGAATTGTCTAGTTTGGATGAAGTAGATCCTGAATTACTCAAGACGTTTGAAAAGTTAGGTATCTCACTGGATGAGCAAAAACGCTTGACCGGAGTGGCGGTAGATGTAGTGATGGATAGCGTTTCCGTAAAAACAACATTCAAGGAAGAGCTTGCTAAACATGGAATCATTTTCTGTTCGATGTCGGAAGCCGTTCAGGAACATCCGGAGTTGGTTCGCAAATATCTGGGCACTGTTGTTCCTGTGAGTGACAATTTTTTTGCCGCATTGAATTCAGCAGTGTTTACTGACGGTTCGTTCTGTTATATTCCAAAAGGAGTTCGTTGTCCAATGGAATTATCGACCTACTTCCGAATCAACGAAGCAAAAACAGGACAGTTTGAACGCACCCTTGTAATTGCTGATGAATCCAGTTATGTGAGTTATCTCGAAGGTTGTACAGCACCAATTCGTGATGAACACCAATTGCACGCTGCGGTTGTAGAACTTGTTGCACTTGAAAAGGCAGAGATAAAATATTCTACTGTACAGAACTGGTATCCTGGTGACAAAGACGGTAAGGGCGGTATTTATAATTTCGTGACAAAACGCGGAATTTGTTTGGGAGATCATTCAAAGATCAGTTGGACACAAGTTGAAACCGGTTCTGCAATTACCTGGAAATATCCGTCGTGTATACTTAAGGGTAATAATTCCATTGGTGAATTTTATTCGGTTGCAGTGACCAACAACAAGCAGCAGGCGGATACCGGAACAAAAATGATTCACCTGGGGAAAAACACCAAAAGCACCATTGTTTCAAAAGGTATTTCGGCCGGATACTCCAACAACAGTTACCGAGGTTTGGTAAAAATTGCCAAGGGAGCCACCAATGCACGAAACTTCTCACAGTGCGATTCGTTGCTGATGAGTGATAAATGTGGAGCACATACATTTCCGTACATCGAGATCAACGACAAATCTGCAAAAGTTGAACACGAAGCCACAACATCAAAAATTGGTGAGGATCAGATTTTTTATTGCAATCAACGGGGAATAGAAACAGAAAAGGCGATTAGTTTGATCGTGAATGGATATTGTAAAGAAGTGCTAAATCAATTACCCATGGAATTTGCAGTGGAAGCCCAGAAATTACTTGCGGTTTCATTGGAAGGAAGTGTTGGATAAAAAACGAAAAAGAAGATGATCAGTATTCAAAATCTGCATGCAAATATCGAAGGGAAAGAGATTCTTCGCGGAATCAATCTCGAAATCAAAGCCGGCGAAGTGCATGCCATTATGGGACCCAACGGATCCGGAAAATCCACACTTGCATCTGTACTCGCTGGAAGAGAAGAGTATGAAGTAACAGAAGGAAAAGTAATTTTTAACGCAAAGGATCTACTCGAGTTATCTCCCGAAGATCGCGCACGAGAAGGATTGTTTCTGGCGTTTCAGTATCCGGTGGAAATTCCGGGAGTGAGCAATGTCAATTTCCTCAAAACCGCCGTTAACGAGATTCGCGCCTATAAAGGGATGCAGCCTGTTTCAGCTAAAGAGTTTTTGCAAATGGTGAAAGACCGTTCTGCGCTTGTTGAACTGGACAGCAAACTCGCCAGCCGCTCTGTAAACGAAGGATTCTCCGGAGGAGAGAAAAAGAGAAATGAAATTTTCCAAATGGCCATGCTTGAACCCAAATTCGCAATTCTCGATGAGACGGATTCAGGATTGGATATTGACGCGCTCCGGATTGTTGCCAATGGTGTAAATAAATTAAAAAACAAAGACAACGCAACCTTAGTAATTACTCACTACCAACGCTTGCTCGATTATATCGTACCGGATTTTGTTCATGTTTTGTACAAAGGAAAAATTGTAAAGACTGGCAGCAAAGATCTCGCCCTTGAACTCGAAGAAAAGGGGTACGACTGGATTAAAGCCGAATTGGGAGAAACAGTTTAATCGCAGATGGAAACTACACAACAAGCAACCGCATCTGCATTTGTAGAATCGATAAAGGCTCAATTTCCCGAACAGTTAAAGCAATCTCGGGGAACGCTGGTTGGAAATGCATCCTATCTTAATTTCCCAACTCAGCGGGAGGAGGACTGGAAGTATACCGGAATCTCTTTTTTACAAAAGGAAAAATATAATTTTTCAAGATTTACTGAAACAATTGACATCAGTGCGTTTCGCCAAGATAAAAATGCCGCACTGATTGTTTTTGTGAATGGCTTTTTTCGAAGTGATCTTTCTTCAGAATTGCCGGAAGGACTGCAATTTTCAGATTCTGTAAATCACGAATTTCCTGAAATAGGCGAACGTAAGAATATGTTTACCGGAATCAGCGATGCTTTTTTCACAGGAGGAATACATATTCAGGTTAAAAAATCAGTTGAAAAACCGGTAGAAGTTTTGTTTTTGTCAGCAGGGGGTCAATCCGTTTCTGTTGTCAAAAATCACATTGAAATTTCTAAAAGCGCCTCTGCACGTTTCCGCTTTCTTTTTCGTTCGGCTGATTCTTCATCCTATTTAACCAATAGTATAACTACCATTCACGTTTCAGCAAACGCACAGTTTGAATTGGATCAATTGCAATTCGAATCGCCAGCAGCCACGCATTACAACAGAACTGACGTAACACAGCACCGCGACAGTAAATTTTCCATAAATACTTTCTCTCTCGACGGTAAACTGATCCGTAACGATTTGAATATTATTTCCGAAGGAGAAAATACGGAAACCCATATGCGTGGATTGTATATGGTGAACGGGCAACAACATGTCGATAATCATACCTTAATGGATCATCGTGTGCCCAATTGCTATTCCAACGAGCTGTATAAAGGCGTAATGGATGGAAAAGCAACAGGAGTATTCAATGGAAAAGTATTTGTTCGTAGAGATGCGCAAAAAATTAATGCGTTTCAATCCAATGCCAATGTGTTGTTAAGTGACGATGCACGTATCAATTCAAAACCTGAATTGGAGATCTATGCCGATGATGTAAAATGTTCGCATGGATCTACAACGGGTCAGATGGATGAAGAGGCATTGTTTTATTTACGCGCCAGAGGAATTGGTGAAGAGAGTGCAAAAAAATTATTGATTCGAGCCTACGCCGGAGAAGTTTTGGATGCAATTTCAGATGAGTCTTTTCGCTTGTATCTGGAAGAGTTGATCGATAGTCGTTTTCATTGGAACAATGTATAATTTGAAGGACCTAGCAAATACCGTTTTGTCTTCAGCTGAAATCAGGGAACAATTTCCTGTGCTTGGTATTAGTGTCAATGGCAGACCTCTTGTGTATTTGGACAATGGCGCAACGTCACAAAAGCCCAAATGTGTTATTGATTCGCTCGCGAAATACTACAATGAGCAAAATGCAAATATTCACAGGGGTGTACATACATTAAGTCAGGAAGCCACCTCGCTTTTTGAGTCCACTCGTTCTTCGCTTAAACGCTTTCTGAATGCAGAGCACGAACACGAGATAATATTTACATCGGGAACAACGCAGGGAATCAATTTGGTTGCCCATTCATTTGGAAAAGCATTCATTAACAAAGGAGATGAAGTAATCATTTCAGCACTTGAACATCATTCCAATATCGTTCCCTGGCAGATGATGTGCGAGGATAAAGGAGCAGTGTTGAGGGTTATTCCTATGAATAATGCGGGTGAACTTGATTTATCGGTGTTAGCGTCGATGCTTAGCAATAAAACAAAAATTATTGCAATAACGCATGTCTCGAACGCACTGGGCACGATTAATCCTGTTGAAGAGATCATTGCATTGGCAAAACAATATAAAATACCGGTTCTCATAGATGGTGCACAAGCTGTGCAACACCAGCAAGTGGATGTGCGAAAACTCGATTGCGACTTTTATGTTTTCAGCGCACACAAAATGTTTGGGCCTACAGGTGTCGGAGTTTTATACGGAAAGGAAAAGTGGTTGAATGCCATGCCTCCTTATATGGGTGGTGGCGACATGATTAAGACGGTGACCTTTGAAAAAACAGAATACAACGAATTACCTCATAAGTTTGAAGCAGGCACTCCAAACATTGCAGATGTTATTGCTTTTGGAGAATCGATTCGTTTTATGGAGGAAATTGGATTCGATACCATTCGCATTCGTGAGGAAGAATTATTGCAATATGCAACCCAAAAGCTTTCGGAAATTGACGGTTTGAGAATTTTCGGAACGGCTGCAAAAAAAACGGGTGTGATCTCATTTAACATTGAAGGATTGCATCCTTATGATGTTGGGACTATTCTAGATCAATTGGGAATAGCGGTGCGCACTGGTCATCATTGCACGCAACCGATTATGGACTATTACCGTATTCCCGGGACAGTTCGCGCTTCTTTTGCTTTTTACAATACAATGGAAGAGGTTGATGTTCTTTCTGCGGGAATAAAAAAGGCGATTAAAATGCTGAAACGCTAAACAACATGAGCATAAAGGATAAAGAGTCGGAAATTGTTGAGGAGTTCGCCATGTTTGAAGATTGGGATGGTAAATACGAATACCTGATCGATCTTGGAAAAGATTTACCTGCAATATCCGCTGAGTATAAAACGGATGATTACAAAATAAAAGGTTGTCAGAGTCAGGTTTGGCTGCATGCGGAATTGATAGGGGGACGTGTCCGCTTCACTGCTGATAGCGATGCAATTATTACAAAGGGTATTATTGCATTATTGGTTCGTGTGTTTGACGATGAAACACCTGATGCAATTGCAGAAGCGGATTTACAGTTTATCAATGAAATCGGCCTGGCCCAGCACCTTTCACCAACACGAAGCAATGGTTTGTTGAGTATGATTAAGCAAATGAAAATGTATGCGATTGCTTTTAAAGTCCAAAACACCTGAACATGGATAAGAAGCTGATGGAAGATGAAATTATTAAGGTTATTAAAACCGTTTACGACCCGGAAATTCCTGTCGATATTTTTGAGCTGGGATTAATTTATGAAGTGAAGATTGATGATGATGCAAATGTTGAAGTGGTTATGACCCTCACTTCTCCATCTTGCCCGGCAGCCGAAAGTTTGCCTGCAGAGGTGGAAAAGAAAACTTCAGAAGTTGAAGGCGTTAAAAGCGCAAAAATTAATCTTACGTTTGATCCTCCGTGGTCGAGAGAAATGATGAGTGAAGAAGCGCAACTTGAATTGGGTTTTTTGTGATGGAAGATCCCATTGTAAATAAAGTCGCAAATAGCGGATTGATCAGTTTAGATTTGTCGGAATTGTTGCCGCAGGCTGAGATGGTGCAATTGGATATTGCTGATCAGTTGTGGCAGGGAATGGTGTTGAAAGAAAAGGATTTTCGGGATTGGATTGCTGCGACAAACTGGAGCGACTATTCCGGAAAATACGTTTGTCTTTTTTGCAGTGCAGATGCTATTGTTCCGGCATGGGCGTATATGCTGTTGTCCTCTTCATTACAGCCTTATGCGGCAGGCGTTTTTTTTGGATCGCCACATGAAATGGAAGAAGAAGTACTGTTGAATGCCATCCGGTCACTCAATGAAGATGCTTTTCGCGATGCGCGTGTTGTGGTGAAGGGATGTGGAGATATCCCGAATCAGGAACGGATGCTGGTTGCGCTCACACTTAAACTTCAGCCCATCGTAAAAAGCCTGATGTTTGGAGAGCCTTGCTCAACAGTTCCTGTTTATAAGAGGAAATAAATTCAGGCCACGCTCAGGAAATCCTGACGCAATTCTTCACCTGAACGAAGTACAAGAACTTTTCCGGATTTCCCTATACGATAGTATTTCCTGCCTGAATACGAACGGTGAACATTGTACCGAAGTGGATTAAACGCACCAATGGTAAAAAGGTCGAGTTCGTCGGACGGAAAATTCACCGGATCGTAGGATTCCAGCACCTCAGTGCTTGCGTGTTCAGGCAAATCTGTTTCGTTGATCAGCAAAAAACCTTCACTCAATTCGTATTGGTGGTAGCTGATGTTTTCCGGGTTAACGTTGTTCCAGCGGATAATGAGTTCTTCACCGAAAACTTCAGATAAACGACGGTCGAGGGTAATGGTAGATGGTGTCATGTTGTGTGTTTTATCAGGAACGTATTTCCTTTGATTTATTGTATGCAAGTACGAAAACAGAGATGAAGAAATCGTAACCTGATTCCTGCGGCGTGTAAAGTCTGGGTTAAGTTGCTTAAGCAAATATTACCCTTGTGTAAAAGCTTTTTTCTATTTTGGCATAAACTATTGTTCCTCTTTCTATGCGGTCCATTGCTCTATTGTTATTTCTTATTTGTTTTGCACTTCAAACAAATGCACATGCTGAAGTGCCCTATGAATTTGGCAGCTCTTCTACTTTGATCTCAGATGCAGGAAAAAATGTATCCAATCCCCAACATTGGGAGGAAACTGCTTATGAACTGTCTGATCCGAAACCTTTGTTTGGTCTATCCGCCTCTTCTGCCACATTAACGTATTACAACGATCGTTTGTGTGCAATTGCTTATGAGTTCCCCGGAAATCATTTTGAATCGCTCCGACAGGTGTTAAATGATGAATACGGAGACCCCTGGTCGTACGACAGCACCGCTTCCGGACGCTCCGGTTATTGGAACAGTACCGAAAAAATGGTGAGCATGAGCGATATGGGTTCGTATGTGTTGCTTACGTTTTATGACGATACCCAAAAGGAGTTTCACTTTGGCGATCTCATGCGGGGATCCTTGTTTTGGGTCATTGTAAGTATTGTCGGATTGTTTTTGCTCTACTACGTGGTTGCGTGGCTGCTGACTTCCTATTGCGAAAAGTGCAAATCATTCGGTATGCGATACAAGGGGGTGCGTTACGATAATTATACCAACTACGCCCGTACCGCCGGATTTCAAATTCTCCAGCGATCAGAAATTCATCCCGATACCATTTACATCTACCATTGCAAAAAGTGCAAACACATCCGCAACGATCGGTATAGTGGATTCTGGAAATGGTGGAGGAATAACAATTGATTTTTTTTAGGTTTGAGCTAACGGGCGTTATCCAGACCAAAGCTCTGGACCTGTTATAAAAGACCTAATACTGTAGTAGCTTAACAAAAGCCTATAAGATTTTATCGCAGGTGGGGGGTAAACTGGAACGAGGTTGCTTTTATTTTCAAAGTCCTAAGGTAAAAGAGGGGTTTCCCATTAAATCAAACTAATTGTTAAAATGTGGTGAAAACTAAAATTTAAAGTTAATATGACTACTAGATTTTAAGTAGCAATAATTACATAAAATCAGCCTTTCGGCTTTCATAATATACAATACCTTGTGGACTGATTTCGGCAATTTGTCCACCACCCGTTACTTGTACTGCATACAATAACTGTCTTCTCTCCATTGAAGAAACGATATCCATACTCCTTTCTAAATGACTGCTTGGAAAATCTAAAATATCATGAATATTCATTCTTGCTCTTTCTTGATAAAGGCATGTTATAACTTTATCAATATGATTCGTAAAATAATCCGGATCAGCTTGCTCAATACCTCCAATATCAAGGGTACAAGTGATTTTACCTGGTCGATACTTCGGATTTTTCACCCAGCCTTGTGCTACCATATATTGAACTAATTGTTGCGCTGTGTATCCTGCTTTTGGTTCAGGTTCTTTTATTTCGCGGTTTGGTTTGACGCCTTTGACAATGTAATAATTAAACATGTCTAATAGTATTAAATTAATGTGTTCTAACATAATTCAAGATTTTAACTATTTAACTTTCTTTTCATTTGTTTCATTCCATGAATTCACTTTGTTATCCAATTCATAAACCGAATCTAAAGTATGTGCAATAATATCAATAGCAGCCACTAATTCTTCCTTAGTATGGTTTCTTAATTCATGAAGTGCCTTATCTCCGATAAATTTGTGATACAAAAGGCTTTTAGCATGTTTAAGTGTGAGATACCCTTTTTCACACAACCCCATAATCTTTCCCCGAAGGTTTTTGTCTAAATTATTATCAACTGTAGCACCTTCAATTCCTTTATCATTACAAATTGCTTCAATAATCGCCCTGATTCCGGCAGAACAAAGAATAACCATTTCCTTTACCGCCGCATCAATGATTTCTCTATATAACGAAATAATATGAGACGGCACATGCTGAAAACGATCTGGCGTTTTCAAAACTGATATATTTCTTTCAGGAAGAACAATTACATCTTTTTCAGGAAAGTCCGGACCATCTTCACACCAAATCCGATATTTTTTAAACAGAAATTCTCCACAACCACCACACCTATAAATTACAGCTGTTACATCCTCCCAAAACTCATAATTACGATAATCAATAATTTCATGAATATTTCGGCGTTCTGAATGTGCGACAAAAATTTTATGAATAGTATCTGTCCCACATTTATTACAATGTATTTTAAATATTTCTTCCATTTAGAACAAATTACTATTCTCTTCTTTACTTAATTCCATCATTTACTTCATAAATGGGGAATTGCAGTATCTTTTAGATAATTTTATATAGATCGAAAACCTCCAGATTATGGCGGCTAATTTGAGCATAATATCTTTAAGTATTGTCGTTAACGTGAGATAATGCATGAATACGATTTCGTTTTGCATACCTCGAAAGCCCATCAAGTGAATCACTTTGCTGCCAACATCAGTGAGGTAATTATCGCCACGGAGGTTTAAAGTGATCATACCCTGCGCGAGTTTGTTATTAATTAAATCGTCCAAAATCATTGAGGTAAGGAACTTGCTTTCTTTTTAATTATAATCATAGTGTAGGATTTGAAGGTTAATTATTCGGTTGGTAAAGGTTGCTGTAATTGCAGATTGTGATAGATGTCGCGGGCCAGCTTTTTCATTGCTTTATTATCCTCGCTGTTGTCAACGAACTCGGCTCGCTTTTTCAAATCATCGTAGTATTGAAACAGGAATTCACCCTGCTCGCCTTCAAAACCCATAAGCTCAATAATGTGGTCGCTCAGGTAGAGGTAGTAATTTTCAGGCTTAAGGCCCAGTTGCTCCAAGCCGCCAATGAGTTTGGCGTGAATAAGGTCGCTTGCTATCAACGAAACGACCAGTTTTTTGTTCTTTTTTGCCTTCATAGTCCAAATATTTTTGCATTTAAACAATAGTTTCTTGTCACAAAAGAACAAATAATAATATTTTGATGCGAATATTTTGGCACAAAAACATTATTAATGCGCATTTGATGCTGATTTTCAAGTGTTTGAAAACTTATGATATTTGCATTTGAAGCCAATAAATTTGCATCATGCCTAAATTACAGTTAAACCGGATCAAAGCTGTTCTAGCCGAAAAGAATAAGAGCAGTAAGGATTTGGCCGCACATCTGAAAAAGACGGAATCAACAGTTTCGAGATGGAGTACTAACGAGGTCCAACCTTCAATTGAAACTCTTTACGAAATATCGAAGTTTTTGAAAGTTGATATAAGGGAATTGTTGGTTTCCACAAAAGAGTGAATTGTAAGGAAAATGTTAAAATTTTTAGCCACGATCCAAGCAATTAGTATGTATTTTGGAGCCCATAAGTTACACCGTTTTCGGTTTAACATCTCCAACAAAAAGACTATGATTTAATGGGCAAACCTTTTGAAAAAGAACTAGAAAATGTATCCTCAACTTTTGAATGGGCTTTAAACCAAGACACTTCAAAGTTTGAAGAAAGAATTAAAACAAGCTTACATAAGCCGTTGATAGCAATTGGCTCAGGCGGCTCGTTGAGTGCCTGCTCATATGCAGTATTATTACACCAGCAATTTGGTGGTATAGCAAAAGCGCTTACACCGCTTGAATTGAATTATTCTAAATCTGTAATTAAAGATATTAATTTACTTTTTATAAGCGCCAGTGGCAAGAACACGGATATATTGTTTGGGTTTAAAAAATCAATAGAACAGGAACCAGCGAACATCATAAATGTATGTATGAGGCATAAAACTCCTCTTGCTAAGTTATCGGAACAATATACCATAAGCAGAACTTTTGAGTATGATATTCCTGTGGGAAAAGACGGCTTTTTAGCTACAAACTCTTTGGTTGCTTTTTTTGCAGTTTTATTTAAAGCATATACGAATCAGGAAGTAAATAAGAAGTTTTCTATTGGCCCGGATAAAACATTTTTAAAGGAGTTAAAAGACTTTATAAATAAGGTGTCGCCAATACACACGTTTATTACCTTATACGGTGGATGGGGACAACCAATAGCTGTTGATATTGAATCAAAATTTGCAGAAGCTGCATTGGCTGATGTTTTTATTTCAGATTATCGAAATTTTGGGCACGGACGACATCATTGGTTTGCGAAACGTGGAAAACAGTCGGCTATCATTGCTATTGTTACGCCAGAAGAAGAAGCGATTGCCAGCAAAACGCTTGCTATTCTGCCGGCGTATATTCCAAAGCTTATAATAAGAAGCAATGCATCAGGCGCATTAGCAAGTATTGAATTGCTTGTGAAGTCGTTTTATTTAGCGAATAGTATTGGCAAACTTCAACAGATAGATCCCGGTAAACCTGGAGTACCTGCTTTTGGAAGCAAATTGTACAACTTGCAATATGCAAGTATGTTTAAAGATGAAGGCGGGAAACTAACTGCAACGGAAAGGCTTGCTATTGTTAGGAAAACTGGGGTTAGGTCATTAACGGAATTGAGCAAAGAGGATATTGACAAATGGCTTAAATCATATAAGCAATTCCTCAAAAATATAACGTCTTCAAAATTTGGTGCATTAGTGTTTGATTATGACGGTACGCTTTGCGCTCATGACGACAGATTCAAAAAGGAACTTACTAAAGAAATTAATGATGCTGTTATAACAGCTTTGAAAAAAGGTTTTGTTGTAGGAATTGTAACGGGTAGAGGGAAATCCGTAAAGGAAGTGTTTCAAAATTCTATCGAGAAAAAATATTGGAAAAACGTCATTGTCGGTTACTATAATGGATCAGATATAGGAACATTAGCAGACAACTCACTGCCTAATATAGAGCTAGGTAGTTCGGAATCGCTACAATTGATCGAAAGTAGTCTGAACAAATATTTTACTGATCAAAAAAGAGTAACAATTGAAGGAAGGCCTGCACAAATTACGATAAAGGTAAAGAATACTAACGACTGGTCGTTAACAAGGAAAATTATACTTCAGGTTATTCATTCGCTAGATGCTAAAGACGTTAATGTTCTTGAGTCTAGCCATTCGATGGATATTATTGATAAAGCTAAAGCGTCTAAACTAAATATATTGAAGCACTGTGTAGCACGAACCAAAGAATTAGGGATTGCGGAAAACTGCTTGTGTATTGGTGATAAAGGACAATGGCCCGGAAACGATTATTTGCTTTTATCAACACCTTTCTCATTAAGCGTAGATGATGTTTCAGCCCTTCCTGATAATTGCTGGAATATTGCCAGCGCAGGAGTAAAAAACGCTCAAGCAACTTTAGAATATTTGGATAAAATAGTGTTTCAAAAGGACCACATGAAATTCAACTATAAATGAGAACAGCATTAGCCGAAAAGTTATTGGTTAAAATAATGGGATGGAGTTCCGAGGAGGTTTCCGTTCAAAGGCCATTGCTTCAAGCTTTAGCAAGTTTTAAGTACGATGAATACCAGCAATTTTCACCTGGAATGAGATTTATTGAAAGTTTGGTGAAGTGGCTGGAACAGTTTAATACGCCAGAAGAAAAAAAGATTGCTTATAATTTTTTTATCAGCAAATTAATTTTCATTTCTAACGATCAGATTGCTCATTTAGTTAATATAACCTTTTCTGAAAAGGTTAATCCTATCCTTATAGCAAAGTCTGCAACTAAATTGAACGTTAAACCTTATTTGGTTGCACAAATAACAGGAAGCAAAGAATATTCTGAGATGTTGCGCAGAAGCTTATTTATTGGAGTTAGCGATGGATCAAGAATAGATTTGTTTAGAAGAAGCAAAAGAGAAATAAGCAACGAACAGGTTTTTCCTTCATATTATATTGAAGCTGGAAAAGCAGCTGATATGATAAAGGAACTTAATGAAGCTGGGCATGAGGGAAAATTTAATTCGGTTTTCTTAATTGATGACTTTACTGCAAGCGGAAAAAGCTATTTCAGGCAGGAATATGGCAAATACACAGGGAAGATTTATAAATTTCTAACGTGGTTATTTGAAGAAAAGGAAAATCCTTACAAAACGCTTGTCGATACGGAAGGAGATTTAAACATCCAAGTAATATTTTATATAGCGACAAGGAATGCATTAACTACAATTTCAGAAGCAATAAATGCTTTTATTACAGAGAAAAAGTTAGCAATAACCTGCGAGGTAGATGCTGTGCAGATAATAGAAAATGAGATTAGTGAAGACGTATGCAACGAAATTGATTTCATCAACCTCATTTCAAAACCTGAACATTTTGATCAAACCATAGTAGATAGTCACTATAAGAAAGGGAAACATGACAATCCTTATTTAGGATTTAATGAATGTGCCTTGCCGATCATTCTTAATCATAATACACCGAACAATTCACTTCCGATTTTATGGTTTCCAGAAGATTCTAAGAACAATTGCGTAGGCTTGTTTCCACGGGTAACACGACATAAAGATGAGCAATAGATTAAGAAATCCTTTTGTTATGCGCGCATCTGAGAAAATCGAATCAGTTGCCAACTTCTTGCGCCTATATAGCCCAATTGTTATAGATACATTAATTGAAAAAAATACACAAGGTGTACTTTGGAAAAACGTAGTGTTCATTCATAGTTCACCGGGCGCGGGCAAAACATCGCTGTTACGTGTTTTTGAACCTGTGTCATTGAGAACATTATTTAATAGCAAGTCATCGCCTGATTATAAGGAGTTATTTGGGCAATTGAAGAAGTTAGAGGTGATTAATGAGGATAAAATAGAGCTGTTGGGCGTCACTCTACATTGCACAAGGAATTATGAAACCCTTGAAGAGTTAGATGTATCTGCGGGTCAAAAAACACGATTCTTCTTTTCTTTGCTAAATTCAAGAATCATTCTATCCACTCTTCGCTCTATTTTACAATTGCATAATAAATCTTTCCCAGAAGGGCTAAAGGAAATAAAGTTCGATTATGTAAATGAGACAAATCATTTCATTAATCTCAAACTGCCTTGTACTGGTCAAGAACTTTATGATTGGGCTTCGGAAGTAGAGAAAAAAATCTATATAGCGATTGATAGTTTTTTGCCTGTTGAAGATATAAAACCTGACGGACACGATGAGTTATTTGCGTTCTCTGCACTAACACCGGAATCATTAAAAGTTAATGATCAGCCAGCATGTAGTAAAATCCTTTTCATGCTTGATGATACTCATAAGCTTTCAAGCAACCAGAGAACACGATTGCAAAAATATGTTCTAGAAAAAAGGGGGAATTTCAACATCTGGATCTCTGAACGGTTAGAAGCTTTGGAGCCAAAAGAAAATCTGGGGTCTTTTCAAAATCGGGATTATGAAGAAATAAACTTAGAACGTTTTTGGGATGACAGAAAATCTAAACTGGAAAAAATACTGGTTAATATAGCGAATAAACGTGCCAGTCTTTCAACAGAAGATGTAACCTCTTTTCAGGAATACATAGAATCGGATTTAAATGAAGAAACTTATAAGAATGAGTTTTTTGATATTATAAATTCCACAAATTCCAACATCGCCCAACTGACATCGCATACTGATAAATTTAATGAGTGGCTTAACTACGTTAGTTCATTTGATGGTAACCCTCTTGAAAAGGCAGTGTTGTTAAAGAAAATGGAAATCCTTATTGTAAGACATTTAAAGAAAGATCAACTTTCATTGGATTTTCCGCATACACAAGAGGAATTACGTGAAAAGTTAAAGTCCGACATTGAGGCAACAGCAAAGCTATTTATGTCAAAGGATAGCAAAATCCCTTACTATCACGGACTAAACGCATTATTTAATTTATCGTCAAATAATATAGATCAGTTTTTAACTTTCTCTTCTGACCTATTCGAAGAAATGCTTTCCAATAAAATATCCGGGAAAGAAGTTACTATTGATTCAGGGAGTCAGGAAAGGATCATACGTAGAATAGCTGACAAAAAGTGGAAGGAATTATCTAAGCTGATCCCGCATGCCAACGATGTGATTCAATTCTTGAATGAATTGGGTGATTTTTCGCAAAAGCAAACTTATCAAGCCAATGCACCATATGCGCCAGGCGTTAATGGTTTTTCAATTAAAGAAAAGAAAGACCCTAAATTATTTAAAGAAGGAAGCTGGATAAATAATGAGATATTCAATCCTTTAATTAATGTAATATCAACTTGCGTTGCATATAATCTACTCGAAATTAAAAAAACCAAACAAGGGGAAAAGGGACAGATTTGTGAAGTGTATTATCTTAATAGATGGCTTTGCGTAAAGTTTGATTTACCATTATCATATGGAGGATTTCGACATAAAAGCCCGGATGAACTAATGAGATGGATAAAAAAATGAGCCCAAATAAGTGGAATCCATATGTTTTGATGCGTAATGAAGAAACGGCAAGTTTTTTCAAGGACCATTTTACTCAAGAAGGAAGAAAACCCCTGTTTATTCTTGCAAAAGGGTTTGATGTACGCATGAATATTGTAATTTCAAAGCTGATTGAATGTTGCCCAGATGTTGATTTAGAATGTTTGCTAATCGAATTTGATGAAGGCCCTAATTCTAGTTCTCATAAGTATAAATCTTTAGTTGATGAAAACATTCAAGAGTTGACTACTCTGTTGAGTAATAAAACTCTTGTTAGAAGAAGTGTTGCCTTATTGGGAGGAACTGGGAAAAATCAAAAAAGAGTTGGTGACAGAAACGCTGCCGGAATTATTCATAGCTACGATGAAATCTCTAAGTACACTGATATTGTAGTAGACATAAGTGCTTTACCTCGGGGAATTTATTTTTCCTTGATTGGGAAGATTTTGTCATTGGTAGAAACAAAGGAAAGTCCAATTAATTTATTTGTGTCTGTTGCCGAAAATGCTGCGATTGATATAAAAACAAAAGAGTTTGGTGCTGATGATGATTTGAACTATTTACATGGATTTGGCGGACGCATTGAACTTTCATCAGAGATCGAAGAACCCGTAATTTGGTTTCCGATTCTTGGTGAGGGGAAAGTAGAGCATTTTAGAAAGGCGTATAATCATATCATGTCGCAAAATAGACCGTATGAAATATGTCCAATATTGCCTTTTCCCGCAAAAAATCCACGAAGAGTAGATGCCTTAATTGTGGAGTATCATAGCCTGCTATTCGATGAACTGGGAATCGAGGCAAAAAGTATAATGTATGTACCCGAGCAAAATCCTTTTGAAGCTTATATTAGACTAAATAACGCCATCAAGAACTATAACCTTTCATTAAAACCCTTAAAAGGGTGTAAGGCTGTGGCCTCAACGTTTTCAAGCAAACTCCTATCTATAGGGACGTTGTTAACAGCTTATGAACTTCGCGAAGAAATCGGAGTTGGTGTTTTAAATGTTGATTCCGAGGGATATATAATTGATGACATTGAGGGGGTAAAAAACCTGAAAAACCAAAGCGAACTTTTCCTATCTTGGCTCACTGGACAACCATACCAAAAACCGGATCAAAAAAGTGAATAAAGATATCTGCATAGGAACTGGATTAGTAGCCCTTGATGTAATACTCAACGGCAAGCCAGAAACACCACCGAAGTTTCATGCGGGGGGGTCGTGTGGTAATGTTTTATCAATACTCTCCTATTTAGGTTGGTCTTCATATCCAGTTGCTCGTTTAGCAAAAAATGCTGCGACAAAAGAAATAGAAAAAGATTTTAAAAAATGGGAAGTTCAAACTTCACTTATCTCAAAAACTGAAGAAGGTAGTACGCCCATCATTATTCATAGAATACTAAGAGATAAAAACGGCAATCCTAAACACAGGTTTGAGTTTAAGGATCCCGATACGGCTGCCTGGCTTCCACAATATAAGCCTGTGTTAAGTAAAGAGGTTGATTCTATCGTTGATAAGCAACCTAATGCCAAGGTGTTTTATTTCGACAGGATTAATCGTAGTTCTATTGACTTGGCTAAAGCAAATAAGGCTAATGGTGCTGTGATTTTCTTTGAGCCATCCTCTATCGGAACTAATGAAAAAGCATTTAACGAATGCTTGCAAGTAGCAGATATTATTAAGTTTTCGATTGATAGAATTTCTAATTATGCCAAATTGTTTCCAAAGCAACAAGTGTGTTTGGAAATAGAAACTGTAGGTAAAGAAGGGATTCGATACAGGTATAGTAAAGAAAAGAAAGCCAGTAATTGGAGCAATGTAAAGCCCTATATCATTAAAGATGCAATTGATTCTGCAGGTGCTGGAGATTGGTGTTCTGCAGGGATTATTGATAAACTTTGCAAGCAAGGTCAAAAATCATTTGATTCTTCAAGTGCGGAAAGTGTTAAGTCAGCATTACAATACGGGCAATTATTAGGTGCATTAAATTGTTGTTTTGATGGTGCTCGTGGCATCATGTATAATATTGCTAAGAATGATTTTAGCAAACTGGTTAAGAAAATCCAAACTACAAACAGTCTTGATTTAACCAAAGTAGAATTTCCTAAAGCAATTTCAATTGTAAAAAGAAAACCTATACAAATTTCATCTCTTTACACTTCTTAAGTTTATAATTATTTGTCTTTGCTCTTTTGCGTACGAGGAAACGCAGTACGCAAATGTGCAAAGCGGGTATAGGTTTTCATCAACCTTTGGCACAGTATTAAAAAGCCCCGTTGTTGCGGGGCCTTTGAATGTGCAGGGTGGTAAACACTTTACTGCTTGGTAGTCTCGACAGGAATCGAACCTGTATNNTTTAGGAAACTTCTATTCTATCCATTGAACTACGAGACCAATGAGTGACAAAGGTACAATTTCCCACATTATGTAAAATTTGGATAATTTTGTTTTGGTAAGGGCTGTTAGCTCAGCTGGTTTAGAGCACTGCCTCGACAAGGCAGGGGTCATTGGTTCGAATCCGATACAGCCCACAAAAAAAATGCCCAACCAATGGTTGGGCATTTTTTAATGAAGTATTATTTTTCAAGCAGCCAGGCTGTATTAATTCCCTCGCTTCTTATTTTGCTCAGAGCGGAAGTTGCTTCCGATTTGCTTTGGAAACTATTGATAGCAACGCGATGCAAACCACCTTTTTCATCGAGGATATAAGCATCATGCCCCTTTGCTTTCAGATCGCTAACAAGTTTTTCTGCATTGCCCAATTCACGGAAACATCCACCGATAATATGATGATGGTATTCGCTGCGCTTAGACGCATTCCGTTTACTTACAAATGTACTTTCAGCTTCAGGGTTGTCGATCGTGACAGAAATATTCAGATAGCTGCCATGATCATTTAAAGGAAGACGAGCAATGGGCCCACCTGCATTTGCAATGATCTCTGCCCATTCATCGACCGGTTTTTCAATAGAGAAAACGGGTTGGTTGTTGCGTGCCTGATATACAATTTCATTGGTACGGAAAGGATTAAGGTCTGCAAATTCAATTCTTCCTGTTGCCAGAAATTCAGTTTTTGTGGGTATCCAGATCGAATAAAAAATAAGCGGAATCATTGCTGCTGCAACCGGCCAGTAACGGCGCATAGCAGAACGTTCGCGAACATGAATTTCTTCTGCTTTTTCAATCGGAATGACAATTGCTTCTTTGAACTGATCATTCTCCGATGTGGTTTTTTCCTTCACAATTTCACGCGCAACTACCGGATGAAGTCCAAATGCCTCCACCAAAAAATTGCGGGAGTAATCAGGTTGAAACTGTATACTGTTTTCTTCATCCAAAAAAAGAAGACCCAAACCTTCAAACGGAATGCGTTCTCCTTTATTCATTCGATCACGAAGTTCTAAAGTGAAAATTCGAATGGCTTCAGACGCATCGCTAAACGAAAGTTCCTCTTCTCTGGCTATTGTCTCAGCAAGAAGTCCGTCGTTGGTGAGTAAATGTTTATTGAAAATAATGACTTTGGAAGGCGGAAAAACCAACTCAAGATCATCTTGCACACGCGAAGGATGATGATTGGCAACAAAGCCACCAAGTCCGGGGACGATAACGCAATCGTGCCGGAAAAGCAATGTGGTAATGTGTTGCCGAATGTTCATGGATTGGTAAAGATACGCTCAGGAACCTTTTTTCCCAAAAGTAATTAACAATGACTTGAGATCTTCCGGACTATCAACTCCATAGCTGCTATGTTTAGTCTCAGCAATCTTGATCTTGTATCCGTTTTCCAGCCAGCGTAATTGCTCCAGCGATTCCGATTTTTCGAGCGGGCTAACCGGTAGTTGGCTGATTTCGTGGAGTATGTGTGAGCGATACCCGTACAAACCAACATGCAGGAAGTAGGATTGGTGCTTCAGCCAGTCGGATTCGGGAATGTTTTTTTGGAAGGGAATACATTGCCTGGAAAAGTACAAGGCAAAGTCTTTATTGCTCTTCACTGCTTTAACTTTGTTAGGATCATTCAGCATGTTCGGGTCTTCAATACGTCGGGTAAGCGTTGCAATTTCCGCTGCAGCATCATCGAAACAGTGGATGAGTTCTTCAATTTGTTCCGGAGCAATGAAAGGCTCATCGCCTTGTATGTTGACCACAATGTCAAATGATTTGCCTGTTTTTTGCAATGCTTCAAGGCAACGATCTGTTCCGCTATGATGATCCACGCTTGTCATTATTGCTTTACCACCATGCTGCAGCACATGGTCAAAAATTCGCTTATCGTCGGTGGCAACTATTACTTCGTTAAGAAGCGATGTTTTAGATGCTTGTTGGTAGACACGCATAATCATGGATGTCCCTTCAATATCTACAAGCGGTTTACCGGGGAATCGGGTTGAGGCGTATCGTGCAGGAATGATTCCGATTACTTTCATGCTCAATGCTCTCTTACCATTAAACTTTCTGCAAGTTTTTCAAGTGGTGCTTTCTTCGAAGCATCAAGTGAAATGGCATTTAGATGGTGGATGGATTTTGCATAATATTCATCCATGGCCATTCGGGTTTTTTCAGGAATAGACAGAGCATTGAAAAGCTCCAGTACTTGTCGGATTTTCGTTTCTTCCGGTATCGTTCCGGATTGAATCAATTGCTGCAATTCCTTATTTTGATTTGCATCAGCATCTTTTAATGCTTTTAAAACGAGATAAGTTTTTTTATTGGCAACAATATCTCCGCCGACTTTCTTTCCGAATTTATCAGGATCCCCATAAGCATCCAGCAGATCATCCTGTAATTGAAATGCGATACCCAAATTTTTTCCAAATTCATTCAAATGCTCAGCATCTTTTTTATTGGCATTGGCAAGGATGGCGCCAATTTCAAGCGCTCCACCAAGAAGCACGGAAGTTTTTAAAGCGATCATGTTGATGTATTCCTCAATACTCACATCATCACGTGTTTCAAATTCCATGTCGTATTGTTGTCCTTCGCAGACTTCAATAGCCGTACGATTGAATACGCGAACTACTTCGGGAAGTTTGTCAGCTGCACATTTCGACATTTGCTGGTAGGCGATTACCAGCATTGCATCTCCCGATAGAATTCCCACGTTGCTGTTCCATTTTTCATGAACGGTTTTTTTTCCTCTTCGCAACGGAGCATTGTCCATAATGTCGTCGTGAATTAAGGAAAAATTATGAAATAATTCAATGGCGATTGCTTGTGGTAATGCATTTTCAGCTTTTCCCCCGAATAATTCATGGGCCATTAGCAATAATACGGGTCGCATTCTTTTTCCGCCCAATGTAAGGATGTAGCGAAGTGGATCATACAGCTCTTTGGGTCGATCAGGAAAATGGAGATCAGCAAGACCTTTCTCCACTATTACCATGTATTCTGGAATATTTCGCATTTATTTAATCAGATTCAGCAAATACGTTCCATAACCGCTTTTTGTAAGTGGGTCTGCCAGTTTCGCCAGTTGTTCTTTGTTAATGTAACCCATTGTATAGGCAACTTCTTCGATGCAACCAATACGCATACCTTGTCGCTCCTCAATAACCTGCACAAACTGCCCGGCTTGCATTAGTGAAGCGAAGGTTCCGGTATCCAGCCAGGCTGTTCCACGATCAAGAATGGAAACCTGCAACTCTCCTCGACCCAGATATTCTTTATTTACATCAGTAATTTCATATTCACCTCGTGCACTTGGCTTCAGGTTTTTGGCAATATCAATTACCTGATTGTCGTAAAAATACAAACCGGGTACCGCATAATTCGATTTGGGTTGTTTTGGTTTTTCCTCAATGCTGATTGCTTTCATATCAGCATCAAACTCAACCACACCATATCGTTCGGGATCACTAACATGATATGCGAAAATGACTGCTCCTTTAGGATCGTAATGCGATCGTAAATTTCTTCCCAGACCTGTACCGTAAAAAATATTATCGCCAAGAATAAGCGCAACACTATCCTTACCAACAAAACTAGCTCCAATTACAAATGCTTGTGCAAGTCCATTGGGAACAGTTTGTTCTTCGTAGGTGAAATTGCACCCAAGGTCTTTTCCATCACCCAATAGTTTTTTAAAATGCGGAAGATCATGTGGAGTAGAAATTATCAGGATATCGCGGATACCTGAACTCATTAATGTAGACAAAGGATAATAAATCATCGGCTTATCGTACACCGGCATCAATTGCTTACTTACCGCAAGTGTTAATGGGTGAAGACGCGTTCCGGATCCACCGGCCAGAATAATACCTTTCATGATAATTCAATTAACATTTAGTCAGAGAAATTGTTCCTCCTGATCATCTTTTCTTTCGATTCGCAAACTGCTGAGATCCTCGTCAATTTCTTCATCAAAAATTTCCAGATAAGGTTCACGGAAAGCTTGTGTTGTTACCCATTTGTCGAGGCTCATTAATAGCGATGGTAAAATCACAAGATTACATAACATCGCAACCATGAGCGTAATGGAGATCAATAAGCCCAATGCTTTTGTTCCCCCGAATTCAGAAAAGGTGAAAATGAGAAATCCGCAGAACAACACAATCGAGGTATACATCATGCTGACTCCTGCTTCAGAGATGGAATGAATGGCAGATTCCTTGATCGATTTTCCGGTTTTTAATTCCTGCCGGTATTTAGCAAGAAAGTGAATGGCATCGTCCACAGAAATTCCAAGAGCAATAGAAAAAACAAGAACCGTAGAAACTTTTAACGGGATATCAAAGAGCCCCATAATTGCTCCCGTAATCAGCAGAGGAACCAGATTGGGAAGCATCGAAATCATAACCATCCGCAGCGATCGGAATAACAGTGCCATTAATGCCGAAATAGAAACAATCGCAAAAACAAGACTAGATAATAAATTTCCGATTAGATATTTTGTTCCTTTCGCAAACGCAACTGCAGTGCCTGTAAAAATCACATCTGCTCTTGAATTATTTATGGCGCGCTGAAGTTTTTCCTTGTAATCGACGTCGGAGTGACGCGCATAAACTTTATCAGGATTTTCTTCTAATTGTGCAAGAATAACACTGTCTCCATCTGCCAGTTCTTCAACAAGCAAATTGTAAATTCTGGGGTAGTTTTCATAAAACAATTTCAGACTGCTGTCGCGTTCAATTTCTTTTGTCGCAAAGGCTGCATTGAAGGATGAGTCAACTTCTCTTCGATCCGGATTGAGGATGCCGTCGATCTTTTTTTCAAGGCGGTATTCAATCGCTACAAGTTGTTTCGCTCCAAGATCTTTCACTTGCATTGTAATTCGGCTTTGTGTTTCTGTGCTGTCAATGAAACCTTTTAAGCCTGGTCCGTTTTTATTTTCTTTTAGTCGTTCAAAATAGGGTTTCAGGTAAATGAAATCACGCTTTCCTGGCAGGCGATACGATTCCATTTCTCCACCGTTAAAGGCCTGATTAACGAATTTTAATGCATCCGTAACCGCCAGTGATTTTGAAAAATAGTCCTCATTATCTAATACACGCTGAATGGAATCTACTTTTTGCAAATTGCGGATGGCATGGTTTGGATTTTTTAACTGCCCCTTACTCTTGAAATCAATAATGATTTCGAATGGAACCATTCCACCGAAATTTTCCTCAATAAAAACCAAATCCTTCTTTACACGTGAACTGTCAGGAAGATCTTCAGTGATCGCTCCTGTTGTGCGCACAAGCGAAACACCAATTATACCAACAATGATTACAGCAATGGTACTGAGATATACCAGCCAACGGCGACGGGAAACAAGATTGACCAGGAAATCGATAGAGTGTTCTACCCATCTTTTCTCAAGGTGTTTGGTCTGTTTCACTGATGGGTTCCGCATATAGCTGAACACAATCGGAATGATGATGATGGATAGGAAAAACAATGAAATAACATTGATTGCACAAACCATTCCGAACTCCCTTAGCTTGTCGTTTTCCGTAATAATGAAAGTGGAAAACCCAAGTGCTGTGGTTGCATTGGTCATTAATGTTGCGCCGCCAATTTTACGAATGACCATATTCAATGCGCGGTATTTATTTCCGGCACGCATGAATTCCTGATGGTATTTTGTAATCAGATAAATACAATTGGGTATTGCAATAACAATCATCAGCGGCGGAATGAGCGCCATGAGTTGTGATATCTCATAACCCAACAGTCCCATTGTTCCAAATGCCCATATAACACCAACAATTATTACGATCATACAGGCAATAATTACCCGTATGGAACGGAAAAACAGGAAGAGAATCAAGCAGGTTACTGCAGCAGAAAACCCAATGAAGAAACGCAATTCGGATTTTAGTGTGTTAAATAATGTTTCCCGAATAAAAGGCAATCCCGAAAAATGAATACTGCCAAATACCGATTCGTATTTCTCTCCAATTGCAACAACTTCAGGTATGGTGGTTCCACGTTCTTTGGAATTGAACTTATTTGGATTAATGAACACCATCATCAGGTGCGCGCCGGTTACATCGTTGTAAAGGATTCCGTTGTAAAAGGGAAAAGAGTGAATGAGTTTGCGGGTACTGTCTAGTTCTTCAGGAGTATCCGGGATCTCCCTGCAAAGCGGTAAAATTTCGAATTTTTTAAGGGAGTCGTTTTTGTATAAACCATACATATCTGCTTCCGAAAAAACAGAATCAACGCCATCAATGGTACGTAAATCAGCGCCAAGTTTTTTCCAGTTTCTGAATTTCTCTGGAGTGTAAAGATCTTTGTCGTTAATACCAATCACCATNNTCACCATCACCATGCCGTCTTCACCAAATCGTTTTTTCATATCCTGAAAAACAATATTGGCCGTGTCCTTTTCAGGAAGCATAGTTTGAAACTTATGATTGATGCGGATTCCTGTTATTGCCATATACAGCCAAAACGCAGTAATCAAGGCAAGTACAGAAAGCATCTGTATGCGGTATCGAAGAATTTTAGATGCTATCCAGGCCCACATATGGTAGAGTTGTTGTCAAAAGTAGGAAAATGATGCGAACCAAATGGTTACATAACAAAGGAGAAACTGAACTTAATGGCCATATTGTCTATTGTCGACTCAAAAGCATGATTGCCATAGCGGTAGAAAAACCCAATACCTATGCCCGAAATACCTGAACGGATAATACTATTCACCAATAAACCGGATTCGGAGTATATTCCGGTTGGAACTTTTACATCGGGCAAAAGCAACTTTTGCTGATTCAGGCTTCCGCTAAAATGGTTACTGGCAAGAATAAATTGCGGCTTGAATTTACCCTTAAAAAACAAACTTCCCATTTCATAACGGAAATGCAATGCGGCATATTTGTCTGCCAGGAATTCATTGGTCCGCATGACTTCAAAGCCATATCCTGAAACAACGTTTAATTCCCGAATGGGTCTCCATGTGCCCCGAGGATTGTATAAAATTCCGAGGGGCGGTTGCTGCCCATCCATCATTCCCGCCTGTAAACGGTACGAAATATGTCCCATTCGTCGGATGCGATGGCGCTTTTCAATGCGGAGATCTACTTTGTTGTAATTCAGTTCTCCACTTGCCAGCTGGTCTGTACCGTGACTGATTTTAATCCAAACGAGAGGGAAATCGGAACCTTCGGAAATGATTCTGTTCCCGCTCCTGATCAAACGTTCCCGTAACTGAATACGAAGCCCTAAGCCTGTTTCTGCAAGAATATATTCGTCACGAAAAAGATCGATACCATTGCTCATGGAGATTTGCTGACCATAACCCGGGAAACTCGTTCTGTATTGAACATTACCATAGGGGAACACTTTGATGTGTTTGTTCAAACGGCAGCCAAAAACAGCTTCGTATTTATCCGAAAAATCAAAACGATTACGATAGAGTTCGCTGAGGTCCTGACTTAAGTTCATACCCCTTCTTTCGAAAAACGTCACTCCCCCGGTTTCTTCCAGGTCGTGTTGCCAGTTTAGATTGAGATGCACATCCTTCCCCGGTATTTTCAGTAACAGATCTGCACCGTATTTCCAGTCTTTGTCTTTAAATCCATAAGCGAAGTAGCCTCCTATCGAAAAATAATTTGAAATCCGGTCGTTTGTCCGCAATCCCAATCCTGCACGAAAACCTTCAAAGTCATTAAAGCTGATAAGTCGTGTAAGATCAAGGTTGATTTTTTTTATGGGAACCTGACCATCCAGTAAATACATCATCGCATTGAACCGCCGCTCTAGCTTTTGCGCTTTTCCTAACGAATCAATTACATGATAAGTGGTCCGCTCTTTTTCAGTCAAACTGTCTGTTCGATGACCATTCCAGAAATTTTCTTCCCTTTTACCTGCATCTGGATCAGTTTCCAGAGCGATATAGGCCGGACTATTTTTCTTTTTCTGTTCTGGATCAATTTTGATGTTAGTTAAATAGGCATTGGCATAACCAACCAATTCCATGTTTTCTATTTCCACATTCGGGAAAAACAATGTTGTATTAAGTTGCACGGGAAACCATTGGCGCGAAGCAGCAAACTCATATTGCTGCATGATTTTTATACCCAGATCCTGACTTTTTTTATTGGCTGGTTCTGCAATTACCTGAACAAGGGCAAACCCATTGGAACTGATAAGCAAAACACCTTTCATTCCGTTAAAGGATTTTCCTTTTTTTGGACGAAAAGAAATACGCCACAGAGTATCCTTTTCAGTAAACAGAGTGTCTTCTATAAGAAAAAAGTAGCGTTTACTTGCGTTTGGTGCAACAGGACCCTCATATTGAATTCCTCCGAGGGAAATGTATTCTCTGTAAAAGGTAAAACTTTGCAATTCCGTTGCCAGCAGATTGAACACCGGGTTTTGAAATCCGGAAATGCGCGATGCAATCACGGTTTCTTTATTGTTGTCGGGCAAACGGAATTGTCGCTCAGTTACCGATTCTGCCATAAATAAATGTTGTTTCTCAAAAAGCTCAATAACTTGCTTTTTATTGGTATCAAGCTGTGCGATTTTCTCCGGATGTAGAAAGAGTGCGGAATCAATGGCAAGGGTTACAATCAATTTGTTGTAGGAGGTATAAGAAAAATGAACTGATTTTTCAGGATCGTTCCTTTTACGGTTCGCATAAACAAGTTCCATCAAGGTATCTGCAGGATTTATTCCCGGCAAAACCTCAACGGTTTCCAGCTCGGTATTTCCTTTTTCCAGATAAATGACTTGTCTGGTGAGAGAATGATCTACAAGGTATTCTCTCGAATAATAGCCAATATAAGAAACACGTAAAAGCTCAATTTTTTCAGAAGATTGAATGGTAAACCGGCCTTCGATATCGGTTGAAGCACCAAATTTCCCATCAGCGCTGATGATATTAACAAAAGCAAGAGGCTCGCGGGTGGCCATATCAAGTACTGTACCGCTAATCCTGTATTGAGCATACAGCGGCAAAACCAGAATAAGTTGGCAAAGAATGAAAACTGTGCGCATGGTTCAAATATACATTAAGTGCGATTGCCTATTTTTGGAGAGGTGATTTTTTATTCGGATACGGCACGGCTTTTCAAAACTTTTTCATTCCGCAAGGCTTGGAACTTACTTCGTTTGTACCGATCGTTCCGGGCATCACGCAGATCTAAAAGTGCAGTCCATAAGGGAATGCCTGTTGCAATTTCTATAGAGCCTACAACAGCATGCAATCTTGGTTGTCCTGAATGCCCAAGCGGACTAAAAGTATTTTCACGACCAACAGGAAATCTTCGTTTGGATTTAAACAAACGAATTCTCGATGAACTTGCTCCATGGCTATGGTATGTCAACTTTTATTTCCAGGGAGAGCCCTATATCCATCCTCAGTTTCTCGACCTGGTGCACTATGCCAAAAGCAAAGGAATTTACACATCTACCTCTACCAATGCACACTTTTTATCGGACGAAAAAGCAAAGTCAACGGTGGAAAGCGGTCTCGATCGTTTGATCATTTCTATAGACGGCACATCGCAGGATACATACGAACAATACCGGGTAAACGGATCTCTCGACAAAGTGATAGAGGGCACAAAAAATATTATTCGCTGGAAAAAGGAATTAAGATCGTCTACTCCACATATCATCTTTCAGTTTTTGGTTGTACGCCCTAATGAACATCAGGTTGATGAGGTCTTTCAATTGGCAAAGGAGCTGGGAGTGAATGAAGTTCGGTTGAAAACAGCGCAAGTTTATAATTTCGAAAATGGAAATCCTCTTATTCCTGAAAACGAAAAATACTCCAGGTACAAGAAGAAAAAGGACGGATCTTGGTCGGTAAAAAATAAAATGGAAGATCATTGCTGGAGGATGTGGAGTTCATCTGTGATTACCTGGGACGGCAAACTTGTTCCCTGTTGCTTTGATAAAGATGCTGAGTATCGACTTGGTGATCTAAAACAGGAAAGTTTCAGATCGAATTGGACTTCGCCTGCCTACAATCAGTTCAGAAATGCGGTATTATCCGGCCGGGATCAAATAGATATTTGTAAAAATTGTTCCGAAGGCACCAAGGTATGGGCCTGATCAGAATACCTCTTTGGCAACGCGTCGGGTTGAGTCGCTAAGCCCCATTGTGTAGAAATGTAAACAGGGAACGCCTTTCGCGATCAGTTCTTTTGATTGACGAATACACCAGTCAATTCCAACTTCCTTCGCCTCTTTATCGTCTTTCGCCTTTTCAACGTTTTCGTAAAGTTCTTCAGGCAAATCAATATGGAAAATTTTAGGAAGACCGGTAAGTTGTTTTTTCCCCGTCAAGATTTTTAATCCCGGTATGATCGGAACATTGATTCCGTTTTTACGACACAGATCAACAAATTCAAAGTATTTTTTATTGTCAAAAAACATCTGTGTCACAATATATTCAGCACCGGCATCCACTTTCATTTTCAGAAATTTGATATCGCTTGCCATATTGGGAGCTTCCATGTGCTTTTCCGGATATCCTGCAATACCGATACAAAAGTTGGTGGGTGCCATGTCTTTAACATCATCCTCAAGGTAAATCCCATTGTTCATTTTGTCGATGTGCTGCACCAGATCAAGCGCATAATGGTGTCCATCCGGATCAGGCACGAAACCGGGTTCAGTTTTGATGGAATCGCCACGTAAGGCCAAAACATTATCGATACCGAGAAACTGAAGATCGATCAGCGCATTTTCTGTTTCTTCTTTTGAAAATCCTCCGCAAATGATGTGCGGAACAGCATCAATTTTATACCTGTTCATAATTGCTGCACAGATACCAACGGTGCCCGGACGCTTTCGGATACTTACTTTTTCAAGGTAACCGCCTTCACGTTTTTTGTAAACGTATTCTTCACGGTGATAGGTAACATCAATAAAAGATGGCTGAAATTCCAAAAGAGGATCGATACCGTCAAAAATTGACTGAATACTCTTCCCTTTTAATGGAGGAAGGATCTCGATAGAGAATAGTGTGCGCTTGGCATCTTTGAGGTGGTCAATGACTTTCATACTGTGAATGAGGCCGCAAATATAGGCGGGCAGGACCTAAAAAAGAAAAGGAGATTTGATGTTTGCCCTGTTTATTGCGTAATCTGATGGCCCTAATTGCTTAATTTTGCAGCCTTATGGAAATGAAAAAGATCCGAAACTTCTGCATCATCGCGCATATCGATCATGGTAAATCTACTCTGGCCGATCGTTTGTTGCAGGTGACGGGCACCTTGAGTGATCGTGAATTGACAGAGCAGACGCTCGACGATATGGACCTGGAACGTGAACGTGGTATAACCATCAAGAGCCACGCTATCCAGATGGAATACAATTACAAGGGCGAAAAATTCATACTCAACCTCATTGATACTCCGGGTCACGTCGATTTCTCTTATGAAGTATCCCGTGCAATTGCTGCCTGTGAAGGCGCTTTATTGTTGGTGGATGCAGCGCAAGGTGTTCAGGCTCAGACGATTTCGAATATGTATTTGGCCCTGGAGCATGATCTGGAGATTATTCCTGTGCTGAATAAAATCGATCTTCCTGGCGCTATGCCGGAAGAGGTTAAAGACCAGATAGTAGACCTTTTGGGTTGCCGTCGCGAAGATATTTTGTCTGCTTCGGGTAAAACTGGAATTGGTGTGGATGCTGTGCTTGAAGCTGTGGTAGAACGGATTCCTGCCCCGGTGGGTGATCCTAATGCACCACTGCAAGCCTTGATTTTCGATTCTGAGTTTAATATTTTCAGAGGTATTATTGCGCTGGTAAAAATCGTGAATGGTACCCTGCGCAAGGGCGATAAAGTAAAATTCTTTAACACAGGTAAGGAATATGATGCTGATGAGATCGGCACGCTCAAACTCGACATGGTGGCCAAAAAGGACATCAATTGCGGAGATGTAGGCTACGTGATTTCAGGAATTAAAAATGCCAAAGATGTTAAGGTGGGCGATACCATTACTCACCGTGAACGCCCTTGTTCTGAGGCTATTCAGGGATTTGAAGATGTGAAGCCAATGGTTTTCGCAGGAATATATCCGGTAGATACCGATGAGTTTGATGAATTGCGTGATGCAATGGAAAAACTTCAGCTCAATGACGCTTCTCTTGTTTTTGAACCTGAATCTTCTGCCGCGCTTGGATTCGGATTTCGTTGCGGATTCCTTGGCTTGCTCCATATGGAAATTATTCAGGAACGATTGGAACGCGAGTTCAATATGTCTGTAATTACCACGGTGCCTAACGTATCCTACAAAGCTTACGACTTAAAAGGGGAACTCACCGAAGTGCATAATCCTTCGCAATTACCCGAACCAAGTAAAGTGTCAAAGGTAGAGGAGCCCTACATTAAGGCACAGATCATTACGAAATCAGAATACTTAGGCAATATCATGACACTCTGTATAGGGAAAAGGGGAATTCTCATCAACCAGAATTTCTTAACTACCGATAGAGTTGAACTTTCCTTCGAGCTACCTCTTGGTGAAGTGGTATTCGACTTTTACGATAAGTTGAAATCACTATCAAGAGGATATGCTTCTTTCGATTATTATCCGATCGGGTACAAAGAGTCCGACCTTGTTAAAATGGATATCCTGCTTAACAATGAACAGGTAGATGCTTTGTCTGCATTGATCCACCGATCACACGCCTTTGAGTTAGGAAAAAAGATGTGCGAAAAGCTTAAAGAGTTAATCCCGCGTCAGCAATTTGAAATACCCATTCAAGCTGCCATCGGAGCAAAAATTATTGCGCGTGAAACTATTAAAGCGTTGAGAAAAGATGTTACCGCCAAATGTTATGGTGGTGATATCAGTCGTAAACGTAAACTTTTGGAGAAACAAAAAGAAGGTAAAAAACGGATGCGCCAGGTTGGTAGAGTAGAGGTGCCCCAACAGGCATTTATGGCCGTTCTAAAACTGGATTGATGCGCGTTGTTCTCTTTCTTTGTTCTCTTTTATTGTTCAGCCTTTACGGTTTTGGTCAGGAACCACTTAGCAATCTCGATCAGAAGAAAACTACGAATAATCGTATTTACGGTGGCTTGCGTATTGGGAACAAGGCTTTGCTTCCATGGATAGGATATCAGCACCATTTAAAAAAGAACAGCTTTCTTGTTTTCGGAGCAGGATTCGGAAACGCAGGATCAGTTAACGAAGAAGTTTTTTATCGCCGCAACCCGGATGGATCATATTCTCCAACACAGGAGCTGGAATGGATGACTGACCCAGACGATTCTATTGCCGCACCGTTTGGTACACCTGATAATGTTCAGCTAGCTTTAAAATTCAAGGCGATTACAGCATCTTTACAATACCAGGTTTTGTTGATAGGATATGTAAAGAAAAAGCACAGACTGATGTGTTACTTTGGGGCAGGACCATCATTTTCATTTGTAAACCAGAGTGGATTCGCAGATTATTTTTATTCCGGAATCGCTCAGCGCATTGAGTATCCGGTAAAATTTGCAAGCCTGTCAATCGACATGGAACCCGTGTTGCTTTACGAATACAAACAGATTGGAATTAGAGCCGGCTACCGACTAAAATTTGGATTTCCTTTCTATGAAGGAAAAGTAGTTTACGGTACCAGTTCAGGAAACTTGTTCAGCGGTTTTGGAACCGATCTATTCCTAGGAATCGGATATCGTTTCTGATTCAGTTTACAATCGGGGCAAATCAATATCATCCATTACGATTACCGCATCAGGAAATATTGCTTTGATTTTGTCGAGATAAGCATGTGCATCCAGCTTGCTTCTGAAATCTCCTATGCGCAAACGAAAATTAGGCGCTAAAAAATCAATGTAAGCCGGCTGCTCTGAGAATCGCGAGAGATATTCTGCACGCAATTGGTTGATTCGGTTTTTGTCCCGGTCAAGTGATGCCTGAATTCGGTAACCTTTAATTTTTACGGTGGAATTTCCATTTTGCGGAGTTCCCACAAATGTGCTCAATGCATCTATCCGCGAATCCTTGCTAACTTTTACATCACCCTGTTTCCCCTGTTGGCTGAACTGAAAAAACGAACCTCGCTGTTGAATACTTGTTCCGTTGGACTGACGCTTAACAGTGTCTTTAATAGCGCCAACCGGACGGAAAAGCTTCCAGTCCGACTCAACTTCCTGAGAGTGGATAAGTGATAATGAGGCTAAACTTAGAAATAGGATCAGAAACATGCGCATGCTGCAAAAATAGCAAAAGCCTTGCCACATGACGAATTGCCAAGCCTTGTATTTTATGGGCAATTTTTCAAGATTGAACGATGCGATGACCGACTTAAGCGATTGATAGTAAAGACGGTCGTTCCAAGGCCTTATTTAGAATAATTATAAATTAATAGCCCCCCTGACAATTTTGTGACAATTTTAGATGCTGATACTTTTTCTCTGATAAATTTGCCCTCGGTTAAGCATTTTTTAACCTTAGTCGACTGCGATCTATGAACAATCCATTCCGATTCACTTTCAGGAGTTTTGCCGTCATCACGGCATGCCTGTATTTTCTACTCGGTTTTTCCACTGTCAATTCCGTTCAGGCGGCTGACGGTCAGGCTCTTTTCCAGGCTTGTGGTGCTTGTCACCACCCCGAAAAGCGCATGGTCGGTCCTGCTTTGAAAGGTGCACGTGAGCGCTGGAAGAAAAACTCATCAGAAGAGAACTTTTACAAATGGATCAAGAATTCCAATGAAGTTCTTTCTTCAGGTGATGCATATGCAAATCAGCTCTTCAAGGATTTTAATAAAAGTCCAATGCCTGCACAGGCAGTAACCAATGAAGATATCGATGCAATTTTCGAATATGTAGAATCCTATACAGAGCCGGTGGCTGCTGTATCTGTAAACGCAACTGAAACTGCCGGAGCCCAAAGCAAAGAAGGGGGCTGGATGTGGATCGTTATTCTGGGTGTCATTTTTACGGTTATCGCCATTTCTGCCGGATCAGTTCGTCGTCAATTGGTGAATGCCAATCTTGAAAAAGAAGGCAAAGATGAACTTCCTGACCTTACCTATTGGCAAACCTGGTGTGCATGGGCTTGGCGCCATAAGGTGCTGGTTTCCATGTTCGCGCTCTTCTTCATTTTTGGTGGATTGTCCGATGGTTGGTACCGCCTTAAGGATGTTGGTGTTTTTGAAAACTACAAACCCGAACAACCCATTGCTTTCTCACACAAAATTCACGCTGGCGACAATGAGATTGCTTGTCAGTATTGCCACTCGACTACCGAGAAATCCAAGCATGCAATGATTCCTTCTCCTATGGTGTGTATGAACTGCCACAAGGCAATTCAAAAGGGAGCCATTACAGGTGAAGAGGAAATCGCAAAAATTTACAAGGCTGTTGGTTTTGATCCTGCTACCATGAGTTATACTGGTAAAACAGAGCCAATTCGCTGGGTGAAAGTTCACAACCTGCCCGATCACGTTTATTTCTCACACCAGCAGCACGTTGTAGCCGGCCAGTTGGATTGCAAACAGTGTCACGGTGAAATGAAAAATGAAACTGTTGCACGTGTTATGCCTCATGAAGAGTTGAATGCAATTGAGGGTAATGTTAAGGTAGATCGCGCAACACTAACTATGGGTTGGTGTATCGAATGCCATAACAAGGCAGAAGTGAAGATGGATGGAAATGGTTATTACACGGAGCTGAAACAGCGCCTGATGAACAATAAGGCACTTTATCAAAAGCACCTTGCAGACGAAAAGATCACCGTAGAAGAACTCGGTGGCTGGGAGTGTGCTAAGTGTCACTATTAATCAACTTTTCGGAGCACATTATGAGCATGAACAAGCAATATTGGAAAGGAATCGAAGAACTCGAAAACGCACCCGAGTTCATCAGAAACCGCGACAATGAATTCCCTGAGGAATTGCCCATGGATGCATTCCTGGGAGATGATAAACTCAAGGAGTCATCCACGTCGCGCCGCGATTTCCTCAAATTTCTCGGATTCTCGGTAACAGCGGCAACACTTGCTGCCTGTGAAGCGCCGGTGATTAAGTCCATTCCTTATGTAACCAAACCGGAGGATATTACTCCGGGTGAGGCTACATGGTATGCTTCTACCTATTATGATGGAAACGACTTTGCCAACATTCTGGTAAAAACGCGTGAGGGTCGCCCTATCTTTATTAAGCCTAACCGCAAACACGGAATTACAAAGGGTGCAGCCAATGCTCGCGTAACGGCTTCTGTTCTTTCTTTATACGATTCTGCTCGTCTTACCGGTCCCATGGCCGCAGGTGCTCCTGCCGATTGGGTTCAGGTGGATGGAGAAATCTCTAAAAAATTAACAGATATCGCATCTAAAGGTGGACAAATCCGCATCCTTACCGGAACAGTGATTTCTCCTTCTACTTCTACTGTTGTTGCTGATGTTATTGCAAAACTTGGCGGTACCGCACAGGGAACCGAAGCCGCTGCAAACATTGTTCATGTACAGTACGATCCAATCTCTTATTCTGCTATCAGAGATGCTCACCAGGCTTCATTTGGGCAGAATGTAATACCTGATCTTGACTTTACAAAAGCTAAAACCATTGTAAGTATTTCTGCCGATTTCCTTGCAAACTGGCTGCTTCACAATGAATATGTAACACAATACGCACAAAACCGTCGTCCCGAAAACGATTGGATGTCTCGTCACTTCCAATTCGAATCGATCATGTCTGTTACCGGTTCAAATGCTGATGTTCGTGTCCCCATCAAGCCTTCTCAGGAAGGATTGGTTGCTGCTGCACTGTATAAGCATGTAACAGGATCTTCAATTGGGAATGTGCCTGCTGAAATCCTTGAATTAACTGCTGCTGCCGGTGCCGAACTTAAGAAATCAGCCGGCGCTTCTTTGGTTGTTTCTGGTTCGAATGATGTTAATGTTCAAACCATTGTGGCTGCTATTAACCACAAGCTTGGTAATTACGAAACCACCATCAACATCAATAATCCGGTTAATCTTTTCGCAGCTAACGATCGTCAGGTTGAAGAGTTGGTGAAAGATGTAACTGCAGGAAAGATCAAAGCAATCCTTATTGATGGCAACATTAATCCTGTTTATTCACTTCGTGATGGCAATGCATTTGCTGAGGCTATTGCTAAGATGGATCTTTCAGTTTCCTTCTCTTTAGTAGCAGATGAAACTGCATCGAAGTGTGCCTATGTTTGTCCTGATCATCATTTCCTCGAAAGTTGGAATGATCTCAATCCTAAGGCTAATCATTACGCAATTGCACAGCCTGCAATTCGTCCGCTTTACGAAACACGCAACATGCAGGAAAGCATGCTGGTGTTTGCCGGTTTAGCTACACGTGGTGATAAGGATAATGACACGTATTACAATGTGATCCGTAAAAACTGGGAAGCTTATGGATTCCCAACTCAAACGGAGATTGCCACATTCGAAGAATATTGGAACTGGAACGTTCATAACGGTTCAGGAAATATGGCAGCAAAACCTGCATCGGCTGTAGAATTTGCTGCTGATGTAAACAAAGCCGCCGCTGACCTCAGCAAAATTTCCGGCGGTGAATTCGAAGTTGTATTCTATCAGAATACCGGAATGGGTAATGGTTCTCATGCAACCAACCCATGGCTTCAGGAATTACCAGACCCTATCACCAAGGTGACCTGGGATAATTACATTACAATGGCTCCTTCCGATATGGAAGGAAAATACAATACCAAACTAGGCCAGGAATGGCCTGCTGATGTTGCTACAGTAACAATCGAAGGTTTAGGTGAAGTTACGCTTCCGGTTTGTCCATCACCCGGTCAGGCTAAAGGAACAATTGGTATTGCTTTAGGTTACGGACGTGGTGCCAACGGAGAGAATATTGGTAAGGCTGCTTATCAATATGAGCAATACGGAGAACCTACAATGTCCGACGGAAAGCATGTTTCTGTTGGTAAGAACGTATATCCCTTTGTTGTTGTAAGCGGAGGTAACCTTTCCTACCGTGCTTATAAAGCTTCTGTTTCAGGAACCGGAAATACTTACGCACTTGCTTCAACGCAAACGCATCAAACAGTAATGGGACGTACTTCCGTTGTGAAGGAAACCACCTGGGGTGTGTTTAAGGCAGGTGATAGAAACGCCTACAACAAGCCGCTTACCATTGCGTACCACGAAGGTGGAAAGCAAGTAGATAAGCCAATTGGCGAATTAGATCTCTGGAACGAACATCCGGTTGAACATATTGGCCACCGTTNNAATACCTGTATCGGTTGCGGAAACTGTGTGGTTGCGTGTAATGCAGAGAATAATGTACCTGTAGTAGGTAAAGACGAAGTTCGTCGTGGTCGCGAAATGCATTGGATGCGTATCGACCGCTACTATTCTTCTGACATGACCAAACAACGTGCAAAAGAAGAAGGTGTTGGCGCTATCAGCATGTACAGTCAAATGGAAAATCCAGCCGATANNAGTCCGGAAGTGGTTTACATGCCGATGATGTGTCACCACTGTAACCATGCTCCTTGCGAAACGGTTTGTCCTGTTGCTGCAACAACTCACAGTAACGAGGGTCTGAACCAGATGGCTTATAACCGTTGTATCGGTACCCGCTACTGTGCAAACAACTGTCCTTATAAGGTNNCTTCTTATAAGAAATTTACTTCTTTCAATCCTGCGCAAAGCGATATGGGTCGTCTTGTTCTTAACCCTGATGTGGTCGTTCGTACCCGAGGTGTTATGGAGAAGTGCTCAATGTGCGTGCAGCGTATTCAGGCCGGTAAGCTTACCGCGAAGAAAGAAAGCCGCAAACTGGTGGATGGCGATGCCTCAACAGCTTGTGCAGAGGCTTGTCCTACACATGCAATTACTTTCGGTGACTGGAACGATACCGATTCCATGATCCGCAAGGAAAGCTCTTCAGAACGTGCTTATCAGGCATTGGAAGATGTGGGAGTTAAGCCTAATATTTGGTACCAGGTTAAAGTCCGCAATATTGAAGGAGCACCTGTTGCTGCTAAGTCAGAGAATCACGAAGAACACAGTCACTAATCGCAAAACATCCGCATAATGCAAAAGGAAGCTGCAATACGGACACCGCTCATTCTTGGAGACAAGACCTACCATGACATCACGGAGGATATTTGTCGGCCTATCGAGAGCAAAGCACCCAAAGCCTGGTATGTATTACTAGCCATTGCCGGTGTAGTAGCACTCTGGGGAGTTGGTTGTATCCTTTATCTGTTAGGTACAGGTATCGGAACATGGGGTCTGAACAAAACCGTTGGTTGGGCATGGGATATCACCAACTTCGTATNNGCTGAAGCAATGACCATTTTCGCTGTAATCATGGCAGCCACATTCCCGGGGATTCACATGGGACGTATTTGGGTTGCTTATTGGGTGTTCCCTTTACCAAATCAGTTCGGATCGTTGTGGGTGAACTTTAACTCACCGCTTCTTTGGGACGTATTCGCGATCTCCACGTACTTTACAGTTTCGCTTGTATTCTGGTACATCGGACTTATTCCTGATTTTGCTACTATCCGCGACCGTATGACAAAGCCTCTGGCGAAAAAGGTCTATGGCATTCTCGCTTTTGGGTGGACAGGAAATGCAAAAGCATGGAATCGTTTTGAGATCGTTTCGCTTGTTCTTGCAGGATTAGCCACACCACTCGTATTCTCTGTACACTCAATTGTATCCACNNAAGCACATCGAATACATGAACATTGTAATTATCGTTACTGGTTCTATTGTTGGTGTTGCATACCTCACAGAGCTTTTTGTGTCATGGTACTCAGGTGTTGAGTATGAAAGTTATGCCTTCATCAACCGTTTCTCCGGCCCTTATGCATGGGCATACTGGAGTATGATGACTTGTAACGTAATCTCNNACGTGGAGCATGTTCTACCCAACGTTTGTAGATATCGGGATTTTCATCGGTACCATCGGAATTTTCTTCGTTCTCTTCTTGTTGTTCGCACGTTTCTTCCCGGTACTTGCGCTCAATGAGGTGAAATCGATCCTGAGGGTTTCAGGTGAGAAATACCGTAACACAGAAAACCATCATTAACATCAATAAAAAGCTGAGATGGCCAACAAGGTAATTTACGCAATGTACGACGACGATATGGTCCTCCTGGAGGGCGCAAAGAAGCTCGTCGCAAAAGGTGTACACGTTAACGATGTTTATTCACCGTTTCCTATTCACGGAATTGATCCTGTTATCGGGGTGCAGCATACACGTTTGGGTATCGNNGATTAACCGGAACCCTGCTCGCAATTGTGGGTATTCGTTACTTCATGATTGTTGACTGGCCGATGAACATTGGTGGTAAACCAAGTTTTTCGTTGATTGAAAACCTTCCTGCATTTGTACCGGTAACGTTTGAGTTTACGGTATTTTGTGCTGCTCACGGGATGGCTATTACCTACCTCCTGCGTAACAAAACCCTTCCCGGTATGCCGGCCCGTAACCCGGATCCGCGTACTACGGATGATAAGTTTGTAATGGAACTGCATACCACTGAAAACGGGAAGTTTTCTGCTGAGGAATTGCAATCTATGCTTAAAGAAACCGGAGTCATTGAACTTGAAGTAAGAGAAGCCTAATGCGTATGAATCNNATTGTAAAGTTCGGACTATCGTTGATGGTCCTGGGACTGGTTGCCTGTTCCAAAGACCCTAACAGCCCGGGTTACGAATACATGCCTGACATGTACCGTTCTCCATCTGTTGAGGCCTACGTGGATTACAGTCACCCTGATGTACAGTCTGCACGCATTCCGGCAAAAGGTACTATACCTTTTTCTGAAGATGCCAGCAAAGCAGCACTGAATTTCCCTTACCCATTTCATCCACGTTCGGTTGAAGAAGAGGCTGATATGTATGAAAAGTCAGCAGTACTCAGCAACCCGATTGCAATCAATAGCGAAAATAAAGATGTTATCCTGAAAAAAGGTGAACGTATTTACACACAGTTTTGTACGCATTGCCACGGTGAAAAAGGTGATGGTAAAGGATCTATAGTTAATAACGGCAAGATCTCAGGTGTTCCTGATTATAAGTCAGCTAACCTTACTGCTCTGCCTGACGGTAAAATGTTCCATTCAATTACCTACGGAAAGGGAATTATGGGCTCACATGCCGGTCAGATAAATAAAGAAGAACGTTGGACTGTAATCCATTATATCCGCTCATTGCAGAATGATGGAAATTATCCTGCGATCGTCGCCGATTCAACAACAATTAAGTAATTCACGCAAACAACAATACGCTAAGCATGGAATTCACGATCTCGAAACGGGCAAAGAACTTCTCCTATGCGCTCATAGGAATCGGGTTGGCCGGAACTCTAATCGGGTTCTTTATGGACCATTCTGGAAATAGCCAACAAAAGCTATGGTCTAACCTACTGGTGAATGGATTCTTCTTTTTTGGAGTTTCCTTAATTGGTCTGTTTATGGTCGCTCTTCAATATGCTACTGAATCCGGGTGGGCAGTTGTAACCAAGCGTGTTTACGAAGCAGTAATGGCGTACATTCCGATTGGCGCACTAGTGCTGCTGATTGTGTTTGCTGCTTCTTCCTTGCACTTGAATCACCTTTATCACTGGATGGATCCTGAAGCAGTTGCCCATGATGAAATTATTGCAAATAAAACAGCATACCTTAACATTCCTTTCTTTTGGGTTCGCACACTTGTATACTTAGCAACATTTATTCTTTTTGCGCGTGCATTCCGTAAGCGCTCACTCCTCGAAGATCAGGTAGGCGGAACAGATATTCACTTTAAGAACTACCGTCAGGGAGCCTTGTTCCTCGTATTTTTCGCTGTATTCTCCTCTACCATGTCATGGGATTGGCTGATGTCAATCGACACCCACTGGTTCTCTACACTTTATGGATGGTATGTCTTCTCCGGAATGTGGATCAGTGGAATTATCATGGTTCTGATGCTGGTATTCTATCTTCAGGGACAAGGTCATTTGAAAGCAGTAAACGAAAGCCATATTCATGATTTGGGTAAATGGGTTTTTGCAATCTCTTTCCTATGGAGTTACCTCTGGTTCTTCCAGTTTATGTTGATTTGGTATTCCAACATACCTGAAGAAGTCACTTATTTCCAGTTCCGTATTGAACATTACAAAACGGAATTCTTCCTGATGTTTGCGATCAACTTTATTTTGCCAATGCTTCTTTTGATGAGCCGCGAATCAAAGCGTCACCGCAAACTGCTTACCATCATCGCCATGATTATTTTCTTCGGTCACTGGTACGATACTTATCTCTTGGTAATGCCGGGCACCATGTTCGATCACCAGCATTATGGTCTTCTCGAATTGGGAATGTTCTTAGCTTTTCTTGGAGTTTTCATAATGGTAGTTTTAAGAGCATTGACCAAAGCGCCTTTGATGCCTGTAAATCACCCTTACCTCGAAGAAAGTATTCATCACCACATCTGATCCAAACCGTTCTCTAATACATAAGTCGACATGACCAAGCTTATCATCGTTCTGATCATTTTACTGGGGATCATCGCCATCGCTCAGTTAATGAGGGTTCTTGAGCTTTCCGCACAGCTGCGGAACAAGCGTGAAGAAGATATTTCAGCAGGAGACACCAAGCTCAACGCAAACCTGATGATTTTATTCATAGTGAGCCTCTACGTCTCCTTCATTTACCTTCTTGCAAAATATGGTAACGGTGGATTACCGGTTGCCGCTTCTGCACAGGGAGCAGAAACTGACTGGCTGCTGAACATCAACTTTTACTTAATTATCGTTGTGTTCTTCATCACCAACACGCTTCTTTTTGTTTTTGCAAGCAAGTATGCCTACAACAAGGAGCGCAAAGCGTTTTTCTATCCCCACAACAACAAACTTGAATTACTTTGGACAGTAGTTCCTGCAGCTGTTCTTGCAGTAATCATTATTCTTGGGTTAAAGACCTGGAACAACATTACCACCTTTGATGACAGTGAAGGAGAGCGCGTAAAGATTGAATTGTATTCTAAGCAGTTCGAGTGGATCGCACGTTATTCCGGTGAGGATAATTTACTTGGGCGCAGCGATTTTCGTCTTGTTACCGGAGAAAATCCATTAGGCGTTCAAACCACTGCAAGCATCGATGCAACGATTGCAGGAATGGAGAAAATGATTGTTGATCTGGATTCGCTTTATGCAAAGTCCGGCCGACCATCCAACCCTTCTGAGGTGATGACTGAAGCCGCAAGAGCGAAAACGAAAGCGAAAAAGGAAAGAATGCAGNNAAGTAATTGCACTTCGTTCTACAATGTCGCCTGAAATTGATCAACAAGCAGCCGACGATCGCGTAATCAAATTGAAAGAGATTCACCTTGTTGTGAATAAGGATTATGAATTCCTTTTCCGTTCACAGGACGTAATTCACTCTGCTTATATGCCGCATTTCCGTTCGCAAATGAATACCGTTCCCGGAATGGTTACACGTCTGAAACTTCGTCCTACTATAACCACTGATAGTATGCGTACCATCACCGGTGATGACAAGTTCGATTACATTCTCCTTTGTAACAAAATTTGCGGAGCGGCACATAATAACATGTGGATGAAAATTGTGGTTGAGAAGGAAGAAGAGTATAAGAAATGGTACAATGAACAACTTCCGTTTGCAGGAGTTGCAGCAAAACCTGAAGATACAATTGTTCCAACCAACGACAGCACAAGTACCGACACAACTGCTACACCAAGTGTAGTGGCACAGAATTAAAAAACGATTCCATTCAATACTGATAGAAATGGCAGCAACACAAGCACACGCTCTTCACGATGATGCACACGCGCATCACCACCACAAGGAGCATTTTATTACGAAGTACATTTTTAGCCAGGATCACAAAATGATCTCCAAGCAGTTTTTGTTGACTGCTGTTTTCATGGGGGTTATGGCAATGATCATGTCTATCCTTTTTCGTTTGCAAATTGGTTGGCCCGGACAGTCTTTTGATTCATTGACATTCTTCCTGGGCGAGCAATGGGCTCCAGGTGGAATTCTTGACCGTAACATGTACCTCGGGCTTGTTACCATTCACGGAACCATCATGGTGTTCTTCCTGCTTACCGGTGGTTTGAGCGGAACGTTCAGTAACCTTCTGATTCCCTTGCAAATTGGTGCACGTGATATGGCGTCAGGATTCCTTAACATGCTTTCATATTGGATGTTTCTTATTTCAAGTGTTATCATGGTTTACTCGTTTTATGTTGAAACAGGACCTGCTTCCGGTGGTTGGACGATCTATCCTCCCTTGAGCGCGCACGAAGACTTTATGCCCGGCTCAGGCCTTGGTATGACGCTTTGGCTGGTTTCAATGGCGATCTTCATTGCATCTTCATTACTTGGTTCACTGAATTACATTGTTACTGTTTTCAACTTACGTACTAAAGGAATGAAGATGACAAGGATGCCTCTTACAATTTGGGCATTCCTTATTACTGCAATCTTAGGTGTGTTATCATTCCCGGTTCTTCTTTCTGCAGCCTTGTTGCTTATCATGGATCGTACTTTCGGAACAAGCTTCTATTTATCTGATATTATTACAGCGAACGAAGGAATGCTGGATGCTACAGGTGGAAGTCCGATTCTTTTCCAGCACTTATTCTGGTTTCTGGGGCACCCTGAAGTATATATCGTACTTCTTCCTGCACTCGGTCTTACATCTGAAGTAATTGCAACCAATGCACGTAAACCGATCTTCGGATACCGTGCGATGATTGGTTCCATTATGGCAATCGGTTTCCTTTCGTTCATCGTTTGGGGTCACCATATGTATGTTACCGGGATGAATCCATTCCTTGGTGGTGTGTTCGTATTTACAACCTTACTAATTGCTATTCCTTCTGCTGTAAAAGTATTTAACTATATCACCACACTGTGGAAAGGAAATATCGTTTACACTCCTGCCATGTTGTTCTCCATTGGCCTGGTTTCAACGTTCATTACCGGTGGATTAACAGGTATAATTCTTGCCGACTCTGCATTGGATATCCATGTGCATGATACCTATTTCGTTGTGGCTCACTTCCACATTGTGATGGGTATGTCTGCGGTATTCGGAATGTTTGCAGGAGTGTACCATTGGTTCCCGAAAATGTATGGTAAAATGATGAACACTAAAATGGGTTATGCGCATTTTTGGCTGACCATCATTTGCGCTTACGGTGTGTTTTTCCCAATGCACTTTGTAGGACTCGCAGGCGCACCTCGTCGTTATTATGATTACACATCTTATCCAATGTTTGATGGAATTCTGGATTTGAATGTATTGATTTCTGTTTTCGCCATCATCGGAGCATTTGCTCAGGGTATCTTCCTTTTCAATTTCTTCTACAGCATTTTCCGCGGTCAGAAAGCGAGCCAAAACCCTTGGAAATCGAATACACTTGAATGGACTACTCCTGTTGAACATGTTCACGGTAACTGGCCTGGCGCTATTCCTGAAGTTCACCGTTGGCCTTACGATTACAGTAAGCCCGGTAAATCGGAAGATTATTGTCCGCAGGTTGTTCCCTTGGAAGACGGTGAAGAAGACGGACATTAATCCGTCTTTACAACGATATGAAATGTCCGTACCTTGGTGCGGACATTTTTTTATGTGGCTGCCTCGTATTTCTTTGGTTTTACTTTTCTTTTTGCCAATTAGGGCAGACGCACAAATGTTTGATACCATCTCAAAAGCATTTGATCAGAAACCAGGCTTATATTTTAATTGGGGATCGCAGTATTGTTTCATTTCAAACCGTCTTGCAACAATGTCCAATATCCGTGTGGGAATTGATTACGGTGGCTCCTTTAAATTGGGCATTGGGTTTAACTGGCTTAACAAGAAGTTTCCTGAGCAGGATCGTTTTATTCAGGGAATGGAAAGGTCCAGTCAGTTGAAGTATTACTATTTCAGCGTGTATGGGGAATATAGTTTCTTTCGGAATTATCACTGGGAGGCAACAATCCCGGCACAAATTGGAGCCGGTTGGGCCAGGTACGAGTTTGTTGGGGGTAGAAGCACCAATAAGGCATTTGTGGTTTATGAGCCTATGATGACCATTCAGTACCGATTTTGGCGATATTTTGGGGTTGGCTGCGGGATTGGCTATCGCATTGGGATAATCAATCGCACTGCAATTCCGGAACAGTTTTTTTCACCGACATTGATCCTGAAAAGTAAGTTGTTTGTTGGTGACTTATGGCGGGATATTACAAAGAAGGGCAAATAAAAAAGGCCCTGTATGCAGGGCCTTTTTTGTTTTATGAATGCAGATTATTGCAGCTTGAAATTGATTGGTAAAGTAAATCGCGAGCTAACCGCGCGACCTCTTTGCTTACCGGGGTTCCATTTTGGCATGGATTTAACAACGCGTACTGCTTCTTCGTCGCAACCTGAACCAATTCCGCGAAGTACTTTAATGTCTCCAACAGAACCATCTTTAAATACAACGAATTGTACATAGACTTTTCCCTGTACTCCGGATTCTTTTGCCATAGGGGGAAACTTCAGATTAGCGGAGAGGAAATCTCTTAATTTTTCCATTCCACCTGGGAATTCTGCCTGTTCTTCTACTACGTCAAAGATTTCTTCTACTACCGGTGCTTCTTCAACCTTAACATCAACGATGTCGATCTTGTCATTCACGTCTGTTTCCTGAAATGTTTGAACGTTATCAACTTTTTTATCGTCTTCAACCGTTTTGATTTCAGTAACAATCATTGGCGGCGGCGGTGGTGCCGGTGGCGGTGGCGGCGGTGGGATGTCAACAATTTGCTCATCGAGGAGGTCATCGTTGGTTGTGTCATAATTGAGCGCCAATTCTTCTTTTTCGAATACTGTGTATTCGAACGCAGTAAGCGTAAAGGCGAGAGCCACCAACAATCCCATCATCTTGAGTGAAGGGAGCTTTTTGTTGATGTCTACATCAGGATTTTTCTTGATCTCCATAAGGAAAGTATTGGTTGCTAATTTACGTTTTTATTCTGTACACTGCAAATTTCAAAAGGTTCATCTGGCGAGCTCCTTGCCGTAAATAATCCGGAAAAGCGTGATTCCCAACAGGGAACCAATAACATCTGCTACCACGTCCATCCATTCAAAATGTCTTCCGGAATTCATAACCTGCTGAATAAACTCAATAATAACCCCATAAACACTTGCAGCTAGAAACGCCACTCGCTTGGCATGATAACGTAAAGCCGAATAGGAATATTGCCTTCGTAATCCAACAATAATCAGTAAGCTGAATACTGAAAAAATGAAGAGATGCGCGACTTTATCAAAAGAGATAAAATCCCAGATACTTGTGTCCGGAAGCTGGTCGCTTGGTGCAATACAGAGAAGAAAAATCAGCAGCGCCCAGCAAATCGCCGGAAACAAAAAACGCAATAGCATGTATTAACCTACCAACTCCTTGTATTGCGTATCACTTAGCAATGCATCCAATTCAGATGGATTACTAAGTTTTACCTTAATCATCCAGCCTTCTCCGTAAGGGTCTTTGTTTACCGATTCGGGGTTGCCTTCCAATGCAGGATTAACCTCAGTGATTTCACCGCTAACCGGCATAAATAGATCGCTTACTGTTTTTACGGCCTCAACTGTGCCGAAAACCTCTTCTTTTGAAAGTGTTTCGCCTGAAGTTTCAATTTCAACGTAAACGATATCGCCAAGTTCACCTTGTGCGAAATCTGTAATACCAACAATTGCAAAATCGCCTTCAATGCGAATCCATTCGTGGTCTTTGGTGTACTTGAGGTTTGCAGGAATATTCATGATAGTTCTATTTGCCCCAAAAGTAGAATTTTTTTCACTAGAGCGTAAAGCGAATTGCAATACCCGAATTAGTATTCGAAGTGGGGAATGAAGTTGAGATAACCGGACGGTTTAATACTTTGTCGTAGAAGAAACGAATGGTTAGCTTACTGCTGATAGCGTAATCTGCGGAGGATTTAATAGATACAATGCGCTGACCTGCTGTTGCCTGGTTTTGATTTTCCACGACTTTGCGGGTGTACGTGACATTGTTTCTTACTGAAAGGTCGATTCTGCAATTCAGATCGCTCTCTGTTGGTTTTCCGCCAATGTTAAACGGAAGCTTAAGGTTGTTAAAGCGATACCCTGAACCAATTACAAACTCTGCTCCACGTACTTCAGTTACCTGGTTGTTTACGAGACTTAAGGACAGATTTCTATCGCGCTTAAGCTCAACTTTGGTGATTAATCCACCGGGTTTGCCGCGGTTTTTTAAGTTCCAGGTCATGTCGATATTGATCAGCGGACTGAATTGCTCGCTGATGGTAATCATGCTGATCTGGCGTGGGTTTATGAAATTTCCGGAGATGTCGGTTGCATCCATATTCCCTTGCGTGTCTCGTGTTCCCAATAAATTGGTTGTATAGTTACTGATGGTCATTGTAGATCTGTAACCATGCGAAATGGAGAATGATTTAAACCATTTTTTCAAAAACTTAATTTTTGATTTCGCCATTGGGTCGAAAGTGACTCGCCAGTTGGGTGCCGGACGAAGTGCGAATGGGTTGGAGCCAATCTGATCCACTTTTTTCCCTGAATAGGCAGCAATAAACGAAGTGTTCATCACATCCTGTTGGGTGCTTCCATAGCCACCTGCATAACCGGTCTCGCTACTCGAAAGAAGGGAGGAGTTTGGATTTCCAGATGCAAAGAGTTGTGATGCTTCTGAGCGGATATCCCTGAAGTTGGAAAAAACCGGAGAACTGTTGTTTTCTCCATTGCCAATAAATGCAGTTTTCCATGTGTTCATCGACATGCTCAGCATTCCCTGTGTCATTGGGTTCTGCGCTGTGTAATCGAAGAAAGGTGCGCCATTTAAAGTATCGAACCAACGGAAGAATGTGTTATAATTTTCGGTTTGGTTTTTATCTGCATTCAATTCTATTCGCAACCCGGTTAACGGTTCAAGTGATGTTCTGGCGGAAAGATTTTTTGTATGATTTGCAGTGTATTGAGCATTCAGGAATTGATTTTTAACCAGCCAACCCTGATCTGCTGCATACATAGCATAATCGTTATATCCATTGCCCCAGTCGGATTCGCGTCCAAACAGATCTTTGTTTTGTTTTCCGGCAACAAACCCCAATCCGGGCGAATTCCATTGGTTATCCATGCCAAGAACGGAATTAGTTTGACCAAATCCTGGCATCATAATACCATCAGTTGTTGAGTAGGTGAGCGAGAGTGTTTTTACACTCATTACAACCCGGGCAATATTTTCACCAACTGTAAATAGAGGTTCTTTCTTCTCTTTTTTTGTTGAGTCCGAACTTGTTTTACCGTCTTTACCTTCTTTAGGTGTCTCTTTGCTATTGGTAGATGGTTTTCCACCTGGCTTCGCACCGCCGCTGCCCTGTAGTTTTTGATTTACTTTTTTGAAATAAGGCACCTTGTTGTACAGCGTGTTGAAGTTCAATTGAGCATTCCAATTAACGTTGCGCGAGTTCTGAACAGTATTTCCTAAAGTATCTTGTCCGAATGGTGCGCGTTGCCATTCATAGGAGGCTGAATAACGCGTAGTGAGTGTGATCCAATCAAGAGCAGGAATCTTATTGATGGGCCAGGTAATATTTACATTTCCTGTATGATTGTACATTTTATTAATTCCAAACGAACGCAAACTTTGCATCACACTGTCTTTGAATACCTGGTATTCATCGCGGTATTGGCGATCAACTCGTCCCAGTGGTTCTCCTACAACTGCATTGTTATTGGCACCAAAATCGAACTTGATGTTTTTACTTAGGTCGTATTTGAAATCGTATGCGCGAACCCAAATGAAATTTTTATTATAAGTGGGGAATACAATTCCGTCAAAATTATTTCTGATCTGATATGCGTTGTATGTTCTGTTTAAATCATTACGGAAGGCTACCAGCTTTGGTCCCTTACTGATGTTAATGTCTTTGATGATGGTAAACCATTTTGATTTACCAATTAGTTTGTTCGACTTAAATGGTTCCCACGATTTTGGCGTGGCATTGAAATTATAATTCAGCCCGCCTCTGATTGATTTACTGATATTGTATTCGGTATTAATATCACGTTTATAGGTTTCGCTGAAGGAATAGGTTGCTGACCAATTCTCAATATCATAAAAGTGTGCTTTTTTCCCTCCTGTTCGTTCCTTTCTTACGTTGGAGAAGTTGATGCTTTTTCGCTGGGTATAATCAATTACTTTTTGTTTGGAAATGGCTTGCTGGTCCGATGGAAGATCATTAAAGGGAATGTCAGGATTAAGCGGATCGAATTGCGGCTTGATGATCGTTTGTGAATACCCGAGGAACATCGGAATTCGGATTCCCCATTTTTCCGGGAAGAATTTACCTAACTCAAAAGAGGATGATCCATCCCAACCGTATCTTGTTTCGCGTTGACGCTCACTAACTTTCTTTTCGATGCTTCCCCAATACGGAGTACTGTAATTTCCGGATAATGCTACTTGTGCGAAGTCAGCAAAATTAGCATTTACCCTTCCCATCGCAGCCCATCCACCTTGTTGGTCAAAATCAGTTAATCGCAATTCGTTGATCCAAACTTCAAAACACTTAGCAGTGCCGTTATCAGAAGCATCCCATGGATTGGTGTTTTTATTTGGATTGCGAACTCCTATCATTACCACTTTTAATCCCTGAAGGTTGGGGTTACCGATGATCTTAATCAATCGATCCGGGTAACCGGGATCATTACGAATAAAAAGTTGATTGTTTGCCGCCAATCCTGCAAGCACACGACTGTTTCTTTCCAATTTAAGATTACGCAGGACTTCAAAATCAATATCCAATTCGTTTGCCGATGGCCAGATGTCGGTATCTACTGTTGCACCCCATGGAGTCATGATCAGCGGAAGTTCTACTTCATAAAAGTTCTCCGTAAAGTCAGTTCCCAATCGCACGAAAAGGGTAACATCCTTGTTGTTGGTGACTTGCTCAGTTAAACTTGTTGTCTCAGCATGAACGAACATTTTTAAACGCTTATAGGAGCGAACATCGAATGCTACGTTTCTGTAACACGCCCTTCCGTCGCCATCTTCCAATCCACAAACTTCAAACGCCAGCGATTGCTCATTGAGGTTACGAAGATTTGCTGTGGCCACATCTACCTGACGATTAATCCCGGGAGGAAGTACATAATTTGTTGGGACACGGTTACCGTTCTCTTCGATATTTACTGCAAACAGGTTAAAGGTTGTGCTGTTGGGGTCTCCCTGAATATATTCTCCCGGATCAAGAAGAGAAGGAATGTAAGTTCTCCATTCACCACGAATTAATTCCAAGCGTGCAAATCGTAAAATGAGAGGATTTTGAGCGTTTTTTACAAACATCCGGATAAATCGAATCGAGCGAAAGTCTGAAATTCCGTTAACAGCTTTTTCATATTTGCGAATGGGAACCTTGAATTGATACCAGGTAATTTGTTTGGTGCTTCCATCAGGAAGTGTAACTGTTTTGGTGAGTTTGTCCGTAATGAAATTCTGACCAATCACCATGTCTTGAGGACGCAAACTAATTTTGTATTGGAAGTAAGACTCTGCCTCACTTAAATTGTTGTCCTGATTGATGTCCTCTACGTTGGGAATAGTAGAGGCACTGGTAGGATAGCCGTCGGAGTTTAGAGTTTGTGAGAACTCGTTGGTTGGTGAGTTTCCTTCTTGACCGTTATAGCGCTTATAACGCTGCAAAATATTCAGCTGACTTGCATCATAACGATCATCGCGGTAATAGTTGTAATCATCATTCGATGGATCGTTTTGAATTTGAGTGCGAGCATTAAAGTCAGTTACATTGGCTCCAATCCAATTGTAAAACGACTGGAAAAATGCTTGCTCTGTTTGCGAGTTTAAACCATCCAGACCGATATCCTGTCGTAAGCGAATACTGGGGTCGCTGCTGTTCTCAAAAGCGTTTACGATGGGTTGTGTAGTTGCCACCAGTCCCCATACCGTTGTGTCGAGTGTGTTCGGATCGAAGTTGGTTGAAATTGGCAAACCATTTTCAAAGCTTTTGCGTGAATCTGAAAGGATGTCTTCTGATACATTCCCGAGATTGAAATACAAATCACCACCTGTTACACCAAGATCAGTTGTTGCATCGATATTGAACGGATCCATGAGCCAAAACTGAATGAATTCAATGTTCGCTAACTCGAAGTCGGTGGTTTGTAGCTGACGCATAATTCCACCCCATCTTGAATCTGGAGCGTTAAGTAATCCGGTGCCGCTTAAACCTGCAGAATAGGCTGATGGAGATGTGTCGTAATTATAAGGACCTCTTTCACTAGGCCAGAATGCAATATCGAACATTGCGATATTTGTTGGCTGTCCTTGTGCCAATTGTTTGTTTGGGAATACCTCCTGTTCAAAAATTTGCCGCATCGTGTGGTTCGATTGCATTGGCGAATTTTTAATGTGTTGTGGTGTCAGATTGTTATTGTTGTAGAAAAGCGGATCTACAACGTGCCAGTTAAACAGTGCGCGATTTTTTCCATAGTCAAGATTGTTGATCAAACTACCTTCCGGAAACAGATCGGGTTGGCCCTTTGGTACACTGGCAAGTTGCCATTGGGAAAAAGAGCGGATATCAATTGCTGACTGACTTCCTTCAAAATCGTCGATATAGGAGATGCCGTTGATCGCTCTGGCTGTACCGGGGATGATGGTTGCATATTCTGCAGATGCAGACAACATCGATTTTTCCTTTGTAGAAATCAGCGGGAGTTTATCTACAAGTCGGGTGAGGTAGGGGACTTCCTTTTTGAAACTTCCGTCGAAACCAAGCATTGTATTGCTCACTGGCTCATCTCCAATATTTATTTTTTGAGTAAGCGGACGCTCTGTCATATTTAGAACGGTTGCTCCGAGACTTGCGTCCTTGCTTAACCTGTAATCAAACCGTGTTCCGAGCATTGTCTTCGTTAGCATGCTAAACAATGTGTTGCTTTCTACTGAAATGCGAATTGGCGTTTGCGATTCAAGTAATCCGGTATTAATAATTCTTACACGACCAAGATTATAGTCAACCGTATAATCACTGTTCTCAACTAAAGTTCTACCACCCGCAGTAACGGTAACCGCACCTTGCGGAATATTTAATGCGTTAAGTGAAATTTCACTACTGGTTGATGATTGGTACCTTCCTTTTATTTTGAAACGATTCAACTGTGGAATCTGCTGTGCCGCAGTTTTTGTAGAATCATAAAGTGGTTGGTAGACAATCGTATTTACAACAGTGGGGTCAACACCGGCAACGAGAAGTTTATTTCTAAGTGTTCCGCCAAAAGGCTCAACAGTGGTAAATATAACTCTACCATTTGTTGCATTTATTGTCCCCCCTCCATTGGCTTTGTTTCCCGAGAAAGTTAGCGGCATAAAATCGAAAACACCATCGGGGAAGGGATTGTTATTGGGATCGAATTTATCGAGGTTGAGTAATTGAATGATGGGGATATTATCTACTCCTGGCTGTGGAATGAAATTGATGTCAACGCTGGTTGCAGGATTGTTGTACCAGATGTCTAACCTAAAATTATCGCGGTTCACCTGGTATGCACCGAGAGAATAAATGTTTTTCATCATCAAATCCCACCTTTTGTAGATCGGATTGGTAACGGTTCCTTTCAAAAGTTTCAATACAAGTGCATCCTGACCTGCAACCCCATCGGTTGAAAATTCGCCTACCTGGTATGTTTGTCCCTGATAGGTATATTGAAATGCAACAGCCAGCACTTCATCATTGTTGAGCGGCTGATTGAGTGTTACAAATCCCAACATGGGATTGAATTGGAATTCCTGATCGGTAAGTTTACGTGCGTTCTGTACTTTTTCGTAATGCACAGCTTGTTGAAAAGGTCCGGGTGATGTTACTACGGCATTTAATGCTGCGGTAGCATTGTTAAATCCGCGAATATTGGGGTTAGCAGAAGCAAATGCATAAATGCCGTTGGCTTCATTTCTGGGCAAGGTGCCGTTGATTGCATTGGGAGCACCTTCAAAAATGGACGTTTCTCCAAGGTCGGCAAAAGCGATAATGTTTCGGGTATTATCAACAGTGTTGTTGGTGTTGGTTACCCAAACTTCCATACGGGTAATGTTAACCTGAGAGGCAACCTGAGGTAAGGCTGCCATCGCATTATCAAAAGTATTTCTGAAGAAGTGAGAGGTGAAATAGTGCTTATTGGCTTCGTAATTATCTGCTGTTAATTCGAAATTACTGACTTGTGCGCCTCCTGAAACTTCTACTTCAGTACGTTTACCTTTCTGCTGCGAGAAAACAGTTGTTGCCGTAAGTTTTCCAAATTTTAATTGTGTTTTAATTCCAAAAAGCGATCGGCTTCCTGTGATAAGGGAACCGGTTAATGGAAGTTGAACGTTACCTGCTTCAATACTTTGAATGATCTCATCTTCATCGCCTTTGTATTCAAGCTTCATTTGATTTTCAAAATCAAAAGTTGCCTGTGTGTTATAAGAGGTGTTTAGTTTTAGTTTATTACCAATTGTTCCAACAACATTTAACTGAATACGCTGATCAAAATCGAATACAGTGATCTTCCGTTGCTTTTCCGGTATTTGCGGATTTTCGGTTTTGGATGTGTTGATTCCAAATCGCAGCTCTGCAGTTCCGGATGGTTTAATGTCAATAAAATCGCTACCGAACATTCCTCCTTCAGCTTTTGGTTTGAGAAAGGGTATGTCGGCACCACCAGGTTTTTTGCCATATTCTTCTGAAAGATCCTGCCATCCTTTTTGCAGGGCTTTTTCCATATCGTAGTCAAGGTATTCTTCCAGTGTCATACTGCTTGATGGCTGATAGGGTATGGAATTTCCTACCTGATAGTTAAAGTTGTATGTTCCGTTAGTTGGATCGTAAACTACACTGTCCGAAAAATTAAGCGGATTTTGAAGGTTAACATTACTTGAGTTGCCGGAATTGCTGCTATTGGGTGGGTAAATAGGGTAGGGAAGATTAACGGTTGGAGAGTCAGCCACAGGTGGCCCAACAAATCGGCTTACGATATTCCCTTTAAAAACGGTATTAGCGAACGCAATAAGAAATAGTCCTATAAGTGAAGAACCTATAGTTAGAACCGTTTTTCTTATGGTTGTTGTTGCGCTCAAGTCCGTTAAAAAGTGTTAAAGGTTTTTTAAAGCCAGCTTAATTAACTGCTCTACGGGGAGATTATTATCAGTGGCCAAAACTTTATCTACTGCCTTTTCGGCTTGTGCCTTATCAAAGCCAAGGGTTACCATAGCCCCCAAGGCCTCTTGTCGAAGCACTCCTCCAGGTTGATTGCCAGCAAGTTCTATCTTTTCGATTTTGCCTGAAAGATCAACAATAATGCGCTGGGCTGTTTTGGCTCCGATACCTTTAATTTTCTGGAAAGCAGATACATTGCTCATCGCAATGGCTTGTTGTACTTCATCCGGACCAAGTGATGAAAGAACCATTCGGGCAGTGCTTGCCCCAACTCCGGATACGCTTAATAGGGATCTGAATACGGAACGTTCTTCTTTTGTGCTGAAGCCAAACAGGAGGTGTGCATCTTCACGGATAACCTGATGGGTGTACAAGGATACATTTTCATCTTTTCCAATCTGACTGAAAGTGTTGAGAGAAATATGCAGAAGGTAACCTATTCCGTTTGCTTCTATAACTACATAAGCAGGGTTTTTTTCAGTGAGCCTGCCTTTGATGAATTCGATCATTTACTTTTTACTTTTTGTTTGTGCATCCACCACTGCAATTTTCACCATGTTTACAATTTCTCTTACCGAGCAACCAATCTGTAATACATGAAACGACTTGCGCATACCCAGGAGGATGGGTCCAATAACTTCTGCATTGGTCATTTCCTGAATCATTTTATAGGCAATGTTTCCAGATGCCAGATTCGGGAAAATGAATGTATTGGGCTTTGAACCATTCAGATCGGAGAATGGAAAAAACTCCTGCAGCAAATCCTGATTTAAGGCAAAATTAGCCTGCATTTCTCCGTCAACAATAAGGTTCGGATGTTCCTTGTGCAGAATCGAAACGGCTTTGCGCATTTTATCAGGGTCGTCGCCATTTGCTGATCCGAAATTGGAATAGCTCAACATAGCAATTCTTGGGGTGATGCGGAAATTGCGAACAGCCTTTGCTACCATCAATGTAATGTCAACAATCTCTTCGGCATTCGGACTGTGATTAACAGTGGTATCAGCAAAAAATACTGGTCCGTCTTTTGTAAAAATCACATACATACCTGCTACCCGCTCTACATCGTCTGCTGTTCCGATGATTTGAAGTGAGGGGCGAATAACTTCCTTGTAACTTCTGCTTATACCGCTAATCAAGGCGTCTGCTTCACCAACTTCAACCATCATTGCGCCGAAATGATTGCGTTCACGCATTGCCTTTTGCGCTTCGAACAAGGTCATTCCTTTTCGCTGACGTTTTTTGAATAGAAGCTCTCCGTATTTTACTCTGCGTTCGTACTCAGAAGCATCTTTTGGGTCAATAATCTCTGCATCTTCAAGATCCAACGAATACTCTTCGATGAGTCCGCGAATTTTCTTTGCATCTCCCAATAAAATTGGAGTGGCAATTCCTTCGTCGGAAGCGATTTGAGCAGCTTTAAGAATCTTATAATTATCGCCTTCTGCAAATACAATACGCTTCGGGTTTTTACTTGCTTTTTCAGAAATGCTTCGAAGCAATTTATTGGCATGCCCGGTCTTTTTCTGGAGCTCTTCGATGTAGGCATCAATGTCCTTCATTGGTTCTTTAGCGACACCCGAATCAACAGCTGCTTTAGCAACTGCAGGAGCAACGGTCCACAATAAGCGTGGATCCAGCGGTTTTGGAATTATGTTTTCTCTGCCAAAGCTGATGTTTTTCTCACCATAAGCTTCATTTACTTCTTCCGGAACGGGTTCTTTTGCCAGCTCAGCAATTGCCCTGACAGCAGCAAGCTTCATTTCCTCGTTGATCTTGGTCGCTCTTACGTCAAGCGCGCCTCTGAATATATAAGGAAACCCTAATACATTGTTTACCTGATTAGGTTGGTCAGAACGTCCTGTTGCAACGATTACATCTTCACGGGCAGTTTTAGCTTCTTTATAGGAAATTTCAGGGTCTGGATTTGCAAGGGCAAAAACAATTGGATTTTTCGCCATCGACTTTACCATTTCCTTTGAAAGAATATTTCCCTTGGAAAGCCCAAGAAAAACATCTGCGTCTTCCATCGCTTCTTCAAGTGAATTCACTTTTCGGGCACTTGCAAAAAATGATTTATGCTCGTCAAGGTCCTTTCTGTTTTTGGTTATCGGCCCTTTAGAATCGACCATTAAAATGTTTTCTTTTTTTGCTCCTAATGAAACATAGAGCTTTGCACAGGAAATCGCTGCAGCTCCTGCTCCGTTGACAACAATTTTTACTTTACTGATCTTTTTCCCGGCCAACTCCAATGCATTTAATAGCGCTGCTCCGGAAATAATAGCTGTACCGTGCTGATCGTCGTGCATGATTGGAATGTCGAGTTCTTCCTTTAAGCGTCGTTCTATTTCAAAACATTCAGGTGCTTTAATGTCTTCAAGGTTAATACCCCCAAAAGTTGGAGCAATTGCCTTAACTACTTTTACAAAAGCATCAACATCTGTCTCATCAATTTCAATGTCAAAAACATCAATGTCTGCATAGATTNNAGACATCGTCCTTGCGTTTGTTGATAGCCAGGCAAGGCTCGGCAACGCCCGGAGAATAGGCCAGGGAAAGATCCCGCTGAGAGGCATAAGGCTTTGTGGGTATGACTTCAATTTTTCCCTTCCTTCCGGATGAGTGATAATCAAGCGCGTCTTGCTTTTTGAATTTTATTTGAGTCATGTAGGGTCAGAATAAGAAAGGTAAAAGTAAAAAAAGGACTGAATTGAGACCCTCATTTGGTTGCGGACCTGTGGGAAAAAATGTAAATTGAGCCTCATTTCTATGAAGAAGAAAAAACTTGTTGTTTTTTCAGGCGCCGGGATCAGCGCTGAAAGCGGTTTACGAACGTTCAGGGATTCTGATGGTTTGTGGGAGGAGTACAACGTGATGGACGTTGCTACACCTGAAGCATGGGTTAAGGATCAGGAGCTTGTGCTTGAGTTTTACAACAAAAGGAGGGCTCAAATTCTGGAGGCAAAACCTAATCTTGCCCATATCTCTTTGGTTGAATTGGAAAAGGCTTATGATGTTACCGTAATTACACAAAATATAGACGACCTTCATGAACGTGCAGGGTCAAGACATGTGGTTCATTTACACGGTAATATCCGTTATGCAAGAAGTACAAACCCAAAGGACCAGCATTTGTACCCCATATCAGGCGATAATCTGAATTTTGGAGATAAATGTCCTGCAGGATTCCAATTGCGTCCGCACGTAGTTTGGTTTGGCGAAGAAGTTCCTTTGTTACCTGTTGCTCAAAAAATTGTTGAAGGTGCCGATGTGCTAATTATTACCGGTACATCACTTACAGTTTATCCTGCTGCAAACCTTGTTCGTTATGCCGGATTCAGGTGTAAAAAATTTCTGGTAGATCCGCATACCATTCATCTTAATGATATTGATGGTTTGGAGATCATAAAAGAAAAAGCCAGTTCGGGAATCCCCAAACTGGCTCAGCAATTATTATTAGAACCGGTAGGCTAGTGCGTTACTACTAATCTTTTGGTTGATACCGCTTCACCATTTCGCATTACGGTTACAAAGTAAATACCCGAAGCATATTCATTGAGATCCAGACGAACGGTACCTTCTGTACCAATAAGCTGCATCACTTTACGACGGTTTCCAATCATATCGCTAACTACCAATTGTTGTTCGCCTGCAGCATTATTAAACTGGTACTGGATATTGGCAACCTGGTTAGCAGGATTTGGAAACAAATTCAGTGATTTTACAGCGAAAAGTTCATTTACGCTATTTGCAGCAGAAATATTTACGGCAACAAAAACCTCAACAGAGTCGTTCGGGTTTGCACCATCAAAAGCTACATAGCGGTAGAGCGAATTTCCAGCGTTTCCATTGGGCTTGTGATAAACAATCAACTGATAAGGAGCATAAGCACTCCCTGAAGCAGTTACGTAATCATTCCATGCAAGATGTCCTACGTAGGGAAACTGTGGATACGCACCGGCTGTCATTGGAGCGTAACAAACAGTCCAGCAAAAATAATTAGTGGTAGCTGGAGTGACAGAAACCTCGTAACGCTTAATTTTTATGTTTTTACTGGTTCCGCTATTGTTCATTAGCTTGATGTAGTCGGTAAGCTCATATTCAGAATCATCACCGGTAAGTGTTACTGTTTGACCGGATAAATTATTTCCGCTTTGGTCGTGAAACTGAAATGACTGTGCATTCACAGCTAAAAAGCCGAAAGCAAATAAAAGAGCGAGTAATTGTCTTTTCATAGGATGAGATATTAATGATGTTCAAATTTAAGGACTTCCGGCTCAAATCCCACTATGTTTTAAAAATAGCCTAAATGGAATTAGAACAAGAATGATGACAAATCCCGATTGGTTTGAATCCGCACTATTCTACGGATAATCAGGGGTAAAGGTTTTATATCTCTGAGGTTTCGGTTGCAAAAATGCGGCATACGGTGTCTTTGGTTGACAAATCATTAACTTAGGATTCAAAGAATAAATCTAAAAAACACCAGGACTAACTTGTTTTCCAGTTCAGGATGATAGATTTTTGGAATGCAAATAATGAATACAACCATCAAAAAAACAAACCTTATGAAGAAACTCTTACTTTCCGTAGCAGCGGTAATTGGAGCATTCCCAGTAATGGCACAAACTGTCATTTTCTCGGAAAATTTCCAATCCGTAACTACTCCTGCAATGCCTGCAGGATGGATCATGACCAATGTTGATGGTCTTACCCCCGCCACGAATGTTAACTGGTGTACCAACGCTTGGGTTACCCGTGCAGATTTCGCCAGTGCCAGCAATACAGTTGCTGCTTCTATTTCATGGTATACTCCAGCCGGCGTTTCCAACGACTGGATGGCGACACCACAAATCACACTCCCTTCAGGTACCGGCCTAACACTCCGCTGGAGATCTATGGCTCAGGATCCAAGTTATCCTGATGGTTACCGTGTATATGTTACTACCGCCTCAGGTGGAGCTCCTGCTGATTTCACAGGTGGAAGTGGTGCACAGCTTTTAAATATTCCTGCTGATGCAACTACATGGACATGGCGTCAGATTAACCTTGATGCATATGCCGGTCAAACCATTCGTTTGGGATTCCAGAACTACTCAAACGATATGTTTGTATTGATGCTTGATGATATTCAGGTTCTGCAATTGAATCCTAATGATGCATCAGTTACTTCAATTACAACTAATCCTTTCGTTGTAGGTCCCGCAAACGTTAACATCACCGGTGCTATTTATAATGCCGGCGCTACCCCAATTACTGCTGTAACTCTTAAGTGGTCTGATGGAACAACTACGCATAACCAGAACTTAACTGGTTTAAATATCGCATCAGGAGCGTCCTATAATTACTCACATTCTGCGAGCCTGGCTGTTGCAGCAGGAACAAATTATAACATCAAAGTTTGGACTGAACTTGCTGGAGATCCAAATACAGCAAATGATACAGCATATGCAACAATCTACGGATTAAATTTCTTACCTACCAAGCGTGTTCTTGGTGAAGAAGGAACCGGTACATGGTGCGGATGGTGTCCACGCGGTCACGTTTTCATGGCGCAAATGGAGCAAAACTATCCTAATACTTGGGTTGGAGTTGCAGTACATAACAGCGATCCAATGACAGTAACTGCTTACGATGCCGCAATTGGTGGTTTAATTGGTGGATATCCTTCCGGTGTTGTTGATCGTGATGCACTTGATATTGATCCTAGCCAATTCCCTGCTACTTACAATCAAATGATCACTAAAGTTCCACCAGCTAATATTTCGGTATCCAATACCTGGAATGCCGGATCACGTGCAATGACGGTAACTGTAAATGCAAACTGGGCAGGTTCATTCAATAACCTTAACTTCCGTTTAGGTGCAATTTTGATTGAGAACAATGTAACAGGAACAACATCCGGTTACAATCAGACAAACTATTACAGCTCAACCTCCCAAAACATTGCTCTTACCGGGGCTGGACACAACTGGCAGACTTCCCCTAATCCTATTCCTGCTGCTCAAATGGAATACGATCATGTTGGTCGTGCTTTGTTAGGTGGATTTGCAGGTCAAACTGGTTCAGTGCCAACGTCTGTAACAGCAGGAAGCAACACAAACTATACCTTTAACCATACTCTTCCTGCAGGTCAGGATGAAAATGATATTGAGATTATTGGCGTGTTGATTGATAATGCAACAGGTAAAATCCTTAACGCTGCTAAAGCACACATGACTGTTGGAATTGAAGAAGACGGAGTTGATAATTTCGACTTTTCAATCTTCCCGAACCCTGCAAACGACATGACTACTGTTAAGTTGAACATTCAGGAAGCCGGAGAGGTGAGTATTTCCATCATCAGCATCACAGGTGCAATTGTTTCAAGCTTTAACTATGGAACATTGGTTGGAGAAAACAATTTTGTAATCGATGCGAACCGTCTTGAGTCAGGGATCTATTTCGTCAACGTAAACGTTGGTGGAAACATGATCACACGCAAAGTGGTTGTTACACACTAATTACACTATGAGTTGAATATAATAGTCCCTGGCAGAAATGTCAGGGACTATTTTTTTGTAACTTTATCTCATGCGTATTTCCCTGACAATTTTTGGTTGTTTGTTTATTCCCTTATTCGGAATTACTCAGGTATTTTCAGTTGATACAACCTATAAACCTATAGTAAAAACCACAGCATCAATTACTCCTCCTCATGAGCATTTTCAATTATTCAACCATACAGGCGATTCTCTGAATATGCGTTGGAGGATTGATCCGGCGGATACTTATTATCCATCGCAATGGTCAATAGCAATTCAGGACAACATAACGTATCATAATCCTGCGCCCGACAGCTCTGATTTTATCCTTCCTCCAATTGCGGGAACTATGGATAAGATCATCATCAATATTTTTCATAATGCCTATCCCGGTTTTGGAGAAGTCCATATTGATTTGTTTACTACAGACTATCCGGCCGACACCATCAGGATTATCTTTGATATCCGTATCATGCAAGCTTTAGGAACAGATGAAAGCTATTTAGTAATGCTGAAAACATGGCCTAACCCTTCAGCAGGGAGTTTTGAAGTTAGTTTCCCTAGTCTATTAGATGCAGAAGCAGAATATTCAATTATCGGTGTTGATGGCAGGCAAGTGGTTAGAGGGGTTATTCTACCTGGAATACAGAGTCAGGATTTTAATCTTACCGGGCTGGCAAAGGGTTCTTATTATTTGAAGATAAGCACGAAGGATGTTGTTTATCAGTCTGTTTGTTTAGTAGTGGAGTGAGGGGATCCCTTGAGAGCCGTTTAAATGAAGTCTTAGCAATCCCACAATTATTTACGCAATTGCTTTATTAAGACATGGATTGTAATTACTTTTATTGTGTTGTGGTCTGAATTTTGATTCCACTATGAAAAACAAGAATCATGAAAAGAATTATCCTTTTTTCTTCTGCAATTTTGATGTTTGCTTTCAGCGCGACAAAAATTGATCCTTCCTCGGTTGATGGAAATAAAAGAAAAGTACCGGCTGTAAAAGTGAAGACGCTTGATGGCGGCACATTTAACATGGCTGATGTTGCCAATGGTGGAAAACCCATCGTAATCAGTTTTTGGGCTACCTGGTGTTCTCCTTGTAAAAAGGAATTGGAAAACATGGCTGAGGTTTACGAAGATTGGCAGAAAGAAACCGGAGTAAAAATCATTGCTATTTCGATTGACGACGCGCGAAACGCATCAAAGGTAAAACCGTATATCGTTTCAAAAGGATTACCTTACGATGTTTACATTGATGAAAACCAGGATTTCAAACGCGCAATGAACGTAAACAACGTTCCCCATACCTTTCTTGTAGATGGGGAGGGACATATCATTTGGGATCATAACAACTATTCTGAAGGGGATGAGGAACATCTTTATGAAGAAATCAAAAAAATAGCTGGTAAATAATTCCTCTTTTCTGACATCACTCCAAATGAAGCAAATATATTCCTTACTGATTCTGTCTTTTTGTTATTTACAGGCATTTTCTCAAGAACCGAATTATGGTCAGGTAAGTGGAAACTTTGCGTTGGACGCTCAATATTATATTGCGGATTCTACAATCAATGCCCAGAATGTTCCTGAGAAAACCAGGATGAACACGTTTGCAAACATTAATTATACCTTAGGAAAATTCAGTACAGGTTTTCGGTACGAAGCCTACATGAAACCATTGTTAGGTTTTTTACCCGGATGGGAAGGTCAAGGTATTATGTATCGTTATGCTCAGTTTACCGATGATAAGTTTGATGTAACAATTGGTTCTTTTTATGAGCAGTTTGGAAGTGGAATGATTCTTCGTGCCTATGAAGAAAGAGCATTGGGCTATGACAATATGTTTGATGGTGCCCGTGTAAAATTTAATCCCTATAAGGGAGTTTATTTGAAAGGACTCTACGGAAAGCAACGTTTATTCTGGAGGCTTGCAGATGGTGTTGTTCGTGGTGCTGATGCAGAGGTAAATCTGAATGAAATGCTCGACTCAGTAATGGGAAGAATGAAAACCAAATTTATTCTGGGGGCAAGTTTTGTCAGCAGGTATCAAAACCCTGCAGATGTAAATTACGTTATGCCTGCCAATGTCGGATCGTTTGCCACACGATTAAATATCATTCGGGATAAGTGGAATGTTTCGGGAGAATATGTTTACAAAATAAACGACCCATCTGCCGATAACAAATTCATTTACAAAAACGGGCAGGGCTTATTGTTGCAGTTTAATTACGCAACCAAAGGGTTTGGACTTTCTCTTTCCGGTAAATACATCGACAACATGAGTTTCCGTTCTGATCGTTATGAGGGTTTTACTAATGTATTTATCAATTTTAATCCTGCACTTACCCGCCCCCACACATATAATCTTGCAGCAACTCTGTACCCCTATGCATGCCAGCCAACCGGAGAAATTGCATTTCAGGGCGAGTTGAATTATAAGTTTCAGAAAGGAACATTACTTGGAGGTAAATATGGCGCAAACCTGGCGGTGAATTATTCTTATGCCAACGGCTTGGACACAACGACATTTAGTCCGGAAAAAGATTCTGCGCGCATGGGGTATAGCTCACGGTTTTTCGGGCCCGGATCCAACAAGTATTTCAGAGACTTCAATATTGAGTTCAGAAAAAAAGTGAGCGACAAATTCAAATTTGTACTCATGTACATCTATCNNCGAATACGATATGGAGATTGTACAGAATCTTATAGGAAAGGGAACAATCTATTCGCACATTGGAGTTGCTGATCTCAACTATAAGATTGATAAAAAGAACAACATCAGAGTTGAGGTTCAACATTTATACACGCAGCAGGATAAAGGAAGCTGGGCCACTGTTCTGGTAGAATATACCCGTTCACCTCATTGGTTTATAGGAGCTTTATCGCAATACAATTATGGCAATGAGGTTGAAGCACAAAGGGTAAATTATCCGTATCTTACCGTTGGATATATTCAGAATTCGACCAGGATAACAATGGGATATGGAAAACAACGAGAAGGACTATTTTGTGTAGGAGGTGTTTGTCGTGCTGTGCCTGCATCGAANNCCAATCACCAGTAGTTTTTGATCTATGAAGAAGTTTCGCTTACTATTTGCAGCTTTGGTAATATCAACAGGATTGTTTTTTCAGTCGTGCGATAAAGTTGATCAACCTTATTATGACACGCCTGTTTGTCCTGCTGTTACGTTTCCGGATACAAACGGAACCACAAGAAATATTCTTTTTGAAGAGTTTACAGGTCATACATGTGGTAATTGTCCGAGCGGTGCCTATGACTTAAGAACCATATGGAAGCCAATGTATGACGATCGTTTAATAATTGTTTCTGTGCATGCAGGTGTGTTTGCAACCCCTGATATTCCGGCGGGTTATTATGCAGATTATCGTACAGAAGCATCGGTCGAATACGATGCGTTTTTTGGCGTAACCGGTTATCCTTCGGGAATGGTAAATCGTGTGCCATATGCCAGTCAGTATGTGGTAGGTAAAGTAAACTGGGGTAACGCATTCGCTGTTGAAGCGGCTAAACCTCTTGAAATCGACCTTCAGATGTATGTTGAGCATGATGAATTAACGGATCCGTATTCTGTTTGTCTGCACATGCATTCAAAGTTCTTGACTTCAAAGAATGGCAGGTTTAATGTTGTTGGATATTTTGTTGAGGACAGCATTATCTCCAAGCAAAAAAATTATCCCGGAGCTCAGGGTGATCCTGATTATCTGGTGCCGCAGGATCCTAATTATGTTCACCGCCATATGCTTCGTGATAATATTGGGGGTACATGGGGTGTAAATATGTGGAGCGGAAATGCTCCTGCAGGAAAAGACACAACAGTAAGTCTGAAATATAATTTTCAGCCTCGTGACACAGTTGATTTTTCACATCGGAAACATCATTACTATTTTGTAGGATATGTGTACGATTTCGATACTAAAGAAATTCACCAGGTCATTGAGAAAAAACTCACACCTCATTAATAAATTCGCAGTCCTTTCATTTGCGTTTTTGTTTATTACTGATGCAAAGGCTCAGTTGAAGTTTCAGGCAGGACCAATAATTGGAATTCAGGGAAGCCAAATTTCAGGCGACACTTATGGTGGATACAATATGCCGGGCATATATGCCGGATTGTTCACGAACATTCGAAATACAGATAAAATCTCTTTTCAAATCGAAGTTGCCTATTCACAAAAAGGGGCGCGAAAAATCCCTGACCCAAGGAATGGCGATCTTACCAGCTATGATCTTCGATTGAATTATATCGAAATACCTCTTTTTTTAAGACCTCAGTTTAGAGACTTTTCATTCGACATTGGACTTTCCTACGGACAATTATTAGGGTATTATGAAAACGATCAATTCGGACCACGTTTACCTGTTCGACCATTTCGAAAATTTGAATTAGGTGGATTAATTGGCGCCGGATACAATTGGGGAGATCACCTTCTGTTTTCTGTTCGTGTAATTCGGTCGCTCATTCCGGTTAGGGAACACCAGTCGACAATTGCATTTTGGTGGAATCCCGGTCAAATGAATAACGCACTGTGTTTCAGTTTAGCATATCGGTTAGGAACGAGTAGAGAAGCGGAGAAGCCGGAAAATTCGGATTATTAACACCGTGAATATCTTCTTGTTAAATTGGTCGTGGTAAGATTTGGTTTTGTCGCCATTATTCCTATTTTCATCATCAATAAAACCGTTGTTCATGCTTGAGTTCAGCAAACAAGTCTTGCAGAAAGTCAGCTTCGACCGCCGACTATTTGAAAAGGAATTGCGTAAGGCTATTAAATGGATCAAAAAAGAGGATGTCCTCGTTTTGAAAACCTGGTGTGTAGCTACATTTGGTCACCAATATCTGGATGTGATTCTATCTGCCTTTGATTGATCAATCATTCAAAAAATCCAGATTCCTTTTTAGTCCGGAAAACTTTGAACGCTTCACTGCCGATCTTTTGAAGAGTTCCTGATATATTTCTTCCGACATATCTTTCCACTCACTTCGGGTCATTTCAAGTAGTTTGTTGTTTGGAAGAAATGCAGGTTCATTGTGTTTTTTTGAGAATCTGTTCCAGGGACAAACATCCTGACAAATATCGCAGCCAAAGACCCAATCATCGAATCGCCCTTTCATTTCTTTGGGAATAACAGCATCTTTTAATTCTATAGTGAAGTAAGAAATGCATTTACTTCCGTCAACCAAATAAGGCTGACTAATTGCGTCAGTCGGACAATGATCAATACATGCAGTGCAAGTGCCACAATAATCTTTAATGGGGCCATCATAAACGAGTTCAAGATCACAGATAATTTCTGCCAGGAAAAAAAAAGATCCTTGCTCTTTTGTTATGAGGTTGCTGTTTTTTCCAACCCACCCTAATCCTGATTTTTTTGCCCATGCCTTTTCCAGAATAGGAGCTGAATCAACAAACACGCGCGCACTAAAATCGCCGATTTCATCTTTGCATATTTGAAGAACATTGCTGAGTTTTTCTTTAATGACTACATGGTAATCATCGCCGTATGCATATTTGGAGATCTTTGGTGCAGAAGAATCAGTTTGCGTTTTTTCCGGATAGTAATTGTACAATAATGACACAACACTTTTTGAACCTTCAACAAGTAATCGTGGGTCGAGTCGTTTGTCGAAGTGGTTTTCCATGTAATGCATTTGCCCATGCATTCCGGTTTTCAGCCACGAATCAAGTCTTGGTGCTGCCTCTTCAAGAAATTCTGCTTTCGAAAATCCAACGAAAGAAAAACCCTCCGCCAAAGCTGTTTTACGGAACAGATCGGTATGTATTGATTTGTTCAATTCGGTGATTTAGTCGAAAAGCCCACCTCTAAAAAATGGAACATTCATCCCAAGATGTTTGTATGCCATTTCAGTTGCCTTGCGACCTCTGGGTGTGCGAATAAGGTATCCCTCTTGGATTAAGTAGGGTTCGTATACTTCTTCAATCGTTCCTGCTTGTTCGCCCACGGCAGTAGCAATGGTTGTTAGTCCAACCGGTCCGCCTTTGAATTTTTCAATTATTGCGCGAAGAATTTTATTATCCATTTCATCTAAACCATGACGATCTACATTCAACGCATCGAGTGAGTGTTGGACGATATCAAAAGTTATTGTTCCGTCACCTTTAATCTGCGCAAAATCACGTACGCGACGAAGCAATGCGTTTGCAATTCGAGGTGTGCCACGGCTCCTGAAAGCTATTTCATAGGCAGCTTGTTCCTCAATGGGGATTTGCAGTATTTGTGCAGATCGTTCAACAATTATTGTAAGCGTTTTTGCGTCGTAGTATTCAAGTCGGGAATTGATTCCAAATCTTGCACGCAATGGAGCGGTTAACAGTCCTGACCGTGTTGTTGCCCCAATAAGAGTGAAAGGATTGAGTGTGATTTGAACTGTACGCGCATTTGGTCCGGTATCGATCATGATATCGATCGTGTAATCCTCCATTGCTGAATAAAGATATTCTTCAATGACTGGGCTTAAACGATGTATTTCGTCAATGAACAACACATCACCTTTTTCAAGATTGGTAAGTAATCCCGCGAGATCACCGGGTTTGTCAAGGACTGGTCCGGATGTGATCTTTATTCCAACGCCAAGTTCATTTGCGATGATATTGGCAAGTGTGGTTTTACCTAAACCTGGAGGGCCATGGAGCAACACATGATCCAAGGCTTCTTCTCGCTGTAATGCGGCCTCTACAAAAACAGAGAGATTATCGATGACCTTTTGCTGTCCGGTAAAATCATCGAACATTTTGGGACGCAAGACGCGATCCAAATCTTTATCGACCGGCAGATCTTCTTCTCTAATATCGAATTCTTCACTCATGGGTACAAACAAAGATAGGATAATCACTTCCCTTAATAGCGAAACGCGATAGAAAAATATTCGATATATTTTTTACCCTAAGTTAAAAAATGCCGGAGCAAGAGCCTCTATTTTTACAGTATGTCGCACAAGAGCTCTTCTGATCTTTACCAGTTAATCAAGAGCATGTCTCGAAATGAGAAAAGGCATTTCAGGCAGCAGGCTGATATTTACAACCGCGAGGGCGAGAAGGCCTACATGTTGGTATTTAATGCTTTTGATAAGTCGGAGGATTTTAACGAAGACAAAATCATAAAGTCACTCTCCTTACCAGCTTATCCTGTTGTAAAGGCTCGGTTAACCCAGCTATTGTTGCGTTTTTTGACCAATTTGCATTTGGAGAAGGATTCAGAAAATTTACTTCGGGAGCAGTTTTTGGAGGCAAAAATTCTTTGGAGCAGAGGCATGTCATCACATGCAATTAAGCATTTGGAAAGATTGAGGGCAAAAGCGCTATCAGCAGAACAGTATTTTATTGCATTAGAGGCAAATCAGTTGCTTTCAAGGTTTTTACCTCCCGGAAAGAACCGCGAATTTGTGATTTCATTTGAAAAAGAAATTGAAAAAAGGAAGCTGTTAGGTGAAAAGTTAAGAGGGTATGCTCTTGAGCTGGAGGATTGCTATTTTCATAATGGTGTTTTTCGAAGTAGCACTGCCCAGGATGCCTTGCAACATGTTTTCCATGATCCGGAATTTCGAAAGTTTCATTCCGGAACGGCAGGGCAACATTATTGGCACACTATAGCGAAAGGATACTTTGCATTACTGTTTGGGAAACCTCAAAAAGCGCTGGAATTGTTGCAGAATGAATGGGATCGCTTCAAAGAATACCAGATACCGGAACGGTCTGTTTTTTCCGAAACGATGATGACAAAATTGGGTTTGTTATACCTGCGTTGTGCAATTGCCGCTTCTAAATCTTCAATTGCTTCCGAAGCAATCATGGTATTGCGTTTGAGCAAGCATGATGTGAATTCTACACTTGAATTCAAGGCCCTCGAAATGGAATACCATATGAATTCCGGTAACTTGGATCAGGCATGTCGTATGGAGCCGGAGGCGGTTGAAATGCTTTGGAAAGATGAATCGGGAACTACAAATCTCCTTGAGAACAATCTGGCATTTCAATGTCTCAGGACCTGTTTTTTTTCCGGCCGTACCAAGGAGTTCAATGCAATGGCTAATAGATTGGTTGCAGGGAAAGATGCTTGCAAAGACAGCTTGTTTTTTAAAGTCTATCCTCTACTCATTCTTTCAGCACTGGATCAGGGCGAAGCAATGCTCGTTCGATCGTATACTGCAACTTATTCAAGAAAACTTTCCCAATGTAATTGTTTAAATACACCGGAAATTACCTTTTTGGAAATGGTGAGAAAGCTAAATGGAAAAACACCTTTCGACAGAGCTTCAACAATGAACAGATATTTTAATGCTTTTTCTCTTCTATGTTCAGACCCCGTTGAAGCTGCAATTGTGCAGTCTTTGGATGTTTTTAAATGGATGGAATCGATTCACAATATTGCAGATGGAAAGCAACTGAGTCCGGTTAAAATTGCTGTTTAATCTATTGATTCCGGATTAAATTCTTCTTCAAAACCATTTACGTTCACTAAAATAATCGCATCACAATTCCCATCCCCAAATAGGGCAACTCGCTTATTAAGGTTTTCAGGCAAAACATCAATGCTACCGCTTACGATTTCACCACAACTCAGTTGATAGGAAATAGGTTGTGAAATATTTCCCGTATACAAATTTCCCTTGGAGCTTTTTCCGGAAAAAGTGCCTGAAACAAGAAATGAATCATCTGAAATAGCAACGGTAGTCTCTCCGGAATTTAGCAATAAGGTTAGTGATGATGACCAAATCGAAGTTCTATTTGAAGCTGAAAATTGAATCGTTGATTGTTGAACACTAACAGCAAATTTTCTCCGTGATTGTGTGTCCCTGCCGTTATTGGTTATTGTCATTTGCCCCTGAATGTTTTGTCCGTTGAATCGATAATTTTGTAATTGAACCTGAACAATAGTAGCTGAATCATTGTATCCGGAAGATAAACTTGCAAAAATTTTCCCGCTTCTTGTTCGGCCATCATTACCGGTGCAATCGGTTGGTCCAAAATCTATTAGTATGCTCATGGGTGACGACAAGGTGTCGATCATTACATTGCCGCATTCGAGCATACGCAGACCGGGCTCAAATGAACACGCTTCACTAACACGCGAAAAAACATCAAGCCACACATAGGTTCCGAAAACCTGATCCTTTGTTTCACTGATATCACGGTCCAAATCCCTATCGGCTCTACGACAAGAGTGGATAGAAAGAAATCCAAACAAAAGAAGAAGGGATGATTTCCGCATCCCTTAAAAGTATGAAAAAATAAAATTCATTAAATAATCATTCCGGCTCCGACTGTTTCATTTGTTCCTTCATCGATAAGGATAAAACTCCCGGTAAACCTATTCCGATGGTATTTATCTGTAAATAAAGGCGCTGTAGTGCGTAACACCACGCGGGCAATATCATTCATTTTAATGTTTTTATCCTCTTCATTTCGGTGCAGCGTATTGATATCCATTTTGTATCGGATGTCCTTTATCATGCAACGAACATCTTTACTTGTGTGCTTGATGGCGTATTTACCTCCTGTTTGCAAGGGTCTTTCTGTGAACCAACACACCATAGCCTCCACGTCCTGACTTTGTTCCGGCAGGTTGTTCCGGCGGACAATCATATCTCCTCTTGAAATATCAATTTCATCTTCAAGTGTTAAACAAACGGACATTGGTGCAAATGCTTCTTCAAGCATCCCGGTGCTTGTATCTATTGATTTGATTTTCGATTCGAAGCCAGAAGGAAGTACAGTAATGTCATCACCAACACGAAGTACACCACTTGCAACCCGCCCGGCATAGCCTCGGTAATCATGGTGTTCAGTCGTCATGGGGCGAACTACATATTGAACAGGAAATCGCGCATCAATGTGGTTGTAATCGCCTGCAATGTGAACATTCTCCAATAGGTACATTAGGGTTTGGCCATCGTACCAGTTCATTTTAGTTGATCTGTCTACTACATTGTCGCCATTAAGAGCCGAAATGGGGATAAAATTAATATCACGAACATCAAGCTTTGCGCTAAAATCCTCCAATTCCTTTTTTATTCTGAAAAAGGTGTCCTTGTCATAGTCAACGAGATCCATTTTATTGATACAATACACAATATGGGGGATCTGTAAAAGTGAAGCAATGAATGAGTGACGACACGTTTGTTCAACAATGCCTTTTCTGGCATCCACCAGAATAATTGCAAGATTGGCCGTAGACGCTCCTGTAACCATGTTTCTGGTGTACTGAATATGTCCCGGAGTATCTGCAATAATGAATTTGCGTTTTGGTGTGGCAAAATAGCGGTAGGCGACGTCAATGGTAATTCCCTGCTCTCTCTCTGCACGTAAACCATCAGTGAGTAAAGCAAGATTTACATGTTCTTCTCCTTTTTTCTGACTGGCACGCTCTATTGCTTCCATCTGATCTTCAAAAATGGATTTAGAATCATAGAGCAATCTGCCGATCAAGGTGCTTTTTCCATCGTCAACACTGCCTGCTGTTGTAAAGCGAAGGAGGTCCATATCGAGGTATCCACTTAAATTATCTGTAGGTAAATTATTCATGATGATCGGTTAAAAATATCCTGCTTTTTTGCGGTCTTCCATTGCGGCTTCAGATCTTTTGTCGTCAATTCTTGATCCGCGTTCGGTAACTCTTGTCGAGGCAACTTCTTCAATGATTTGTGAAAGGGTGGATGCTTCTGATACAACTGCTCCTGTACAAGTCATATCGCCAATAGTCCGAAAACGAACAGTTCTCCGTTCAACTTTTTCGGTTGGCTTTAACTGCATGAACGATGAATGCGCGTAAATAACTCCATCGCGAACAAAACAATCGCGTTCATGAGTAAAGTAGATGGATGGAATTTCTATGTTTTCCTGCAAGATATATTGCCAAACATCCATTTCTGTCCAATTGGAAATTGGAAACACGCGAAAATGTTCTCCGATATTTTTTTTGCCATTGAACAGATTCCAAAGTTCTGGTCGCTGATTTTTTGGATCCCATTGTCCAAATTCATCACGATGTGAGAAAAAGCGTTCTTTGGCTCTGGCTTTTTCTTCGTCGCGACGAGCCCCCCCAATGGCAGCATCGAATTTATATTTTTCAATGGTATCGAGCAGAGTAACTGTTTGAAGCGCATTTCTGCTGGCATTAATACCTTTTTCCTCTGTTGCTTTCCCTGCGTCGATCGATTCCTGAACACTGCCAACAATAAGATTCACGTTGTTTTTCTTCACCAGCTCATCCCTGAAATCAAGGGTTTCCTGGAAATTGTGCCCGGTATCAATGTGTACAAGCGTAAACGGAATTTTCGCCGGCCAAAATGCTTTTTGTGCAAGATGAAAACAGACAATGCTGTCTTTGCCTCCGGAAAATAATAAGGCAGGGTTTTCAAATTGCGCGGCAACTTCACGAAGCACATAAATGCTTTCAGCTTCTAATTCTCTCAGGTGAGTTAAATGGTAGCCTGCCATAGTCAGGATTTGATTTTTTTAATAATGAATTGATACAGTTCTTCAACAGATTTTTCAACGGGTTTTCCCTTGGTTTGGATTTCGATGTCTGCTATTACTGGCGGTTCAAAAGGAGAACTTATACCTGTAAAATCCGCAATCTCTCCGGCACGTGCTTTTTTGTAAAGTCCTTTTACATCTCTTTGTTCGCAAATTTCAAGAGGGGTATTTATAAAAACTTCATAAAAGTCAGTGCCGCCAATAATATCTTTTGCCTGTTGTCGTATTTCTTTGGTTGGGCTAACAAAACAATTGATGCAGACAATTCCACAATCAACAAACAGTTTTGATACTTCAGCAATTCTTCGAATGTTCTCTTTTCGGTCGGATTCGGAAAAACCAAGATTATTATTGATACCGGTCCTGACATTATCGCCGTCAAGAACTTTTACAAGAATTCCATCTTGATGCAGGCGCTTTTCTAAACCAATGGCAATGGTCGATTTGCCAGACCCGGATAATCCTGTCATCCAAACCACAAGGCCCTTTTGATTCAGTAACGACTCTTTATCCGATCGTTGAAGCAGCCGGTCTGAAACCGGGAAAATATGGTTGCCTTTTCCTGACACAATCACAAATTTACACTAATAAACAACTGGTAGCGCAAGGAAAGTGCTGAATTGTCCTATTCGATTTTTAAGTCCGATTTTATGGTAATCGCTTAGTGAATTATTAATTCTATATTTGATTTCAGTACATTTTGCTGCCTATGACACAACGAAAAATTTCAGGCATTCCGGCAACTTCACCCCGCATCGATCAGGTGGGAGTCGAGGAAAGGTGTGCACGTTTTACTTCCAGAAGTATTAAATCGACAACAAAGATGCAAGGGCTACACATGGTGCTGAGCATGATTGATTTAACCACTTTGGAAGGTGCTGATACTGAAGGGAAAATCCGCCAGATGTGTTACAAGGCCTCACATCCTCACGAAAGCATAAAGGGCTTGCCTGCCACTGCTGCAGTTTGTGTGTACCCTACAATGGTTGGAGTGGCAAAAAAGGCGCTGCAGGGAACAGGTGTTAATGTTGCTTCTGTATCTACAGCTTTTCCTTCCGGTCAAGGGCCCACAGAAGTTAAATTGGCAGACACCAAGCTTGCGTTGGATTTTGGTGCGGATGAAATAGACATGGTAATTTCCAGGGGTCGTTTTTTGCAGGGAGAAGAGCAGTTTGTATATGATGAAATTGCTATGATAAAGGAATTGTGCGGAAAGAAAGCCCGATTAAAAGTGATTTTGGAAACAGGCGAGTTGGGCACACTTGATCGTGTTCGCAGGGCAAGTGACATTGCGATTGCCGCTGGGGCTGATTTTATTAAAACATCAACAGGAAAAATATCACCCGCTGCAACCATGCCGGTAACTTTGGTAATGCTGGAAGCCATTCGCGATCATTATTTCAGTACTGGTGAAATGGTTGGCATGAAGCCTGCCGGAGGAATTTCAAGCGCAAAATCTGCTTTACACTATTTGGTGATGGTAAAAGAAACGCTAGGCGAAGAATGGTTGAATAAAGATTGGTTTAGGTTTGGTGCCAGTCGCCTTGCAAATGATGTGATCATGCAAATCGCAAAACAAACCACAGGAAATTATCAATCCGGAGATTATTTTTCAAAAGACTGAAAATGGCAGGAAAAGAAAAAAAAGAATCAGGTTTGTGGGAGTATTCCCCTGCACCCGAAAGTGCTTCTATTGGAAAAATTGCACCAAAGTATGGCCTGTTCATTGACGGAAAGTTTATAGCACCGGCAAAGGGACGATACTTCCCAAGTATTAACCCGGCAACTGAAGCAAAGCTGAGCATGATTGCCGAGGCAGATGCTGCAGATGTTGACAAAGCGGTGAAGGCTGCACGAAAGGCATTTGGATCCTGGTCGCGACTTTCTGCATCGGAGCGTGGAAAATATTTGTACCGCATCGCCCGCATGATTCAGGAGCGTGCCCGTGAATTTGCAGTGATAGAAACATTGGATGGCGGGAAACCCATTCGTGAAAGTCGTGATATTGACATTCCTCTGGCTGCCGCGCACTTTTTCTATTATGCAGGTTGGGCAGACAAACTGGAGTATGCTTTTCCCAACAGAAAACCAAAACCAATTGGTGTAGCCGGTCAGATCATTCCCTGGAATTTTCCTTTGTTAATGGCTGCCTGGAAAATTGCTCCGGCATTGGCAGCAGGAAACACAGTGGTTTTAAAGCCAGCGGAAACAACATCACTTACAGCCTTGAAATTGGCAGAATTGTTTTCTGACTGCGGCCTTCCTCCCGGTGTAGTTAACATTGTTACAGGCGCAGGCGCTACAGGTGCGGCATTGGTGAATCATAAAGGCATTGATAAAATCGCATTTACCGGCTCTACTGATGTGGGCAAAATCATCCAGAAAGCTATTGCTGGAACAACAAAAAAATCAACTCTTGAGCTTGGAGGAAAAGCTGCAAACATCATTTTTGAAGACGCAACTATCGATCAGGCTGTTGAAGGTATAGTAAATGGAATATATTTCAACCAGGGCCATGTTTGTTGTGCCGGTTCACGTTTGTTTGTTCAGGAGAGTATACATGAAGAGGTAGTTCGAAAGTTAAAACATCGCATTAAGTCCCTTCGTGTTGGTGATCCAATGGATAAAAACACAGACGTAGGAGCCATAAATTCGAAAGCGCAATTGGAAACCATTCAAAAATATGTCCGCCTTGGAAAAGAAGAAGGCGCCGAAATTTTTCAGCCTTCCTGCAACCTCCCTGACAAAGGTTTCTGGTGTCCGCCAACCTTATTTACAAACGTTTCTCAATCACACACAATTGCCCGGGAAGAAATATTTGGACCTGTGCTGGCAATACAGACATTCAGAACAGAGGCTGAGGTTATTGCAAAAGCGAATAACACACCATTCGGATTGTCTGCGGGTGTATGGACAGATAAAGGCTCGAAAATATTTAATCTCACTTCAAAGCTTCGTGCTGGAGTAGTTTGGGCAAATACGTATAACAAATTTGACCCTGTTTCACCGTTTGGCGGGTATAAGGAAAGTGGATTTGGTAGAGAGGGAGGTTTACATGGTATTCTCCCATATGTTCAATTTTGATTTCTAAACAATGGCTCGATTGGAAGTTCTAAAGACGTATAAGATTTTTATAGGAGGGAAGTTTCCGCGTACGGAAAGTGGAAGATATTATTCTCCGCGGGATAAGAAAGGAAATCTTCTGGCAAACGTTTGCCTGTGTTCGCGAAAGGATCTGCGTGAATCTGTTGTCGCGGCGCGATCTGCATTTGGGGGCTGGTCAACGCGATCTGCATTCAATCGGTCTCAGATCCTGTACCGAATTGCAGAAATGATGGAAGGCCGGCGAACTCAATTCATAGATGAACTCATTAAACAGGGAGCCACAGCATCTGCAGCTAAAAAGGAGGTTGATCTGGCTGTAGATCGTTTGGTTTATTATTCGGGCTGGTGTGATAAATTCCAACAGGTCTTCAGTTCGGTAAATCCTGTGAATAGTTCTCATTTTAATTTTTCTGTTCCTGAACCAACCGGTGTTGTTGGATTGTTAGCGGATGAAAAAACATCACTTGCCGGACTTGTATCCGGGATTGCCGCATTAGTTGCTGGCGGAAATACTGTGATTGCTCTTGCTTCAGAGTCGAAACCTTTGTGCGCAGTTACTTTTTCTGAAGTGATTGCAACTTCTGACGTTCCGGGCGGAGTAATAAATATTTTAACAGGAAGTAAAAAGGAACTGCTTGAGCATTTTGGCTCTCATATGGATATCAATGCTGTAGTTTATCAGGGAAACAGCAATGAGGAACTTTCTCAGCTTCGTTCATTAGCGAGTAATAATGTGAAGCGTATTTCCTCGTATGATAAAGACTGGATGGACACTGCTCAGCAAGATCCTTACTTTATAATGGACGCTCAGGAGATAAAAACGACATGGCATCCAATTGAGAATATTGGTTCTGAAGGCAGTGGATATTAACGCATGGTAATATGGGCTGGGAGGGTTTAGTTGTTATCAGTGTAATCGGTTTTTTAATCGTTTCGTTGTATTATGATCTGATACGACCCGTTATTGTTTTCTTTTTGTCGGCAATCCTATTTATGACAACCGGAATTATTTCCAGTCATGATTTTATGACGGGTTTTGCCAATGAACAAATTGTTGTTGTTGTTTTGTTGCTTATGCTCTCTGAAATAATTCAAAAGACAGCTGTGATGGATGTTGTTTTTCGAAATGTATTTTCACCAGGGTTAAGCTATAGAGGATTTTTGGCAAAAATGACCACGTTCGTAGCACCAATTTCCGGTTTTGTAAATAACACGCCTCTGGTTGCTATCCTTATGCCTTATGTCTACAATTGGGCCCGTAAAAAGGAAATCTCACCTTCTAAAGTGCTTATTCCATTGTCTTATGCTACTATAATAGGTGGGACAATTACATTGGTAGGTACTTCAACTAATCTTGTAGTTAATGGATTTGTTACAGAAGCGGGCTTCCCCTCATTGTGCATGTTTGATTTTACGATAGTAGGAATACCTTTGTTTATTGTAGGTGTTTTTTATATCACTTTTATTGCATCACGGCTTCTTCCGGATAGAAAAGATGCTTTGAAAAGCTTTAAGGATGCGTCGAGAGAGTATGTTGTTGAGACTTTAATTGGAAAAGATTCACAACTTATAGGGAAGACGGTTGAAGATGCCGGCCTTAGAAAATTGGAGGGATTGTTTTTGGTTGAAATTCTGAGGGAAGAGGAACGAATTTCGCCTGTTAGTCCAAAACAGACTCTTCAATGTGACGATATTTTGATTTTTGCGGGAATGACCTCCACCATAATTGATCTTGTAAAAACAAACAATGGTCTTACGCTCCCCAAACATTCCCAGCTCCCGGGGCAAGATCAAATGCAAGTGGTGGAAGTCGTACTTTCTTCAAATTCTGATCTCGTCGGCAAGAAGGTTAAGTCGACCAATTTCAGAGGCAAATACGATGCTGCAATTGTAGCTGTGAATAGAAATGGTGAACGAATAACAGGTAAAATCGGAGAAACAGAATTACGTACCGGTGATTTACTATTATTGGTTGCCGGAAAAGATTTTGATAACAGGGCTCAGGATGAACAGGATTTTTATGTGATTTCCAGAGTAAAGGAAATTCAGAATGTGACGTCGAAACAACTTATCGTTCTTTTTGGAGGAGCAATTGCTGTTTTCGTCGCTTCTGCAATTGGGTGGGTAACCTTGTTTCAGGGTTTATTGCTTTTGTTTTGTGTTATAGCGGCTGTTAAATTGGTTCGTTTTAATGAGGTCAAAAAATCATTTGATGTCGACTTGTATTTAATATTGGTCTTTGCCTTGAGCTTCGGTAAAGCGATTGCCAACAGCGGAATCGATCAAACAATTGGCGGATATATCACTCAGATTTCCGGCAATTCCCAAAATATGGTAGTAATTCTTGCATTGGTCTATCTGGTGACAAATATTCTTGCAATGCTGGTAACGAATAAAGCAGCGGTAGCAATAATGTTTCCGGTTACTGTAGCTATAACTAAGAATTTAGGTGTTGATCCAACTCCATTTTTTCTAGCAATTGCTTTTGCAGGTTCAGCTGAGTTTGTTACTCCTTATGGTTATCAAACCAATTTGATGGTTTATGGTCCAGGTGGTTATAAGTTTAAGGATTATGTAAAAGTAGGCTGGGGTTTATCCGTTATTTACATGATTGTCTGTGTTTCAATTTTGAGTTACTGGTATAAATTGGTTTAGTGTATGAAAGCATTGGTTGAACTGGCTGTTAGGGCTGCATTATGTGGCGGAAAGGAAATTCTGGAGGTTTATGAAAAAGATTTTTCAGTAGAATACAAAGACGATAATTCGCCATTAACAGAGGCTGACCAACGAGCGAATTTGATAATTGAAGAATCCCTTCGTATTGCAGGTAAACCTATTTTAAGTGAAGAAGGCCGATCAATACCGTATGACGAAAGGAAAGGATGGAATGAACTCTGGATTGTTGACCCACTTGATGGAACCAAAGAATTTATAAAAAAGAATGGTGAGTTTACGGTCAATATTGCGCTTATAAAAAATCATTTTCCCGTCCTGGGAGTGATTTATGTTCCTGTTACAGGTGTTTTATACTTTGGAGCAAATGACATTGGCGCATGGAAGGCAGTAGTTCCTGTCAAAAGAGGAGTTTCAATCCCCTCCATGAACGAGATTGAACAGTCTGCTGAACGAATCCCTATAACACGGGGAGAAAGCTCGCCTTTCAGAATTGTCGCAAGCCGGTCTCATATGAGTCCTGAAACAGAGGTGTTTATCAGGGAGCAGGAGAAAATTAACGGAAAGGCCGAGCTCGTTTCGATGGGGAGTTCACTAAAAATCTGTCTCGTTGCTGAAGGAAGTGCCGATCTCTATCCCCGCTTTGCCCCAACTATGGAATGGGATACTGCAGCCGGCCAGGCAATTGCTGAGGCAGCAGGAAAGAAATTCATTGATTTCGGCACAAAAGAGCGCATGCGTTACAACAGGGAAGATCTGTTGAATGGTTGGTTCCTCGTTGGCTGAGGCGCTTTATTAACGGCATTCATCCCCATACGGGTTGATTTTGTTACTTTTGCTGTAAATCTGAAGAATGGCAAAAGTTGCATTGATTACAGGGGTCACAGGTCAAGATGGCGCCTACCTTTCCGAATTGCTTTTGAGCAAAGGTTATATTGTTCATGGTATCAAGAGAAGGAGCTCGTTGTTTAACACCGATCGTGTTGATCATCTTTACAAGGATCAGCATGAGTCTAATGTGAACTTCGTATTGCATTACGGTGATCTTACCGACAGTACAAACCTCATACGCATTATTCAGGAAGTTCAGCCTGATGAAATCTATAACCTAGGGGCTCAGTCGCATGTGCAGGTTTCGTTTGAAACTCCGGAATACACGGCCAATTCGGATGCTATGGGGACTTTGCGAATTTTGGAAGCTATTCGTATTCTCAAACTCGAGAAAAAAACTAAGTTTTACCAGGCATCTACTTCCGAATTGTATGGAAAAGTTCAGGAAGTGCCTCAAAAGGAAACTACACCTTTTTATCCCCGGAGTCCTTATGCAGTTGCCAAACTGTATGCTTTCTGGATAGCAAAAAATTACCGGGAAGCTTATGGCATTTTTGCATGCAACGGAATTTTATTTAATCACGAGAGTCCTTTGCGTGGAGAGACTTTTGTTACTCGTAAAATAACACGTGCAGTAGCTAAAATAAAACTCGGCTTACAGAAAAAAGTATATCTCGGAAACCTCGATGCGCAGCGTGACTGGGGTCATGCTAAGGATTATGTTGAAGGAATGTGGCGTATGCTGCAACAGGATACTCCTGATGACTTTGTTTTGGCAACAGGAAAAACCTACAGCGTACGTCATTTTGCCACACTTGCATTTAAAGAAGCAGGAATTGAGGTTGAATGGAAAGGCGAGGCTGTTAATGAAAAGGGATACCGTGCCGGAACAAATGAAGTTCTTGTGGAAATCGATCCGAAATATTTTCGTCCTACCGAAGTAGAACTTCTTATTGGCGATCCTTCCAAAGCACAAAACATTTTGGGTTGGAAACATAATTATGAATTAGATGGATTGGTGCATGAAATGGTAAAGGCCGACCTCGAGTTGTTTTCGAGAGATAAATACCTGATGGAAGGTGGTCATAAAGTGATGAATTACCACGAATAATTTTTCCATGGAGAAGAACGCAAAGATTTTTGTTGCAGGTCATCGGGGTATGGTGGGTAGCGCAATAGTGCGCCGATTGAAATCAATGGGTTATGACGGGATTATCACCCGTACATCCAAAGAACTTGATCTTCGTAGCCAGTCTGCTGTGGATGATTTTTTTCATTCTGAAAAACCTGAATATGTTTTTCTGGCAGCAGCAAAAGTTGGAGGTATACACGCCAACAATGTTTACAGGGCAGAATTTTTGTATGATAATTTGATGATTGAGTCGAATATTATTCATTGTGCATATCTGCATGGAGTGGAAAAATTACTGTTTTTGGGTTCTTCTTGTATTTATCCTAAACTCGCCCCTCAACCACTTAAGGAAGAGTCATTACTTACCGGTTTACTTGAGCCGACCAATGAACCTTATGCTATCGCCAAAATTGCAGGAATAAAATTATGTGAAGCTTATCGGTCGCAATACGGATGTAATTTCATTTCGGCTATGCCAACAAATTTGTACGGACCAAATGACAATTACGATCTTAATAATTCACATGTATTACCTGCGCTAATCCGTAAGTTTCATTCTGCCAAAATTGGAAATGAAAGCAAAGTTGAAATCTGGGGCTCAGGAACACCTAAACGAGAGTTTTTGCATGTTGATGATCTGGCTGAAGCATGTTTGTTTTTGATGGGAAATTACAATGGCGAATTATTTGTAAATGTAGGAACCGGACTTGATCTCAGTATTCGGGAGCTTGCAGAGGTAATTGCAGAAGTAATCGGATTTAATGGTGAATTGGTTTTTAACACCGATAAACCGGATGGAACTCCGCGAAAATTGATGGATGTTTCTCGTATTCATGCAATGGGTTGGAAACATAAAATTGATTTAAAGGATGGAATAGCCGCTGTGTATTCCGATGTAAAAAACATGGAATGGGCCCTTCAGGCTTGAAATATGGTTGTATAATAGCAGCGCTATTTTGTGCTCTGATCTCAAATGCACAGCAGCTGAATATACCGCTGAATCATACTATGAATATCGGTTGGGAAAGGGTGATTGCTGATTCCGACTCTCTTTCTTTTCACTCAGGATTTAAGCCGCTGATAGAGAACTCAATAATCGATTATGGTAAATTTCAGGAATACCATAAAACGCAGGTGAAAAAGCATTTTGCCTGGTTCTTTAAAGATTCTAATTGGCTGAAGAGAAAGTTCAAATGGGAAAATCTATTTGAAAAAAGGGGAGAGGACTTTTATTTTGATGTAAATCCTTTGTTTTATCTCGAATACGGCAGAGATCTTGCCAATGACAACTCCATGAAGTTTTTTAAAAACGGTCGTGGGGTAATTGTTAATGGACATCTTACTGAAAAAGTTTCCTTTTCCACTTCTTTCATGGAAAATCAGATGTATTTGCCAACCTATCTGAGAAACTATTCGGATGCGATAAGTTCGCAGTATTTTAACGGAGCAGTTCTTCGTCCTGAGAGCCCTATTGTTCCGGGACAGGGCAGGGTAAAACGATACGGCACATTAAACAGACAATACGATTTCGCCTATGCTCAGGGCTATGTGTCGTATTCACCAACTTCAACTATGAATTTTCAATTCGGAAACGGAAAATTATTTATTGGCGATGGCTATCGTTCTGTATTGCTTTCCGATAATTCTTTTTCGTTTCCGCACTTACGTTTTACCGGTTCCTTCCTGAAGGGAAGAATGCAATATACTGTTGTGCATGCAGCACTGCAAAACATGATACGGATGCGGGAATTCTCCTCACCGGAGGGCTTGTTTGAAAAGAAGGCAGCGAGTTTTATGTATTTGAGTTTTCAGGTCAACAAGAAACTTCAGCTTGGTCTATTTGAAGGAGCAATGCATCGAAGGCATTCCGACGATCAAAAACTATTACCGGTTGATGTTTTCAATCTACAACCTCTTATTGGACTGAATTTTATTCGAAGAGGTTTTATAAATCAAAATGGCAATGTCTTATTAGGGGCAAATTTCAAGTATAAGCCATTTAGGAAAAGTTATTTCTACGGACAGTTGGCCACTGATGATCCATCAAATGGAAGATGGGCTTATCAATTAGGCGCAAAATGGTTTGATGCGTTCAAAACTAAAAACCTGTTTTTTCAATTGGAAATAGATCATACCGCGAAAGCTTTTTATACAGGCTTATCCGGTCGAGTAAATTATGCCCATTTCAATCAACCTCTTGCACTAACAGGAGGTGGCGGAACTTTTGAAACCATTTTTAGAGGGTATTACAGAACCGACGATTATTTTTATGAGGTTCGGTTCCATTATCAAACCTATCGTTCCTATTCCGGTTCAAATCAGGTTGGCAAAGATGTATTCCTTCCTTCAGACGCTTATTCTGATCCATCCATTCCCTCAGCGATGGCGCACTTGTTTTATCGCGATATCAGTTTCGGGTATATTTTAAATCCGCTTTACAATATGCATTTGTTAATAGGCTGGTTCCATCGCGACCTTCGAAGCGTGGAGGCGCCCTATAAAACAAGTTATTTATATATTGGATTCAGGACTTCATTATCAAACTTTTATTACGATATCTGACATGACAAGTTCCGCACATATTGTTCTTGGTGCACTAACTGCATTTTTAGTTGTTCTGTTAGCTACGCCATCGCTTATTAAAGTTGCAAAGTTAAAGCACCTGGTAGACGAACCCGGTGAAGCCCGCAAATTGCATTTGAGAAGTGTACCTACAATTGGAGGAATCATCATTTTTAGTTCAATTATTTTTTCCTACTCATTGTGGTTTCCGGATATAGGAAACGACCTCCATCAATCGATCAGAGAATTTAAATACATCATCGCCTCCCTAATTATTTTGTTTTTTATCGGTGTTAAAGATGACATCATTGGAACAGCCCCTGTAAAAAAGCTTCTTGCACACATTGTTGTTGCTTTTATTTTGGTATTGATGGGCGAAACACAGATAAAAAGTATGCATGGTATTTTTGGGATTTACGAAATACCGGAATGGGCCAGAATTTTTCTTTCTGTTTTTGTTTATATCGTCATAGTAAACGCCTTCAATCTTATTGATGGAGTGGATGGACTTGCTGCCGGTATAGGTGTGATATGTTCAGTTTTCTTTGGAGTATGGTTTATTACCGTTTCCAATGATACGATGGCGCTTTTATCTTTTATTCTCGCAGGATCTTTGCTTGGCTTTTTATTGTTCAACTTTTCGCCGGCCCGAATTTTCATGGGGGATAGTGGGTCGTTAACCATAGGTTGTATTATTTCGGTGTTGGTTATTCACATGATCGAAACGCCAATGAAAAATATTCCGGATGAATTATCGAATCATTCCGTGCCCATATTAGCAATGGCTATTTTGGTATACCCACTAATTGACACCCTGCGTATTTTTTTCGTAAGGGCTACAAAAGGACAATCGCCTTTCCATGCGGATAAAAACCATCTGCACCATCGGTTAATCGCAGCCGGACTTTCCCATTCTGCTACAGTATTAACATTGTATGCATACAATATTACAGTTGTCGCAGCTGCATTTTTCTTTGGCTATTTGGATCCAACCCTTGCCTTTTTCCTTTCATTGGCTGTTGCTGTTATGTTGGCAGGATCATTCTTTCTGCTTAAAACCAAAAAGTGAAAATCAGAATCACCATAGCATTTAATTTGCTTGTCTTTATTCAATTGTTTGGACAAGAAAATATTCCTCTTGCAAATGAAATTGGAAATTCCTGGATGGAACATTTGAATAAATTGGATGTGGGATTTCATACTTCAGTTCGACCTTACCTTGCAACTGAGTTTAATACAACTCGTCCTTTTTCTTGTTTTTCCGGAACGAAAAACCATTACTGGAATGCAGGTTTACAATGGAAACCAAATGATTCGGATTCAACTTTTCCCACACATGGTTTTTATGTTCAGCCTCATTTCAGGGCAATACTTCAAAGCGATATTGCCAATGACACATCCTATTTTGGAAGAGGTTTAGGAGCCGGAATAACCTATACAAACCGAAATAAATTTGCTGCAAACTTTTCTTTTGTTACTGATAATTCACCCTATCCTGAGTATTTAAGGCCATCTATTTCAGCAGGCAATGCAATTCCCGGAATGGGATACGCTCATCCAACAAATGAAGGATATGCCTTCACTGCTTTTTCAGGCTATGCATCGTGGTCGCCGCATAAAATTTTCAATTTCCAGGCAGGATCAGGAAAACATTTTTTTGGGGATGGTTACCGTTCTTTGTTGATAAGCGACAATGCCTACAACTACCCTTATCTGCGGATGTCGGCCACTTTTTGGCAAATAAAATACGTGGTACTGTATTCCATGATGAATGATTTGGGAGCTTCACAGGGCGATCCAAAACAATTCAGACGAAAATATGCAACCACGCATTTTCTTAATTGGAATATTTCCCGACGATTTTCATTGGGAATATTTGAAACCGTAGTATGGCAGGCAAAGGATAGCTTGCTCAACAGGCAATTTGATGTGAATTATCTGAATCCTTTTGTTTTTTTCAGGCCGGTGGAATACGCTCAAGGATCTGCGGATAATGTGTTGATGGGCTTGAATGCCAAATTAAAAATAACAGATCATTACCAGATTTATGGTCAGTTTATTTTGGATGAGTTTTTATTGAATGAAATGCGTGCTGATAGCGGCTGGTGGGCAAATAAATATGGATACCAGTTAGGGGCTAAATCATTTTCTCCGTTTGGTTTGAAGAATCTATACTTGCAGACTGAATACAATTTTGTAAGACCATTTACCTATTCGCATCGATCGGTAGTGCAGAATTGGGGACATATGGGTTCTCCATTGGCACATCCGTATGGTGCAAACTTCAGGGAATGGATCAACATTGGGCGATTTACCTATAAGCGGTTTCAGTTTGAAGAAACATTCCTGTGGACCATTTATGGTTTAGATACAGGTTCTGTGAGTTGGGGTGGCGATCCGTTTAAATCGTATTCACAACGAGCAAGAAATTATCACAATCACGTTGGGCAGGGACAGCGTAATGAGGTTTTGTTTCATCAGTTTCGAATTTCCTGGATTGTATCACCTACCTGGAATGCCCGTGTTTTTATTGGACACCAATACCGTAAACAGCAAACGGATCTGGGAATACACGAAACTCATATGCTGGTTTTTGGTCTAAGTTCCTGGTTATGGAACCAATACATTGATCGATAGAATCATTCCAATCTTTATTTTTTTCGATTCACTTTATTCAATAATCCTACCTTTGCGCAAGTTTATTCCAACCTTGATTGCGCAGCAGACATATACCACACCGGATCGGCTAACCTTTATGCTCAGGTTACGTGAGTATGCGGTTTTGACAAAACTTCGTCTTTCTTTTTTGGTCGTTGTTTCTGCAATTACAGGTTATCTGATGGCCGATACATTTGCGGGTGTAGACTTCTCGCTGTTGATCTTTGGTGGATTTTTGGTAACCGGTTCCTCAAATGGATTTAATCAGGTTATCGAGCGTGAATATGATAAGTTAATGACACGAACCCAGAATCGTCCATTGGTAAAAGGTTCAATTAGCATTACCGAAGCCCTTATTGTATCATCATTATTTGGATTGGTCGGCCTGGTATTATTGTACCTGATAAATCCCTTAAGCGCAATACTTGGGTTTTTGGCATTGTTCTCCTATGTTGCCATTTACACACCCATGAAACGTATTTCACCCTGGGCTGTTTTTGTTGGCGCATTTCCGGGAGCTATTCCACCAATGCTTGGCTTTGTGGCGGCAACCGGTCATTTTGGTTTGCTACCCGGACTATTATTTTTTGTTCAATTTATGTGGCAATTCCCGCATTTTTGGGCAATCGCCTGGGTGCTTGATGACGATTACCGAAAGGCCGGCTATCGCCTTTTACCATCCAAATTCGGAAGGAATCATTCCTCTAGTTTTCAGATTTTGCTGTATACCTGCGCAATGATAATTGCAAGCGCATCGCCTTATGTAATGGAGCTTACAGGAACACTTTCATTGATCGTTTGCATGGTGGCAGGATTGTTTTTTTACCGTTACGCGCTAAATCTGCACCATTCTCAGGAAAACTCAGATGCGCGAAAAGTGATGTTTGCCTCTTTTGTTTATTTACCCATTGTTCAATTCATTTACGTTTTTGATAAGCTATGAATACGGAAGCAACAGTTGCTGAGGACGATAGGTATTCGCCCGAAAAGTTAAAAGCACGCGGGGCAAAAGGAATGCTTTACATTGGAATCGCCAGTATTGTGATGTTGTTCTCCGCCTTCTGCAGCGCTTTTATTGTTTCGAAAGGAGGAAACTTTTGGGTAAACCTCATTCTTCCACAGGCCTTTTGGATATCTACCGCAATAATTTTGCTTAGTTCCCTCACCGTAAATATGGCATTAAACTATGTGAAGCGTAATAATCAGAAAATGACTTCACTTTTTCTGTCACTAACATTAGTGTTAGGGATTTTGTTTTCTATATATCAATGGCTTGGATGGGGGCAGTTAATTGAGCGCGGGAATTATTTTGTGGGGAATATAATGGATCCTGATGAGAGCGGTTTTTTTGTGAAAGGGGAGTATGGTAAGGATTTCACATTAACCTTTGATAATAAAGAGTTGGATTACAAGGAAGGACGTTTTTTCTATCCTGATGGAAAAGAACTCTCGGCTGTTCAGTATGAAAACCTTAAAAGACAGCGGAATACCGCAAGTTCATACATTTATATTTTCACCGCTCTGCATTTATTGCACCTGATAGGGGGACTCATTTACCTGATTTTTGTCACTCTGGCATCCTATCGCGGTAAATACACCGCAGAGAATCATTTGAGAATTAGTCTGATTGCTATTTACTGGCATTTTTTGGATCTGCTTTGGATTCTTTTGTTCGTCTTTTTACAATTTATTCATTAAACTTGCGCCAAACTCGTACAACCTATGTCTGCACACGCTTCACATCCTGTTGACGCATCTTCTCTTTGGGGAGGAAAAGAGTCTCCATTCTCCGTCAGCTATGGTAAACTGATGATGTGGTTTTTCCTTGTATCGGATGCCCTAACTTTTGGTGGTCTCCTTACGGCTTACGGCTTTGCCCGTCATGCCTATACAGGAGAATGGCCAGCATCAGACCATGTGTTTACCCACTTGCCGTTTACACATGCTCATGCACCACTTATTTATGTTGCGTTGATGACGTTTATTCTGATCGTCTCCTCGGTAACTATGGTTCTTGCGGTAGAAGCAGGGCACAGAATGGATAAAAAAGGTGTTATAAAATGGTTAGGTTTAACCGTTATTGGTGGATTTATTTTCTTAGGTTCTCAGGTTTGGGAGTGGTCNNCATTCCTTGCCGGTCCTGACGGTGATTTCTGGAACTTTGGTCCTGCAGGTGATAATTCCACACTTTGGTATAACTCTCTTGCTACATTGCGTGATGCAGATGGTGTTGCAATTCTTAATGAACATGGTCACGAACAAGTTGGGGCAGATGGCCCGCAGCAATATGCAATGTTCTTCTTCTTTATTACCGGATTCCACGGATTTCACGTTTTTTCCGGTGTAATTATCAATATCGTGGTGCTCATCCAGGTAATTCAAGGAATTTACCATAAGCGTGGTCATTACGAAATGGTAGAGAAGGCAGGTCTTTACTGGCACTTTGTAGATCTTGTNNTCTATCTCCTTTGATTCCTCACTCATTTTAATAAGAACCAGTCATGGAAAGAGACGACATTATTGAGTATTCACTCAACACCCATCATTCAGAAGAAGACGGACGTAAAATCCGTAAAAAGATCTGGCAGGTTACAGCATTGCTTACACTTATCACTGCAGTAGAGATTTTTGTAGGAGTTAAATTCCCACGCTATGCTGTAAGCGATACAACATGGTTGATGATTAAGTTCTTTTACACCATTCTAACCATCATTAAGGCCGGGTACATCGTTTTGGTGTTTATGCACCTTGGTGATGAGCGTAAAAACTTACGATGGGCCATCCTTGCTCCCTACGGACTTTTTATACTTTACCTCATTTTTATTTGTCTTACAGAGGGAACATTTGTGAATTTCTCCTGGACCAACTTCCTGTAAAAAATGGAAAGGCTGAACAAAAAGATCATCTTCTTTTTGATCATGATGTTCGTGCCCTTTACATTTTTTTATCTTTTTTCAAGAGGCAGTCAACATTTTAAGCGACTGCCTTTTTTTGGCACCTATTCTGCCGATAGTGTTCCTTTTAGCTATCCTGATTTTTCATTTACAAGTTCAACAGGTGTCATATCCAAAGAGAATCTGAAAGGAAAGATCATTATTATGACGGCAATGGGAAGTGATTGTCCTGATAATTGCGATTTCCTTGTTAAACCATTTCGTCTGGATGTGTACAACGGCATTCTGAAAAAGAACAAAGAGTTCAAGGATGTAATTATTCTTTCAGAGATNNGTTGACACTATACATACAAGGCTCGAAGATATGCCTGAAAAATTAAAAGTGGATGCACAGCAATGGAACTTTTTTGTTTCGGAAAACAAATTGTTTTGGGATGTGGAGCTAAATGGCAATTCAATATTGAGAACAGACGACAAAGACCGGCCAGGCAAAATGATGTGGACAAGGTCTATTTTGCTTATCGATCCGGATTTTAGATTAAGAGGGTGGTACGATGGTGTTCACGGCGTTGAGCTGAGAAGATTGATTGACGAATTGCGCCTGTTGAAAAAGGAATTGAATGATGAAGAATAGTTTTTTATATATGCTTTTGGTTTTTTTATTTGCATGTACAGCAAGTGAAAAGCAAAAGAACGGCAGTGGGCTTCCTTTTCTGGGGCACCACGATATTGATCCGGTTAACTCAGACACTGTTTATCACATAGTACCGCCTTTTGCATTCGAAAATCAGGATGGAGCAATAATCACTAATGACAATGTCAAGGAAAAAATCCATGTTGTAAATTTCTTCTTTACATCATGCCCATCGATTTGTCCAAAAATGATGTCTCAACTTAAGCGATTACAAAAACTGTCAGACGGAATGGATATCGTCATTCTTTCTTATTCGGTTGATCCAAAAAGAGACAGCGTGCCCCGATTGAAGCGATACGCTGATGAGAATGGATTTTCAACTGTCAACTGGCACTTAATGACAGGTGATGCAGACGAGATTTACGAACTCGGAATGACAGGTTACAATTTGAGCGCAATGGAAGATGAGTCGGCTGATGGAGGGTTTTTGCATTCAGAAATGGTGGTACTGGTTGACAAAAAAGGACGATTGCGCGGGATGTACGAAGGCACGCAAACAAAGGCAATGGATCAGTTGTTGAACGATATAAAGAAACTGCAGAAGGAAGATGAGTGATACAATTGATCTTGAAAAAAAATATAAGCCGCTAATAGTATCGGTTTCAATTGCAGTACCATTAGTTGTTGCGCTATTGTTTCGGGTGCGAATTGAGGGTTGGGATACTGCAGGTTTACCTCCGGTTTATGCAACAATAAACGCACTAACAGCAGTTCTTTTAATTGCAGCTGTTGCATCAATAAAAGCAGGGAAACGATCCTTGCATGAGCGATTGATTAAACTTTGCATTCTGTTATCGGCTGCTTTTTTAGTAATGTATGTTTTACGCCACATGACAAGTGATCCAACGACATATGGAGGAACAGGGATAAACAGGTATTTTTATTATTTTGTTTTGGTAACCCATATTGCGCTTTCTGTTATTATTATTCCGCTTGTACTCTTTACCTACGTAAAAGCATGGTCAGGAAAATTTGATCAGCATAAGAAGTGGGCAAGAATTACTTTTCCTGTTTGGTTATATGTAGCTGTTACCGGAGTAGTGGTTTATTTGATGATTTTCCCGTACTATCAATAATTTTTTGATTTATGCGTATTGGATTAGTTTTTTTGTTTCTCTTTTTAGGAGCTTTATTGTTTAATTCCGATGTGGAAGCGCAATGCGCCATGTGCAAGGCTGTTGCTGAAACAGGTTCTCAAGGTCAAGACCAATCCTCAATTGGGGAGCAGCTAAATATCGGTATCATCTTTTTGATGGCTATTCCTTATTTGTTCATCCTGATCATTCCAATGATCCTGTTTCGTCGTCACATTAAAGGCTTTTTTCGGGAGCTTCGTGATGTCCATAAATAAAACTATTCCTTATCTTTACACCAGTTCTTTCGGTACACTTATCCAGAAAGGCGGAGGGACAGAGCCCTTTGATGCCTTGGCAACCCTGATTATTAGGCAGCTGTAAAAGTTGTTTTTTGCACAGAAGGTGCCAATTCCTGCCTCGTGAAAACGAGGAAAGATAAGTCGGATGGTTGATTCTTCAGATGAATTCTCATATGTGATCCCGCCGGCTACCGGAGGGATTTTTTATTTAATGATGTTTGAAAATGAAGATTGAACAATTACTTGAAGACCGTGTGCTTGTTATTGACGGCGCAATGGGGACAATGATTCAACGTTATCAATTGTCTGAAGAAGATTTCCGTGGCGATCGTTTTAAAGGGCATAGTCATCCTCTAAAGGGCAATAACGACTTGCTGGCAATAACCCGGCCTGATGTTTTATTGGCCATTCATAAACAGTATCTGGAAGCCGGTGCGGATATACTGGAAACAAACACTTTTTCAGGCACATGGATCGCCCAGGCGGACTACAAACTGGAATCGGCAGTTTACGATATCAATTTTTTATCTGCCCAAATTGCTAAAAAGGCAGTTGAGGAGTTTTACAGAGAGAATCCGGAAGCGGAGAAGACCACACCTCGTTTTGTTGCAGGAGCAATGGGACCAACCAATCGAACAGCATCACTTTCACCGGATGTAAATGATCCCGGTTTTCGTGCAGTTAGTTTTGACGAATTGGTTCAGGCTTATGCTGAGCAAACAAGAGCGCTTATAGAAGGTGGAGTAGATCTTCTATTGGTCGAAACGGTATTTGACACGCTTAATGCAAAGGCAGCGTTATATGCTATTCAACTTGTTTTTGAAGAGAAGAAAATGGAGCTTCCTGTAATGGTTTCCGGCACAATTACAGATGCCAGCGGAAGAACATTATCCGGTCAAACCGTCGAGGCATTTTTAAATTCGATTTCGCATGTTAAATTATTAAGTGTGGGATTGAATTGTGCACTTGGTGCAAAGGATATGCGCCCCTACCTCGAAGAACTTTCTGCAAAAGCACCGTTTTTTGTGAGTTCCTATCCTAATGCCGGTTTACCCAATCAGTTTGGCGAATACGATGAGAGTCCTCATGAAATGGCGTGTACCATTCATGATTTTCTGGAGAGTGGTTTTGTAAATATTGTTGGAGGATGTTGTGGCACTACACCCGATCATATTGCACACATCGCAGAACATGCACGCAAGTCAAAGCCACGAAAACGGCCACAAATAGAACCGTATTTGCGCTTGAGTGGATTGGAATCGCTGACTCTTCGTCCNNACTCCGGAAAGTAATTTCATGAATGTCGGTGAGCGCACCAATGTAACGGGGTCGCGAAAATTTGCAAAACTGATTATTGAAGGCAATTATGACGAGGCGTTGTCTATTGCAAGAGAACAGGTAGAGGGTGGAGCGCAGGTAATCGATATCAATATGGACGAAGGAATGCTCGATGCTGTTGAGGCGATGACGCGCTTTCTGAATTTGATTGCTGCGGAACCTGATATTGCACGGGTTCCAGTGATGATTGACTCATCGAAATTCCACGTAATAGAAGCCGGGCTTAAATGCACACAAGGGAAAGGAATTGTGAATTCAATTTCATTAAAAGAAGGTGAAAGTGCATTCATCGAACACGCGAAAACGGTTAAACGTTATGGAGCGGCGGTTATTGTAATGGCATTTGATGAAAAGGGACAGGCTGACACATTGCCACGACGAATAGAAATTTGTGAGCGAGCCTACGGAATATTGGTTGACAAAGTCAACTTTCCTCCTCAGGATATCATTTTCGATCCAAATATTTTCCCGGTTGCTACAGGAATGGAGGAGCACCGTCGAAATGCGATTGATTTTTTCGAAGCAACAAAATGGATCAAAACAAATTTGCCGCATGCAAAAATAAGTGGTGGAGTTAGTAATGTTTCGTTTTCATTCAGAGGTAATGATGTTGTAAGGGAAGCCATACATTCTGCGTTTTTGTATCATGGGATAAAAGCCGGTATGGATATGGGTATTGTAAATCCATCCCAGTTGCAGGTTTATGATGAAATTCCAAAAGAGCTGTTAAGCTTAGTTGAAGATGTACTTCTTGATCGAAATGATGATGCTACTGAGCGTTTGATCAATTATGCTGAACAATTGAAGGGCTCAAAGAATAGTGTAAAAGAAAAAGATGAAGAGTGGCGCAAAGAAACTGTTGAAAGCAGACTGTCACATGCCTTGGTTAAGGGAATAGTAGAGTATATTGAATTGGATGTGGAAGAGGCCAGGCTGAAATATGGTGAGCCAATAAAGGTGATTGAAGGTCCTTTAATGGATGGAATGAACGTGGTTGGTGATTTATTTGGAGAGGGAAAAATGTTTTTACCGCAAGTGGTTAAAAGCGCCCGTGTGATGAAAAAAGCTGTGGCATATCTTCAGCCCTTTATTGAAGCAGGAAAATCTGCAGGATCAAGAGCACAGGGAAAGGTCTTACTTGCCACAGTAAAAGGCGATGTTCACGATATTGGGAAGAACATAGTTGGTGTTGTGTTAGGGTGCAATAATTATGAAGTTATTGACATGGGTGTTATGGTGCCTGCAGAGAAAATTCTGGAAACAGCAAAAAGAGAGAAGGTCGATATTATTGGTTTGTCAGGGTTGATCACTCCATCTTTGGATGAAATGGTACATATGGCCAAAGAAATGCAAAGAGAGAATCTGGATATACCTCTTTTGATAGGTGGTGCAACAACCTCAAAAGTGCATACCGCAGTTAAAATTGAACCCAATTTTTCCAATGATATTACTGTTCACGTATTAGATGCTTCACGGTCTGTTCCTGTTGTTGGACAATTACTGGGCGAAAATAAATCTGTTTTTGTAGCTGATATCAGGAGTGAGTATGACAAAATGAGAGAGCATCATGCGCGTCACCGTAGTGAAAAGAATTTTATTTCTCTTACCGAAGCACGTTCCAATAAGTTTCCCGTTGAATGGAATGCAGACGACATTCATTCGCCAAAAAAACCTGGTGTTCAGGTATTGAATGATTTTCCACTTGAAAAATTGGTTCCATATATCGACTGGACACCTTTTTTCCAAACATGGGAACTTGCAGGTCGTTTTCCAAAAATCCTTACAGATGAAGTTGTTGGTGCAGAAGCGACGAAGTTATTCAATGATGCAACTGCACTTCTTGATCGAATTGTTACCGAAAAGTGGATTTCTGCAAACGCGGTTTATGGAATCTTCCCTGCAAATTCAAACGGAAAAGAAGATATTGAGATTTATTCCGACGAAAGCAGGAAACAGATTAGCGCAATTAGTCATCAGTTACGACAACAAACCAAAAAAACCCAGGGAGCATACAATATGTGCCTTGCAGATTTTGTTGCACCAAAGTCTACCGGCCTACAGGATCATATCGGTGCGTTTGTGGTAACTGCAGGAATTGGAATGGAGAAGTGGATTCAGAAGTTCGAAAAGGATCATGATGATTACAACAGCATAATGCTTAAAGCTCTTGCAGATCGTCTTGCAGAGGCCTTTGCAGAATATCTTCATGAATATGTACGCAAAGATGCCTGGGCCTATGCAGCAAGTGAAAAGCTATCTAATGAAGAGCTGATCAGCGAAAAATACAGAGGAATCAGACCGGCTCCCGGTTATCCTGCATGTCCGGATCATACTGAAAAGTTGACTATTTTTCAATTATTGGATGCAGAAAGACGATCGGGTGTAAGTTTGACAGAAAGCCTGGCTATGTACCCAGCAGCTTCGGTAAGTGGCTGGTATTTTGCACATCCGCAAAGCAAATATTTCGGATTGGGTCAAATACAGAAGGATCAGGTTGAAGATCTGGCAAAGCGAAAACAAGAGGATTACTCAATGGTGGAAAAATGGCTTAGTCCTGTATTGGCTTATTGAATTTCGCTATTCTTGGTATTCTTTTTGAATAATTCAATTTCAATTACGAAATTGACACAATGGTTTATTCATTCCTCAAATATTTGTTTCGGATTGCAGTAAAAGCATTCTTCAGAAATAAGAAAGTTTTGGGTATTGAAAACATTCCAAATAGCGGCCCTTTACTTATTGTTGCTAATCATCCCAGCACGTTTATGGATCCCATCGTCATTGCTACTGTGATTCCGGGAGAAGTTAATTTTATTGCCAAAGCGGAGGCTTTCAAATCGAAATTTGCCCAATGGTTGCTACCACGCTTCAATATGATACCGGTTTACCGCAAGCAATACGATCCTTCATTAATGCATAAAAACAAGGACACCTTTCGAAAGGTGTTTGACCTGCTGCAGTCGGGAGGAAATGTGCTGATCTTTCCTGAGGGAATTTCAATAACCGACAGAAAGCTAAAAGAGATAAAAACCGGAGCTGCACGCATGGCTCTTGGGGCTGAAGAGGAAAGGGATTTCCGTCTCAATTGCCGCATTGTACCGGTTGGATTAACGTATTCCGATCCACACAAATTTCAGTCGGATCTGGTGATTCGTATAGGCGAACCCATTGAAGTCAGGAATTACCACGACATGTACCTCAGTGATGAAGTACAAGCCTCAAAGGCCTTAACAGAAGAGATCAGACTGTGTATAGAATCATTGGTTGTTGACATTCAGGATGAAGCGGTGGATGTGTTTGTTTCGCGTGTGGAAACCATTTACAAAGCGAAACTGCTGCATGAGATGGGTTGCAGTGACAGAATGATCGATAAGGGGCTTGAAGTGTCGAAGATGATCACAGAGAGGATTCATTATTTCATGGAACAGCAACCTCAACGTGTGGAGGAAACAAAACAAAAGATCGATCACTATTTTCAGATGATGGAGCGATTGAATCTGGAAGACAGAATTATTCGAGGTACTGATCGTAAATTACCTGTCATGCTGCAGGCTTTGTTTTGGGTGTTCTATTTTGTAATAGGATTTCCATTATTTGTATTTGGCGCCATCAACAACTATCTCCCTTACAAGATTCCTTACCAAATTGCCCGTTTGATGAAAGCAGAACCACAATTTGTTGGAGCGATCATGATGGTGAGCGGAACGTTTATTTTTCTATTGTTTTATTTAGTTCAGATCATTTTGATGCAACATTATTTTCAAGATGGTATGCTAACTATCGCATACGCGGTCCTTCTTCCGATCAGTGGCTTATTTGCATTCCGCTACTGGCGCAGGTTTATTCATATCCGTAAAAGGTGGTATTATTTTTCATTATTCTTGCGACGCTCTCGCCTGATTGCCAGTATGTTGGTTTTGCGTGAGCAAATTCTTGAGGACCTCGAGCGAGGCCGAAATGAATACGATAAACTGAAGGGGAATATCCGTTAATCCGTTTGAGAGCGACCGTTTCTTCATTCCAGTATAAATAGTTCTATTAACTAGGATTTTAGTTATAATTTTATTTCCATGAAGAAAAAGAAAGAACTTACTCGTGCCGAAGAAGAGATAATGCAAATCTTATGGAAAATAGAATCCGGATTTGTAAAAGACATTCTTGCCGAATTTTCTGCTCCTCGCCCTGCCTATAATACGGTGTCAACTATTGTGCGCATCCTTGAAACTAAGGGATTTGTTAAGCACAAAGCACATGGAAAAACACATGAATATTTTCCGGCGGTGGAAAAGGAGGAATACCTGAAATCAACTGTAAAATCTATGATGAAAGGTTATTTTGGTAACTCTTTCAAAAACTTGTTATCCTTTTTTGTGGAACAAGGACAGGTTTCTCTTGGCGATATCGATGACCTTGTGAAGGATATCCGTAAAGGCAAGAAGTCGGAAAAGAAAAAGAAGAAAAAGAAGAAATAATCCGAGTATGATTTATACAATCGAATGGCTGACAAAGGTGTTGCTTTGTCAGGGTGTTATTTTATTGGCTTATTTATTCATTAAATCAGAACCTCTTTTTTCATTGAGGAGAGTTTGGATGATAGGTGCATTATTGGTACCCTTTTTACTTCCGTTTGTAGAGGGAATTTTCCTGACAAATGAATCGGATGGGCATTTTTTCTTTTATGAATTTGAACCTGTAACTGTTTATGCCGGAAGTAAATTGGAAAGTATATCCTGGACTGCTATTATGTTCTGGAGTGTCGCGATTGTGATTGGATTAAAACTAGCAGGTTTTTTAAGGACGGTTTTCTTTGTTTTATTTCGAACTAAGAAAATTGCACATGGATTAAGAGTTTGGAATGGGTCATTTAGTTTTTCCTTTTTTCGAATAATAATATTGGCAGAAAAGGATCAAAACGATGAAATGGTTCTTGCGCATGAATCGGCCCATGTTCAAATGCACCATTATTTTGATTTGATTGTTAGTGAAGTAGTAACAGGATTATTTTGGTTTAGTCCGTTTGTGTGGGTTTTTAATCGCGAATTAAAAAAAATCCATGAGTTCCAGGCAGATCAATATGTATTAAAGGTATTTGGAGTTATAGAATATAAAGAATGTTTATTTGAAAAAGCAACAGGATTCCGACCATTAACAGGGTCGCATTCATTTGGAAGTTTAACCTTAAAAAATCGTTTTATGATGATGACAAAAAAAAGTTCCGCTTTGGCCGGGACAAGAATTGCGTTTGCAACTATCATGCTTTTTTCATGGGTTGGTATGGTAGGATTTGCTGCTCCGGAGCAACCACTGGGTTCGAAATCAGAATCTCAGGTTCCGATAGTTGATTTGGAGAATCAACCCGATGTTTATCCTGTTTTTCCCGGAGGTCAGGATGCAATGATTAAATATCTTTCAGGAAACATCAACTACCCGGAATCTGCAAGAATTGCCGGAAAGGAAGGAAAAGTGATTGTTAAGTTTGTAGTGGATAAGACAGGAAAGATAAAAGATGTAAAAATTGCATCAGGCGTCGAAGCAAGTTTGGATGCTGAAGCTATGCGCGTTGTGAAAGAAATGCCTGACTGGACTCCTGGTGAAAAGGGAGGAAAAAAGGTGAATGTTGAGATGGTATTGCCAATTCAGTTCAAGCTTTGATTTCAACCTGAAATTTGACCGGGCGATTCATTCCGGATTAATAAGCAGGAATGAATCGCCCGTTTGTTTATTAATTTGTTGTTATACAGGTTATTGAGTCCGGTCCTGAAGATTATCTTCCTGTGTTTTTATATAGGGGAAAAGCGTAAATTTGTCGTCCAAACACAGTGAAATGGACAACTATTCGTACCTGAGCAATGCACACCCGGATGCTATTGAGGAGATGTATTCACGTTACCTTTCCAATCCAGATTCTTTGGAACACGGATGGAAAAAGTTTTTTGAAGGTTTTGAGTTTGCGCGTACAAATTTTGAAGACAGTGGTGTATTACCTGAGAACGTAACGGCAGAGATCAAGGTCATGAACCTGATTCATGCTTATCGGCAGCGTGGACATTTGTTTACAAAAACTAACCCGGTTCGCGATAGAAGAAAGTATACACCTACGCTAGATATTGAGAATTTTGGTTTGGCCCAATCGGATCTTGAAAAAGTATTTCAAGCCGGTGCTCAGATTGGAATCGGAGCAGCGAAGTTGAAAGATATTGTTGCGCATTTGGATCAAACCTATTGCCAGAGTATAGGCGTTGAGTATTTATATATGCGCCAACCGGAAGTAATAGATTGGTTGCGCGAAAAAATGGAGGGAAGTAAAAACACACCTTCATTTTCTGTTGATGAAAAGAAGACAATTCTTAACAAGCTAAATCAGGCAGTAGTTTTTGAAAATTTTCTTGCTACTAAATTTGTTGGTCAGAAACGATTTTCACTCGAAGGTGGAGAATCTCTAATCCCCGCAATGGATATGTTGATGGAAACCGGAGCGGATCTTGGTATTAAAGATTACGTGGTAGGAATGGCGCATCGTGGCAGGTTAAATGTTCTCGCAAATATTCTGAATAAAACATACCGCGATATTTTCACAGAATTTGAAGGGCGTTTATCAGAGGATTCACTTTTTGACGGAGATGTAAAATATCACCTGGGTTATTCAAGTGACCAAACTTCCAATAATGGAAAAAAGGTACATATTTCACTTACTCCCAATCCATCGCACCTGGAAACAGTTGATGCCATTGTAGAGGGGATCACACGTGCAAAAATGGATAATCTTCATAATGGAGATGAAAATTCAGTTTGTCCGGTCTTGATTCATGGTGACGCAGCTGTTGCTGGTCAGGGAATCGTGTATGAGGTAATTCAGATGTCGCAATTGGACGGATACCGCGTAGGCGGTACAGTACACCTTGTAGTCAATAATCAGGTTGGATTTACGACAAACTATCTCGATGCTCGTTCATCAACTTATTGTACGGATGTTGCAAAAGTTACTTTATCGCCTGTTTTTCACGTAAACGGTGACGATGTTGAGGCAGTGGTTTTTGTTGCAAAACTGGCAATGGAATTCCGTCAGAAATTTCATCGCGATGTTTTCATTGATATTCTCTGTTATAGAAAGTACGGACATAATGAAGGGGATGAGCCACGCTTTACCCAGCCAGTTCTTTATAAAGCCATTCAGCGCCATCCGAATCCACGTGAGATTTACGTGAAAAAACTTGTTGAACAAGGTTCGATCGAAGCCGGTATGGCGAAAGACATGGAGCGAAGCTTTAAAGATCTGCTGGAGGGAATGCTCAATGAAGCAAAACAAACTGAAAAGGCGAAAATCACCTCGTTTCTCGAAGGACAATGGGCGGGTGTTAAAATGGCTGCACCCGATGCGTTTGATAAATCACCAGATACAGCTATTGACAAAAAAGTATTTCTTGATATAGCCGGTAAAATAGTTTCATTACCCGATGGTATGAATTTCTTCAATAAGATCCAGAAACTTTTTGAAGACAGAAAAACCATGATTGCCAATGATCAGTACGATTGGGCAATGGGTGAACTAATGGCCTATGCAACTTTAATGCACGAAGGGCATCATGTTCGCTTCTCTGGTCAGGATGTAGAGCGCGGCACATTTTCACATCGTCACGCTGTGGTAAAAGTTGAAGATTCAGAAGAAGAATATACTCCTTTGAACAATTTTGGTGCGAAAGGCCAATTGCGCATATTTAATTCCCATTTGAGCGAATATGGCGTGCTTGGTTTTGAGTATGGATATGCAATGGCTGCTCCGAACGCACTGACAATATGGGAAGCGCAATTTGGAGATTTCTTTAACGGAGCTCAAATTATTATTGATCAATATATTTCATCGGCCGAATACAAGTGGAGAAGGATGAATGGTCTTGTGGTTTTGCTACCGCATGGTTACGAAGGACAAGGACCTGAACACTCTTCTGCACGGATGGAACGATTCCTGCAAATGTGTGCCGAGAACAATATGCAAATTGTAAATGCAACTACTCCTGCAAATCAGTTCCATGTTTTACGCCGACAAATAAAACGCGAATTTCGTAAACCATTAATTTGTTTTACACCTAAAAAACTGCTTCGTTTTCCGGCTTGCGTTTCTTCAGTGAAGGATTTTACCAGCGGTGGATTTCAGGAGGTAATTGATGATGTTTCCGTTAAAGCTGCTGATGTAAAGAAACTCGTATTGTGTTCAGGTAAAATCTATTACGAAATGATGGAACGCAAAGCACAATTAGGCAGTAAAGATGTTGCGTTTGTTCGAATCGAGCAGCTTTATCCATGGCCTGCAAAACAAATTGCGGCTATTCTTTCCAAATATTCCAATGCCAAGGAGATTTGCTGGTTGCAGGAAGAGGCTGAGAATATGGGCGCTTATACTTTTGTAATGAAAAAAATGAAAGATGTAGATCTTACATACATCGGTAGAAAAGAAAGCGCGAGCCCGGCTACAGGTTATGCTAAACTCCATAATGCACAAAGCGAAGAGATTTTTGCCAAGGTATTCGGAGCAGTAAATCCGGTTGTGGAAAGCAAATCCAAAAAGAAAGAATCAGTAAAATAATTTTTTAATCAAGTACATACACCCTAACCAATGGCAATCATTGAACATAAAGTACCGAGTCCCGGCGAATCAATCACTGAAGTAGTAATTGCACGCTGGATAAAATCAGACGGCGAATTCGTTGATAAAGATGATGAGCTTTGCGAAATTGACTCCGATAAAGCAACGCTAACCGTAAATGCTGAAGAATCCGGTCAGCTTAAAATTATGGCCGCCGAAGGTGATACTGTCAAAGTTGGACAGATCATTTGTTCAGTTGATAGTTCTGTGAAAGGTGAAGCTAAACCAAAAACAGATGCACCAAAAGCAGAAACTAAAAAGGAGGAAAAGAAATCGGAACCGGTTCCGAATCCTATGCCGGTTGCGCAGGAGAAATCCTATGCAACAGGTCACCCTTCGCCTGCAGCAAAAAAATTAATGGATGAAAAAGGTATTTCTTCTTCACAGGTTCAAGGATCAGGTCCTGGAGGAAGAGTAACAAAGCAAGATGTGCAAAATGCGCTTACACTTGGTTTCTCTTATGACAAACCTGCATTTGGTGGCACTCGGGAGCAGGAGCGTAAAAAAATGACAACGCTTCGAAAAAAGATTGCTGAGCGGTTGGTGAGTGTGAAGAATGAAACAGCTATGCTGACCACTTTTAATGAGGTGGATATGAAACCGATAATGGATCTTCGCAAGAAGTACAAAGACAAATTTGAAAAGACGCATGGTATCGGTGTAGGATTCATGTCGTTTTTCACAAAGGCTTGTACTGTTGCATTGCAACAATTCCCCGCGGTAAATGCATATATCGACGGTGAAGAAATGGTGTTCAACAACTATTGCGATGTAGGTATCGCTGTAAGTACACCAAAGGGATTGATGGTTCCTGTATTGCGAAATGCAGAGACATTGAGTCTTGCCGGTATTGAAAATGGCATTAAGGAAATGGCAATTAAAGCGCGCGATGGAAAATTATCTATTGATGATATGACCGGTGGGACTTTTACCATTACCAATGGAGGAGTGTTTGGTTCAATGCTTTCAACTCCAATTATTAATCCTCCTCAATCTGCAATTTTGGGAATGCACAACATTGTTGAGCGTCCTGTTGCAATTGATGGCCGTGTTGAAATTCGTCCGATTATGTATGTGGCGCTTTCTTACGATCACCGTATCATTGACGGTAAGGAATCGGTTTCTTTCCTGGTGAAAGTAAAAGAGATGTTGGAGAATCCATCACGCATGTTGTTTGATGGCCGCGACCCGTTGGAAGTGGTTTTAGGAATATAAGTATAAAAAAAGAGCCTCAATCGAGGCTCTTTTTTTTTGGCTTATGTAGTTTTTCCCCTTAATGCATCGGTAAGATTTGAAGCGCTTACATTGATGCTTTTTCTTCTGGAAACCAGATAAATTAAGGCAGCTGGCCAAAAAACAAAAACCAAAATCACAAACACAACCCAATTAACTTCCTTTTGAGGAGGATGAACAACAGGTCTGTTTAAGAGAATGTCTTTTCGATGTTGGTTGAGGTTTTCAGGTGTAGAAACAACAGTGCCGCAGTAACTGCATTTAGGAGTTGAGGATTCGGAAAGTGAAACTTTTGCATTGATGGTGTGGCCGCATCCCGGACAATCCTGCACCAACATGAACTCAGTGCGCAATCGCCCATCAATGATTTTATCGCTTTTCTCATCCCAAACGTAATACGCGCCGGGCTGCATATTGATTGTGCGCAAATGTTTGAGAACGAAATCTCTGCTTAATCCAAGTGAAACGGCAAGCTCGTTTACCCTTGCCTCACCGGTCGTGTCGAGCGCATCCCAGATGCGTATGATCTTTTTTTCCTGCTTACGAAACACAATACCTACTGTAAGTAAAATTATTCCATTTACTGCGAAAAAGAGTTTTACTGAAGGAAAAGAAGGGGCCGGGAAGCCGGGAATGTACTCGCCGGAAATCTGAAAAAAGAACCAGGCACTAAAAATAATGGAGAGCACAGAAATGAGGGTTACGATGGTTCCAATCGTTATGAATAATGAATCAATCCGATAAATATTCTTTGAACTTGCCATATTTTGTTTTTTTGAGCTGGAGCAATTTAGCAAAGTTCATTCAATAAAAGTTCTATTTGCCTGATTTTGGCATTCCTAACACTATCTGATTGGAACATGAAACCGTTTCGTTGTAGCAGCCTTATCAATCACGGTAGAAATATTTTAAAAATAGTACCGCCCCGCCCCTGACCCGAATCGATGGATACGATAAGAGTAGAGACGAGGCGGATTTAGTGATGCCACTTCACCCGGAACCGGACTTCAATGAGTTCTTCGATCCCTTCAGGATTTAACTTATCCGTACAAAGTGATTGTGCATTGAATTATTTTCTTGCATTGAAACCAAAGGACACTCCAAAACGCATCCCGTTTTTCTGAGGTACTACATAGGCGTTAAACGGTATGTTTAATTTTCCGCTTTTGAACGAACGTCCAAATGCAAATACGAAGCCGGAACTTAATGCAAAATCACCACGACTATCCATTCTGCTAATAATTGGATACGGGTTTTGGTTCAGAGTGTCTGTCCATGATGAAGCAAGTTGCCATCCTGTATCAGGATCAATGTATCCATTTGCTTTTCGCATCAGGCCTACAGTGGGGCCAAATGCAAATTCCCATCCTTTTTTATTACCTCGCAAACCATGCAACACCGTCATGCTTGGAATGAACAGTCCTTGGTCAAGTCCAGTAATCATCGGTATGAATTCGAAGAGTGCCTGAAAGTTCCCTTCATTGAGGTATTGTTTTTCGAACTGATACCCGAATTGAAACATTAACGGGAATCCATCAAATCCACCTTGGCTTTGTGCTGATTTAAAAATTTCAGCATTTGTACCTGTAAGAAGTGTGCATCCCATGCGTGGGCCGTCTAGGGCAAGCCTGCTTTTATTGGGTTGATTAATTGAATTTGCAAAAGCATTTTTTACTGTAAGACTTTCAATCAGTTGTTTTTCGTTTTCAATACCAAACATTTCGCGAATGGTTATTCCTACCATGGTTTTTACCTCTTTCGGGAGATTTAGGAATTCTTTTACAGCGGTACGTTCAACACTTGCTGATTTTACATCTATCAAACGAAGCGTTATTACAATGATGTCGCTGTACATTTCAATGCTTCCGGAGAGCATTTTATCAGACTGAATTGTTTTTCCAATTTCCACCAGGCATAATTTTCCATAGCAGTTGGCCACTTTGAGTTGGTTTTTTTCAAGCAACCATGTTACATCATAGCGATCGGTTACACTGAATAAATCAAGTTTTTCAACCTCACGTCGCAGCATATTTCCTGCTGATTCGGGATCGAGTCCGACACCTTTAACATCTACATGTAATACGGTGAGAGATGGTTTTTGCTTTTCTTGTCCAAAGCAAATTGGACTAATAAAAAACAGTAGAAGGGCGAGAATTTTTGAAATTGCTTTCATTTTTTTTCGGGTTTTGATTACGTGGACAAACCTCGAAACTTTGGTCAACCCATCAATCCTGAGTTTTTTAAAAAAGGTTGTTAAAAAATGTATATTTTTGTACTTTAGTTATTGAATTAGAGTATATTAGTATTTATATAACGGTCGAATAAAATGGACAATTTTAAGGAGATAATCAGCACATTTTCAGATAAGGACATGCGTGAGTTCAGGTATTTTTTGGTTCGGCATCGACCAAAGTCTGAGCGCAAGGATCTTGAATTGCTCCAAGAGTTAGCAGAAGGGGAAATTATTAAGGACAGAAAGGGGAAGGATGATTATCATTCCCTTCGGAAACGACTAATGCGACAATTATCGGAGTTTGTTGTGTTGAAGCAATTGCAGGATGATGTTACAGAAACTTCTTCCGTTTTAGGTTGGGTTTCCATGGCGCGTTATTTATTTGAAAAGCGAATGAACGCTACCGCATGGAAGTATTTATTACGAGCAGAAAAAAGCGCAATTGCATCAGAGCGGTATGACTTATTGAATAGTGTTTACCTTTTAATGCTGGAGAATGCTCATACATCATCGCATTATCCACTTGAATTTTTGATTAAGCAAATGGAAGACTGCAAGATTCGTGCTGATGAGGATGAGCGGCTGCTTAAGGCGACAGCAATGATCAGGCAACGGATGGAAGAAGCAAAGTTAAGCGGTAACATATTCGGTTTGTCCGATTTTGTTGAAGCAACACTTGATCGTTTTCAATTAGGTTCGGCAATTATGAATAGACCAATTCATCTTTTCCGGATCATGGAAATTATCAGGAGCACCTACCTTGCGGTCCGCGATTTATCAAATTTTGAAAGTCTTGTTTTGGAACAGTATACTGTTTTTTCCAAGGCAGCTGGAGATTCCCCTCACTATCAATATTTCAGATTAAACTTTATTTATATGATTGCCCATGTACTTTACCATAACAGAAAGTACAAAGAGTCGGATCAGTGGTTGGAAAAATTAGAAGCTGAAATGAAGAAAAACTCAGGGAGACATGAGAGGCAGTTTGCAGCACGCTTGGTTTCAATGCGTTCAAGTATTTATTCTTTTACCGGAAGAAATGATGAGGCCATCGCAATTCTCGAAGGAGTTCTTGAAGATGGAATAAGGAAATTTGATTTTGAAGACATTCTCAATTTAAAGCTAAACCTTGTATTCTGTTTTTTTCTCAAGGGCGAATTCAGAAAAGCCAATCGTGTTTTTGTACAGTTTGGACAACATTCTGATTCTTTTCTTCAGAAAAAAATGGGTCAGGAATGGTTATTGCGTAGCAAAATGATACAATTAATCGTTCAATATGAATTGGGTAATGAAGACGTATCTCTTACAATGATTCGTTCGCTCGAACGGGATCATTCGGATTTTCTGGATCAGCCTCAGTATATAAAGGCAAAAAATTATTTGCAGTTTTTAAAAAATTACATGAAGGATCCATTCGCAACAAGTTTTTCCGATTTTCACCAGAAGGCGTTGCAGGAATTATTCGTTTTGCCTGCGGGAACCGAGGAGTCTAAAGCAATTGCATTTTATTGCTGGCTAAAGGCTAAACTAATCGGAAGGGATTATTACTCTGTTTTACTAGAAGAGGTAGCTGCTAAGCTTGACGAAAATTAATTCAGTTCGGCAAGTTGTTTGGATGCCCGCTCAGAATAGAATCCTTTTTTTGCAATAATGATTTGCAACAGCTCTTTAGCATTTTCTTTTTTCGAAAGCTTAATAAGGCTAAGTGCTTTGTACCATTCAGCTTCTTCTTCGAAAGTGGAGAAAGCATTGTGGATGCATTTGTCAAACGATTGAATTCCCTTGTCGAACTTACCCAGATTATAATAGCACAAACCTCCGTAAAAATGCGCATTTAAGTCATCCGGGTAATGCTGAATAATGGTGATATAATTTTTCAATGCAGTCTTATACTGATTTCTTGAAAATTCCCCCATCGATTCACGAAGAAATTTTTCGTAAGGGATATAAACTGTTCTCGTTTCAACTTCTGTATTAGTTGTTGAAGTATCCCCAATATTAGCAGGAGTTCCGGTTAGGACTATTTCAGTTTTTTTTATGTCGGTAGTATACAAATCACCATAATCAATAACTTTTAGATCGTTGAAATAGGTAAAGCGAACATTCGACCTGGCATATTTTTCATCGGTACCGGATTCAATATTGTCCGCTTTTTTTGTTTCGACCGGTGTAAGTAAGGCTTCGTTCTCTTTCACTGGATTTATTTCAACTTCCGTTTTTTGGAGAATTACAGTCTTGGGCTGATCTGCTTTTGTTTTGGCATATGTGATTTGTTCGGGCTCTGAAATGGGCTCTGCATCGTCAATTTCCTTTTGGTCTATTTCAGTTGAGCTTGTTATTGGAGTACCGGATTCCGTTAATGGAGTATGATGCGCAGTTTTTTCGTTTGACTTTTCCGATTGGTTGGCAACCAATACTACAATGCTAATACAAGCAATTGCAAGAGTTGGCCAAAAGAGAATTTTGTAAATAGATGTGCCCTTTGATGCATGTGTATTTGTTTTGAATAGATTGTCCGGAAGAACACTTAATGCTTCCGGATCAGCGGATAGCCCATCAAGTCCTTCAGCTGTTAAATCGTCTTCGGCTAATTGTTCTTCCATTTTACGATTTAATGCAGCATCACCTTTCCCATCGAGCCAGCGCTGAGTTTCTTCCCGATTCGGGGTTTCCCTTGAGGAAAAAATTGTATTAGATTGCTTTTTCATGATTGCTTAGCATATTCTTAAGGTTGCGTTTGCCGTTTTGGATATGACTCTTAACGGCGTTCAGAGAATAACCTGTTTGGGTAGTTATTTCCTGATAACTTTTTTCTTTCAGGTAGAAGAGTTCGATACAGGTTTGTTGCTCCTTATTGAGTTTGCAAATAGCGCTTTCCAATTCCTGTAAGCTGCTTTCTTTCGCAAACACATCAGTATCGTTTTGATCTTCCGCTAAAATATGTTCAAGTGTTTCAATTTCTTTTTCTGTTCCGGGTCTGTTGGATTTGCGAAGAATCATTAAACAATGATTTCGTGCAACAGAGTGAAGCCAGGATTTGAAGTTGTCAACCTGATGGTTTTTAAGATCGGAGAGTAATTTTTCGAAGATGTTAATGACAGCGTCTTTGCTGTCGTCCCTATTGCGTAAGTATTTTAAACATACACCAAAAACCAAATGCGAATAACGCTCATAAAGCAAACCCACGATTTGAACATCCGCTGAAGAAGCATATTTCCGCACCAGCTCTTCGTCGGATTGTGTATTGGTATGTTTTTTTCTGAATATCATTCACTGCAATATACGATTCACATCGACAAAAAAAGCAAGAACGGGATCCTTCCTTCCCGTCCTTGCATTGGTGATCACTTGCCTTTATTATGTTCTGCCCAAAGATCGAAATAGCTTCTGGTTTCAACGATGATTACACCGCTGGTAACATCACCGTATTTTGCCGGAACACCTCCTGTGTATACAGTAAGACTCCCAATCGCAACACCGGGTAAGCGAATATTTCCGTCGGCCACTTTTACTCCGTCAACAAAATAGATCATCGCGTCCGATCTTCCTCCGCGAACATTGGCTTGTCCGGTTTCACTTACCTGAACACCTCCGATGGTGCCCGCGAGTTTGTTGATGTCGCGGATATGAGGATTGTTTTTTATTTGTTCATACCGGATGGTTGTAACAGAAGTTTCTTCCGGATTGATTAATGGATCTCGATATACCGTTACCTCTATTTCTCCTAAAAGGTTATCCGTTAGCAGTACATCAGACATCATGGTTATCTGATTGGGATTAACTTTCACCTGAATGGTTTTCTTTTGTTCCATATAGGAAACAACCAGATTATAAGTTCCAGGGACAAGAGGCTTTAAATGAAATCTGCCATCAATATCGGTTGTTGTTCCACGCATTTGGTCACCGATCATGACATATACATTGGCTCCAACTGCCGGTTCTTTTGTGAGGCTGTCGAGGACTTGTCCGCGAATACTTCCGTCGTTTTGCGCTTTGGTGCTATGCCCGATCAATACGAGTATCAGGAATAGCAGAGAGGTAAGATTTTTCATGGCGTTTAAATTTTGTTTCCCCTTTGATGCAGGGTTGAAACAATTTCCATAACGCCCCAAAGAAATATTTTTAGTCTTCCACTGCAACTACCTCAACTACCTCCGGAACCATCTGTTTCAGAAGCTGTTCCACGCCATGCTTGAGGGTGCCCATTGAGCTGGGACATCCGCTGCAGGACCCTCTTAACACAAGGCTGACAATACCTTCCTTAAAGGACTGGAAATGGATAGCCCCACCGTCATTTTCAACTGCGGGACGAACAAATTCATCCAGAACGGAGATGATTTTTGAATCAATTTCGGAGGTTGGTTGTGCGTGTGAAGCTTTACCAAGCATTTTGAACTTCTTTACTTCTCCTTCGCCTGTTTTTGGCTCCGGAAATTTATCTACCGCAAAAAGATTTTTACGCAAAAAATCCATCACAAATTCCCTTAGCTCCATAGTGATGAAATCCCATGAGATTGCATCTGTTTTTGTGATTGTCACAAAATTGGTCGTTATAAAAACACCCTTTACAAAGGGAAACTTAAACAATTGTTCTGCAAGTAAAGAAGATCCTTTTGCTTCCTCAGCAGAAGCATATTCTGCAATCCCGTCAATTTGTACAATCGGACGGTCAGCTACGAATTTCATAGTTGAAGGGTTGGGCGTCATTTCGGCATAAACCGAGGTAATTCGGATATCGTTTTCCATGCAACAAAATTATGGATTTCAAGAGATTGTAGTCAGGAATACAACAAAACAGGTAAATTGTTTCTGTGTTGGGGCAACTTTCCCTTATTTTTACGTTACTAAATAGATGATGCGCAGCATTTTGCGATATAGTATTTCTGCCGTTTTACTATTAACGGTTTTGTTCTCACTGAGTGGGCTTACCATTTTCAGACATAAGTGCTTGATTTCCGGTGATGTTTCATATAGTTTGTTCGCTCCGGTTGATGATTGCTGTGCCGAAAAGATCGAAACAGAAGGCAAGACTTGTTGTTCATCAAAATCCCCAAGCAAAAAAGTAATCAGGAAAAAAAAGAGTTGTTGCTCTGAATCATCGTTTAGCCAGCAATTGAATTTCCACGCATTTTCTACTTTAAAGTCGTTTCAACAGGATAGTTTTTTTATCCCCCCAGTTTCGGGTTGTAAATTCGTATCCTCAACAATTTCTACAGTATACGAAAACCACCTTCCAAACGGACCGCCTGAGTTGTCAGGACGAGATATTTTGGTTCGAAATCAGGTTTTCAGAATTTAAGCGTTCATGTTGCCTCATCCAAGCGGATAAGGGTTATTCGGTTATTTTAATCAACATGAACATGAAAAAGCATATTATATATTTAATTCTATATGGATCATTTCTGATTCCGGAGGTTTTCGGGCAGGAAGTTAAAGGCATCGTTTACTGTGAAAGCACACAGGGAAAAAAAGAAACGCTGCCTGGTGCACACATTGTTTNNGAGTAATTACCGGAAAAGACGGGACATTTTCCATTCCCTTTAAAGGCCCCGATAAGTTAATAGTTTCGTTTACGGGGTTTGCATCTGATACAGTTTTAATTGACAGTGCGTTTGTATTTGTTGAAACAATTCTTCGCGATCCAATGATGTTGCAGGATGTAGAAGTTACAGCGCGTTCATACAGCACAAGTATTTCAATGATCAAGCCCTTTAATATGGAGGTTATTGGTCAGGCAGAAATTAAAAAAGCAGCTTGTTGCAATCTTTCCGAAAGTTTTGAATCTAACGCAAGCGTTGATGTTGTATATGGTGATGCTGTTTCGGGTGCAAAGGCGATTCAAATGTTAGGATTGAGCGGAGTTTATACTCAAATGCAAATTGAGAATGTGCCACTCATTCGAGGTATGTCTGCAAGTTTCGGTATGCAATATATTCCCGGAACATGGCTCGAATCGATTCAAATCACCAAAGGAGTGGGTAGTGTTGTAAACGGTTACGAATCAATGAGCGGACAAATCAATGTGGAACTGCTGAAACCTGAAAACGACAAGGTGGAGCGATGGTTTTTTAATTTGTATACCAATCACCTGGGACGGGAAGAAGCAAACATTCACTATCGCAAAAAGATAAACGACAAATTGAGCACATTGATGTTTGCTCATGGTTCCGGTTACTTTTTTGAAAATGATCAGAATCGGGATGGCTTTCGTGATAATCCTCTTGGTCGGCAATTAAATGTAATGAACCGTTGGAAGCTACAAGGAAAGAAAACGGAACAGGTATTTGGAATTCATGCTGTTTACGATAATAAAAATGGTGGACAGCTGGGCTTCGTCCCTTCACAACACCAATTTACCTATGATAAATTTGGAGTAGGTATAAGTACACAGATGATAGAAGGCTTTTTTAAGAACGGCTTTTTATTTCCTTCTTCTCCAACAAAAAGCATGGGTTTGATCATTAGCGGCAAGCATCATACTCAGGATACCTATTATGGTTTACGGAGCTATTTTGCTGAACAACGTTCTGCATACACCAATCTCATTTTTCAGGATATTATCGGTACAACAATGCACAATTATAAATTGGGATTGAGTACAATGCTGGATGACTACAGGGAACGTTATCGCGATTCGCTGTATAACACTCTTGAAATTGTTCCGGGAGTCTTTGGCGAATACACGTATTCCTATCTTGAAAAATTCCAATTACTGATCGGAGCCAGGTATGATTTTCACAATCGGTTCGGTGGCGTTTTTTCACCACGTGCGCATATCAGATTTAGCCCCAATGAACATCTAACTATTCGGTTGACGGGTGGACAGGGATTTCGTTCACCACGCATTTTTATGGAGAATGTTGCACCCTTGGCAAGTGCTCGACAGGTTGTAATAACAGAGGAACTTGGAATGGAGCGAAGCACCAATTTTGGGGGTTCTATCACCACGCGGTTTAAATTTTTAAAGCGTGAGAGCAGTTTTAATATTGATTATTACCACACACGATTCGAAAACCAGGTCATTGCTGATATGGATTTGGACGCCCATAAAATTGTGTTCTATAATTTGAAAGGTGAAAGCTTTTCGAACAGTTTGCAGGCCGAAGTAGATTTATCCTTGTACAAAGGGCTAAGTGTGAAAATTGCATACAAAAGGTATCAGGTGATGGTCACCTATCACGACACTCTAATGGAGCGTCCAATGGTGCCTAGAGATAGGGTTATGATGAATCTGAGTTATGAAACGCCATCCAAGAAGTGGAAGTTTGATCTTATAAGTAATTATTATAGCAGTAGCCGTTTGCCCAATACTGAATCTATGACTTCTGATATGCGATTCCCTTCCCGTTCGCAGGAGTATTACATTGTGCATTTTCAGATCACCAAACAGTTTCGCAAATTCGAGTGGTATATTGGTGGAGAAAACCTCTTGAATTTTGTTCAGCAGCAGGCAATAATGTCGGCAGATAATCCTTTCGGCCCGCATTTTGATGCGAGTATGATTTGGGGACCATTAAATGGCAGAACGTTCTATTCCGGAATCAGAATCTCAATTAGATAAAAAATAAAATGAACCTAAAAAAATCCTTATGAAAACAATTATAAAAAATTCGCCGATCATTTTACTGTTTATATTGTTGTCACAAACAGGCTTTGGGCAGAAAAAAATGGCTGAAGCAACCATAAAGACATCTATTGTATGCGACATGTGTAAAACTACCATTGAGAAAAATCTTATTTTTGAAAAGGGTGTCAAAGAGGTTCGTGTTGATATAGAAAAGAAGGAAGTTTATGTTCGTTTCCGTACCGACAAGACATCGATTGATCTCATAAAACAAGCCCTTGTAAAACTCGGATACCGCGCCGATGATTTACCTGCTGATCCGAAAGCTCATGCGAAGTTGCCGGATTGCTGTAAAAAGGAAGGTTGCGGAAAAGATTAAAATATGGCACTGATCAAATCTGTACAAGGAAAATCCCCAAAATTTGGCAAGGATTGTTACATCGCTGAGAACGCAACTATTGTTGGGGATCTCGAATGTGGTGATCAATGCAGTTTCTGGTTTAACGCTGTTGTTCGTGCGGATGTGCATTTCATACGCATGGGCAACAAGGTTAATGTTCAGGATGGGGCATGTATCCATTGTACCTACCAAAAGGCTCCGACAACCATTGGAAACAACGTTTCGATTGGTCATCATGCCATCGTTCATGGTTGTACCATTCACGATAATGTTTTGGTTGGCATGGGAGCTATTGTTATGGATAATTGCGTGATTGAGTCGAATTCAATCATTGCTGCCGGTAGCGTAGTGCTCGAGGGTACACGGGTGGAAAGCGGAAGCGTGTACGCCGGTATTCCTGCAAAAAAGGTTAAAGAGGTGAATAAAGAATTATTTGAAGGAGAGATACAGCGAATCAGCAATAATTACGTGATGTATTCCGGTTGGTTTAAGGAATAATCAATCCAAGTGCAAATGCCTGGATTTTATTTTCTCTCCAAAGAATATTTTTGCCGAAGCATCGAATTGCTCAGGTGAGTCAGTTGTGTAGAATTCTCGTTTTCCTTCTTTGCTTATGCGTTGTTCCATTTCCGGATGACGCAATAAGTAATCTTCCAGTTTTTCAGCAACAATTTCTCCCTGAGCAATGAGTTGAATGTTGCTTGGCAGAAATTTTTTGATGGTATCTAGTAGTAACGGGTAATGTGTGCAGCCTAATATGATGGTGTCAATTCCGGGATCTGAATGGAGAATATGATCGAGGTGTTTTTTCACGAAATAATCTGCACCCACACTTAAATGTTCATTGTTTTCCACCAAAGGAACCCACATAGGACAGGCTTCCTGTGTGACGCTCACATCCTGACTGAATTTTGCAATTTCAATCGGATAAGAGTTGGAGTTCACGGTTCCCTGCGTCCCTAAAACACCAATTTTTTTATTTTTTGTAAGTGAACCAACAATTTCAGCTGTAGGTCGAATCACGCCCAATACCCGGTTGTCTGGAGCAATTTTCGGAAGATCTTTTTGCTGGATGTTTCTTAGGGCTTTTGCGGAAGCCGTATTACAGGCCAGAATTACAAGCGGACACCCCATTGCGAAAAGTTGTTTAACGCTTTGGAGTGTGAATTCATAAACTGTATCGAACGAACGTGGCCCGTATGGAGCTCTTGCATTATCTCCCAGGTAGAGATAATCGTAATCGGGTAACCGTTTCACAATTTCTTTCAGAACGGTTAATCCACCCATTCCGCTATCGAATACACCTATAGGATGTTTTGGACGCACATTCAAATATAATCAATCAGAAAAAACAAACCCCCGAAGTTCATTCGGGGGTTGAAGGAAATTAAGTGAGATTAGTTTCCGCCGCCGGTTGTGGCTGCTGCAGGTAATCCGAGTTCTTTACGCACTAAAGCAGTAAGGTCAATTCCACCTTCCATATAGATCAGCTGACTGATATCAAATACATAACCTACACCCTGAGCTTTTGCAACTTTTGCAACGGCTGCTTTTACTTTGTCGATCATAGGCTTAAGCAGTTCTGATTCTTTCATCTGCATCCTTTCCTGAGCCTTTTCTTCAAAGTTCATAATGCGCTGCTGGTATTCCATTATGTCCTGTTCAGCTACTGCAAGAACATCAGCAGATGCGCCCCCTTTTTTGTCACGCTCATATTGAGCAACTCTTTCCTGATAACGCGCTTCCATAATGCGCATATCGTTTTGGATGGATGCGGCGAATTTTTTAAGTGTATCCTCTGCAGATTTTCTTTCAGGTAGAGCAATCATAATCGACTGAAAATCGACGTGACCAACCTTTTGAGCAATGACTCCGGTAAAACCTGAAGCCATAAATAAACACATTGCGAAAATGATCTTCTTCATATTACTTTTTGTTGATGTGTATTAAAGTCCGAGTTTCTTCATTACGGCGTCGGTCTTGTCCGCCTTTGGGTCTGCATACAAAATGAATGCCGAATTGGCTTTGTCAAAAATAAAAGTATATCCTCCTTGTTCTGCAACATCTTTAATGGCCTTGAATACTTTTTCTTGAATAGGCTTTATGAGTTCCTGGCGTTTTTGAAACAATTCCCCGTTCACACCGAAGCGTTGTTTTTGAAGATCCTTTACTGCACGCTCCTTGATAGCAATATCGTCTTCACGTTTCTGACGCTCTTCTTCGGGTAAAAGAATCTTTTCTTTTTGATAAGCCTGCCACATTTTTTCAATATCGGCATACTTTTCTTCAATCTCTTTTTGCCATTGTTCAGAGAGTTGATCCAGCTTGCGCTGAGCTTCCTGATACTCGGGCATTTTTTCCAGAATTTGCTGCGAATTTACATAAGCGTATTTCTGACCATAGGCCATCATTCCTGAAAGGAAGAGTAGCGAAAGGAGGAGGAAACGTTTCATGGTAGGGTTTTAGGTCTGAAAATTAGCTGTTTCGTTACAATTCACCAAGATTCATGCCAATGGTAAATGCAAATCTTCCGTTGGGTACTTTCGAGAAAGGATCATTATCAATTCTATCAAAGCCCCATCCGTAATCTAAACCAAGCAATCCGAACATAGGGAGAAAGATACGCACACCTGCTCCTGCTGAACGCTTGACCGCAAAAGGGTCGAAGTTTTTAATTTTTTGCCAGGTATTACCTGCTTCTGCAAATCCGAGAATATAAACCGTTGCGTTAGGGTTTAAGGAAAGAGGATAACGCAATTCAATGGTGTATTTAGCAATCAGCATATCGCCAACCGGACGAGATAGCGATCCGTCCTCATATCCACGAAGTGCAATGATTTCCTGTCCAAAAATAAAGTTCATACCGGATAATCCGCTTCCACCCAGTTTGAAGCGTTCGAAAGGTGAATCTCCAACCATTTTATTCCAGGGCAGCAGTAATCCAAACCCTGTTTTGGCAGCAAGAACGAGTTTTCGCTTTGCATTTTTATTTAGAGAGGTGTAATGTGCAGTGGTGAATTTCCACTTGTTGTACTCCAGCCATTTGAAGCGGTCCTGATCACTGATGTCGCTGTAATCCTTGTTGTTGAAGTACGAATAGGGCGGAGTAATCTTACCGCTGAAGGTCAGAACAGATCCGGAGACTGGAAAAATTGGTTGGCTTTGGGAATTCCTTGAAAAGGAAAAGCGCATCGCAAGGTTGTTCACGTATCCTTGTGAGAAGGTAAATACGCCAACATAATTTTGAAGATCGTAGTATTGATAGCTAGGGAATTCAACATAAAGATTGAAATAGTCATCAGGCCATTTAAGTCGTTTTCCGAATCCAATCCCCATACCGGTAATTTTTAATGAGGATTTATTAGGATCGCTCCTTCTTAAATTGTCGCGCGAAGAGAACGTGTGGTACACATTTACCGACAATGAATTTGGTTTTTTACCGCCAAGCCAGGGTTCGGTGAAACTGAAATTGTAACCCTGGTAGAAGAAACCGGTTGATTGTGCACGCAATGATAATTGCTGTCCGTCACCTGAAGGAAGTGGTTGCCATGCTCCTTTTTTGAAGAATTTTCTTACCGAGAAATTATTAAATGAAAGTCCAAGTGTTCCGATCACACGACCCGCACCCCAACCACCGGATAATTCAACCTGATCAGAAGGACGCTCTTCTACAGTGTACTCAATATCTACTGTTCCTTCAACAGGATTTGGAACCGGATTAACACCAAACTTTTCGGGATTGAAATATCCCAATTGCGATAATTCCCGCTGTGTTCTGATAATGTCGTTACGCGAAAACAAATCGCCTGGACGTGTTCTGATCTCTCGACGAATTACGTGGTCGTTGGTTTTGGTATTTCCTCTAATGGTGACATTTTTAACGCGCGCTTGCTTTCCTTCAGTAATGCGCATTTCAAAATCAATGGAATCGTTTTCAACCCTTACTTCAACGGGAGTAATATTGAAAAACAAATAACCATTATCCATGTAAAGAGAAGAAATATCAAGACCGGTTTGCGACATGTACAAACGGGATTCAAGCTGACCTTGATTGTACACATCTCCCTTTTTGATTCCCAATATCGTATCTAAAAACCCCGAACTGTATTTAGAATTTCCAATCCATGTAATATTTCGGAAATAATATTGTTTTCCTTCTTCAATGTTCAATTTAATTCCAATTCTGTTATCAGAAATGGGATAAACTGAATCTGAAACGATTCGCGCATCACGATATCCTTTGTCGTTTAATTTGTCAATGATAGCCGTTTTTTCCTTACGAAAATTGGACTCAATATATTTCGAAGATTTCCAGAAACGAATTGGATTAACAGTTTTCGTGTCTTTTAACAGGCGCCTGATTTTACCATCACTCAAGGTTTCATTGCCTTCTATTTCAATTTTACCGATCTTAACTTTCTGACCTTTGTTAATGCGAATGTTCAGGATAACTGCATTTGTCTTTGTGGTGTCCATAACCTGATCAATCACTACCTTGATATTTCTGTAGCCTTTGTCTACAAAGAAATTCCGTACAACAATTTCCGTGTTTCGGATGAGGTTTTCTGTTACAATTCTTCCGGAGTAAAGATCCAAATGCTCGCGCACTTTTTCCCATTCACTTTTCTTCACACCAAAAGGAGAATACCCTGCTAATCGGGGTCTTTCCTTAACGCGTATGTCTAAAAAGATTTTATCTCCCCGTATTTGTGTGGCATCAATAGCAACTTCTGAAAAAAGTTTTTGGTCCCAAAGTTTTTTTATCGCCTTACTGATGTCATCGCCCGGGACTTTAATTTTCTGTCCGCGCTCAAGTTCTGAAAGAAGTATGATTGCCCTTTCATCAAAGTGAATTGCACCTGTAACTGTGATGTTTTCAATGGTGTATTCCGTTGGTAACGCATAGTCAACATCAGGCCCGAATTGAGCTTTGACTTGTGATAAAGTCAGTGTAAAAAGAAACAGAAGTAGGAACTTAATGCGCATCGGAGTTGAGTTGTTCGCTGACCATCCCAAAGCGACGTTCACGCTGCTGATAGGCTGCAATTGCTTCGTAGAAATGTTCTTTTTTGAAATCAGGCCAAAGTGTTTTGGTGAAGTAGAATTCGGTGTAGGCACATTGCCAGAGCAGGAAATTACTAATTCTTTTTTCACCGCTGGTGCGAATAAGTAGTTCAGGATCGGGTATGCCTTTAGTTGTAAGGTGTTGATGAATGGTGTCTTCGCTAATCGAAGCAGGGTCGAGAGTACCTTTCTTTACCATTTCTGCAATTTTTCGTGTTGCGTTGACAATTTCCCAACGAGAACTGTAGCTCAATGCAAGAATTAATTCAATGGTAGTATTGTTTGAGGTCTGATCAATTGCTTTAAATAAAGCAGCCTTGCACGATTCAGGTAAATTATCAATATCTCCAATTGCCTTTAAGCGCACACCGTTTTCACTAAGAGATGCAATTTCCTGCGCAATGGTATTTACCAGCAGATTCATCAAAGCATCCACCTCTTCTTTTGGACGATTCCAGTTTTCAGTTGAAAAAGCATAAAGCGTTAGGTGCTTAACCCCAAGCTCAGTAGCAGCGGTTAGACTTTCGCGAACCGATTCAACGCCACTGATGTGACCCATAATTCGGGACTCACCCTTTTGCTTAGCCCAACGGCCATTGCCGTCCATAATTATGGCTACGTGCAGGGGTATTCTTTTTGGGTCGATCTGTTCTTTGAGGTTCATTGGCCTGAAAACAAGCGCGCAAATATCCGCATTATTGTTCGGATTGGAAAAAATTAACCTTTTTTGAGAGTTCTTTTCTCTGAAATCAATTGCGCTTGCTGCTGAAACTATAGCATTTATTCAGTTTTCCCAGTCGAACCGAAAGGGTTGCTAAAGCAAATGCGTACCAGTCCTTGGTATTCGGGTTTCCTCTTAAAGTTCCCGCAATGGCTGGGGAATCAGTACTCTGGTTGGCAAAATGTGCAGCCATTGGACCATTTTGAATTGCAAGTTGATTGGGATCCACGTACTTCCCCGACACATCATCCAGATAATCAGTAAATGTCTTTCTTAACCCATATTCCAATCCGATACATACCCTCTTACTAATATTCCCTTTCATGCCTATGCCTAAAGGAATTGAAATCTGATTCAGCGAATAGGCTCTCCGTGAATTGAGATTTGTCCCCTGGCCTTCGGTTCCCAAGGGCTGAAGATCAACATATTCCCCGTTGAGCCGGCCTTGTGGATTCATGTTGAAATAGGTCAGTCCGGCGAGAAGATAGAAAGTAGCGGATTTATCGGTGATGTTCCCAAGGGAGAACTTTACGAATGTTAATTCGAAAATGGGTCCGATCTCAATTATTCTGGAACGAAAGCTGAGATTGCGTGCCGAACGATTAGGGTTGGAACTCAATGAGTCTGCTCCAGAAACGTTGCCATAGGTAAAAGATAAACGCCAGGCGAAACGGTCGTTTACGTTGTCTCGAAGAAAAATTCCTCCTGCAAAATGGTTGCTGCGAAAATGCTGGTAGGGATTGAGATCTCCAATATAGTAGGAGACACCACCTGTTAAACCAAGCTCAATTTGTGCCTTCACGGAATGAACGAAAAGCAATAATACGATCGTAAAAATTTTTGAGAAGCGCAGCATTTGTCAAAACTTAGGAAGAACAAATCTTCCCTTGAGAAAACGGTAATTTACTCGAAATATTGCGAACATGTAGGAATCGTTATCCGATTTATCACCTCTTTGCAGTCCGGGGCGGGTTGGGTTGCCTCCTGCATCCGCGATAAGTTGAGCATCCTGTTTGCTTGGATCAGCAAAGTAAGCAGCCACATCTCCGCGGGCAGATTGAATGGCTGCGTTATTGTAATATACAGTGCTTACATCATCAATGTAATCGGTAAAGGTTAGTCTTCCACCGATTTCAAATCCGATACTCAGGTATTTATTCATCATATAATTCACGCCAATTCCGGAGGGGATGCATAGTGAAATTCTTTTATACGATGGTGCTCCACCGGGTAATCCCTGACCTTCAGTCCCTAATTTGTGCAATGAATAATATTTCCCGTCAACCGGATATTTCGCGCGCGGATTGAACCAAAATCCTGCAATACCTGTAGAAATGTAGGGAGCCAAATATTTAAGCTTCTTCTTTGCTTTTACTCCTCGAAGAGCGTAGATGTGTCCGAGCTTTTCCGTTAAAGGATAATATTCCACCATGAAGGCTAACTCAACTACCGGAGAGCGAAAAGAAAGATTTCTGTTGTTTCTGAAGCGTTCTGAAGTAAGTGCATCATCACCGTTTAGACGGCCATATAGAAGATGAGTTCTTGCTTTGAAACTTGGGTTGATTTTATAGGCATACATTACATCTACTGCAGGACGAGTCATGGCAAACTCCAAATCTTTCATTCGGTTTGTACCAATGTTATTCGCACCTCCCAGCTCACCCAAAAAATTGGATGCACCAAAACCCAGGCGAACCTCATGCCTGTAATACCTCCACGCTTGAGAATACCCATTTTGAGAAAAAGGTAGTGCGCAGATGATGATAATTAAAAATACGATTATGCGTTTCATGCAAGTTGTGGGTACAAATTTAGGGATTAATTGGCTAAATCCAATTAGTTGCTTTGACCCCAAAGTCAGTAAATTGTTAATTCCGCTTATCAATACCCCACATTAGCTTGTTGCGGATGGTTTCGTAAAAATTCTGTCCCTGTAATTTAATCAGCTTGATCTTGAAATCGGCTTTACGGATAATTAATTCGTCCTGACTATCAACGTTAAACGACCTGGAATCAAGAGTGGCCAGGAAATGTTTGGAACGACCTTCCACCTTCAATCGGATGATATTGTCATCTGAAATGATCATGGGGCGGACATTTAGGTTGTGAGGTGCAATCGGGGTAATTACAAAATTATTGGAACCCGGCTCTACAATGGGGCCACCTGCACTTAGTGAATAGGCTGTTGAGCCTGTTGGAGTTGCGATAATAATACCGTCCGCCCAATAAGAATTCAAATAGTGATCTTCCACCTGGGCATGGATGGTAATCATCGATCCAGAATCTTTGCGGTGAATAGTCAATTCATTGAGTGCAAAATTGGTACTTCCAAATATGTTGTTGCTTGTTTCAACACGTAACAGCGCTCTTTTTTCAATTCGGTATTCCTTTTCAAATAAATTTTCAATGGCGGTGCTGATTTGTTCCAAAGAGATGTTCGAAAGAAATCCCAATCGACCGGTGTTGATACCAAGAATAGGGATTCCTGAATCTTTTACAATTGTAACAGCGTCCATTATTGAGCCATCGCCTCCAATACTGATCAAACACTCCGCTTTGTTTTTAATTTCGGAATGACGGGTAAATAGTTTTATTTCTGTTCCGACATTAATTCTTGGGCGCAAAAAGGAATTGAAAGCTTCGAAAACGATCAATTGTGCTTTCCGCTTGGCAAGCTCATCGAAAAGTTGCTGAATGTGCGGAATGTGTTCTTCGCTGAATGAACGGCCGTAAATGGCGATAGTCATGCTATATAGGTTTGATGAAGTGAATGAAGAAGCCTTTCTCCAACTCTTTGTTCATCGAATATTCAAATCTAATAACTTTATCGTAAAAGCTTACAAAATCGAGTCCGATTCCTGTGCCATAAAGCATTTGGTTGGCAAGTGGATTTTCTGTGTAATAGCGCCGGTCCTGAACGTATCCGGCATCAATATACAGATTGAGGTAAAAGGCATAATGAAGTTTTGAAAAATTCGTTCCCTGCAAAAAGTCAAGATCATGAATTTTTGGACCAAACAATCTGTATTTAACATTCGATCGAAACATGGCAAAGTTTTGTCCGTCGATAACATAATACTCGTATCCCCTCACGTAGTGTTGATACCCCAAACCTTCCTGAAAATAATAAGGGAGATTTTTTGTAGGGATGATTTTACCTCTGAACTGCATGGCGAAAAAAAGCGAATTGCTTGCTCTGAATAATTCAGTATGCAAAAGATACAATTGGAGAATGTTTGGGGAGTTCTGACCAACATTGAAAAATCCGTGCTTCGTTATTTCCATTTGAGTATAACGACCTTCCAAAGGATATCCTTTATTGTCTCTTCTGTCTATTTTGAGTGTGTAATAAAGCGATGGAAAGGTCATGATGGCGGCGTTGTTCTGCAAATACTGACCGGACTGCGCCTGAACGGAGTCAACTACCCGTATTCTGTTGTGCCGGTATTCCAATGTATGCCAGCTGTGGATTTTTGCGCGGTAAGACAGATAAGCTCTAAAGGAGAGTTCATCTCTTGAATTCCCGTTATCTCCTGTATAGAAAATTCGTTTATTGTCTTTGGTGCCAATTGTAACCTCATTATTCTGAACATAGCTTGCCCATAAACCACCTCCCAGTTTTTGACGCTTGGTAAAATAGGGAAGTCTATATGTTGCTGCAAATTCTTTCGAATATCCCAGTTGAACTTTTGCCCCAAGATCCTCATTCCTTCCTCTGAAATTTTTTTTCAGAATGACTAATCCGTAATTCGTTCGCGTAAAATCTTTAGTTAACCACCAGGTATTAAAATTGGGGTCGGCAAATTTGAAAACAGGTATCGGCCAGAGGTAAAAACGTTCTTTTAAAAAAATGAAAACATCTGAATACACCGAATCGATCGGGACTTCCTTTACCTCTACAAAATTAAAAAGAAGTGTATTGATGAGCATTGATTGTGAGCGCTCTATTTCTCTGGAGAGTTGGTTCCGGTGAAATCTCTGCCCTGGCATAAAAGAAATTTCACGGAGAATAATACTCTCTTTTGTTTTATTATTCCCACTAATAGAAATTCTGGCAACGGTAACAGAGTCGTGTTGTGAATAGACAGTAATCGCCCGAATGAAAAGTATAGTAAGGATAAGTATCCTTTTTCCGGGCATTCTGATTTTAATTACAGTTTAAGGTAGTTCATCAACGCATCGTATCTCGACTTCAAATCATCAAAATACGATGTGTCAACCTGAAAAGCAGACTTGATAAAATAGTTATAACGCTGAAACGTTTGAAGTACACCCGAAATATCTGTTTTATTGATCTTTAAAGTAACATCATAAGTGCCGTTTTCAGGATTGTTATTCAGGAACACACTTAAAATCTTTGCATCGTTTCCCTCCACAATTTGAGCGATTTGAGATAAGGAATAATCCTGATTACTCACTTCAAGTACAAGAACACTTCCGGGCTCGGTTATGGATGAGAAGGACCCTATTTTATCCATGAGGTTGGTCATGGAAATTGCCCCCATATAGTTACCATTGACATCAAGAACCGGAATAATACTCAACCGGTTTTCATTCATGAGTTTTATGGCATCATAGATGTGTTGGTTCTCGCTGATGAAAATATCATCAAGCTCCAGATCTTCCTGTTCACCCAAGGCTTTATCAGGCTGGTTAAGGTCAAGAATATCAGCGTCTGAAATCAATCCCAGGTACTTACCTCCGTCAACCACAGGCAGATGGGCAACCTTGAATTCATCCATCCACTTCAGTGCTTTGTTGCCTGTATCGCTCATTTTAATGGGCGGAATGTTCTCTGATATGAGGTCTTGAGTCAGCATAATTTTCAGGCTTCAAATATCGTGCAGAAATTTCATTGTAATTTTGGTTTCTGCAAGGTGAGGCAAAAATACGAAATACATTACACCTATGACAAAGCTTAGCGTCAATATCAATAAGATAGCAACATTACGCAACTCCCGTGGAGGTAATGTTCCGGATGTAATTAAAGTTGCCCTGGATGCTGAACGCTTCGGCGCAGATGGAATAACGGTTCACCCACGTCCTGACGAAAGACATATTCGGTACGACGATGTACGGAAATTGAAACCCTTATTGTCTACCGAATTCAATATCGAAGGAAATCCGAAAGAGAAGAAGTTTGTTGATCTCGTATTGGAAGTGCTTCCTCATCAAGTTACACTAGTCCCGGATGGCGGATCGCAATTGACCTCCGATCATGGTTGGAATACGGTTGCAGAAAAAGACTTCCGTCTTGAAATGATCAGTCTGTTTAAGTTAAAAGGTATTCGTACTTCTGTTTTTGTTGATCCTAATCCGGAAATGGTAAAGGCTGCTGTTCAAACTGGAACTGATAGAATTGAATTGTATACTGAAAGTTACGCAGCCCATTATTCAGGTGGAAGGAAAAATGCAATTGCGCCTTTTATTTCAGCAGCAAAAATGGCCGTTGAGGTTGGGTTGGGGATCAACGCCGGTCATGATTTGAGTCTTGAGAACCTGGCTTTTTTCAAGAAGAATATTCCTTCTTTGCTTGAAGTTTCGATAGGACATGCATTGATTTCAGACGCGTTGTATTTTGGTTTGGAAAACACTATTCAGCTTTATTTACGTCAACTCAAATGAAACTACACTACCGTTCTTTCGGAGAAGGAAAACCGGTTCTAATTCTACATGGTTTATTTGGTTCTTCCGATAATTGGCAAACGCTTTCCAAAACAATCGCAGAAAACCGAAAGGTATATCTTGTCGATCAACGAAATCATGGACATTCGGCTCATGTTGATGAGATGAATTATGATGCAATGGCCGAAGATCTGTCAGAATTGGTTCGTGATGAAGGGTTGAAAAAAGTAAGCCTTATTGGGCACTCCATGGGAGGGAAAACAGCAATGTACTTTGCTCAGCGATATCCCGAAAAGTTGGATCAATTGATTGTTGTGGATATGGGGTTAAAAAAGTATCCACCTCATCATCAGGTAATTTTTGATGCAATGCTTGCCGTCGATTTACACAGCGTAAAATCACGAAAAGAAGTAGAGGAAACATTACGCTCTTATATTCAGGAACCTTCGGTTATTCAATTCTTGCTAAAGAATTTGTATTGGTCAGATAAAGAGCAACTGGATTGGCGGTTTAATTTGCATGTACTCTACAGAGAAATAGAAGAAATTTTGCAAGCTCTTCCATCAGGAGTAGTTGAAGTTCCCACATTATTTATCAGGGGTGAACGATCAAACTATATTCTGGATGGTGATTTTGAAACAATTGCCCGTCAATTTCCGGATAGTAAGATCATAACAATACCAAATGCCGGACATTGGGTGCATGCAGAGGCACCTGCTTTGTTTTTGGACGCCGTAATGGGTTTTTTGAAGTAAACTACTGACGAATAAACCTGGCATTTAACCAGCCGTTTTCGCTTTTTGCCCGGATAAAATAAACTCCGGAGTCGAAGTTGGAAACAGGTATACTTATAAATTCGGTAATAATTGATGATGGTCTTTCGGAATAGAGAACACGGCCGTTGATGTCGCAGATCATCAACTCTGAAATTACTATTCCGTTCGAATTAAAATAGATGAAATCATCTGAAGGATTTGGCCAGATTTCAAGACTAAATTTTTTATTTTCAGTTTCCGAGGAAAGTGTAACACACCATTGAGGAGGATTGTTAATACGGGTTAACGTGGAAAAATCAATGTAGCATGCATAGTGCACAGAATCTACAAAAGGATTTCTGTTTCCCTGAACAAAGTGAACATAATCATTTCTGGCAATTTCATAATTATCGGGTAAATCCTGAAAATGCCAGTCCTTTAAAATTTGTTGATTTTGAATTGCAGGCAATGTCCAGGTGAATCCACCTGTTCCGGTATAGCAAACAGTCATGTAAAACATTGCCCTTGCCACATTGCCTTTGATATCATCTCGTGGTTCATAAACAGTGTTTCCAAGTGCGTCTAATCCTAATTTACCTTGACGGAATATTTGTGTTGGTGTAACAACAATTCCCATTGGGTTATTGCTTCTTGGGATGTTTACATTCAACAATTGTGCTGGGAAAAGATTGTGCAGATCCGAATACTCGATATTATTCGATGCAGGATTTGTAGGGAACCAACTGTGAGCAAAAACGTGTTCACGACTCATGCTGTCCCATGCAAACGGAGGATTGTACATAAAACGATAACCACTGTACTGACACATAACGGTTTTTTTTCCATTTATGGTGTCGTGCTCTTCAAAATCCGCAATCATGGTTGATGCATAGGAAGAATAATATATCCAATTATGTGGATTGATTTTCAGGTGAAGCGCATTGATGAATCCCGAGGAAAGAGCGTTTACTCCTGAATAATAGTTCCCGGCCATATTGCCTAAAGTGGTCAGGGAGGATGTTGTTGGATTAGTGGTTAGATAATTTTCGAAGCCTGAAGGGCCGTTAAATGCAAAAACAGCATAGTGATAGGATGTATTTGCATATGCATAATCAGGTTTTAAATTATTAGCTGCCGGACCAACATATTCTACCTTAGCATTTCCAATAACATCTCCAATTCTATAATGAACGCCATCAACAGGAGTTTCTGTTACAGCGGCATTTATTTTTCTAAGTACAAGAAAATTTTCAGCATTGGAAGTTCCCTGCGAAAACGAATAACGGTAATCAAATGACTTGATATTGGTTCCTGAAAAGCTTTGAGCTTGCCCAAAAGGTTCAGTTGCAAGCCCACCCGAAATTCCATAAATGTTAATCGTGAATACCGGGTCGTTGAGATCATTTGTGGGGATGGAAACCACTGCCAGCCTGGTGCCCGATTGCGATGGCGTAAACGTAAGATCAAAAGAGGAATTTCCCAATGAGGAAATGGACGATGGGAAGTTGAGCAGTCCATAATCAGAGGCAGCAGCGCCAGATAATGTTGCTGTACCTAATGTTAATGTTTGCGATGTGCCCTGATTAAATAGTTGAATGGGGTTATTGCCGGAATTACTGATAATAATTGTCCCTCCGTTTTGGATTTGTACACTGTTATAGAAAGCAGCAATTGCAGGTTCGGGACCGGGATCGGCTTTTTTTATTGTAATGGCATCCAGAGCAACATTCGATCCTGAAACTTTATTGGTATAGTAGAAACGAACATATCGGGTAGAAGAAAGCAAAATATCGGTGTAGGATGTAAAACCGGTTGTCATGTTACTGGTGTCAAATAATCGGACAGTTGACCATGTGGTTCCATTTGCAGATTGTTGAATAGTGAATTGCGTGCCAGGTGCAGATGCAGGTGGACTTGTTGCAGTTCCTCTTAAACTGTATACTAACGAATCCGGCTCATCGGAAAACTCAATAAGAACGTATTCTCCTGTGCCATCAAGCCTGCAAGATGGATTCCCATCACTTCCTGTTGCGTAGGTAGTGGCACCTGCAACAACATCAAGATTGAGGATCCAACCGGTTGGGGGACTTGCTGCGTTGAAGGAAAAGCTTGTTGGCAAAAATGCCTGTGAATAGCTTTTTGTCAATGTCAAAACAGAAAACAATAAAATCAATAATCTCATTTCACTTCTTTTTTGAGGATGAGATAAACCGGAAAGTGATCTGCATATCCTGCTGAGTATGTTCCTGCAGAAAAAGTCCGCCAGGGGTAGCCTTTAAAGTTGCCGCTGTCTTGACGAAGAAAAGGTTTGTTAAAGACTTTTGCCAGATGAAACTGGAAACCGGGTTGTTGTGTTGCAAGAAAAGTTGTAGTGAGTAGCATCTGGTCAAAAAGGTTCCATGAATCATTCCAGGCAAGTGATCCGATGCCATTTTTAAATAGCGGGTACATCGGATTGTAAAGTTTGTTTCCGGTTGAATCAGTTTTTTTTGCAGAGGCCTGAATTACTTTAAAAACACTTTCATTAACAGGATCGTCATTTAGGTCTCCCATATAAATTACTTTGGCTCCGGACTCTGCTTTTTGAATTGAATCAATAATATGTCTCCCTAAATTTGCGGCAAGTGCACGTTTTGGCCTGCTTCTTTTTTCACCCCCTCTGCGTGATGGCCAGTGCGCAACAACAAAATGCATTCGCTCTCCATCCAATGTTCCGCTAACCAATAGCTGTCCCCTTGTTGCAAATGAGGTGTCATTTGGATCTGATAATGTGTAAAGCACCTGCGATTTCGGTGAGAAGTATTTTGGATTGTACAACAATGCTACATCCACACCACGCCGATCAGGACCTTCGATGAGAATCGGCTTATAATTCCGACTTCTGATGTTGGCTTGTTTAACTAAATCATGGAGCACCTCAATGTTTTCAATCTCAGCTAATCCTACTATTGCCGGACCATCGGGATTAAATTCTGTACCTACCTGAGCAATAACTTCACTTAAACGATCTAGTTTTTTCAAATACTTTTCAGTATTCCACCGATTGAGACCTGTTGGCAGAAATTCTTCATCGTTTTTTACAGGCTCATTAATAGTGTCGTAAAGGTTCTCTACATTCCAAAACGCAATACATGCAGAGTAAAATTTCTTTTCAGTTTGCGAATTTCCGTATGTAGAAAAACCACAAATGAACAGGGCAGTAAGCAGCAAGGTATTTTTCATAGACAAGTAGTGAAGCAAAGGTAGGTAAATGAGTCCTTCGGATGGTTATTTCTTGATTTCTTAACAAAAGACATGCAAATCAAACATCAATTCACCGATGTTGATTATTAAAATGTTACTTTTTATTGTTTTAACAACAAGAGAAAGATAAAACTTCCGACTTTTGTCGCCGCAAATGCTACTTGCCCGAATGACCAACCTAAACTTTAGAGGATCTTATATCCTTATTCTATTTCTTCTCTTATCTGTTGATGGTATAAGCCAGAATGACACTTCGTTTCGTGTGAAGCCGGATACCCTGCTTGAACAAGGGAATCGCCTGCCAATTTTTACCAGCACCAGCGGCGATAACGATGACCAAACAGAATCGCAGGATATCTCCGGTTTATTGCAAGCCTCAAGGGATGTTTATGCTTCTGTAGCCGGATTTAATTTCGGAAATGCCCGCTTCCGTATTCGTGGACTGAATTCGGATCATACTTCGGTATTTATTAACGGAATTCGGGTCAATGACCTTGAAACCGGATGGGCATCCTGGAGTAATTGGGGAGGATTAAATGACGTTACCCGATGGATGGAAGTTAAAACCGGAAATGCTTCCTCGCGAATTGGATTCACTGGTATAGGAGGATATTCCAACATTGATGCACGTGCAAGCTCCTACCGAAAAGGCAATCGTGTTTCTTATGCATTTTCTAACCGAAGCTATGCACATCGAATTATGGCAACCGGTTCAACTGGAATGATCGAAAATGGACTTGCAATCACAGCGTCCGTTTCGCGGAGATATTCAGACGAAGGTTATGTTGCAGGAACCTTTTTCGATTCCTGGAGTTATTTTTTATCAGTTGAGAAAAGAATTAATGCAAAACATACGCTATCTTTTATCGGCTTTGGAGCGCCTTTACGACAGGGTAGACAAGGACTCGCCGTTCAGGAAGCAATGGATCTTGCAGGAAGCAATTATTATAATCCATTTTGGGGGTATCAGAATGGAGAAAAAAGAAACAGCAGGGTAAGCCATAATCATGAGCCAATGCTGATGCTAACGGACCACATTTTGATTTCTGAAAAAACGAAAATTCAGGCCGGAGTTTTCTTTTCACCTGGTAAATCAGGACAAACCAGTTTGAATTGGTATGACGCAAAAGACCCGCGTCCTGATTATTATAAGTATTTACCATCTTATTATGATCCTGAATATCCTGCTCTTGTTCCTCAGGTAACAAACTCATGGATCAATGATGTCAATACACGGCAGATAAATTGGGATCAGCTTTATTTCGCAAATAGCAAGAACCTATATACGGTTACAAATGNNCATTACGGGTAATCGTGCAAAATATATTGTAGAAGATCAGCGCAATGATGTAACGATGGGCGGACTAAATTTACTCGGAACGCACCAGTATAACGAACGCATCCGTATTACAGGTGGTTTGTTTCATGTTCGACAGAAAAGTCATTATTATAAGTTAGTTGACGATTTGCTGGGCGCTGATTTTTGGCTCGATTTAAATCGTTTTGCTGTTGAGAATGCAATTGATCAATCCGAGTCGCAGGCTGACATTAACAACCCTAACAATGTAGTCTATAAAGGAGAGGTTTTTGGTTACGATTACAATTTGCTTATCAATAAAACGAACTTTTTTGCTCAGGGAGAATATTCCGGTAAGAAGGTGGATGCTTATTTTTCTGCCGAGCTAAGTCAAACAAATTTCTGGCGGGAAGGGAATATGTTAAACGGGATGTTTCCAAATAATAGCGAAGGAGAGTCAGAGAAATTTAATTTTCTGAATTATGGAGTCAAAGGCGGGGCTGTGTATAAGATTACCGGTCGTCATTATGTAGTTGCGAATATTGCACACCTCACAAGAGCTCCATTGGCACGAAATGTCTTCCTTTCTCCGCGCACTCGTAACCAAACAGCATCAGATGTTCGCAGTGAGAAAGTTTATTCCGGCGATATTGGTTATGAAATAAGGTACCCAAGGTTTAAAGCACGTATTACAGGTTATTACAATTATGTTGCGGATCAGACATGGATGCGTACGTTTTTCCATGAAGAATATAATTCGTTTGTGAATTACACTTTAACCGGGGTTGATCAATCCATGGCCGGACTCGAGTTTGGCGCACAATATCAGGTTACACCAACATTGCAATTAAATGGTGTTGTTGGTCATGGTCAATTTTTGTGGGCAAACCGACCTACAGCAACCGTTACTTCCGATAATCAGGAAAAATTGATTGCAAGTGAAAAAACAGTTTACGCAAAGAATTTTCATATTGGCGGAATGCCGGAAACAGCGGCATCACTCGGAATTAAATATTCCGGCGTGAAAAATTGGTTTGCAGGGGTAAACTTTAATTATTTTGCCAATATATGGCTGGAAATTAATCCTGACCGACGTACAGAAGAAGCAGTGGAAGGTTTAGTTATTACAGACCCGCAATGGGGTGAACTCATTGATCAGTCAAAACTGGATAACAATTATACTATTGATGCATTTGCTGGTAAATCATGGAGAATAAAATCTTATTTTTTAAATGTAAATCTCAACGTAAATAACATTTTAAATAACCGCGATTTCCGTATTGGTGGATCAGAGCAGTTACGTTATGATACCAGAGATGTAAACCGTTTTCCAAATAAATATTCTTACCATTTGGGAACAACATTTTACGCAATGGTTAGCTTAAGATTTTAAAAACAGAATACGATCATTATGAAACAAATATTTATTTTACTACTGGCTGTTGCAGCATTTACTTCCTGCAAAAAGGAATTCGATGCTCCTCCATCAAGAGAAATCCCTACAGGGAGCATTTTAACCATTGCCGATTTGCGTGCAATGTATGCAGGAAGTCCTATCCACTTCCAAAGCGATCAAACGGTATTTGCAGTAGTAACCGCAGATGAAGTTTCCGGTAATTTGTACAAGAATGTTTACATTCAGGACAATACGGGAGCCATTAACATCAGGTTGCGCAGCTCCGGTGGATTGTATGTTGGGGATTCAATTCGTCTTAACCTAACCGGAACGGTTTTGTCGTCTTACAATGGGATGATGCAGATTGATTCTGTAGATGCCGATAATAATATTGTTAAGCAAGCTACCGGACGTTTTATTCAGCCCGAAGTTGTAACACTTAACATGATAAATGCATCTTACCAGGCTAAATTGGTTCGAATCAATAATGTTCAGTTTGTTTCTTCAGATACTTCATTAACTTTTGCTAACGCTGTAGCCCAAACTTCTCAGAACAGAACAATTGCAGATTGCAATGGTAATACTATGCTTGTTCGCACCAGCGGGTACGCCAACTTTGCGGGAAGCAATATTCCAAATGGAAATGGTTCAATCGTTGTAATTGTAGGACAGTTTAATTCCGACATGCAATTGTACATTCGAACATTGTCGGATTTGACTATGGATGGGGGTACTCGTTGTGTTGAGCCTTATCTTGAAAAAGATTTTGATGACTTAAGCATAAGCTCCGGTGGATGGACCCAACAATTGGTGACCGGAGGAGTTTCATGGTCTGCAAGTTCATTTGGTCCGGATATTTTTGGGCGGATTTCGAACTATAACGGAAGCAATAATGTTGCTTGTGAAAGTTGGTTGATTTCTCCCGCAGTAAATTTGAGCAGTGCAATTAATCCTGTACTTACCTTCCGAACTGCATGTAATTATTCCGGTTCAAATATTCAAGTCTATGTCCTTACGAATTACGACGGTATAAGCAATCCCTCAACTGCTACGCAGACTTTACTGAGTCCTGCATTATCAGGAGGATCATGGGCCTGGGTTAATTCAGGAACATTGAACTTATCATCATTTCTTACAAGCGGTGTTTATATTGGATTTAAATACACAGGAACAAACTCCGATGGTAAAACCTGGGAGGTTGACGATATTTTAATTGAAGAGTTATAAAAAGAAAGATCATGAAAAGAATTTTACCCTTAGTTATTGCAATTGTTTTTGCAGGCACATTAAGTGCTCAAACAATTATCAGCACAAGTTTTGAAAACTGGACAGGTATCAATCCTGACGGTTGGAAAGGAACAAAAACGAATTTGCAGGCGGATAGCATTATCCGAGTTACTACCGGAACTCAATACGGAAGTAATGCCGTTCAGCTGAACAATCCAACTACATCGCACCGTCGCTTTTCTTCCCAGCCTGTTCCGGTTACAGCCGGTCAGAATTTTACAGTAAAATACTGGGCAAAAGGTCAAGGCGATATTCGCGTTGGGTTATTCGATAGTTCCAATGTTGTTACAACTTCCGGATACCACTATAGTGCTTACATTTCCGTGAACACTAATACATGGACAGAATATTCTCAAAATATCACAGCAGATACCACATGGAATACTGCTCAGTTTATTTTCTCTATTCGTAACACTAACGCAACAGGAGGTCATTTGAAAATTGATTCGGCCGTTGTGTTTATCCCGGCTCCAACAGGTCCTACATCAATTTACGACATCCAATACACAACTGATGCGGCTGGTGAGTCTCCATTAATCGGTCAGCAAGTGCAAACCGGTGGTATTGTAAGTGCTGTTTATGCTTCAGGTTATTTTATTCAGGATGGTGTTGGTCCTTGGAGAGGTTTACATGTTTTCGATTCAAACAACTTCCCGGCAATTGGCGACTCTGTTAGGATTACCGGATATGTTTCAGAATACTTCAGCATGACACAAATTTCAAGTGTTTCATCCTTTTTGGTGTTCAGCAGCAGTAATCCTGTTTATGCACCTTCCGTAATTTCAACAGCAGCAGTCAATACAGAAGCCTATGAAGGTGTTTTGGTGCGGGTAAATAATGCTACATGCGTAAATGCAAATGCAGGTTTTGGGATGTGGACAGTTAACGATGGATCGCAGGAATGCAAAATTCACAATTTGATTTATGCCTATACACCAACGCAGAATACCATTTACCAGATTACTGGCCCTGTTTATTACGCATTTGCCGAGTTTAGGATTGAGCCAAGAGATGTTGCCGATGTAGTTTACCAGGGAACCGTTGGAGTGGAGGACGGTGAAATGGAATCAGAAATCCAATTTTACCCAAACCCTGTAGATAATATATTGAATATCAAATCATCAAAGAGTATTTCAGTTGTGACAATTCTCGATTTGACAGGTCGAATTGTTTTGACCACCGCATTAGACACGAATTCTTCACACATAAACCTTGAATTGTTAATCCCCGGCTTCTACACACTTTTAGTAGATCAACAAGGTGATTCTAAATCGTTTGTGTTTATTAAGAAGTAAGTTGTTCTCAAAATAAAATTCAAAAGGAGGGGCAACCCTCCTTTTTTTGTTCGTCAAATCTTCGGAATTTGAAGCGGAAATTAAGGATTGGAAGGACGAAACACAGAAAATATAGGTTAAACGATTTAGTCGTTTCTGATTTTCTGAAACCTTCCAAACTAAAATATCAGCATCAAAGACTATAAATTGACACACCAAAAATGGTTAATGCCATGAAACATATTCTATTGCTTGCCTTGTTTATCTTTTTTAACTGTGCGTTAAGCCAGGGGCAGTCCACGACTTTTCGTCCTGATCCTTCCAAGATCGAACAGGTTATTCAGAATGGATTCAGTTTTGACTTGGTAAAATCTCGTTTAAGTGCCAATTTGAATTCAGATGCAGTTGCCCTCATGGCTCATCCCGGTTTTGAGGCGCGAATTGCGAAATGGCATTTTACTACAAAGCGGATTTTGATCAAACGCTATTTTGAAGGTTCCTTATCGCTATTAATGTTCCAAAGCGAAATCGACCAACTTATATCAGCCCTAATTGAAAGGATCAATTCTGACCCGGCGAGCATTTTGACCGAATTAAATTCATTTTCTGCTGAGAATAATAATTCTACAGTTCACAGCCATGCTGCACATCATACCCATAATCATTCATCTGTAGTTGAGGAAGGCTTGCACAACGAATCAGGCGAGGATACTACAGCAGTACAACAACAAATGAGAATACCCGGTGGTCCTTGTGTGAATCCTGATTTCGAGTCATGTAATTTTAATGATTGGACATTAGTAACCGGACAGGTAAACGGATCTGCACCGTATTCATTTGTTAACCCAACCACCACAACAACTTTTGGAACGACCAACGGAATGCCTGCAACGAGCGGAAGTGAACAGCATTATATCACAACCGGTGGAACTGACACCTATGGTTTTCCAATGGTTTATCCAGGAGGTTCTTGTTCTGCGGAGATTGGAGATTTTACGGGGTATAATTATATGGCAGCTCAAATAAGAAAAACATTCCTGGTCTCTGCTGGTGATGCAATTCTTACACTGCATTACGCTGTTGTTTTGGAAGATGGTGGGCACACGGCAAATGAACAACCCTATTTCAGAATGAGGGTTTACGACCAGGCTGGAAATTCGATTTCATGTGCTGCTTACGAGGCTTACGCAAACGACGGACAACCAGGTTGGCAATCATCCGGTATTTGGAGATACAAACCCTGGACAACTGTTTTTATTCCTCTGGCGCCGTATTTAGGTCAGAATGTAACTATTGAATTCACTGTCGGAGATTGCGCTCAGGGTGGTCATGCAGGTTATGCCTATGTCGATGCAACTTGTGACGCAATGGCGTTTAATATGTCTGCGAATGCTGTATGTGCAGGACAACCAATTACCATTAACGGACCTCCTGGCGGGGCTTCCTATCTTTGGAGTACCGGTGCTACTACCCAATCCATTACTACTTCCACTCCGGGTGCTTATTCAGTTACTGTTATTCCGGTAACCGGTTCTTCATGTTCAATCACCCTCGATACGGTTGTGAATGCAAGTCCAAATCCAATTGCCAATTTCACTCATAATTCGCCGGTATGTTTTGGTACTGCGGTTCAGTTTACAGATCAATCCAATCCAAATGGTGCAACAATAAACAGTTGGAGTTGGAATTTTGGAAACGGAGCAACTTCTACCCTTCAGAACCCAACGCATACTTATGCCGCAGCAGGCACCTATAACGTGCAATTAACTGTGTCCACAACAGCAGGATGTACGCATTCTGTAACTATACCAGTTACACAAGCGCCGGATTTAACTTTGCCAACTTCTTTTGTGGATGAAAACTGTGGACAATGCGACGGTTCTGCAGTTGTTGCACCACAAGGAGGAACTGCACCGTATTCCTATAACTGGGGAGCTGCAGGCGGCAATGTCCCTGCTTTAAATAGTCTTTGTGCAGGCAACTATCCTGTAACTGTTACTGATAATATGGGATGTACAGAAACAGCAACTGTGGTAGTTGGATCAGGAGGAAGTTTATCCATTACCAACGTTGCAACCACTCCTGCCACTTGTCCTTCAACCTGTAATGGGACTATTACAGTTACTGCACCCGGAGCAACACAGTTCTCAATTGATGGCGGTGTTACTTTCCAGGCTTCAAATGTTTTCAATAATATGTGCCCAGGAAACTATACTGTTACTGCATCAAACAGCACAGGCTGTAATGATACTGAACCTGCAGTTGTAACTGTCCCCAATCCTCTAACACTAACACCCGGGCCTGGATCAACCATTTGTATCGGTCAGAGTGCAACGGTATCCGCTTCCGCAAGTGGAGGAACCGCTCCCTACACTTTCACATGGAATCAAGGCTTGCCAAGTGCGCAATCACATAATGTAACACCGCTTATTTCTACAGATTATCAAGTCAGCGTTTCAGATAACAATGGCTGCAATGCCGGTCCTTTGAGTATTACGATTACGGTTAACCCTCCTCTACAGGTAGTTGTTTCGCCGGATGTGATGATTTGCCCCGGAGCAAGCGCAACGCTTACAGCAAATGCTTCAGGTGGGGATGGTGATCCGTATAATTATTCATGGACTGATGGCGCAGGATTTAGCCAGACTGGAAGTTCGATTACTGTTTCTCCTACAACAAACACTACCTACATTGTAACTGCAACAGATAATTGCGGTACTCCACAAACTACAGCCCAGGTAAACGTAGGACTGAATCCCGTTCCACAGGTAACTTTTGTTGCAGATAATNNTAATTTATCGGGTTGCGTACCTGTTGCTGTGAATTTTACAAACACAACAGATCCTGCATTATCCGGGAATTGCCAATGGAATTTCGGAAATGGACAAACATCTAACAATTGCAATCCTTCAATGGTATTTAATACCCCGGGATGTTATGATATTAGTCTTACTGTAACATCACCTGCGGGTTGTATTGGCTCACTCACAATTCCGGGAATGATCTGCGCACATCCGTATCCAGTTGCAGATTTTGTATTTGGTCCGCAGCCCACCGATTTATTAAACACAACCATTACATTCATCAATACCTCTGCAGGTGCAAGTACATATAGTTGGGACTTTGCCGGTTTAGGCAGCTCAACTGCACCTAATACTGTATTTACTTTCCCGGATGAAGACCCCGGAAATTATGATGTTTGCCTCGCAGTAGAAAATGCATTTGGTTGCCAGGATACAGTTTGTAAAGTTGTTGTGATTAACGACTTCTTTACGATCTACGTTCCTAATGCGTTTACTCCAGATAATGATGGAAAAAATGATATTTTCTTCCCTGTTATCGATGGCTTTGTTGATGGTACTTACCAGATTTATGTATTTAATCGCTGGGGAGAAATTGTATTTGAATCCAACGATCCAAATGGATATTGGGATGGAAAATACAGAGGTGTCAATGCAAAACAGGATGTTTACGTTTGGAAAATTGTAATCAAGGATGCTGCTTCAAAGAAGAAGCGTACTTATTATGGCCATGTTTCATTATTGAGATAAGAAGCACTTGACCTACTAACCTTTTTTGGCAAATCTAAAGGACCAACACTTGCTTTTTAACTATTGCATTTGTTTCTCTGTTGGCTTAGATTGAATGTTCAATTGACTTCTGTAAATTGAGATAACGAAGTGACGGTTTTCAATAATCAGTGGATGGTTGTTTATGAAAAGTAGACCTAGGACAATTCATAGGATGGTAAATTCAATGGCGAAAAACTACCGGACGGAAACTACTTTTATGTTGTTAGTTTACCGAAACTAGGACAAAGGACAAAGGGTATTTCGAATATGGCCAGCAATAAGCAGACAGTTTAAGCATCTGTATAACAGCTTCTTAGTGTAAAGATTGAAATTTTTGAAGTCTAAATTTTAACCTAATTGGTTGATTTCTCGTAGAATTCCTTATTTTTAATATCCGATTCTAAACGGTTTTGTCAATGAAAAAACTGTTACTTGCCTTATTTACACTTTTCGTCTTTGCATTTGGTGCTAAAGCACAAGACGTTGGAATAACTTCTGTTATTTCCCCGGTTAGCGGTTGCTGTGTTGGAATGGACACAGTGCGACTTTACTTGTATAATTATAGTGCTTTCCCTATAGGAGGTAATTTTACAATTACTTATACCGTTAACGGAGGCGCTCCAATTTCTGAGACGATTCTTACCANNAATCCAAGCGCGAGCTATCTTTTTGGGTTTAATCAGCAATGGAATTTTGCCTGTCAGGGCACGTATAACGTGTGTTGCAACGTTCAGTTTCCGGGTGATGTAAACCCTGCGAACAATAATTTTTGTGTTACTATTGTGAGCGACACATTTGTTGTGGCGGGCACAGTATCAGGTCCTCCGGTGGTATGTGCATCAGCGAACTCCGGTGTGATGGTGTTATCGGGGAATAACAAGAATGATTCTTTACTATGGCAGATGTCGGTAGATGGAACGAACTGGATCAACACGATGAACGATTCTTCGAGTTACCAGTTTAGCAATATTGGTCAGACCATGTATTATCAGGTGTTTGTTGACGGAGGTTATTGCCCTGATGGAACATCTTCTGTACATACCATATTTGTGGATTCACCACCTGTTGGCGGAAGTATTACCAGCAATATGAACGTATGTTCCGGCAATAATTCAGCACAGTTGAATTTAATTGGTTCAGCAGGGGATACGATTTACTGGGCAGCATCTACAGGTGGCGGACCTTATGTTCCGTTTGTGAACGACACGACGATATTTGTTTTTAATAATATCACCCAAACAACGCAATATCAGGCCTACGTAGCCAATGGAGTATGTCCATTTGTTCCAAGCGGAATAGTAACGGTATTGGTAGATCCCCCAACAATACCGGGAACGGTAGTTGGAGGTGCAACGGTATGTCAGGGAGTGAACTCCGGGTCTATGGGTTTGATATCGAGTTCCGGAAACATCAACGGCTGGATCTATTCCAGCAATAATGGTGCGACGTGGCAAACGTCCGGGAATACCACTTCGAGTTTTAATTATCTGAATATATCATCGAGCACGATTTATTGTGCGATAGTGCAAAGTACAGGATGTCCGGCAGACACGTCCGTTTGTGATACGGTATTTATTACTCCATTACCGATTGCCAATGCAGGTGTGGATGATACGATCATCATATTTGATCAGACCCAATTGTTTGGTACAGGTGGAGTGTTTTATGCATGGACTCCTGCCGGAAGTTTGTCGGACCCTACAATAGCCGATCCTATCGCAAATCCAACAACTACCACAACGTATACCTTAACGGTATCAGATGCATTTGGATGTTTTGGTACAGACCAGGTCACCATTTTTGTGATAGATACAACAACACCACCAATGCCGAATACGATCATTATTGCGAATTATATGTCGCTAAATGGAGACGGGTTGAATGATGTTTGGAACATAATGAATATTGAATATTTCCCGGAGAACGAAGTGACGGTTTTCAATAATCAGGGGATGGTTGTTTATGAAAAGTCGACTTATGACAACTCATGGGACGGTAAATTCAACGGAGATCAATTGCCGGATGGAAGTTATTTCTATGTCGTTAATTTAACCAAGCTGGGACAGAAAACTAAGGGAGTGCTAACGATAACCAGTAAATGACATCTACATCCATTTTATATCGATTTTTACTGGTAATATTTTTGACCCCGCTTGCAGCGAGTGCGCAACAGATTCCCTTATACAATCATTACCACGTTAATCCTTTTGTATATAATCCGTCACTTTCAGGATATTCGGGAAAAACAAACGCGTATTTTATTCGCAATCAAAAATACCTGGGTTTCGAAGGTGGAAATGTTACAAATATTTTGACAGTCGACGGGCCTATTTTTGCCAATAAGGTGGGGATAGGTTTTTCAGTGTTTAATGATCAAATGGGACCAAGTATCGCTCAAGGTGCAGGCTTGTCTTTGTCATACCGCGTTGAATTCAGTGAAAAAATAAAACTTGGCTTCGGATTTACAGGAGGTGCAACCGACAGGAGATTTGATCCGAGCAATGTTGTTGTTGTCGACAATAATGATCCGACATTGGTTTTTTCTTTTCCGATAAGAAAAACCTATTTTGATTTGTCGGCAGGAATTTACTTGGATGTTGATCGCTTCCAATTTGGAGTCGCTGTTCCTCAGATGTTGGCGAATACAGTGCGTGTTTCAATGGACAATTCCCATATTCTGGAGCGCCATTATATGGGGCATTTAAAATACAATTGGTTAATTTCTCCAACTCTTGATCTTTCATTGATTCCATTGGCGAGAGTCATGTATGTGCCAGGTGCACCTTTTCAGTATGACGTAAATATTACGGCCGATCTGAAAAAAATTGGTTGGATCACGGCGACGTATAGGAGTCAATATGCAGTTGCTGCAAACATTGGATTTCGCATAAAGCAGGATCTTGTATTTGGGTATGCATACAATTTTGTGATGAACACTACTAATGCTTACGGGCCGGTGAATCAGGAAATCTTAGTAGGGTATACATTTGGTGTTAAGAGCAATGATCGTGAGAAGAAACTACTTGAAGAAGCGGAACGTGAGAATGAACGCCTGCGTCAGGAGTTGTTGCGTAAACAAAAAGAATATGACTCTTTGAATACGATCAAAGAAGGTTTAGATCGCCGTATAGACGAACAGGAGCGATATTATAACGACACAATAAATAAGCTGAATGAGGAATTACGCAAGCTGCGTGAGGACATGAAGAATACTCAGACCAAAGTGACTGAGGTAAAAAACACAAATGATGGTCCTCCAGTAAAACGAACCGAAGGGGATCATTTTGTAGAATTGGATAAATCAACGGAGTCGCCGAAAGGATATTACGTTATTGATGGTGCTTATGGAAGCATGGAAAATGCACAGTCGCAATACGACAGGCTGAAAGGGCAGTTCCCGGAGGCAAGGATTATCTTTAATGAGCGCAACCAGTTACATTACATCTTGTTGACTTATTCTGAGGATAAGCCGAAAGTGTTTGATACCCACCGTAAGGCCAAGTCTATCGGCGAAGAAAAGGCCTGGGTGTTGGAATACCGATAAATCCATTTATCAGTTTAGATTCGATTTTTGTCCCAAAACCACTGTTCAAAGCGATAATCCGAATTATTAAGTTTTTGTTTTTCAAGGTCTTATGTTTGGAATCCAATCCCTACCCAATAATGGTAAGACCTAAACCTATAACATTCCATTGTTAATAACCGTAAGAAGCGCTATCTTAGAAGGCTTGAATACTAGAGAATTCAGTCTTTCAGGTTGTTAATAAGTACTGAAATTAATTGTTCAAACATACATCATGAAGCGATTTTTACGCATCTACCTACTTGTAACAATTTTATTGGCGACAGGTTCCATTTCGGCTCAAAACATTTGTTTCAGGGCAAATAATGATTTTACTTCTGCAAATGGAACTAACGGAGTTGTAAACCCGCGATTCCTTGCGAAAGGTGATATTAACGGAGACGGAAAACTGGACATTATTACTTCCAATGGAAATCAAACAGGAAATCCATCTTCTCTTTCAATTTTTATCGGGCAAGGAAATGGTCTGTTTACTTATATCGATACGATTACTATTGGTCCAAACAGTTCAAATACGCAAGCAATAACCTTGCAGGATTTTAATGCTGATGGTAAGCTTGATATTGCTGTTGTAAAAAGAAATTCTTTAGGTGGCACATTTAGGCTTGCGGTGTTGCAAGGTAACGGAGTTGGGGATTTTACACCTTGGGTGGAAATGACAGCACCCAATTTTACGAACGATTTAGTTACAGGTGATTTTGACGCAGACGGCATGATTGATATTGTTACAATATCAGGCGCATCATCAAATAATATTTCCTTTTTTAAGAATAACGGTGCGGGGTTTAATGCACAGGTAATTTCGAATCCCACTTTTCTTGGTGCGGGTTACAACATCAAAGTTGGACAAGTGGATCACCTTACTGACAGCCATCTTGATGTTGTAATTACACGTGTGTCTGGATCCCGAGTTACACTCATGCGAGGAAATGGAACGGGATCGTTTACCACCGGTTTTAACGTTGTAATCGGAACAGATCCGCGTGATTTAGATCTGGGCGATTTAAATGGTGATGGTAATATGGATGTTGCTGTTGCAATGAATGGATCTGATTCTGTTCACGTGGTTTTTACCAATGGAATGGGAGCAATTACATCCATTTCGAGATATTATTCCGGTGGTCGCGGGCCAACTTCAATTGTTATGTTTGACTATGATGGTGATGGCGATAAGGATATTGCTGTGAGTAATGTTCTCGATCACGTAATCGGACTATTGATCAATGATGGCTCAGGTAATTTCACGCTTCAGCGACATGCAAGTTTTATCGATCCATCTGAGATTTTAACCGGAAATTTTGATTCCGATTTAAAAGAAGACATTGTATTCACCGGAAATTCGCGTCGACTGATGTACATGGGAAACAATTCTCCGAATGGCTTTTTGTCTTACAACAATCTTTATTACCCAACAATTAATACTCAGCCAAATAGTTCTTCAATAGCAGATTTCAATGGCGACGGAAATACGGATCTTGTAACTGCAAATTCTTCCAGCAATAATTTTTCATTGTTCTTGGGCAATGGAAGTGGTGGATATACTTTTTCTTCAAATACATCGGCATCCGCAATGCCTTTGGCTATTCAGTCGGGCGATTTTAATGGAGATGGGTTTAAAGATGTATTGCTTGTTGAATCATCTGCTCAACAACTTTCATTATTCCCTGGTGATGGTTCAGGAAATTTTGGTTTTCCTACTTCTGTTGGACTACCCGGAACACCCATTAGTTTATCAGTTGGTGATTTAGACAATGATGGGGATCTTGATGCAGTTGTCACATCCAATACTTCCAATGCAGTTTATATTTATCAGAATATCGCAGGAGTATTTAGCCTAGCCGGAACACTTTCATCGGGAGTTAACGGTCCGAATAATGTTTCCATAAATAATTTCAATGGTGATGCATTACCTGATCTCGCTATTTGTAACAATGGAACCTCCAATGTTCAGATTTACACCGGAACCGGTTCATGCAATTTTACTTCAGGATCTTCTATTGTTGTAAGTGCCGGACCACGAATGGTTACTTCCGGTGATTTTAATGGTGACGGTAATAAAGATATTTCTGTTTGTTATGGTTCAAGTACAATATCCTATGCAAACGGAACAGGAACGGGTACATTTTCTGCTGCAGTAAATCTAACCGGAATTACAGGTGCAGGCCAGATTGTTTGGTTGTTATCAGCTGATCTGAATGCCGACGGATTTGATGATGTTGTTACTTGCAATAATGCATCTTCAGATGTATCGGCATTAAAAGGCGGAGGTCTAGGTCTTTCCTTTCAACAGGCATTTTATTCCGGCTACAAACCGGTTCACATTGCACAGGGTTTGGTAAACAATGATCTGTTGCCGGATATTGCCATTTGTAATTCTGATGCGACCGGAGCAAGTAGTGTTAATGTAATGCTTAACCGCTCAGCAGTAATTACAAATTCCGGTGCCGGTTCGTTTTGTATTGGAGGTGGTGTTACATTGACATCCACACAGGCATATAGTTACCAATGGAGCACAGTTGCAACCACTCAATCTATTAACGTTATNNCAGAAGTTGTAACAGTAAATCCTTTGCCAACGGTTTCCGGTGTTACTGGAACTACTACAATTTGCGGTTCTTCAAGCACTAGCTTAACAGCGAATTCATCAGCATCATCTCCGGTATTTGAATGGTACGATGCGGTTTCCGGGGGTACATTGCTTTTTACAGGCGCAACTTTTGTAACCCCTGTATTGGGTGTAAATACTTCTTATTGGGTGCAGGTCACAGATGGATCTTCCGGGTGTGTTTCTTCACCCCGCTTCCAGGTTGATGTTGTAATTGGAGATGTGCTTCCTCCAACTATTAATAACTGTCCTTCCAATATCACGATTAATGTTGGGGCAGGTCAATGTAGCGCAACAGCGTCATGGACTGCGCCTTCTGCAACAGATAATTGTGGTTCTGCAACCATCAATCAAACAATCGGACTTCCGTCCGGTAGTGTTTTTCCTGTAGGAACACATAATATTCAGTATACTGCAGTAGATGGTTCTTCCAACTCTTCGAGTTGTTCGTTTACAGTTACAGTTGTAGATAACGAAGCCCCTGTATTTACAACATGTCCTTCAAATATTTCTCAGAACGTAGCTCCGGCTTCATGCAATGCATTAGTAACCTGGTCTGCTCCAACAGCATCTGATAATTGTTTTGCAACTGTTACTCAAACATCAGGTCCTGCTTCCGGCAGCACACTGGCTGTAGGTAATTATTCGGTTGTATATACTGCTACTGATGCTGCATCCAACACTTCAACATGTACGTTTACAATTACAATCGTCGATAATCTTAGTCCAACAATTACCGGATGTCCTTCGAACCAAACACTAAGCAACACGCCAGGAACATGTGGTAGAGTAGTTACCTGGACCGCACCAACCGCAACAGATAATTGTGCCGGCGCAACCATTACGCAAACCGCAGGTCCGGCAAGTGGCTCAACGCTTCCAATAGGTGTAACAACGATAACCTATACAGCAACTGATGGCGCAAGCAATACTTCTACATGCTCTTTTACAATCACTGTAAATGATACGCAGGCACCTGTTATTGCAGGTTGTCCTTCAAATCAAACACAAAGCAACACACCCGGAACATGCGGTAGAGTTGTTTCATGGACAGTTCCAACAGTTACTGATAATTGTTCCGCTACAATTACCCAAACAGCAGGCCCTTCGCCGGGAAATACATTTCCTGTTGGTGTTACCAATGTAACCTACACTGCAACTGATGCTGCCGGTAACGTCTCTACTTGTTCGTTTACTGTCACCATCAACGATACGCAAGGACCAACCATTACCGGAACGCCATCTAATATTACTTTATCAGCAACAACAGGCACCTGTTCCGCAACTGCAACCTGGACTCCCCCAACAGCAACCGATAATTGTACTGTTCCAACCATCGTTCAAACTTCGGGACCTCCTTCAGGTTCAAGTTTTAATGCGGGTACAACACCGATTGTTTACACGGCAACAGATGGTGCAGGAAATACATCTACAGTTACATTCAATGTTACAGTGGTAGATGCGGCACCACCAACATTTACAAACTGTCCTTCCAACATTACCATTTGTCAGGGTAATCCTGTTACGTTTCCTACACCAACGGCTACGGATGGTTGCGACCCAAGTCCAACAGTTACACAGATTGCAGGTTTGCCCAGCGGAAGTGTTTTCCCATTAGGAAACACCACTGTTACTTTTCGCGCAACAGATGCTTCAGGAAACTTTACCAATTGTACATTCACAGTAACTGTTAACAGTTCGCCAACAGTTTCATTTGTACTTGCAGATGATAATGCCTGTGTGGGAGATCCGCTAATGTCGCTAACTACAGGTACACCATTTGGTGGAATTTATTCAGGCACTGGAGTTTCTGGATCTGCATTTAACCCGGCAACAGCAGGCGTTGGTGCACACACAATTACATACACAGTAACAAATGGAAACGGTTGCTCTGCTTTTGCGACCGATGTGATGACAGTATTTGCAAATCCTACTGTTACGTTCACAATGTCTCCGGCTTCAATTTGTTATAACGCTGCACCTGTTTCCGTATCAGGAGGTAGTCCGGCAGGTGGAACGTATACCGGCTCCGGAATTGCCGCTGGTGTACTAACTCCAACTATTGGAATTGTGGGAACACACACAGCAACCTACACAGTAACAAACTCGAACAATTGCTCTGCATCTGCTACCAGTACTTATACAATTGGTTGTGTGGATATTGATGAACAGGATATTCGTTCAACTTTTATGTCGGTATATCCGAATCCATCGAATGGGAATTTCATGGTTGAATTTGCAGTTCCTTTAAATAGCCCTGCAATGTTGAATGTATTTAATGCTGTCGGACAATGGGTAACTTCAATCGAAGTTGAAGGGGCACAAAGTGCGATTAACATTAGCACTCTTGAACGTGGAATATATTTCATCACCTTGGATATCGAAGGGATGCGTTACGTGAACAAAGTGATAATAGAACGATAATAGTGTTACTATTGCAGAATGATTGCACCGAAACAAAATATTAACCCGAATATTCCAGAGATGTAAGTCCCGGGAAAATTCATTATTGATATTAATCTATCCCGGGTCAAAATGATCCGGGATTTTTATTTATTGACGCTATGAAAATTGCAATTGCTGGTTTCGGAAACATTGGCAGGATTTATGCCCGCTCAATTGTGAAATTGAATTTAACGGAAAGAAAAAATGTGATGATTCTTGCCCGATCCGAACAATCGAAAAGAACAGCTTTAGATGATGGATTTGAATGTATTCACGAATCCCCTGCTTTAATTGCTGATGCAGAGATTGTTGTTATCGCAGTTAAACCTCAGGATTTTTCAGTGCTGGCATCATTCCTTAAGCAGTTTCTTAAGGAAGATCAGATCATAGTTTCGTTAATGGCAGGCATAACCATTCAGCAGATAAAGGAAAATCTCGCGCACTCAAAAATCATTAGAGCGATGCCGAATTCTCCCATTGCATTGGGAATGGGTATGACAGGTTTTTGCTCGTCTTCAGATGTGATGAGCAAAGAACTTCGCAAGGCAGAACAATTGTTATCTACAACAGGACGAACATTGTATATTGATGATGAAAAAAAGATGGATGCTGTAACAGCAGTTAGCGGAAGCGGCCCGGCATATTTTTATTTTTTTGTAAAAAGCATGATTGAATCTGCTGAGAAACTTGGATTTGAATCTTCGGTTGCGGCCTTATTGGTTAAACAAACTATGCTTGGGGCTTTTCATGTTTGGAACAGCTCTGAGGATGATTTGGATAAATTGATTTCAACGGTTGCTTCAAAGGGAGGAACCACGCAGGAAGCGCTTAAAGTTTTTGAGCAACGGGGATTTGCTTCTACCATCGAATCAGGGCTTAAAAAAGCAGAAGAACGCGGTAGGGAATTATCCGGTGAATTAAACAAACACTGACAGTCTTTTTAGTAGATTAGGTAAAAATCATATTATGTTGAGGATAAAGAATAAAACGGAATATGAGTTATTGTACCAACAATCGGTAAGCGATCCTGCTCGTTTTTGGGATGCAGTTGCGTCATCTTTTGTATGGCGGAAAAAGTGGGATACCATTATTGATGGTGATTTTTCTTCAGCCGATATTCGGTGGTTTCAGGGTGCTAAGTTTAATATCACCGAAAACTGTCTTGATCGCCATTTGGAAGTAAATGGAAATAAACTGGCATTTATTTGGGAGCCCAACGACCCGAATGAAGAAGAGCGAAGATTTACTTACAAAGAGCTTTTTAATGAGGTTTGTAAATGTGCAAATATGTTGCGCAATAATGGCGTGAAGAAAGGCGATCGGGTTTGCATTTATTTGCCCATGGTTCCTGAAGCGGTGATTTCAATGCTCGCTTGTGCCAGAATAGGAGCAATACATTCCGTTGTATTTGGTGGGTTTTCAGCCGCATCTTTAGCCGGGAGAATGCAGGATTGTGACAATGTGGTTTTGATTACTTCCGATGGTGCCTACCGTGGCGATAAAGAAATTTCTCTAAAGAAAGTTGCTGATGATGCATTGGAATTGTGTCCCTCTGTTAAGAAGGTGATTGTATTGCAGCGTACGGGTGCAATAGTGAACATGGAAGAAGGCAGAGATCAGTGGTGGCATGATGCAATGAATGGAATGAGCACGCAATGCGAGGCAGAGGAAATGGATGCAGAGGATATATTGTTTATTTTGTATACTTCAGGTTCCACCGGTAAACCAAAAGGTGTTGTTCACACTTGTGGCGGATATATGGTGTATACACAGTATTCCTTCGAAAATGTGTTTCAATATCAACCTGATGACTTGTTCTGGTGCACCGCGGATGTTGGCTGGATAACAGGTCATTCTTACATTACTTACGGGCCGCTTCTTGCCGGTGCTTCTCAGGTTATTTTTGAAGGTGTTCCAACTTATCCTGATGCCGGTAGATTTTGGAAAATTATTGATAAGTACAATGTGAGTTTATTTTACACTGCACCAACTGCGATCAGGGCATTGGAAGCAGCAGGGACATCTTTTGTTGAACCTTATTCGCTCAAATCACTCCGGGTTCTTGGTAGTGTGGGAGAGCCAATAAATGTTGAAGCATGGAATTGGTACAATACTCATATCGGAAAGAATCGTTGTCCGATTGTAGATACATGGTGGCAGACAGAAACAGGAGGAATTCTTATTTCTCCTCTGGCGGGAATTACAGAAACAAAACCAGGATTTGCAACTTTGCCATTACCTGGAGTTCAACCTGTTTTAGTAGATGAAAAAGGACTGGAAATAGAAGGAAATGATGTTGAAGGAAATTTGTGTATTCGTTTTCCATGGCCTTCAATCATCCGAACTACATATGGCGATCATGAACGTTGTCGACAAACTTATTTTTCTACCTATCAGGGCTTGTATTTTACCGGAGATGGATGCAAGCGTGATAAGGATGGCTTATATCGGATTACCGGCCGTGTGGATGATGTGATAAATGTATCCGGTCACCGCATAGGCACCGCAGAAGTGGAAAGCGCGATTAATATACATCCAGATATAGTAGAATCTGCAGTAGTTGGATTTCCCCATGAGATAAAAGGACAAGGAATTTATGCTTACGTAATTTCCACCAAATCACACGATGATTTAGAGTTGTTGCGGAAGGAGATAATTGCAATAGTCAACAAGCAGATTGGTCCGATAGCAAAGCCGGATAAAATTCAGGTTGTACCCGGTTTGCCAAAAACGAGGAGCGGAAAAATCATGCGACGAATTTTAAGAAAGATTGCAGAAGGAGATGTTTCAAACCTTGGTGATATTTCAACCTTGCTTGATCCACAGGTTGTGGAGCAAATAAAAAATGGAGCCTTGTAAACCGGAAAAATTTGTCCGAAAGGACGCGTTAAGTGTTTAAAAAGATATTGATGAAAGTCGTCTTATCTTTTTGCGTATAAACGCCCGGAATACAAACAGGGCTTCCATTGGAAGGACAAACTTTTATTTCATAATTCCCTTCAGGAAGTTTTGCAACGCTGTATTTGCCGTTTTTTCCGGAAGTACATTTTGCAACCAGAATATTCCCTTTGTAAATAAGAATGGTTTGTCCCTTTATTCCGTTTGGGAAGACAGGTGAATTAATAGTGCCTGCAATGGTGCAGGTGCCTTTTTCTGTTTTAGTGAGTTTTCCAGTGCAACTACAGTTTGATTCCTGACCAAAACCATTTATAGAAAAGCATAAAAAAAAGAGCAGGCAAACGAATGCCGCCTGCCTGCTGATTAAATGTCTTTTTTCAGGGCGCATTATTTTAACCAATCGATGGTACTGATGTCAACCATATAAATATCTCTTCCCCCAACACCACCAGGGCGCTGACTTGCAAACAGAGCGTATTTGCCATCAGGTGATATACGGAAATGGGTGTCATCGTTTACAGAGTTGATCGGATAGCCTAAATTCCGAGGCGATCCCCAATTGGTTCCAGTCCATTCCGCCATGAAAATATCGTATCCCCCCATGCTGTCGTGGCCTCTAGAAGAGAAAAACAGCCATTTCATATTGGGATGCAACCATACTGTTGTTTCATTCTCTTCTGTATTAAGATTGGCAACCGGAATTGGAGGTGCCCATTTGGATCCGTTTTTTGTTGACTTAAAAATGTCAGAACCATATTTCTCACCATTTCTTTCACTTACGAAGTAAAGCGTTTTTTCGTCGGGAGAAAGAGTGGGACATGCATCAAAATAGGATGAGTTCAATCCTTTAGGCATTAGTTTAGCCATGTTCCATTTCCCGCTTTTAGTTAGTTTGGCAACAGCCAGGTCAGAACTTTTTGTGTATCGGGCAATGTTCTGGGTAATATACATGGTATTGCCATCGGTCGACAAATGTGAGCAATTGTCAAATTCATCGGTATTCAACTTTCCTTCCACTTGTTCGGCTTCGGCCCAATTCCCGTCTTCTGTAAGGGTTGTAAAGTAGATGTCTTCAAAGTAAACATCATCTCCGGCTTTTTGTCCACCCGTTCCCTGAGGACGGCGGGAGGTGAAATAAATGATTTTCCCATCAGGTGCGATTACCGGGGAATAGTCGTCGTACTTTGAATTCAGGTGAGCTCCGGCATTTTTAATTGTGACAGCAAGTGGTTTTGCAACAAGTTCTTTTGCAGAACGAAGTTGTCCTAAATGGAAATCAACATCTGATGATTTAACGAGTTCAGGTTTTAGACTTGCCTTGTATGCTTCTAGTTTGGCAATAGCGTCATCCAGTTTTTCCAATCGATGAAGGATTTTTCCATAGAGATAATCAACATCAGTCGACACTTTCTCTTCAATTGCAATTGCCTTATCGAGGTATTCTTTGGATAACTCCCAATTGTTTAATTCGTAGTGACACTCCGCAATGCGAAAATTTGCCATCGCATTCGACTTATCAATGGTTAGAACCTCTCTATAAGTGTTTAGCGCCCCACGATAATCGCCGGCGTATTGCTTGTTTTTCGCATCAATCATCTTTGCTGAAATCACTCCTTTGTCAATTACCGTAAGCGTGGTATCTGGCAAAGTATTAAGAGTGACAGCACTGGCTGTTGTGCCAAGAAAAAGCATCAGTAGTGTGGAAAACAGGAACTTACTCATTGTTGTGACAGGTTTAAACAAATATAGCAAAAAGGTATAGTAAAAGAAAGAACTGAGCTTATAAGGCAGATTTTTTTAGGGCAAACGGATTTTTACTAAGATCTGTGATTTCATGCATCCCCAGAGTCGCTGCAATAATTGCTAAAACCGGCGCGAAAACCACCCCGATGTCGTAAGGAATAAAAAACATAAGAGAAAAAACGGCCCCGTTGCCTATGGCAAACCCTGCATGAGTCCGAACAAATTTTACACTGTCATCAATACTCAAACGGAATCGTTCGTTGATGTAATCAATCATGCAAAAACCATAAAAATAGCAACCCACACTAAAAAGGAAAAATGATGTTAAGGGTTTTGCATCAGCAACAAACAAAACAAATACATACCAAAATGCAAAAATGGAATATTCAAGAATGAAATTGCCCATCGAAATTCGGATTGCTCTCCGAATATCAGACAAAAACTGCTTCCAGTTGGATTCATAAGTGTTGCCTGTAATAATCGTTTCTGTCTGCAGGCTTAATTTGGTAAGCATTGGGGATAAAACAATAAACACAATGTATTTTCTGAGTTTATACCCCATCATGATTACAGAGAACACAAATAAATTGTAAAGTAGATCTGCCATTAGCCCTTTAATGGAATTGACATTTGGAATTGATTGCTCTTTTAAATGGAGCTCAAGCCACCATGCTCCCAGCAAAATCAGAATGGAAAGTACTAGAGGCGGGATGAACCATGCCCAAAGTTTCTTGCGGACAATAAGCTTAACCGCATCAGGGTAAGTCCTGATTCCAAGCCAGAATTCGTTAAAAAATTGTTCCACAGGGTAAAAATAGCTCAAAAAACAATAACAAATAGCTGATTTTAGGTGCTGACTGCAATGGTGGTTGTGCTGGGTTTATTAGTTTTGTGCTTTAAAATTATCATGCAGCTAAACACTCTTCAGGCCATCTCTCCAATTGATGGTCGTTACCGTGGACAAACTAAGGTTTTGTCGGATTATTTTTCAGAAGGCGCACTTATCCGNNCGAATACTTTATTGCGCTTTGCGAAATCCCGCTTCCTCAACTAGCTGATTTCGATCAAAAACTTTTTCCCGCAATTCGAGCGATTCATTCCGGATTTTCTGAAGGCGATGCACTTCGCATTAAGGAAATTGAAAAAATCACCAATCACGATGTTAAAGCGGTAGAGTATTTTCTCAAAGAAAAATTCGAAACGCTGGGTGTTGGAGAGCAAAAGGAATTTATTCACTTTGGCCTTACCTCTCAAGACATCAATAACACATCTGTTCCGCTTTCAGTAAAACAGGTCGTTAGTGATGTGTACCTGCCTCTTCTTGATGAAGTGACCGATCGACTTTCAACATTGGCCGAAGAATGGAAGAACATACCAATGCTTGCGCGTACACACGGACAGCCGGCTTCGCCAACACGTTTGGGAAAGGAAATACTTGTTTTTGCAGAGCGCCTTTCGAAACAACGTATTCAGCTGACAAGTATTCCTTATTCGGCAAAATTTGGAGGTGCTACCGGAAATTTCAATGCGCATCATGTTGCTTATCCAAAAATTGATTGGGTTGCATTTTCCAATAAGTTCGTAAATAAAACATTGGGACTCGATCGATCACAGACAACTACCCAGATAGAGCATTATGACAATATTGCGTCCTTATTTGATGCGATGAAACGAATCAATACAATTCTTCTCGATTTCGATCGTGACGTTTGGGCGTATATTTCGATGGATTACTTTAAGCAAAAGATCAAAGAAGGTGAAGTGGGATCATCCGCAATGCCACATAAAGTGAATCCGATTGATTTTGAAAATTCAGAGGGCAATCTGGGAATTGCAAATGCCATCCTCGAACATCTCTCCGCAAAATTACCTGTTTCACGTTTACAACGCGACTTAACCGATAGCACAGTTCTTCGTAATGTTGGTGTTCCGTTCGGACATACCGTTATCGGATTGAAATCTTTGCTGAAGGGTCTTGATAAGTTATTGCTGAATGAAGCAACCGTTCGCCGTGATCTCGAAGATAATTGGGCTGTTGTAGCGGAAGCAATTCAGACTATTCTCCGCAGAGAGTCCTATCCCAATCCTTACGAAGCGCTTAAAGCGCTAACCCGTACCAACAAAAAGATCGATGCAAACGCTATTTCGGAGTTTATAACAGGACTTGAAGTTAGTGAAGCGGTAAAGCAAGAGCTTCGGTCAATTTCTCCCTATACATACACGGGAATAACAACTTTGTAAAACGGTCTGAATTTTGTGAGGAAATGTTTATGGTACGATTTATTACACTAGTTAACCTGCTTTTTTGGGCCGGTCAAATTCAGGCACAGGGCATCCCTTTTCATAAGGGTGATTTTGCAAGCGCTCAGGCCATTGCAAAGTCAGAAGGGAAATTGATTTTTGTTGATTTTTATGCCACCTGGGCTGCACCATGTAAATTTATGGCGAATCAGATATTTCCGGATACCATTTTGCAAAACTATTTCACTGCGAATTTTATCTCACTTCAAATTGATGCGGAACGCCAGGAGCGGGAACTTTTAAATCGCGTCAATGTAGAGGCTTATCCAACGCTAGTTTTTTTTCAGGCAGATGGCAAGGTTATTTATCATTCAAAAGGTGCTATGGATGCTCCAACGCTTTTGGAAACTGCCACTATGGTAAGGGAATATGAGAAAAACAAGAAGGCCTATGAAAAGAATCCATCCAACCTCCGTTCTTTAAGTTTGTATCTTACAGTTTTATCGCATTCAGATCCAATTCAGGCTCGCTCAATTGCATTGAAACATTTGTCATCTATTACAACTGAAAAATGTACAATACCTGAGAATTGGTCTTTAATCAGAAGTTTTGATCGTGATCCTGATTCCAGATTTTTTCTGTATTCACTCGAAAATTTCAGATTTTTTGTTGAGCAAATGCCGGGCTATCAGGAATACTTTACGGGATGCGCCGGTTTGATTATTGAACGTGCTGTTGAGTTAAGGGATGAAAAACTTGTTCAACGTTATAAAGATGTGGCTACAGCTGCAATTGGTAAAATGAACATGCCAGTTTCCGAAAGTTTTTTATACGAAATTGACGCCTACTATTACTCCCAAACCGGTCAGCGCGATAAGCATCTGGCTTCACTTGATCAATGGATGATGGATCCCATTACCAATGCCGGTGTGATTTGCAATACCGTTTTTGAGACTGTTGATCGATATGGCGTTGATGCTTATCCATTTACCCTCAAGTGGGCACAAAGAGCAGTTGAAATGGAGAAATCATTCTTTACGCTGATGACTTTGGCTACTGTTTATCGCTCAAAGGGTATGAAAAAGGAAGCACTCCAGACTGCAGAATCAGCTCAGAAACTGGCGGGACCAGAAGACGACATAAATTTTTATGAATCCTTTATTCAGGAAGTCAACCAGATGAAATAAATTAAATCTCTTTTAGTGAGATCATTTTATTTCGTTCAGGATCCCAGACTTTTAAACGAAAACATGCAACAATGTCCTTTATGGATAAGGATGTTTCTCTTGCGTTTTGAAGTTCCGGAATGGACTTCATCACTTCGGGCAAACGGTAAAACGGTATTCTTGAATTCATGTGGTGAATGTGATGATACCCGATATTTGCAGTAACCCAATTCCAGAAAAAATTCATTTTCATATAGCTCGAAGACTCGAGGGCAGCATGATGGTAGGTCCATCCTTCTTTCTCTCGAAAAGTAACTCCGGGAAAGTTATGTTGAGCATAAAAAAGGTAAGCACCGATCATATCTGCAAGGATAAAAGGAATAATAATTCCGAATAACCAGGCTTCCCAACCAAGGAAATAGAACACAATGAATTGCAATGAGAAATGGAGAATCAATGCGACCAATGAATCCCAATGTCGCTTTGGAGAACTTGAAAACGATTGTACACACATTCCAACCAGAAACATCGAAAAATAACCGAAGAAAATAGTCAGGGGATGTCGGGTAGCAAGATAGGAGCGCTTTTCTGAAGGCGTTGATTTTAGAAATTTTTCTCTTGTCATGATTGGGTAAGATCCAATACTTGCGCTAAACAGTTTGGAATTATGGTTGTGGTGGTAATCATGCGACCTTTTCCAAATACTGGATGGTGCAAGAATCAAAACCCCAAATAATTTAAAAACAATAGTTGCAACAGATGATTTTGAAAGTATTGCCCCATGCTGATGATCGTGATAGATGACAAAAAAGCGCACCATAACCAATCCTGCAAAAAGAGAAGCTAAAGTACGTACGATGGTTTCCTCAATAAGCAATGCAGTTACGATGGAACCACACAATAAGATTAATGTGCTTATGGTATAATACCAACTCAAGCCCTTACTTTCTTTCGTAAAAGGTTTTGTTGCCAATATTAGTTCTTTGCCTGTGCGCATGCGCTGCAAAAATAGTGAAATCTCAGCCCGCTGGAATTCCCGGACGTTTATGCTTCCATCTTCTGTGACTCCAAAGCCAGAGCTCAGGTTTTTTAATGATGTCTGATTCTAACCTCCTTGAGTGGGACTCAGATATTTGCCCGTCTTGTGTATCGGATGGATTTTCAAAAAGTGTTTCTGCATAAACAGTGTAGTATCCTCTTTTTGTTCGGTCAATACAAACATACACCACTGCATATCCCATTTTTGAAGCGATCTTTTCTGTACCCCAAAATACGGGCGTGTCCTGATTGAGGAATTCGGTCCAATAGGCGTTTTCAGGCGAAGGTGTTTGGTCGGCAATAAATGCGGTGGCGTTGATTTCCTTTCGGTTGCGAACCATTTCCTTGAACGTGTCGCTCATCGCATATAGTTTTGTTCCGAAACGGGTACGCATCCTGCAGATGAGTCCATTGAACCATTTATTTCTCAATGGATGGTAGATCACATAGAGCTGTTGCGGACAGGAAAGACTAAATGCATTGCCGGCCCACTCCCAATTTCCATAATGGCCCATGACAATAATTACACTCTTTCCCTCAGCATGATAGCGCTGAAAAAGGCTTAAAGCTTCCGGATGCAATTGACAGTGTTTTAACATTGATTTTTTACTGATTGTCAATGTTTTAAAAGTTTCGAGAAACAAATCACAGAGATAGCGGTAGTACTTTTTAACCAGAATGGAATATTCTTGTTCGGATTTGCCGGGAAATGCATTGTGAAGATTGGTCAAAACCACCTTTTTTCTATAACCTAAAACCTTGAATAATAGCAAGTAAAGAAGATCGCTAACCAGGTATAATACCGGAAACGGGAGGATGGAAAGCAGATAAAGAAAAGGTAACGCTAGGAAGTAGACAATGGCCTGCATGGCTCAAAAATAGAGATTATAGCTGATTAGATGGTTTTCCCAAAGGCATTGGCTGGATTTTTGCTATTTTTAAGATTCAAATTTCTCAAACATGAAGAGGATATTCCATTTAGCTGTTTTCCTGATAGCGCCATTTGCTTTGTCAGCCCAAACCGACACCAGTCAGGTAAATCCTGAGGCGCAACAAAAATACAACGAGGGAGTTGCTGCGTATGAAAGCAAAAAACTTGATGAAGCGATATCCCGATTCACAGAAGCGCTTGCTCTCGATCCCAAATTTGAAAAGGCACTTCTCAACAGGGGAAATGCATACTATGAGGCGAAGAAAACGGATAAAGCAATTGCTGATTATAATACATGCGGACAACTAAACGGACCATCTGCAGATAATGCTTGGTATATGAAAGGTACCGCAGAAATGGATTTAGGGCAGTATGAAGAAGCCGTGAAAAGTTTTACGAATGCTGCCAATAAAAAGAACGGTGAAGCAAAGTATCACTATAATCTTGGTGTGGCTCAATTCCAGGCCGGGAATTACGATGATGCAATTGGTTCATTTTCGAACGCTATTCGGTTAAAGCCTGATTATGCCTTTGCATACAATGACCGCGCTTCTGCAAAGAAGAAAAAGGGCGACCTCGACGGAGCGATCAAGGATTATGAAAGCGCGATTCAGTCGAACCCGCAATTGACTTTCGCTTACAACAACCTTGGTTCCGTTAAACGCCAGAAAGGTGATTTTACCGGTGCAATTCAGGAATATAATAATGCAATTCGATTGAAAAAGGATTATTATATAGCTTATAATAATCGTGGAATGGCAAAAATGGATGCAGGAAAGTTTGAAGAGGCAATCGCTGATTTCAATGAAGCAATAAAGCTGAAAGCAGATTATGCATTTGCTTACAACAATCGCGCAGCATGCTACATAAAAATGCAAAAATACAAAGAAGCAGTTGCCGATTGCGACAAAGCTATTCAGTTGGATGCTGCTTATGGAGTTGCATACTTGAATCGTGGCATTGCAAAAGAAATGTTACGCGATTTGGCCGGAGCTTGCAGTGATTGGGAGAATGCAGCTGCAATGGGTGTTGAATCCGGAGAAACATATTACAACATTTATGGAGTTTGTTCGGAAGTTGAAAAATATAACCAGAAATGATTACAGGAGGAATTTATATGAAAAAGCTGCTCACACTGGTTCTTACGCTTTCATTGTTTAGCGCATTGGCTCAACAAAAGGATATGCCATTTGAAAAAGATCTTTTCAAGGACCGCAAAGATGAATTTAAAACCGCAAAAAAAGCTTTTGAAGCCGGAGAGGAATTTTTTAAGCAGTATCAATTCGATAAAGCGGAAGTGGAATTTGATAAGGCCTATGCCTTTAATCCGAATTATTCGAAGTTGAATTATTACCTCGGAATGTGTGTTTTGAACTCTTCTTATAAGTTCAAAGCCTTGAACTATTTCAAAAAAGCTTACGAGCTCAACCCAAATGTTGCGCCTGAAATCAATTTGCTTATTGGAATTGGTTATCATATCAATGGTGATTGGGATAACGGGATTAAGCATTATGAGTATCATAAAAAAGTACTCAATCCAAAAAACACAGATACCCTTGAATACATCAATAAGAAAATTAGTGAATGCAAAACCGGGAAAGATTTGGTTGCAAAACCAAAACGTGTTTGGGTAGATAATCTGGGTAAGAATGTGAACACGGAGTTTCCGGAATATGGACCATTTATTTCTGCTGACGAATCAGTTATTATTTACACCGGTCGTCGCAGTGATACCCGAGGAGGAAAGAAGGATGAAGGAGATGGTAAATTCTTCGAGGACATCTATTTATCGAAAAGAAATCCGAAAAACGGAGAATGGGAGAAGGCAATTAATATTGGTGAGAATATCAATACCGAAAATCACGATGCGCCTTCCGGACTTTCGCCCGATGGTAAATTGCTTTATATTTTTTATGGCTGGAAAGGCGGAGGAGATATTTATCAGTCCAAGTTGAAGGATGGTCAATACGGTAAACCCGAAAAGCTATCAAGCAATGTAAGCTCGAAGTATTACGAGTCCTCTGCATCTGTTTCTTTCGATGGTAAAGAATTGTATTTCGCTTCGGAACGTCCTGGTGGATTTGGCGGTGAAGACATTTATGTTTCTCGTTGGGATGAAAAGAAAAAAGAATGGGGTCCGGCTGAGAATCTAGGTGCCAACATTAATACCAAATACAGAGAAACAGGTGTATTCCTACACCCTGATGGTGAAACAATGTATTTTTCTTCACAAGGTCATAGTACTATGGGTGGCTTTGATATTTTCATGAGCAAACGTGATGAGAAAGGTGTTTGGGGAGCTCCGGTAAACATTGGATATCCGATCAATTCTCCTGATGATGATGTGTTCTTTGTGGTTTCAGGTAGTGGTCGCTACGGTTATTATTCCTCTTTCCGTCAGGATGGTTATGGCGAAAAGGATTTGTATCGTATTACATTCCTTGGACCGGAAAAACCACCAATTCCTTCCACGGAGGATAACCTTATCGCTTCACTTGTTAATCCAGTTCGCGAAATCGTTATTGAACCCAAAGTTGAGGTTAGCACTGTAAATCTTGCCATACTTAAAGGGATAATACGTGATGCAAGAACACTTCAGCCACTCGAAGCAAAACTTGAGTTGATCGATAATGATAAGAACGAGCTTGTAACAACTTTAACCAGTGACTCCAAATCAGGTGCTTATTTGGTTACCATACCAGCAGGAAAAAATTATGGTATTTCTGTTAAAGCTGAAGGTTATCTTTTCCACTCCGAAAACGTTGACATTCCAAAAGCTTCGGGTTACAAAGAGTACGAGAAGAATGTGGATCTGAAGAAAGTAGAAGTTGGACAAACGATTGTATTGCGTAATATTTTCTTCGATTATGATAAAGCAACACTTCGTGATGCATCCAGAAACGAGCTGGAGCGTTTAATCAAACTCTTAAACGAAAACCCAACTCTTCGTATTGAAATCAGCGGGCATACCGATACACAAGGTGATGCAACCTATAACCAAAAGCTTTCTGAAAACAGAGCGAAGGCTGTTGTTGAGTATCTTGTTCGTGCCGGAATAAGTGCAAGCAGATTGGAATACAAAGGCTATGGCGAATCGAAAACACAGATTTCCGAAGCTGATATTCTTAAAATGAAAACAAAAACAGAACGCGAAGATGCCCACCAGCAGAACCGTCGAACAGAATTTAAAATCCTTTCAAAATAAAATCGAGCGGTCCCAATCGGGACCGCTTAATTTATAATATGAATTCAATACGCTTTTTTTGGGTTGTATGTTTTGCTTGTGTGTTTTCAGCGCAGGCTTCAGGACAAAGGGTTATCCGTACCGATCAGCAAAGAACAAAAGCTGATCCCGTCAAACCCGATGTTGTTGTTTACCATTCCTCATTGGATTATTCTGAAGTTCATTTTCGGATTTCCTCAAGAGATATTATGTATGCACGTACAGAGTCAGGCGAATTCACAGCTCATTTGGTTGTGAATTACCGCTTGTTCACGCTCGAAAGTGTAAAACAGGTTGTTGATAGTGGTACGCTAACAATTAACGACACCAAAAGCGATGTTTGGGAAAAATTTATTGGCGGCAGTTTTAAAGTTAAAATGCCACAAGGATCAACCTATTCTTTGAAGATTCAATTTGTTGATAAGAAAAAAAATTCTTCAATGGAATTGAATATTACTGCAGATAAGAAAGAGTATTTTAATCGGCAGAATTTCTTATTACGATCATCGGAAGTAGTGAATTGCTCACCTTACTTGCAGCAGCGGAATGTGAGTGTAGAATCACCATTTCATAAGGGAAAACAGTTTTGGGTCCGGGTTTACAGACGATCATTTTCACTAGCGCCTCCACCATTTTCAGAACAGCGCTTGCAACAGTTTAAATATGAAGCCGACAGTATTTACCAGGTTCGGATGGATGAGCAGGGAAAATTTAACCTGATTTTACCTGAAGGAGGATTTGTACACATTGTTCCCGATACTTCATCGCGTGTTGGATTGTCTTTATTCCATTTCCCAAAGTATTTCCCACGCGTAATGACTCCCGATGCTTTGATCGAACCCCTCCGGTATATCTGTAGTTCTGAGGAATTTAAAACGTTGAGAACAGCCATCGATCAGAAAAAATCCATCGATCAGTTTTGGTTGGATCGGTCTTCCAGTCGTGAAAGAGCCCGAGAATTGATCCGCAATTATTACAACAGAGTGCAGGAATCAAATCGCAGGTATTCAAGTTACCTTGAAGGTTGGAAAACCGACAGAGGGATGATTTATCTGATTTTTGGCGAACCGGCTTTTATCGATCGTACAACAGATAGTGAAACATGGATTTATGGTGATCGTTTCAGCACGGCAAGTTTGCGCTTTAATTTTTTGAAAATTCAAAACCCCTTTTCCGATAATGATTTTCTATTGCAACGCATGCCGGTTTATAAACCGGAGTGGTACAAGGCGGTTGATGTTTGGAGAAGTGGTAGGGTATATTATTATTTGAATTGATGGAGTACAACGATAAAGATAATCCCGATTTGTTATTCGGAACACGTGCAGTTATTGAAGCTGTTCGGTCAGGCAGAGAGATCAACAAAATCATGGTTCAGCGTGGTCTGAGTAATGAGTTATTTAATGAACTCAAAAATGAATTACGGGGATCTGAGATTCAAATTCAGTTTGTACCCTCTGAGAAACTAAATCGTCTTACCCGAAAGAATCACCAGGGTGTAATTGGTTTTGTTAGTCCTGTTTCTTATTCCCGAATTGAGGATCTCTTACCTATTGTATTTGAAGAAGGCAGGGTACCGCTTTTTGTAATCCTCGATCGAATAACTGATGTAAGAAATTTTGGTGCCATCTGCCGTACTGCAGAATGTATGGGTGCGGATGCTGTAATTATTCCCTCGCGTGGAGGTGCTCAGATCACTTCTGATGCAGTAAAAACATCTGCCGGTGCATTGAATCGGCTTCCTGTTTGCAAAGAAGATAATTTGAAAAAAACCATTCATTATTTGGCTGCAAGCGGAATCAAGGTGGTATCGTGTACCGAAAAAGCAGAGCTGGAATTATCGGGATCTGATTTAACTGTTCCGCTTTGTATTATTATGGGTTCAGAAGAAGATGGTATTTCAGGAGAATATTTAAAACTGAGTGATGAACGGGTGAAAATCCCAATGGCAGGATCTATCGCTTCCCTTAATGTATCGGTTGCCGCAGGGATGATGCTTTACGAAGTGACACGGCAGAGAATTTCTGTATTGCAGCAATGAAACGCTACCTCTTTGCAATACTCTTTTTAGCAGCATGTTCTTCCGAGCATGAATTAGGCCGGCTAGAAGGTTCGTGGAGGGAAGACTCAGGAACGGAAACGTTTTTTCTGGAAGATTGGACGATGAATGCTGACAATTCGCTGAGCGGACTAGGACGAATGTGTTCCGGAAAAGATACGCTCTCGATGGAGCGGCTGAGGATTGAAAAGAAAAATGATACATGGCATTACAGGGTGTTTCTTCAAACCGAAAGCGGCGAAGTAAATACCGATTTTAAATTGATGAATTCAATACAGGGAGACTCATTGGTATTTGAGAACAAAGAGAATGACTTTCCTGCACAAATTATTTATGTATTTCTGGGGAAAGATGAGTTAACAATCTACCTCAATCCTGCTTCATTTAATTCCACTGATAAGCCAATTGTGTTGCATATGTTACGCATTGGTAAGTGATCGTGCGCGTACTGCTTCCGCAAAGCTGATATTTTTGCGTTTGCTTTCTAACCACGAAAGAATATCAACATATTCCAGAATTACCTGCTCTATAGGGTTGTTTAAAAGTTCTCTGAATTCCTGGTACATCTCTTCGTAAATCTCTTTTCGCTCCATATCAGAATTGCTTCTGATTAGTTTTCTTAAATGTTTGATAAATACAGTTTCAGACTGATAATCTTTTTCTTTTTTATTCAGATATCGCACGGTCGATTTTACAGTGTATTCCAGCAAATCGTAGTTGCCAAGTTCCAGGTGAATGAGAAGATTAAATACACGGGCGAAATTGAACACATCACGACGTAATGTTTGTTCATTCATGTTGAGTACATCATTGATCCATTGCAAGGCTTCCTTGTAATCACCTGCTCCAAAATATGCGTAGGAAATGGTATAGGTAAATAGAAGTCGTTGCTCTTTGTTAATACGCTCACCGTATTTATCCATTGCAGAATTTACGTCCTTGGAAAGTTCAATCGCCTTACGGAAGTCACCGGTTTTATTAAGAAGCATAAGCTGGGCAATATGGGTGGAAGTAAATATTTTTACTTCCATCTCAAGGGAGTCAAACCCATCCTCTTCTTTAAGGTCAACAAGTACTTTGATCAAGTTGTTTGCTGCTTCAATATTGTTGGTGTCAATATAACCGTAAAGTAAACTGGTAAGAGTTTTTAAATAGCGTTTTGCCAGATCGGTTCTGATGTGTGGGTTTTTGTCAAAAATTTCTTTGGTCTTCAAAAAGAAGGTGAATGCATCCTGATACTGACGGTTTGTAGTAGCACATAATCCTTTGATGTAATAGCAAATGGTTGAGGCCCGTGCTGACAGTGCTGTGTTTTTTCCTTTGATGAGGTGATAGTCTTCGATTTCTTGCACAATCGCCCGCTCTTCTTCATTGTGCGCAAAGCCTTCACGACGGAATACAAAGTTGATCCTTGAAAAAATAATATGGTACTCTGCCAGATTGCGAAGTTTTTCAATGCATTGCGTTTCTTCTTCTACCAAAGCATTTAAATCCTTATCAAACTCACCGGATTCATAATCCTCCTCGAGGAGTTGTTTCTCAATATTGATGAGTTCAAACTGATAATAGAATTTTTCATGTTCGATTGCAAGTTTTTTTGAGCGCTGTAAAAATTTATGGCATTCCTTGTACAGGCCTTTCTTAAAGAGTATTTCAATGTTTTTTATTTCCTGCCTTAAAATTGAACTAATGGAATTATCAGCATGGTACGAACGCAGACTTTTCAGAATCAGTTTGTACAAATGATTCTTTTCAGATGGGAAATGCCGTATAAACGTTTCCCCGTTGAATTGATTTTTGATGGACTCTTCATCATATTCCTGTTGTTTGTCGATGGAGTCGAAAATCTTGAGATAATTCTTTTCTCCTTCCTGAAGCGAAGAGCTGAGTTTGAAGAAGCGTTTCTCCGATTTCGTAAGAGACTTTATCAATTCGAAGAGTTCCGTGCTGGGTTTCATAGGATTCCTGCAATTAAAGCCTGTAAGAAGGTGTTTTTCTGTGTTTAAAGATAAGAAATCAAGATAAAGGAATCAAGCACTCAAAGTTTCCCCATTCGACTTCTTTTATTTCAATGATAAGCGAAGTATATTTGATAGTTATGAAAAAAAGAGCACTTATTCTTGGATTCCTTATTGCTCAATTGCCTGTCTGGGCTGCATTGAATCCCGTAGTTGATTCTATACCAATGCGTGATGGTAAAAAACTTGCTGCCGATGTTTACATCCCCATCGGCTGCACGTCTTGTCCAACCATTCTTATTCAAACGCCTTATAACAGACTTTTGTATCGTTTTGGACTGCCTTTGGGTGTTGGTCAGCAAATCGATAATTCTCCTTATGTGTATGTAATTGTGGATTGGAGGGGATTTTATGGGTCCTCTTCTGCAATGATAGCTTCACCAAACCGGGGGCAGGACGGTTATGATGTTGTGGATTGGATTAGTCAACAATCATGGAGTGATGGAAAGGTAGGAACATGGGGGCCATCGGCACTTGGTAAAATACAGTATGAAACCGCTCGCGAACAACATCCAGCTCATTTATGTGCTGTGCCTCTTGTTGCAAGTCCCCGATTTGAATATGAGGAGTATTATCACGGAGGTGTTTATCGAACTGAATATTTACAGCAGTTGGATGCCCTGGGTTATGGTTTATCTTCAGTTGTACTTGCGAATCCTGTCAAAAACCTAACATGGACATTCGCATACAATCAATCCAACTATCCAGCTTCAATAACTATTCCCTGCATGATGATTGGTGGGTGGTATGACCATGCTTCTGATGCAATGCTTTCCTATTTTTCTGCATTGCGAACAACCTCTCCACTTGCCGTTAGAAATAAGCATCGGTTAATTATGGGGCCATGGGTTCATGGCGGACATGGTGCTGCGTATGTTGGTTCAGCGTTACAGGGAGAATTGAGTTATCCCGGAGCAGAAGGTTGGGGCGATTCTCTTGCGCTGGCTTTTCTCGATCATTATTTGAGAGGAATTTCGAACGGAATCGATTTAACGGAATACGTCACTTATTTTCAAATGGGAGAGGATGAATGGAATGTTGCTCCATCATGGCCTCCTTCAGGTGTTTCTCCTATAAAATTATACCTGCAAAACGATTTTTCTCTCGGAACAGTTCTTCNNAGTTCTTCCTTCCAATGGGACCGGGGCGTCACTAATCACCTTTGATCCGCGTAATCCTTCACCCACTATTGGTGGACCAACACTCAGATCTGATCTCGATCAAGGACCTTACAACCAGGCTCCGCTTGTGGAATCAAGAAATGATGTATTGATATTTGAGTCTCCTGTATTGGGAGCACCTGTAGTTATGAAAGGAAATGTCCGCGCACATTTTTATGTTTCTTCAAACAGAAAAGATACTGATGTTGCTGTTCGTATTACCGATGTTTATCCGGACGGCAGATCAATGATTTTACTCGATGGCATCAGAAGAATGCGATTTAGAAATGGATTTACAGCCGCTGATACAGCCTCAATGATTCCGGGTCAGATTTATGAAGAGGATGTTCAATTGATGAACAGCGCAATTACCTTTTTGCCGGGACACAGAATTCGTTTAGATATTACTTCTTCCAATTATCCGCGGTTTGATGTCAATCTGAATAATGGTGGAGCAATGTATGTTGCGGGTGACACGCTTGTTGCGCAAAACACAATTTATCACAACGCTAGTCAGGCCTCTTATATTGAGCTTCGCCTTGAAGATTTTATTGGAGAAACACCAGAGGATTTATTTGTCGGACATAAATTGTTTCCAAATCCAGCAAATGAATTTCTTGAGTTGACTGTTCCTGGAAATTCCGAATTTTCCTGGGAGATATTTGATGTGCAGGGAAAATCACAGAAAAGCGGAACGTGTAAAGGAGAAAACAGGGTAGTGGTTGCTGAGCTTTATCCCGGATTGTATGTCCTGCAATACACAATTAATGGAAAAAGTTACCGTGTAAAGTGGGTAAAATCAAAATGAAAAATTATTGGATCTTATTTTTTTTGTTGTTCCTTTCCATTAAAGGAAGTGCTCAACATTGTTCTCACAAGGGAGCAAAATATCATGATCGTACATCAAACGAAAATTTGCGCAGCGATACAATTGATGTGATCAATTATTCAATCGCACTTGATATTCGTGATTTTGCAGGACAAACTATTTCCGGATCAACAACTGTAAAGTTCAGACCGCTGATGAATGGGGTCACAAGTTTGTCGCTTGACCTTTTGGAGATGACAGTGGATTCGGTAAAGAAGAATTCAACAAACCTTTCGTTCACCTACAATGATACATTATTGGTAATTGATCTCAGTTTGTCAATTGGAATTGGTGATACTTCACAACTTACTGTGTATTATCATGGGCAGCCACAAATGGATCCTTCAGGATGGGGAGGGTTTTATTGGAACGGTGGTTATGCGTTTAATTTAGGTGTAGGATTTGAATCTATTCCACATAATTATGGACGTGTATGGCATCCTTGTTTCGATAATTTTGTTGAACGTGCAACCTATGATTTCGTGATTCTTACCAATGGAGGAAAAAGAGCATACTGTAACGGATATTTTGTAAATGAAACCGTAAATGGTTCAGACATTACACGTACATGGAAAATGGAAACACCTATTCCAAGTTATCTCGCCTCAGTAAATGTTGCTTCGTACACGCATGTTGTTCAGAATTATAATAGTCCATTTACCGGATTAAACACCCCCATTTGGCTGATCGCACTTCCTGCCGATACAACAGGCATGAAGAATTCATTTGTAAATCTTCCAACCGCAATTGAATCATTTGAGTGGGCGTATGGGCCCCATTATTTTAATAAGATTGGTTATGTTCTGGTGCCATTCTCATCCGGAGCAATGGAGCATGCAACCAATATAGCCTATCCCCGAACTACTGCAACCGGTTCCTTGCTTTATGAAACGCTAATGGCTCATGAACTCGCGCATCATTGGTGGGGCGACCTGGTTACCTGCGAAACTGCATACGACATGTGGATCAATGAAGGAATGGCATCGTATTCTGAATACTTGTTTCTGGAATACATGTATGGAGAAACGCAATACAAAAACGGTATTCGCAACAATCACAAGAATGTTATTTGGAAAGCACATATTGATGATAACGGTTTTCATGCGTTGTCGCAGGTGCCGCTTGATGTTACTTACGGAGCAACTTCCTATGATAAAGGTGCAGATGTTGCACATACAATGCGTGGATACATGGGAGATTCCCTGTTTTTTGCCGGGTTAAAAGCTATTATTAGTAATAACCAACTTCAGAATCTTAACAGTGAATCATTTCGTGATCAGCTAAACGCTTTACCTGCTATTGATGTCGATGATTTTTTTGAAGATTGGGTATTGCATCCCGGTTTTCCGGAATTTGCGATTGATTCAATACAGGTGGTTCCGGCTGGAAGTGATTTTTCAGTAACAGTTTTCGTTCGGCAAAAATTAAGAGGTGCTCCTTTTTATTTTGATAATGTTCCGCTAAACGTATTTTTCAGGAATGCAAACTGGGCCGTAGAAACACGTAAAATGATTGTAAGCGGGCAGAATGATCAGGTAACTTTTTTATTGCCATTTATTCCTGTACAATGGTCATTAAACGAGGATGAAAAAATCAGTGAAGCGGTTACAGCAGACAATTGGGCGGTGTATTCAGCTGGATTTAAATCATTGCCGCATTCAAATTTTCAAGTTAATTTCTCACAGGTTCCTGATTCAGCATTTATGCGCGTTGAACACCATTGGATAGCCGCAGATGATTTTAGCACTGTTGATTTTCTGAATGTAATATCGCCCGACCGGTACTGGAGGATTTCCGGTATTGACTGGAACAATAACATTGTTGCAGAGGGGCGATTTGCTTATAATGGATCAACTTCTGGTTCCGGGTATCTGGATAATCAATTAATGACAAACTACGGCTCTGTTGTATTTCATGAGGATAGTATCCGTTTGTTTTACCGTCCGCATGCAGGAGTGAATTGGGTGGAATACCCTTATTACACCCGACAAACGCAATCCAGCAAAACCGATAAGGTCGGGTTGATTGTTGCGGACTCGCTGAAGTTAGGAGATTATGCATTTGGAATGCGGATCAGTGCGCTGAACATTGAGGAGGCTGTTCCGCAGGTTGAACTTCGGCTATATCCTAATCCGTCTGATGATATGGTGTGGCTAGAAGTGGATGGCCTGATGATGGATCAGTACGATGTTGTGGTCTCTGATTTATTTGGACGAGTTGTTCATTCATTTCCTATCTCAGGACGTAAATCTGGCTTCAGTGTTGCCGATTTCGCTTCTGGGATTTACTTTGTAAAACTGCATTTTGGATCGAATCAAATCGCAGTGAGTAAATTAATTGTGCGCTGATTATTGCTTTGGATTGTCGAGCGTGTTTAGCGAGTCGACAACCTGCTCCATGATTTTGTGTAAGCGATTTGATTTAGTGCTGTAGTATTCGATGTTTTGCAGGAAATCTTTTGCATTGGTTCCATGGCTGGAGAAAACATCGTTGTAGATTTCATCTGCTCCTTCACGGATTGTATCGCCAGGAAGATAAATTTCGTTCACTGTAGCTTCAGTTAAATGAAGCTCAACCAAAATTTCTTTCATGTGTTGCTCGCTGAGAATTCCTACCTGAGGTTCTTCCTGCTGCGCACTCCCTCCCGAGCAAGCTTGGATGGTGAAAAGCAGAATGCAGATTAGCGAAGAATTAGCAATGGCTCTCATCGATTGAAAAGTAGGCGACTACCTTTTTTGCTTTCGTTGAATTCCCCGTTTTCGTAAACCAGGTGACCACTAACTATTGTGTGTGTGATTTGCGAATGAAAGCGCGTTCCTTCAAAAGGCGACCACCCGCATTTGTAGAGTAGGTTTGATTTTTCTACCGTCCACTCAGAATTCATGTCCACCAACACCAGGTCTGCGAAATAACCTTCGCGAATGTAACCGCGTTTTTCAATTTGGAAACAATCGGCTACTGCATGCGACATTTTTCGCACAACGGTTTCAATAGTAATCTTCCCTTCGCGAACCAACTCGAGCATTGCTGGTATAGCGTGCTGGACAAGCGGACCACCGCTTGGTGCTGATGAATAGGGGGCGCTTTTTTCTTCGAACGTATGAGGAGCATGATCAGTGGCAATAATATCAATGCGGTCATCAAGAACTCCTTTCAATATTCCGTCACGATCTGTAGCTGTTTTTACAGATGGATTCCACTTGATGAAATTTCCTTTTGTAAGATAATCTGCATCCGAAAACCATAGGTGGTGAATACAAGCTTCTGAAGTGATTCTTTTTTCCTTTAGCGGAATATCGTTTCTGAATAATGAGACTTCTTTCGCAGTTGAAATGTGGAGAATATGAAGACGTGTGTTGTATTTTTTTGCCAATTCAACTGCCATGGATGAAGATAACCAGCAGGCTTCTTCGCTGCGAATTAGCGGGTGGTGGGTTGCGTTGAGCTGATCACCATATTTTTCCTTGAATTCTTCATTGTTACGTCGAACAGTGCCTTCGTCTTCGCAATGGGTTGCAATAAGTAATTTGCATTTAGAGAAAATCGCCTCAAGCACTTCACGTTTATCCACAAGCATATTGCCGGTAGACGAGCCCATGAAAATTTTTATCCCACATACATTACGCGGGTTTGTTTTTAAAACCTCTTCCAGATTTTCATTCGATGCCCCCATAAAAAAGGAGTAATTCGCAAGTGACACTTCCGCAGCACGCTTGTATTTTTCTTCAAGTAATTCTTGTGTAAGTGTATTAGGAACAGTATTTGGCATTTCCATATAGGAAGTAATTCCTCCGGCAACTGCTGCTTTTGCTTCTGTGTAAATCTCTCCCTTATGGGTTAGGCCGGGCTCTCGAAAATGTACCTGATCGTCGATTGCTCCGGGTAACAGGAATTTCCCGTTAGCGTCAATTATAGAATCGAAATTCCCTTCTAAATTCTTTCCGATTTTACGAATAAGCTCACCTTCAATTGCTACATCGCCTTCAGTGATTTTTCCTTCATTTACGATTCTTGCATTGCGAATCAGTATCGTAGCCATGACTTAAATTTTTTTTCTTCTCATTTTGAATACACCCCAAAAAGCCTCTTTGAATATTCTCATGCTCATTTTGGATTGTCCTAACTGTCTATCGATAAATACAATGGGAACTTCCTTTATTTTGAAGCCATGCAATAGTGCTGTGTATTTCATTTCTATCTGAAACGCGTAGCCAACAAAACGAATCTTGTTCAAGTCAATTGTTTCGAGAGCCTTTCTTTTGTAGCACTTAAATCCTGCAGTGGTGTCTTTAATATTTATCCAAAGTATCAGACGAACATAAACAGAAGCAAAATAGCTCATCAGCCATCGGGTAAATGGCCAATTCATTACTTTTCCGCCTTTTACGTAGCGTGAACCTACACTCATATCGAACCCGTCTACTGCGCAGGCATTGTACAACCGAATCAAATCATCGGGGTTATGCGAGAAATCAGCATCCATTTCAAAAATGAATGAATAATTATGTTGCAGCGACCAGCGAAATCCATGGATATATGCTGTACCTAAACCTGATTTAGATGCCCGTTCTTCCATGAATAAGCGATCAGGGTATTCTGTCATTAAGGATCGTACAATTTCAGCAGTTCCGTCTGGTGAACCGTCATCAACGATTAATACATGAAAAAGCTTATCCAGGGAGAACACTTTACGCAGGATGCGTTCAATGTTTTCCTTTTCGTTAAAGGTTGGAATAATGACGATACTGTCCGACACGATACTGGTTTCAGGGTTAAAAATAGGGTTTTTTCTACCCCAATAAACTATTCGGTTTCACGAAACGATGAATAAGGGTTAAATTTGTAATGTGAATAAACAAACGATGCATTTTATAACCGGGTATTTTTTTTTAGGGACATTAACATTCCTTAAGAAATTGCAGCTTTTTCCGGGTATCGTTTTTGGCATTCTCTCCTTTTCTGCGAATGCTCAGGAGGCAATGAATATCCGTTTACTGGGTGAATGGACCAGCAGCTCAGTTTCAGTAAATCCACAGGGGGCAAAGTTCAGCGATCTTTGGGCTTTTGACATTAATGGTAAAAATTATGCTGCCTTATGCAGTACAGATGGTATCCATTTTATTGAAATAGGTGCAGATGGTTCGATGGTGGAAAGGGATTTTGTACAGGGAGTTCATTTTGGTCCGAGCGTGGTCAATCGGGATGTGGCTACGTTTAATGGATATCTGTATGCCGTTTGTGATCATGGCTTTTCAACATTACAGATTATCGATTTGCATTATTTACCGGACTCTGTCCATGTAGTGTTGAGTACAGACCAGTTTTTTCAGCGTGCTCACAGTGTGTTTGTCGATACTTCGAGTGCAACGCTATTGGTGTGTGGACCAAGCTCAACTATAAACGGAGATCGGGCTATGGATGTATTTTCGTTGAGCAATCCGGAAAATCCTTCCTTGCTTGGAAGTTTTAATTCGGTACAGTATGTTCATGACGCCTACATGCGAAACGATACTGCATGGTTAAACTGCGGATTTGATGGACTGTTGGTGGTAAAAATTAATATTCCGTTCTCCATTCAGATTATTGGTGATTTGCCGGCTTATCCAGAAATGGGATACAATCATTCCGGTTGGCTTTCTGAAGATGGGAGATACTATGTTTTTTCGGATGAAACACCGAACCGCAGAATGAAATTATGTGATGTTTCAAACCTCAATGATATTCAGGTTCTTTCTCTTTTTCACTCGGGAACCGACGCCCAAAACATGGCGCATAATATGATGTTGTTCGATGATTATGTTTATGTGTCGCATTATAGGGACGGACTTCAGATTTTTGATATTTCTGACAAATCCTTTCCCCAGCGCATTGCATGGTACGATCCTGAAACTGTTGATGGTTTTGCTTTTTCTGGAGCATGGGGTATTTATGTTTACCGAAATGAGCATCGCATCCTGATTTCTGACATGCAGCGCGGATTGTTGTACTATCAGTTTGATGCTCCCCCAAGACTTGCTTCAGACCGAACTGAATTTGGTGTTGCACCTAATCCGGCCTTTGATGTCATTTGGTTTTGGCGTTCTTCCAGCCGATTATATCCGGTTCAATTACAAATTTGGGATTTGTCCGGAAAAATAGTTTTTGAAGAAAAATTTCCTTCCATCGATCGATTTTCAGTTGACATTAACTCTTGGGATTCCGGAATGTATTTTTTCACGATCTCAGGCATTGAAGTGAGCACAAAATACAGCGGGAAATTCATAGTGAGCCATCAATAATGAAGGATTAAAACCGGCAATCCATCTTTAAGCAAGGGCTCCAGCATCAGAATATCTTCATTTCGCATCCGAATACATCCATGTGAAGCAGGCTTTCCTATTAAACCTTCTTCATGCGTTCCATGTAACATGATGTCTCTGGAATAGCTGTCGACTTTACCGCCTTTGTTTTTTCCGTTTTCCATTCCGTCTAAACGATAGGCTCTGGTGGTAATGATGTCTTTTCCGGTGGAAATTGCTTCAGAAACAATTTCAGCTTTTTTTCCGGTAAAACCGTTTTTATCAATAACCCCACCTGAAGGAGTAGCATTGCCAATGCATCCTTTTATACAATGCAATCCGGTCGGTGTCTGCTCACTGTTATAAGTAAAACCAAATCCTTTTTTTGCAGTGGAAACTGAAAAAACCAGCTTAGCCTTTCCTTCTTCAATATAAAAAAGCTGTTGGTGTTTTATGGAGACAAAAACGAATTGCCGAAAATTGGTTCGCGGATAATGACTTTTAGCATAGTCTTGTATCAATCCACAGTAATGATCAGACTCAGGTGAACCTGCTGTAAATTTTACACTTACCAATAAAATCATTAGGAGAGATTTCATGGGCTAAAAATAGTTTACAAATCCGAAATGGACTTTGGCGGCACGTATTAAAATCGGATTACCTTGTTCTGATCCTAATGCATAACTAAAATTGAAGACACCGGCTTTTGTCTGGAAAAACACACCTGCACCAAATCCAATTGGGGTGTCGCTAAAGTAATTTTCCTTCAAATTTCGCTCATACCAGGCCGCGTCAGAAAAAAGGAACACAGCTGAGTTCCTGTCCAGTAGATAACGAACCTCAATACTTCCAATGGAATAGGCAGACGCGAACATAACCTCTTCATTAAACCCTCGAATCGTTTGAAAACCACCGATACGGGTAAGTTCATTGATAAATAGATTTTCTGAATAGGTGAATCCGCTTTTGTTGCCAATGCGAATGGTGCTTCTTTTTTTTATGGGGATGAAAAATTCAGCGTCTGATTGACCGTTATATATGTTTGTTCTCAGCGGTATTCCTGCATAAAGCGATTCAGAAAGCAGTCTGTTTTTCCGGATATTTCTTGTTCCTGCACCTGCACTCAGATTAATGGAATAACCCTTACGCGGATTGAGTCGGTAATCCAATCGTTCAGTTTTTATTCCTATACCGTATTGAACAGTACGAATATCGGCAAAAGAAGGAAGGGTTTGCGCATTAATAAACATTTTAGGTGTTAGAAGATCGGTACTGCTATTTCCAAAATAGATTCTGAAAACACTTCCATTCTTTATCCTGTATTGCGCTGCCACGTACTGTTTTAATTCGAGGAAGGTACTGTCCTTTTTAAATAATTTGAATTGTATATCCGTTCCAAAATTAGTTCTGAATAAAAACGGATGATCGTAATTTAGCTTTAGATCTTGAACCTGTGCGCCAAGTTTTCTCCAGTTCATGTCAATCAATTCTCCTTTTCCAAACCCATTTCTGACACGAATCCTGGCGTCTCCTGTTATCAGTATTTTTCCTGTTCGGTTATCCGGTAAAACTCCAACTATTCCATTAAACTGCGAAGCCCTTTTTTTTCTGAGATAAAGAATCAACACGCTTTGGTTTTCTGTAAACACAATCTCTGTTGGCCGGTCGGGTTCCACAAATGGAATTTCGCGTAAGCGCACATCAACATTAGATAAGACATCCTCTCTGTAAAGATCGCCCGGATGAACGTCAATCCAGTGATAGAGATATTGAGGTATTATTTTCGCATCACCTTTAACAATAACCGAATCAATGCGGAACAACTTTTTTTTGTCGATATTCAATTTTGCGTTGATAATTCCGCTTATCATTTCGATACTATCCAACTTTACGGATACAAATGGGTATCCCCTGTCTTCGTGGAATTTCAGCAATCGATCAATTAATCTTGACAGGTCTTTTGATGAAAAATTACTTCCTCTGTACAATTTCTCTCTGTATCCTGCGAAAATCAGTGCTTCTTCTTCAGCATTTCCTTTTTTTAATTTACCCCATCTGTACTTTTCCCCCGGATAAAACCAAACATGCAAATTGTTTCCGTTTTTAATTACAGAGTCTATTGAAGCGGCATAATACCCTCTGTCGATAAACTGAAGCCATACTTTGCGGATTTCTTTTCGTGAATCATTTTCACCGGCAAAGGAGGTCTTGTATTTTATCCCTTCAACTTTAAAAAGCGAATCGCTCGAAAAGCTTAAACGGATGGATTGTCCTGCCGTGTATTGGGAAAGACAAATCATTATGACCAGAAGGATGGATCGCACTTTCATTTAACGCATCAGGCTTCAATATGTTATTCAAGAGACCAATCAATGGGTTCGATTCCTGTTTTCTTCAGTAGTTGATTTGTTGTTGAGAACGGGCGTGTGCCAAAAAAACCACCGCGATTGGCAGATAGGGGTGATGGATGATTGGCTTCAATAATGAAATGCTTGCTTATGTCAATAAGGTGTTTTTTCTTCTTAGCATACCCACCCCATAGAATAAAAACCAATCCGGATTTTTTCTCACTTAAGAGTTCAATTACTTTGTCGGTAAATTGTTCCCATCCTTTTCCGGCATGAGACCCGGCTTCATTGCGTTTCACGGTTAATGTGGCATTGAGTAAAAGCACTCCATTTTTTGCCCATGAGCTCAAGTCACCGGTCATCGGAATGGCATTTCCGGTATCTTCTTTCAGCTCTTTGAAAATATTTCTCAGGGAAGGAGGAAAGGGGATGCCTGGCGGTACAGAAAAGCAAAGTCCATGCGCCTGGCTGTCACCATGGTAGGGGTCTTGTCCAAGAAGAACAACTTTTACACAATTCAACGGCGTTTTTCTGAACGCCTCAAACACAAGATGTTCAGGTGGAAAAACAATTTCTGTTGCCCGCTGATTTGTGATATAGTTCTCCAGTTCAATGAAGTAGGCATTTCTAACTTCATCCTTAAGCAGTTGTGCCCAGTCTGGCGCAATAGTTGATAATTGTTCGTTTAGTTGCATTCTTGTTTAAAAAAACACTCAATTTTTCATTTTTCAAAAAGTTCTTTATCTTTTCAGTCCCAAACAACATCAATAAAGCCCTAATTCAGATGAGAAAAGTTATTTTTTCAGTTGCTGCCGTTGCACTAATGGTTATGTCTCTCTCTTCTTGCGGTCTATTCCGTGCCGGTAAGCATGAAAAGTGTCCTGCATATTCTTCGGTGTCTACAGTACAGAATTCAGATTTAACTGAGCTTCCGGAAAACGGAAATCGTTAATAATGGTTTGGAAAATACTCGATTCGATCAGTGACTTTGACGAACTGGTTGAAAAAAGTGTTTCTGACCCCTCAGCCACTTTTGTTGTATTTAAGCATTCGTCCAGATGCTCCATTTCAGATGCGGCAAAAGGTCGTATGGAACGTGAATGGGAGTCTGTAAACCCTTCAGTAGCTGTTTACTTCCTCGATCTTATAACCTATAGGGAATTGTCAAATTATATTGCTTCGAAAATCGGAGTCAAACATGAATCACCTCAATTGGTGATTATTTCAAAAGGAAAATGTATCGCTGATTATTCGCACTTCGAGATCCGCCCTTCTTGTATTCAATTGTAATTAAAGTGCACTTCTTGTACTAAATCAGGATGCAGACTTTTCGCAACGGGACATGCTCTTGCCGATGCCTCTAGTAGTTTTTTATCCTTTTCACTCAGCCCCTTTTCGTTAATGTTAATCGTTACAACAATTTTGTCTACCCTGCGTGGAGCTGATGCCATGTGTTTTTCAATGCTTACCTCAATATCCCCAAGGATGAATCCGTGTTGAGACGCTGCAATTCCCATAATTGTAAGCATACATGAACCTAAACTTGTTGCCAAAAGATCCGTAGGAGAAAATGCGTCCCCTTTGCCATTATTGTCTGTTGGAGCGTCTGTGGTAATGGTTTTTCCTGATTTCAGATGCGTTGCCTCAGTGCGAAGGTCCCCTGAATAAATGATTCTTGAAATTTCCATTGATATACTAAACTTTAAGGTTGAATAGTTGTATTTTTGTTGTGATGTCAAATCTACCAATAAAGCCATTTGTTTTCCTGACTTCGGTTTTGTTTGTCATGCCTTTTCTTGCATGGGCACAAAAGCCGGCATCGGAAGATATTGGTCTTGTTTACCGAAAAGAAGTTGTTGGAGGCGGCATATTACATTCCAGTGGTGTGGGTTTGCATTTCAGGTATGGTGTTCAGAAATCTTATAAAAACAAACTTTCTTTCGGGGCAGATTTTGTGAATATGCGAAACCCCAAAGAGGTAAAAGTTTCGAATCCCAACTACGATGATGGTCGTGGATATTATTACGGAAAGCTGAATGGTGTGATGGTGTTGCGACCCTTTTTTGGTGAGCGAAGGATCCTTTTTCAGAAACTGCGTGAGCAAGGTGTTGAAGTAGGTTACAATTGGGGAATAGGTCCATCCATTGCTATGCTTAAACCTGTTTATCTTCAGGTGATATACCCAACGAATAGTCCTTTTGAAATGCGTACTGTTGATGAGCGATATGACCCCTCAAAACATAATGTCGACAATATTTATGGCCGATCACGCTGGGGGTTGGGTATGGATGAACTCAAAATGAGGTTAGGCGGACATGCCCGATTCGGTCTTCATTTTGAATTTTCTCCGGAAGAGGATCGTTTTAAAGCATTAGAGGTTGGCGCAGCTTTCGATTTGTTTCCCGCCAAAATTCCAATTATGGCGAATGAGCTGAACAAACCGTATTTTTTTACGTTGTACCTGAACTTTATTTTTGGACGAAAGCATTTCTGAGAAATGGAAACAAGTGAAGAGGGAATAACGGTGCAAAACCGACAACCCAAACCAAAATGGCTTCGTGTAAAATTACCTACCGGCGAAAGTTATAAAAAGGTCAGGGAAATTGTAAGTGAACATAAGCTGCATACAATTTGCGAAAGCGGAAATTGTCCGAATATGGGCGAGTGTTGGGGAGAAGGTACGGCCACGTTTATGATACTTGGTAACGTTTGCACCCGATCTTGTGGTTTTTGTAATGTTGCAACCGGCAGACCGGAAGCGGTTGATGTATTTGAACCCGCAAGGGTTGCACAGAGTGTTTCTCTGATGAAGGTGAAGCATTGTGTTATTACATCAGTTGATCGTGACGATCTAGCTGATGGTGGGTCTGAAATCTGGGCGCAGACGGTAAATTCGATTCGGCGGAAAAGTCCGGAGACAACACTCGAAACATTGATCCCTGATTTTATGGGGAAATGGGAGAATCTGCAGCGCATTATCGATGTTAAACCGGAAGTAGTTTCTCACAATCTCGAAACGGTAAGGCGTTTAACCAAACAGGTACGCATCCAGGCAAAATACGATAGGAGTTTAGAAGTATTACTCCGTCTCAAGCAGGCAGGTTTGCGAACAAAATCCGGTGTAATGCTCGGACTGGGTGAAACAGAAGATGAGATTCTGGAGACCATTGACGATTTAATAAGCGTACAAGTGGATATCCTAACATTGGGCCAATACCTGCAGCCAAGCCCTAAACATTTGCCTGTTTCTGAGTTTGTTACGCCAGAGCGATTTGAAAAGTACAGGGAAATTGCATTGGCAAAGGGATTTAAATATGTGGAAAGCGGTCCATTAGTCAGATCCAGTTACCATGCCGAAAAACACCTCTTCTGAGCTTAGACTTGTATAAAATTGCCTTATTTTTTACGGACTGAATTAGATCGGAAAGCTTCTGAAATCAACAGGTTTACCTGGTCAAGGATTTATACCGGCTACCTTCTGCTCATTATTTACTCCCTTTCGCTCAAATGGGGTTGATATTTCCTTAAATAGTTGTTTTATTTGTAAGCCTGCCAGAAAAGGTGGCAGTAATACGTTGCGATTATGAAGAACAAGAATTTACTTTTTTCGACAATCAGTCTTGGCTTGCTTGCCGGTGTGGTTTTTAACGCTGCCTCAATGGCCAATGTATCTGAAAAATACACCCCGCGTTCTGCAAAGGGTGAACGCCCAACCGTAGATGCGGCGGCTGAATATTACAAATCCCTTCGTTTGAACGAAAATGGTGTTTACGATGAACAATTGATCAAAAACACCCGCGATCAGGTTAAAGCTCAATTAGCAGCTGGTGAGTTCGCTCGTACAGCCAATTTCCATTGGTATGAAGAAGGCCCGGATAATATCGGAGGCCGCACCCGCGCCATCACCATCGACCGCTTCTTTAGTGGCCGTGTATGGGCAGGAAGTGTAAGTGGCGGATTATTTGTTTCATCCAATGGTGGTAACACCTGGGGTCGAGTTGACAGTTTTGACCAAACACTTGCAATTGCATCTATGGGTCAAACTCGTGGTGGACGTTTGTTTGTTGGAACCGGTTTCGGGGGATATTTTAATGAGTATTTCTCAGGGGACGGTCTATTTTACTCAGATGATAACGGAACAACCTGGATTCAGGTGCCTTCAACTTCTAATTTCAATTGGGTTGAGATCATTCCTGATCCGGTTAATCCCAATAAAATCTGGTGTGCAACCAGCAATGGATTGAAAATAGTTGAGGGAACTTCAACTCTCACTGTTACCAATGTTGCAGCGCCCGGTGGCGGACAATGCTTTGATGTTAAGGTTTCTCCTGATGGAAATGTTATTGTTTGCGCTGTAGCTTCTGCAGGTATTCGTACGTGGGTTTCAACAGATGCCGGTGCAACCTTTACCAATGTGTCCGGATCAGGAACCGGTCAGATTCCGGCTTCAGGTGTTGGTCGTATTGAATTTGCTATTTCTTTTGAAAAGAATTCGATCAATAACTGGAATATCTACGCTTCCAGCATTAAGACAAACTCAACGCTTTTCGGACAGTATTTCTCTGATGATAATGGTTTGACCTGGGCTGAGATTGCTCCGGCCTCCAGTGCAGGTTTTGATCCTTTTATTTCGGCAAACGGACAAGGAATTTATAACAACGTGATTTCCGCAGTCCCCGGTCGTCCTGATCAGGCTTTGCTTGGTGGTATCGATGTTTATGCATGGAACCGTGAGCAAGGTTTAACTCCTGCTTTTGGTCAGTGGGAACAACGCTCATTGTGGTTCGCTTCTCCTTTGTCGCCTGTTTATGTGCATGCTGATAACCACGAAATGGAATGGGATGAAAACAATATTCTATACATCGGTAATGATGGTGGTATTGGTAAGTCACCCGACAAAGGAAANNTATCGGTTTTTCTGCTGATGGAGATGTAATCGGTGGAACGCAAGATAACGGAACACTATTGAACCGTCATACCGGAGTTACCATGCTAACTTTTGAAGAAGTTCGTGGTGGTGATGGTTTTGATTGTGATATTTCACATATGAATCCGGATGTAATGTTTGCCTCTGTTTATACAGGCGATATGCAGCGTTCTGATGATGGCGGATTCTCTTTCTCGCCATTCTTCACACCCCCAACTAATGCCGGGTTTAAAACGGTTGGTCGCCTTTATGAAAATCCAAAAGACTTCAATAGTCTTGAAACAGTTGGTGTACAGCTCGGAAACAGTACTACTCTGGCTGGCGATATTTTGGTTCCTGCAGGTGATACGGTATGGTATGTTTCAAAAACATTCCAAACGGACTTGTTCTACATTACGCCAACCAATATTGTTGCATCAACAAACGGTGCTAATATTATCCAACTTCAGGATTATGTTCAATCGCTTTATGCTATCGCTCTTGCTTCTGAAGTACGTATTACTCGCCAGGCGCTCAGATTTTCTGCTGCTCCTTCATTCACCACTGTGTTAACCGGTGAGTTTGCACAATGCCTCGAATTCAGTCATGATGGTAATCACCTTTTTGTAGGTACATCTGATGGTGATGTTTGGAGAATCAGTGGCCTAAACACTGTATATGCTCCTGTTATGGATCTTTCATCAGTTACAACTACCAGAATTCTTCAGTCTGCCGGCGCTTCTGTTGAAGGTATTGCAATCGATATGAACGACCCTGAACATGTAGTTATTACTTTAAGTGGATACAGCTCTAACCGGGTTAGGGAATCAACAACTGCCGCTTCAACTATGGGTACATCTTCTTTCAGCTCTATTCATGGTAACCTTCCAAATATTCCTGTTTACGATGCAATTATTAACGTAAACAATCCTGATCAGGTAATAGTGGGAACTGAATTCGGAGTTTATGTAACAGATAACATCAACGCAACTTCTACCCAATGGACTTTCCAAAGTCAGGTTAACGGTCCTTGGTTGGTACCTGTCTATTCTGTTCGTCAGCAATGGCGCAAATGGGAAGATGGAACAAATCGTCCAGGTGAAGTTTACATTGGTACTTTTGGACGTGGTATCTGGAGAACAGAAGCATTCCTTAGTGTGAAAGAGAATGATCTTAATTCTTCAGCTGCTCGTAAAATCTTGAACGTTGCAATTTATCCTAACCCAATGCAGGATAATGGTCGCATTACGTTTGATCTCGACGAAGCTGCAAATGTGAATGTTTCCATTTACAACATCTCAGGTCAAATAGTACGTTCAATTGCGCTTGGTAACCGTCCTGAAGGCAAGCTTCAGGTTGATGTCAACGTAGCTGATCTTTCCAATGGTACCTACATTGTCCGTGCTCAGGCAGGGGCGAATGTTTATCAGGGACGTTTGGTTGTAACACACTAATCTTAATTTATTCAGTATAAGGCCCTGCACAATAGCAGGGCCTTTTTTGTTTTACATTTGGAAAAATAAGCAGCATGTCAGCAAAAGTTCGAATTGCAATTAATGGTTTTGGCCGAATAGGAAGAGTTTTTACGCGCTACCTGCTTGAGGAGTCCAATCTTGAATTGGTCGCTATAAATGACTTGACAGATTCAGTAACACTTGCACATTTGCTTAAGTATGATTCCGTTCATGGACGATTTCCAGGAGAAGTTGTTGCGGGTGAGAAAAGTATTGCAATCAATGGCCGCACAATTCAAGTGCTCGCTGAAAAAGATCCTTCTATGTTACCATGGGGACAAATGAACGTTGACATTGTGATCGAGTCAACGGGCCATTTCACTTCTATGGACGGCGCGATGAAACATATTGCTGCAGGAGCAAAAAAGGTAATCATTTCTGCACCTGCAAAGACAGATGATGTGAAAACAGTTGTGTTGGGTATTAACGATCATTTGCTCGATGGCACTGAAAAGGTAATTTCAAATGCATCCTGCACCACGAATTGTGCTTCACCGATGATCAAGATAATTCATGATTTATGTGAAGTTGAAAGTTGCTACGTTTCTACTGTGCATTCTTATACCGGCGATCAGCGCTTACACGATGCACCACATCCCGATCTTCGACGTTCAAGGGCAGCGGCATTATCAATAATTCCAACCACTACCGGCGCAGCAAAGGCTATAACACGTATTTTTCCTGAGCTCGAAGGCAAGGTTGGCGGTTGTGGAATCCGTGTACCGGTTCCGGATGGATCGCTTACGGATATTACTTTTATCGTAAAAAAACCGATCAGTGTAAATGCTATCAATAAAGCCTTTCATGATAAGTCGAAGGCTGAATTGAAAGGGATTTTAGATTACACTGAAGACCCGGTAGTTTCAGTAGATTGTATCGGTAATAAACACTCCTGTGTATTTGATGCCCAACTCACTTCTGTTATTGGAAATATGGTGAAAATTGTAGGATGGTATGACAATGAAGGAGGATATTCGGCTCGTTTGGTAGATCTGGTGAAAAAGATCTCCGCATGATTTAACCCTCAAAGGTTTTAAATGTCATTGTGGTTCCGTCAAACTCTGCATAGGTGTAGAATTTGATCCAATCGCCAAGATTAATATACCTGGCATTACCGATTTTCATGTCTATGGGAAGGTGTCGATGCCCGAAAACAAAATAATCATATTCTTCACGCTGCAAAATTTCCTTGCAATAGTTTACAAGATATTCCTTTTCATCGCCCAGGTATTGATCTTCATGTTTCGTTTTCTTTCTGCTGCTTTTGGAGAAATAATTGGCAATTCCAATTCCAAAATTAGGATGCAATCGCGCAAACATCCATTGGCAAACTCTATTTCGAAATATCTTTTTTATCATTTTGTAACCATGGTCACCCGGGCCGAGTCCGTCTCCATGTCCTATCATGAATTTCTTTCCTGAGTAATTAACAGTAACAGGCTCTCTGAATAGCTCAATTCCAAGTTCAGTGGGCAAATAGTCAAACATCCACATATCGTGGTTGCCAATGAAAACCTTTACAGGAATTCCCTTGTCGCATAATTCTGCGATTTTTCCTTGTAAGCGTATAAATCCTTTTGGGATAGCTCTTTTGTATTCGAACCAAAAATCGAAAACATCTCCAACGAGATAAATTTCCTGAGCGTCCTTTTCAATTTCATTGAGCCATTTAACAATACGGTCTTCTCGCTTTCTGCTTTCAGTGTAGTTGGGAACACCAAGATGAAAGTCGCTCGCAAAATATATTTTTTTACCCTGCTTCAGCCGTTGATGTTTTTTATGGCACGGAATGGATTTTTTCCGGCGAGATCAAACGTAAATCGAATCGCACGGTTGTATTTCCATCCGTTTGCTGAATATTCTGACTTAATAATTCCCGACCAGATCAATGGGAAATACACATTAACTGTTTTTCCGAGTAAAGGTAAATAGACACCGGCATCAAATAGAAAAACAGGGTTAATCCCTGGATTTCCGCTGAGTACCGCATCTGCAAATAGATTAAATGGAACAACCGGAAGCGTTGCACGCACATTTCCGCCCAGCATCCAATCCACACTCTGTCCATTTGCCGTTCCGATTTTTAATCCGCCATGATTATTGACAAACTGGTTGGCCCATATTCCATCAACTGCATTTCGTCCGGGAAAAACATGATCGTAGGTATAGTCATTGCGACCACGTGAACCATCGGCTCTGAAGTTATATCGCGCACTCAGCGAGTTGTTGTAAATAAATTTACCGGCAAAAAAACGCGTTTCGATAAAATCATTCTTTACGTTGTAAATGAATTTGTTTACAATATCGATCGAAACCTTGAGGAAATCCTGGTGCTGTTGCACAAATAATTCACCTGCCCAAGGACGAAGTGTAGTTGAATTCCGGTAGGTATAACGTAATTCATTGTAAAGATGATTGTCACTGAATTTTTCAGGTGGGGTTATACCCGGAAGACATTCTGCACAGGCGTATTCCGAATTTTCAATGGTGTAAACTGAACGAAGTAATACCGAATGATCATTAACACTCCTTGCTTTTTTCTTTTTGAACTGGAAGAATATCTCGGGTGCAACTTTGTAATAGTTCGTAGTTGTGGTGAAGAAACCTGAGATATAATCATCCGTAGAAAAAGAGGAAACGTTCAGCCCAATGTCCAAATGATTGAAGAGCTCACTTTTTCTGGTATTGATCCTTTGATTGATGTGACCGTAACCGATTGGCTTTTTGGATGCAAAACCAAACATGGGCATGATCTGCCATTCAAGTGGACGTGTAGGAAATAAGTTGTTGTAAACAAGCAATCCAAGCATTGGGCCATCGTAAAGATTGTATCCCGCAACCGGTGTCCAGTACAACACACTTTTTTTCGGGTCTTCTATACTGGTAATAAACTGAAGTCGCACGGGTTCAATTCTGCGGAATAGTCCCTTTTCTTTGAGCATGTTGTTTTTCCTGTCAACTTCTGGCATTCGCTCACGGGCATCTATTTTGATATAGTCATACGGTCCATTGGGAAAAGCGACCGGTTGTTTTCCGGTATGTCCTGCGTACCAAATGGTATTAAAAACCGTGTCTCCCTTAATACCGTTAATACAAAATGGCACAGCAACAGTTCCTTCATTCACCACAACAAGATGTTCTTCGTACTTCATCCAGGTGTATGTTTTTGTTGAGGTGCGGTCAACGCGCATTTTGCGTTTGAATTTGTAATCGATAACCTCATTCCCCTGAATTACTCCATCGAAAAACCAACTCAGATCTTTTTGGGAAATTTCCTGGAAAACATCCTTGAGATCCTCCGGTGAGGGGTGTTTGAATTTCCAACGTTCGTAATAGGTTTGCATGCACTTGTCGAACACCTTATCCCCAAGATAGGCGCGCAAGTAATCAAATGCTAATGCAGTTTTGGAATACACAATTCCGCCATAATTGGTAGAGGTGTAATTCTCGGATTTTTCTTCGATGGGTTGATCAAGATTGCGGCGGGCATTCATCATGTACATCAAATAGTACTGCGAACGCTGTTTCACTTTTTTCGTCCCGAAAAATTCATTCTTAGAGGAAAGTTGAGGTGCAAAAGATGCAAGTAAAGTGAGCTCAGGGTATTTTGTTTCGATATACCGCATCTCATTGAATGAGTTGAGACCTTCATCCATCCAGGGGTGGTCTCTTTCATTGGAACCAAGAATTCCATAGAACCAATTGTGGCCAACTTCATGCATGATTACTGTTTCCAGTCCAAAATCGGAACCTACATTTCCGATAACAGTAACTGTTGGATACTCCATTCCTCCGCCTGCTGAAATGGTCCCGTCAACTGCGCTAACAACATTGTAAGGGTATTCTCCATTCCACAAGGAATAGTATTTCACTGCATCATGAAGGTATTGAATGGATTTTGCCCAGTATTTGGAATTTTGTTGCGTGAAAAAACTCCACATCGTTACATTTCTGCCGCTTTTTGGCAGGTTGTATTCGCCACGTAAAACATAAAAGCGTTTGTCTGCAAACCAGGCAAAATCATGTACATTGTTTTGCTTGTAGCGAAGTGTTTTCCATTCGGAGGATGATTCAGGGAATTCATTTGTGAATTCGCCACGAATTCTTCCGGTTTTGTCCAGACGGTTTTCTTCGAGAAGTAGTTTCGTTTGCTTTGCCCGTAATTCAAGCCATTTCTCTTCGTCCTGACACTCAAACAAATCTCCTGTTGCAGAAACTACGTAGTTGGACGGCACGGTTATTCGAACATCAAAACTTCCAAATTCTGAATAGAACTCTCCCTGATCCAAGTAAGGCATTTGGTGCCACCCATCACGATCGAAAACAGCAGGTTTGGGATACCATTGGGTGATTTGGTAAGATTGATCCACATGTCCAAGTCTTGAAAAACTGGAGGGAAGTTTTACGAAGAAAGGCGTTGTGATAATGGCGGTGTCACCAGGTTTGAGCAATTTATTCAAGTGCAAAACCGCAATATCCATGTGGGTGGAATCATATTCCCATCTAATTGTATCCTTATTGACAATGAATTGTAATGAGTCAATAAATCCGAGTTCGCCTTGGGGGTTAGCAAAGTGCATTGCTGTTTCACCGTTTTCAAGAAGCTGTTTAGCCAATGCTGTTTCATTGTTTCTATATGCATTTGGCCACAAATGAAAATACAACTGCGAAAGTGTTTGTGGAGATCGGTTGATGTAAACAAGCCGTTCGAAACCAGTTAAGGTATGATTTTCATCATCTAGCTTTACATCAATGGAGTATTGAACTTCTTGTTGGAAGTAATCTTCTCTGACCTTCTTTTTTTGTGCGCTTGCGTTGAATAACAACAACGAAAGACAAAGAGAAAAAACCACTCGCATCAGAATCCAAAAATTTCTGCAAGTTTAGCTTCCAGCATAGGTCCGCGTAAATTGGCCTGGATAATCTTTCCGTCCCTGTCGATGAGAACTGTGAACGGAACACCGTTTACACCGTAATCACGAAGAATAGGCGTTTGCCAACCCTGCAATGTGCTTACATGACTGGGCCAGCTGAGTTGATCTTTTTCGATGGCAGCTAACCAATTTTCCTTGCTTTGATCAATTGAAACGCTGTAAATAGTGAATCCTTTGTCTTTGTATTTGTTATAGACACGCACCACGTTAGGATTTTCTTTTCTGCATGGTCCGCACCAAGAAGCCCAGAAATCGATAAGCACAACTTTTCCTTTTAGCGATGATAATGGAAGTAATTTTCCATTGGCATCATTCATTTCAATTGGGGGGGCAAGTTTTCCCGGGGCCAGTCGATTAGCAAATTCTTCCTGTTCTTTTCGTTTACGTTCCTCTTCCGCAAGTTTCGCTTCAAGATTCATACGCATAGATTTCACAGATTCATGAAACGCAGATCCCGGCATTGAAGCGCCAAGCGCATTTTCAATTTTGCGCATCTGTTCGATATCCTGATTTTGGTTAAGATGATTCAAAACACCAAGAAGAGCAGGGGAAGCCGGATTATCATTCAAAAATTTATCACGGTTGCCAAGAAAGCGTGTATAGGCATTGTTTAACTCAGTATTGGCGATGTTGGCGTTATTCTGATCACCTTGTTGAGCAAATTCTTTAACTTTTGCCTGTATTGAATCCCGTTCCTGAATATAATCGTTCACAAGTTTTACGAAATCCTGCAATTTTACCGAGTGCTCAGAACCTACCACTTTATACGATTGGTTCATTCGGTTTCCATCTGCAATCACAGTTACTTTTTCTCCGGGTTGAAGAATGAGCACAAAAAAATCATTCGACTGAAATGCAAAACGATAATAGTTTGTTTTATCAATTTTCATCTTGAAAGCGAACTTTCCTTTTTTATTGATTATTGTACTATCCATCCGCGATGCAAACCCACTACGCTCAAAATTTTCGAGATACAGCTTTTTCCCCGGCGCGTTGGTAATAGTGCCGGATACAGTAGTTTCTTTAAATACTGGTTTTGCCGGTTGCTGAGCCTGAAGTGCAGTACAGCAAATAAACAGGATTAGTGAAAATAGATTTTTCATGAGCCGAAAAGTTCTCTTAGTTTATCTTCAAGTTGCGTGCCACGAAGATTGGTGGAAATAACATTTCCTTGTTTATCAATGAGCACGGTAAAAGGAATTGAGCTGAATTGGTAGGTTCCAATTACAGATGTTTCCCATTGCTTTAAATCGCTGACATGCGATGGCCAAATGAGACCATCTTCACGAATTGCATTGATCCATTTGTCTTTTTCTTTGTCGAGCGAAACCGAAAAGATCTCAAATCCACGACCGTTGTATTTATTGTAAAGTGCTACTACAGTTGGATTTTCTCTTCTGCATGGAGCGCACCATGAAGCCCAGAAATCAATTAGTACATATTTTCCACGGAGAGAAGAAAGCTTTTTGTTTTTCCCATCTACTCCCGGTAAATCTATTTCAGGGGCAGCTGTACCTGGCTTGAGAATGTTGGCTAAACGCTCTTCTTCGGCTTTTTGCATTTCCATCATCTGCTTTTGAAACTGAGCTTGTTCGATGGTTTGCTTTACGGCAAGATGGTATTCGCTGTTGGGCATCGATACAGAAAGAGCAGACTCAATTTTTTTGAAATAGTCGATTTCTCCAACAGGATCAAACTGATTCATTGTAGTAACCAACGCAGGAGAATTTGGGTTTTTGTCGACGAAATCGTATTTGTAATTGTTAAAGTTTGTTTTTGCAATTTCTACCTCTGCAAGAATTTTATTTCTGTTAACGGAATCATCAATGGCAACCGCCATTAATTTTTGTCGAAGCGTTTCACGCTCTATCATGTATTCGTTGGTACGCTTAAAGAAAGATTGAATCAGCTCACTGTTACGTGCACCTGAAATGGTATAAGTAGCATAAATCTGATTTGCATCTCCTTTTATCTCAGGCTTGTCGGTGCTGTCAAGAATCAAAACCGCAAAATCGTTAGGTTGTATGCGCAAACGATACAGTTCTGTTTTATTGGGAAATGTAAGGCTGAAACTTCCGTCGTCAGCAAGCTTTGCCGAATCAACAACAACGGGCATTGATTTTTCAAAGCGTTCCAGATAAATCGTTTTTCCTGATCCATTTGTAAATGATCCTGAAATCTGATTACCACCGCCACCGCAGGAGATCATTACTGTGGCAAAAATCAGTAAGGTAAATACTTGTTTCACTTTCATAATGTTGTTTCGTCGAGAGTTTTTACCAATAATTGATTGGTGCTTTTCGGGTCTGCTTTTCCTTTGGAAAGTTTCATAACCTCCCCCATGTAAAGTCCTACCAGTCCTTTTTTTCCACCTTTGTATTCAGCAAGTTTATCCGGGCCAATATTTTTTATCGCCTCATGGATAAATCCAATCAATGCACCTGAATCACTTTCCTGAATAAGGTTTTTCTCTTCGGCAATTCGCAATGCTGTTTTTTCAGGGTTTGCAATCAGAGCTGGGAAAATAGTTTGTGAAGCAACGGTATGACTAACTTTTGATGCATCAATCAGTGCAATGATTTCAGCAATTCGTGATGCAGGAAGAGGGAAGTCTTCAATTTCCAAACCGTTCTCATTGAGCCACGACCGAACTTCTCCCATTATCCAGTTTGCGGCCGATTTATAATTTCCGGTGTGCTTGATCAGTTCTTCAAAAAACAATGCAATAGGTTTGTGATCTGTCAATTGATAAGCGTCGTATTCAGGCAATCCAAGTTCTTTCGTGTATCGTAAAAACAGTTCTGCAGGAAGAGGAGGAAGAGCAGCCTTTACATTTGCGATATACTCTTGAGAAACTTTCACCGGTGGAAGATCTGGCTCAGGGAAATAGCGATAGTCATGCGCCATTTCCTTGCTTCGCATACTTATGGTTCCGCCTGTTGGCGCATCAAATGACCGAGTCTCCTGTACGACTGTACCGCCTGCTTCCAGAACATCGATCTGACGTTTTATTTCGAATTCAATAGCGCGCTGAACATTGCGAATTGAATTGATGTTTTTAGTCTCAGTCCGTGTTCCAAATTCTTGACTTCCTTTTTTTCTTACAGATATATTCGCATCACACCGCATCGAACCTTCTTCCATATTGCCATCGCATATGTCAAGGTAACGAACAAGTTTTCTTACTTCTGTAAGGTAATTATAAGCTTCCTTTCCTGTGCGCATATCGGGAGAGGAAACAATTTCCAATAAGGGAACGCCTGCCCGGTTGAGATCAACTAACGTGTCGAACGGATCAACATCGTGAATGCTTTTACCAGCATCTTCTTCGATGTGTATCCGTATCAAACCAATGCGTTTGTCATTTCCCTGATCGTCCTTGATTATGATTTCACCCTCGGTACAAATGGGGGTATTGTCCTGTGTGATCTGATATCCTTTTGGTAAGTCTGCGTAGAAATAATTCTTCCGGGCAAAATGCATTTCAGAACGGATAGTGGATTTGCATGCCAGACCCAAACGAACTGCAAATTCAATACTGCGTTTGTTGAGCTTAGGTAGCGTTCCGGGATGTCCAATAGAGATCACGCTCACATTGGTGTTCGGCATAGCGCCGTATTCGTTTCGATCGGGAGAAAAATTTTTGCTTTTGGTGAGCAGCTGTGCATGCACCTCAAGCCCGATTACTGCTTCGTAATTATCGTAAATGCTACTCATAGGGAAATTGACCGGCTAAAGGTACGAAAAATAAAACCCTGATTAATCAGAGTGAGCCGAGTAGTTCACGGATAATGAGAGTCATTAGGGGCTCTGATTCTGCTGCCACTTTCTGGACCTCTTCATGGCTCACTTCCACAATCTTACCATCAATTCCCAGGTCAGTTATTATTGAGACCGCAAAACACTTCATGCCGGAGTGCCGGGCAACTATTACTTCAGGAACGGTACTCATTCCAACAGCATCTGCCCCAATGATGCGCAGATAACGGTACTCAGCCGGTGTTTCATAGCACGGACCGCTTAAACCCGCATATACCCCTTGCTTCACACGAATCGAATGCTTTTTAGCAATTTCCAATGCGTTTTTAAGAAGCGATTTATCATAGGGCTCCGACATGTCCGGAAAACGCGGGCCTAAATTCTCATCGTTTTTACCGATAAGCGGATTTGTAGGGAAAAGGTTGATGTGATCGTTAATGAACATAATCTCTCCAATGCGGAAATCAGGATTCATTCCTCCTGCAGCATTGGATAAAAGCAAGGTCGAGATGCCAAATGCTTTCATAACTCGAACAGGATACGTAACCTGTTTCATGTCATATCCTTCGTAAAAATGAAAACGGCCCTGCATCGCAGCGACAGCTTTTCCGCCTAGCATTCCAATAAGTAACTTTCCTGAATGACCTTGTACAGTTGATACCGGAAAATGAGGAATATCTGAGTAGGGGATTGCTGTTTCTACTTCAATTTCATTCACCAGACCGCCGAGACCAGTACCAAGAATGATTCCCGTTTCAGGATTTAGTTTCGTCTTGCTCTTGAGAAATGCTACGGTTTCCTGCGTTTGAGTTGAGATATTCATCTATTAATTTTTTGAAATGTTCTTCTTCGTGAATATGGACTGAGATCTTCTGAACACAAAAAGGAAGTTTTTTGAGTAGTTCCAGCGATTGTATATCCATCGATAAAAATCGCATACTGTCTTTTTCGGTGGTACAAATCAATGCCTCCTTATCACCAAGACCAAGATACGCTTTTTCAATCTTTATCAAATCAGCAGGTTGAAACGAATGATGGTCAGGAAAACGTAAGGGAACCACTTTTTTTGCTATAGTATTCAAATGATTTTCCAAAGGTGTTGGATCTGCGATGCCAGTTACAAGAAGGACAGTTTTGTTTTTAAAATTTCGGACATCAGAGTCCATTAGGGCAATGGGTGGCAGATAGCTGATGGAGGAAAAGAAAACAGGTTTTTCGAAGTATTTTCTTAACGATTTTAAAAACAAATCCTTGCTTTCATTGCCGAGTGATGAGGGTGATTTTGTTACGATAACAGCATCAGCACGGTTGATGNNAAATTTCCGGTAGGTAAAACAAAATCGGTGAAAAATGGCTTTTTAAAATCGGTTAAAACCAGGTTCATTCCGGCCTTAAGTGCTCTGTGCTGATAGGCATCGTCGAGTAAAATCAAATCTGTGTCGGGGTGGTTGTTGACGATTTGAATGATGCCCTGAACGCGATTGGATTCAACAGCAACAGTAATTTCCGGATGCCTCTTTTTAAGTTGTAAAGGCTCGTCTCCACACTGATCGCTTGAGTCCTTTGTGCCTACTTCATGGTAACCCTTTGTTTTCCGTTTATATCCCCTGCTTAGCACGGCCATGGAATGCTGATTTTTCAACCTATCTACCAAATATTCGGTCATTGGCGATTTGCCGGTCCCACCAACCGATAAATTGCCGATTACTATAACTGGAATATCAAAACTGCTTGATTTTAAAATTCCACGCCAATAGAGGAAATTCCTGATTTCAGTGATCAGGACAAACAAAAAGGTAAAAGGAAAAAAAAGGAAGCGGAGGATGACCATGGTAGTTTACAAAAATAAGAGGATTACCTTTGTCCCGACAACAAGCGATTATGAAGATATCAGCACTCATTACCTTCCTTGAAGAACAAGCGCCTTTACGCTTACAGGAATCGTACGATAACAGCGGACTTATTTGCGGAAATCCCGATTCAGAAATCGAAAGTGTTTTAATTGCACTGGATTGCACGGAAGAAATCATTGAAGAAGCCCGGAAAAAAGGTTGTGGTATGGTAATCAGTCATCACCCAATTGTATTTAAAGGATTGAAGCGATTTACAGGGTCGAATTATGTTGAGCGGACGATCATTTCAGCAATAAAAAATGATATTGCCATTTATGCTATTCATACCAATCTTGATCATGTAAACCAGGGTGTAAATCGCAGGATTTGCGATAAGATTGGCTTGGATAATCAACGTATTCTTGAGCCGAAAACCGAACAATTACTAAAATTGGGGGTTTATGTACCTGCCGATCATGCAGAAGCGGTACGTTCCTCGCTTTTTGCAGCCGGCGCCGGTCGGATTGGGAATTATTCAGATTGCAGTTTTAACCTCATTGGGGAAGGCACGTTTAAGGCAACTGAAGGCGCAGATCCTTTCGTAGGCGAAGTTGGCAAAAGACATTCAGAAACAGAGATTCGAATAGAAGTTGTTTTTCCATTTTGGTTGGAAAAGGTCGTAATGAATCACCTCCGTAAATCTCATCCTTACGAAGAGATTGCTTATGATTTGATTCAGTTGAAAAACAGCCTGCAGACGGTTGGAGCTGGAATGATTGGGGAACTGCCTGAAAGTATGACGGAAGCCGAATTTCTGAGTCACTTGAAGCAAAATATGAACCTTAAAGTGATTCGTCACACTTCTTTTTGCGGCAAAAACGTAAAAAAAGTAGCCGTTTGTGGTGGATCAGGATCTTTTTTGATTGGCCCCGCAATTAGTTCTGGTTCAGATTTTTATGTCACTGCCGACGTAAAGTATCACGAGTTTTTTGATGCAGAGGGCAAATTGGTTATTGCCGACATTGGACACTTTGAAAGTGAGCGGTTTACAATCGATCTTTTAGGGGAGTGGATAAGCGAAAAATTTCCTACATTTGCCGTCCGTTTAACGGAAACCAACACGAATCCCATCAATTATTTTTAAATATGGCTAAAGCATCAGTCGACAAGGACGTTCCGGTAGAAGAGAAACTCCGTGCGCTTTTCAATCTCCAGCAGCTTCATTCGCAGATCGACAAAATCCGCACCGTTCGTGGTGAACTTCCATTGGAGGTTCAGGATCTTGAAGATGAAATCGCAGGATTGGAAACACGTATTCAGCGTCTTGAAGAGGAAGCAAACGAAGTGGAGACAGCTATTTCCGATCGTAAAAATGCAATTAAGGACGCACAGGCTGCTATTCGTAAATATGAAGAGCAACAAGCTAAAGTGCGTAACAATCGCGAGTATGATTCTATTTCAAAGGAGATGGAATTCCAGAACCTCGAGATTCAGCTTTCTGAGAAGAAAATTAAAGAGTTTAAAACCTCACATCTTGCAAAACAGGAGTTTGTGAATTCATCGCGTCTTGGATTGGAAGAACGTAAAAAGGACCTCGACGCTAAAAAGTCGGAGCTGAAAGAAATCACCGACGAAACACAAAAAGAGGAAGAAGATTTACTCGAAAAGGCAAGAAAAGCCGAAGAGATGATTGACGCTCGTCTTTTGGCTGCGTACAGCCGTTTGCGCGGTAATGCACGAAATGGTCTTGCTGTTGTTGCCGTAGAGCGTGATTCTTGCGGTGGTTGCTTTAACCACATTCCGCCACAGCGTCAGTTAGACATTCGTATGCACAAGAAAGTAATCGTTTGCGAACATTGCGGAAGAATTCTTGTCGATAAGGCAATCAGTGCAGAAACAGTTGAAGCATNNGAAATTTCTTTATAGAAAAAAGCCCCGGAATATCCGGGGCTTTTTTTATGAAATGAAGATTGGTCTTAGAAGTTGATTCCACCGGAAAGAATAAATGAATGAATGGTGGAATGAAAGGTTGCAGCATTGGTTAGAGCTGGATTGTACATGTAGTAATCTTCTTTCCATTGCATATTCATATACGCTAGATCAACATAAAATATCCTGTTTCTGTAACCTATTCCTCCGGTAATTAAGGTTCGTTGTGGTTCTGTGAGCACAATTCCTGATTTGTAGGGTTGGCCATACAATGCGTAACCTGCTCTGAGGTAAATCGGCTTTATCCGCCATTCGGCACCTATTCTTAAATTTGATGCTGATCTGAAACTGTTTTTTATTGCTTGATTTTCCTCGTTGAAGGAGTAACCTGCAAGATCAAATCGATCAGGACGCATTTTTGAATTGGAATAGTTCACTCTTTCGTAATCAACAGAAATGGACCCTTGCTTAAGAAGGATTATTCCTAAGGAAAAAATGGCTCGGCCGGGTGTTCTTAGGCGGTAATTGTATGAGCCAAGGACTGAATATTCTTGGTAATCCGGATTTTCTCCCCCTTTAAAATCAGACGACACTGAGGTGCTCCAGCGATCGGATAATCCAAAAGCAGAGGCTGTATGTAAAGCAAGCCCTAAACGCAACCATTCTACAGGTTGAAAGATTATTCCGACTTTGAAATTTATACCAAGACCGCCTGTGACCAAGGATTCAGAAAATGTAAAACTATTAAGCGCATTGGAAGTGTCGAGAGGACGTTCTTCGTGGTCGTATTTTTCAGTGTAGCGTATTTTGGGGAAACCCAAAGATCCTCCAAAATAGAGTTTGTCGAGATAATTCCCTGATAAAGTAAAGTTGGTTTCACCAATGGACCCTTTTCGATCTATAGTTCTTGTTTGTTCTACACGTCCGTCAGGAATTGCAGAAATGTAGGTGTTTGCAATAGTATCGAGCGGATCGATAAGATAGGCCCAATAAGCAGGACCAGAGTAGAAGGGACGATCTGCTAACAGGTATTGTTCAGCAACTCCGTTCGCTTCTCCTACAAATGCATCCAGTAATGAACTGTTGTTTTCTCCGTTTATCGAAATTCTATTGTGAAACAAGGCATACCGTTCATACGACACACCAAATTGAATCTGTTTCCAGTCTTCGGAGTAGCTGGGTTTAAACGCGCCTATCAAAGCAAATTGGGAAACATTAAAGTTCCCTCTGCCTGCTTGCGATTCTGTACCGTTAAAACTGACTTTAGAGCCGGCATCCAGATAGTTTAATCCCAATGAAAATTCCGATCGTGTAAATCGTCCATAACCGGCCGGATTCGTTGAGGCGCAGGAAGCATCTGCACCGAGAGCACCCATTGAACCGGCCATTCCTACGAACCGGGCGGTACCTCCAAACTGAATCATGGAATACCGCAATGCATCATTTTCATTCTGGGAGAAACCCGAACAAAAAATGAAAGAAAAAGCAAGTGCAAAGATGTAACGTATCACTATTCAAACGATGTTAACGTGGACCACGAGTTCCCCCGCCACCGCTGCTGCGACTACCGCCACCTCCCGAAGAGCCTCCCGAAGAAGATCCTGAGCTGCGGCTTCCGCCGCCGCTACTTCCGGATCCGCCTGTAGAGCGGGTTGGTGCAGATTGGTAAGATCCTGAAGACCCTGAAGATTCTGTGCGTGTTGTGCGCGTTGGTGTTCCGGATGAACCTGAAGAAGTTGAACCTGAACGTGAAACTCCACTTGAGGTTGAAGTGCCGGAGTTGCTTCCACCTGAACGTGTTCCGCTCCAGGCAGATGAATTGGTAGTGTTACCTGAGTTGGTAGAACGACTAACTCCTGAGTTGGATGAATTGTAATTAGTTGCAGAACCAGATGACTGTGTTCTACTCACTGTATTACTCGAAGAAGGCATCATGTTCGTGCGATCAACCGGTCGCGACTGCACCACCGTTCCATTGTTGGTTGAGGTGGTAGCAGAACGGCTGACAAAAGATCCTTTTTGAGCTTCTGAATAAACAGAATTGCGCTCCGCGCTTTTGGTTTGGTAGCCGTTTGCAAGTTCAGGACTTGTTGATTCTACTCCCTCACTAGTACGTGGTCTTGCGGAATAAGATCCGGAAGAAGTAGAGCCTGTTCCGATTCCATTTCGGTGTCCATAATAATTATTGGAGCCCATCTCTGAACCTCCCCAGCCTCCATAGCTGTTCCCATATGAGCTATATCCATAGGGGTTATATCCATATCCGTAAGGGTTATAACCGTATCCATAAGGATTGTAGCCATATCCATAAGGGTTGTACGCGTAGCCATTACCCCAACTGTTGTAGCCATAAGAGCCGTATCCCCAGTTATTGTAGTTGTTGTATCCCCAATTGTTATATCCGTAAGGATTGTACCCCCAGCTATTGTTGCCCCAGTTATTGTACCCGTTTCCATAGGGATTGTATCCGTATCCACCGCAGCTGTAACAGGGAGATGTGTAGTAATGCGGACTGTAATAACCGTAGTTTCCACAAGAGCCGGATCTGCGCATTCGGTTGGAATAATAGTAATCGTCCTCGTCGTATGTGCTTCTGGTGTTAGTTGCTGCAGTAGCCCCTGAATAGGAAGGGTCATAATAATCCTGCTCTGTAGTATCGATAGTGCTTTTTGTGTTTGAGGTTGTTGCCACAGTTCCACCCTGCACATATCTGCCTCTCTGGGTGTACACATCATCGTGATCGGCATACAGATCTGATTTCCCTGACAATCCGCAGGACATCCAACTCATAGCCGTCAGCGAAAACCCTGCAACCGCAGCGATCATCCTGAAATTTGAATTCTTTGTTGCCATAGGAACCATCCTTTCTGTTAAAACGTGTGGAACGATTAATTGTTACTTTTGCAAAGTACAAAAAATGTACCATTTTAACGTCACAGAATTGTCAGATGAGCAAGGCGATTACCTCAAAAGAAAAGAATTACTCCGATTGGTACAATGACCTCGTAGTAGAAGCAGATATGGCCGAGCATTCGGATGTACGCGGATGTATGGTTATAAAGCCTCACGGATATGCTATTTGGGAAAAAATGCAGGCCACCCTTGATAAAATGTTCAAGGATACAGGACACGTGAATGCCTATTTTCCGCTTTTTATACCGAAGAGTTATCTAAGTAAAGAAGCAGCGCATGTTGAAGGTTTTGCCAAGGAATGTGCAGTTGTTACCCATTACAGACTTAAAAACGCTGAAGATGGAAGTGGTGTTGTTGTTGATCCGGAAGCCAAATTGGAAGAAGAGCTTATTGTACGCCCTACTTCCGAAACCATTATTTGGAATACATACAAAGGGTGGATTCAATCGTACCGCGACTTGCCCCTGCTTATTAACCAATGGGCAAATGTGGTTCGCTGGGAAATGCGTACACGTTTGTTTTTGCGCACCGCTGAGTTTCTCTGGCAAGAAGGCCACACAGCGCATGCTACTAGAGAAGAAGCAATCGAAGAAGCTGAAAAAATGTTAAATGTGTATGCTGAATTTGCCGAACATTTTTTAGCAATGCCAGTGATAAAGGGAATTAAAACAGCATCCGAACGATTTGCAGGTGCAGAAGAAACGTATTGCATCGAGGCATTAATGCAAGATGGCAAGGCTCTTCAAGCCGGGACATCCCATTTTCTTGGACAGAATTTTGCCAAAGCGTTTGATGTGAAATTTGCCAACAAAGAAGGGAAGCTTGATTTTGTTTGGGCAACATCATGGGGTGTTTCAACACGATTAATGGGAGCATTAATCATGACACATTCAGATGACAAAGGACTCGTATTACCTCCTCGATTGGCTCCTTTACAGGTTGTTATTGTACCGATTTATAAGGGCGAAGAAGAACTTGCAAAAATTTCTGAAAGAGCATTGGAATTTAAATCCGCACTTCAGAAAAAAGGTATCAGTGTAAAATACGATGATTCCGACAAGCAACGTTCAGGTTGGAAATTTGCAGAGTACGAACTGAAAGGAGTGCCTGTTCGCGTTGCAATTGGTCCACGAGATTTCCAAAATGGAACTGTGGAAATAGCTCGTCGTGATACATTAACTAAGGAAGTAGTTTCACACGAAGGCTTGGCAGATCGTATTGAGAAAATGCTTGAAGAGATTCAGCAAAGTTTGTTTGATAAAGCGAAATCCCGTTTGGTTGCGAGTACACGCAAGGCAGATTCTTACGATGCATTCAAAAAAATGCTTGATGAAGACGGTGGATTTATTCTTGCACATTGGGACGGCACTCCCGAAACGGAAGAACGCATAAAAGAAGAGACCAAAGCAACAATCCGTTGTATTCCATTGGATCAGGAAAAAGAAGATGGGAAATGTATGGTATCAGGTAAACCTTCGAACGGGAGAGTAGTATTTGCACGAGCATATTGATTGAACTATGGAAAACACTTCGCCATCTGCCAACGATCTGATACTGAAATCGCTCAAGGAGAAGTCCTCGGTTAAGCAGGATGTGTTCTATCTGTCGAAAGCCCGGTTTTCCGAATTCAAAAAAATTCTGGCAGAATTCGCCAATCTTGTAAGTAAAGAGGCCTCCAAAATCGATGAGCGATTAAAAGTTGTATTTACGGATAAAGGTGAATACGAAGCACAATTGCAGGTTGCGGGAGATGTTTTGGTTTTCCATTTGCATACCAACGTCTTTTTGTTCGATAGCGATCATTCACTTTGGAAGACATCCTATCTCAAAGATGATGCTAGCAGAGGGTATTGCGGGATAATTCATGTATATAATTTTCTTTCTGATTCGTTTAAATACAACAGGTTAGGAGATTTAGGATACCTGGTTGCCCGTGTTTTTGTGAACCGTGAAAACCATTTTATGGTACAGGGTAAACGGCAATTGGGCTTTTTGTACAACGATTTCATCAATTCCCAATTCAGTCCGGAGCAAATGAAGGCTGTTGTTGAGTCGATTGTGTTGTACACCATCGATTTTGATTTGTTTACCCCACCATACGACCTGATTAAGGAAGTTAGTTTAATGGAAATCAAGGAGTTGAGTGACACCTTGCAGATGAAGACCGGAAAGCGTCTTGGCTTTAAATTTCAGGCCGACTCAGATGATTTTTAATTTCTCAACAATTTTTTTCACCGATTTCTTCGCGGTTAATTTTCTTTTTACATACATTTGCACTCCCAAAATGAAGGGATGGCCCGTTCGTCTAGGGGTTAGGACACAAGATTTTCATTCTTGGAACAGGGGTTCGATTCCCCTACGGGCTACTAAAAATCTTCCGGGCAACCGGGTGAACATTTAAAGAAAAGACAATGGCAAACCACAAGTCAGCAATCAAGCGTATTCGTTCAAACGACGCCAAGCGTGTTCGTAATCGTTATTACCACCGCACTACACGTAACGCTGTTAAGGCAATTCGTACTTCCAACAATAAGAAAGAAGCTCTTGGATTGGTAAGCGCAGTATTTTCCATGCTTGATAAGCTGGCAAAGCGCAATGTCATCCACAAGAACAAAGCAGCGAACATCAAGTCCAGCATTCACCACCACGTGAACGCACTGGCATAATTCCAATACATTGTTTGAGAATGATAGGGCTCCCGAAACGGAGCCCTATTGTTTTTTACTCCCGGTCCAAACACTCAGTTAACACCAAAATTGGCCTGCAACTGTCTTTTTCTTTTACGTGGTTTGTGCAATGGAAGAACGAAAAAATACCATTCGCCAATGGGCAGAAGACGACCGTCCGCGTGAGAAACTAATTCGTTTGGGACGCAGAGCGCTTTCGGATGCTGAATTGCTGGCCATTCTGATTTCTTCAGGAAATGAACGTGAAACAGCATTGGATCTGTCCCGGAGGTTGTTATCAGAGGCTGCAGGAAACAGCTTGAACCGTCTCGCCCGATTAAGTGTTGGCGATCTTCAAAAATTCCGGGGGATAGGAGAAGCAAAAGCGATTACCATACTTGCTGCGCTTGAATTGAGCGTTCGCCGCAGAGCAGCTGAAAAGGAAATCCGCCCAACTATTTCAGGGAGTAAAGACGCTTTTCAGTATATCGAACCCTTGTTAAGTGATCTTAGCCACGAAGAATTCTATGTGATTTACCTTAATCGCGCGAATGTAGTAATAAGCCATGCCAGGGTAAGTTCAGGAGGGATTACAGGAACCGTTGTGGATGCACGAATGGTTTATAAAGGGGTGCTGGATGCGCAGGCAACTTCAATTATCCTTTGCCATAATCACCCTTCCGGTAATCTAAGGCCCAGTAATGAAGATATCTCCCTTACAAAAAAACTTAAGGAAGGCGGTAAATTACTTGATATAAATGTGCTGGACCATCTCATAGTGTGTAACAATGCCTTCTATAGTTTTGCGGATGATGGCCTGATTTGAATTGTAGTATACGAATTACCCTGTAGGTTCGTACTTTTAGGGTAATGAAAAAGATTCTTACCATAGTTGGTGCCCGACCGCAAATCATTAAAGCAGCAGCCCTAAGCAGGGTTATCCGTAATCAGTTTTCTGATGTTTTACAGGAAAAAATCCTGCACACTGGTCAGCATTACGACGATAGTATGTCCGCCGTTTTTTTTCGTGAGCTTGGCATTCCTCAACCGGATTTTCAGTTAAGTGTAGGTTCAGGATCGCATGGGCAGCAAACTGCAAAAATGCTGGAAGGAATTGAGAAGGTGTTATTGGACGAAGCAATTGATGCTCTTGTTGTTTATGGAGACACCAACTCTACGGTTGCAGGAGCACTTGCTGCGTCTAAGTTGCGGATTCCGGTTGTTCATATTGAGGCAGGATTAAGATCGTTCAATAAATCAATGCCTGAAGAAATCAATCGAATTCTTACCGATCATGTTTCTTCTTTATTGTTTACGCCTACTCAAACCGGCTTAAGGAATTTAGTTAAAGAAGGATTTAACCCGGGTTCAAAACCACCTTTTTCAGCCGATAATCCTGGTGTTTTTCATTGTGGGGATGTGATGTATGACAATAGTCTGTTTTTTGCATCGAAAGCAATTCAACACGAAACTATTTTTCGAGATTTGGGTTGTTCATCCGGCAATTTTGCCCTTGCTACAATTCATCGCGACAATAATACCGATCAGGTTGAGCGATTGCAATCAATTTTTACTGCATTACTACATATTGCGGAAGAAAAGTCGATGCCAATCATACTCCCATTGCATCCCCGTACAAAAGCAAGAATACAACAATCAAAAGGCGATACTTTGTTTGACAAGGTGAATGCGTCGCCGAATATCCACATCATTGAGCCGGCTTCTTTTCTTCAAATGATTGCGCTTGAAAAAAATGCGGCAATAATACTAACCGATTCGGGTGGTGTTCAGAAGGAAGCTTATTACTTTGGTAAGCCATGTGTCATCTTGCGTCCCGAAACCGAATGGGTTGAATTGATTACCGCAGGAGCCGCGGTTCTTGCTGATGCGGATACCGGACGAATCATTGGGGGTTATGAGCATTTGATCGGTAAAGATTTAAGTGAATCACCGGGTTTTTATGGCGATGGTAATGCAGCGGTTTTTATTGCTGAAACAATTATTGGTTTACTGAAATGATCTTAGTTTTCGCTGAACATATTGGTCCGCGTTTGCAATATACTTTGCGTGAAATTAGTCGTCGATGGATGTGTGAAATGGATGTAACTGATGATCTCGATTCTTTTAAAAAGTGCCAGGGCGTTAAAATAAATTATTCTTCGAGAACAGATTTGGCGAGTGCATTTTCAATTCGCCCATCCGGATTACTAAATGAGAACGGAGTCAAAAACGTTGAATTTCCCTATATACTGATTGATAAAATCCCTTGTTTTTTTCCTTTGGAAGAAGGTGATATTTCATTCGATGTTTTTTCTTCTATTTTCTTTTTATTGAGTCGATACGAAGAATACACTTGTGATAAGAAAGATAAACACGGTAGATTCCCGGTCGAATGTTCTGTTTTGTTTCGTGCCAATGTGCTTGAGAAGCCGGTTATAGAATATCAATTGAAATTGCTTTCCGAAAAAGTAAAAAGATATTTTCCGGAGTGGAATCCCGGAAAAAAAACTGCCCGAATTTGGATGACATTTGATATTGATAATGCCTGGGCATTCAAAAACAAATCGATTTTCGTAAGAGCAGGATCAGCATTTAGAGATTTACTTAAAGGTGATTTCACCACAATTAAATTACGCAGGAAAGTGATAAGCGGAAAGACTGAAGATCCTTACGATACTTATTCCCGCTGGATTCCGCAATTGAAAAATCCTGAACAATTGTACCGTTGCTTTTTCTTATTAGGCAACCGTGCGCAATTTGACCGTTCCATCCGTTTCGATCATCCGCAACTGGTTAAGTTGATTAAGGAAATTGAACAACAGATTCCGGTGGGCATCCATCCTTCTTATGCTTCGCATCAGGATTCGACTGTATTCCACAAAGAGGTCGCCAGATTGCAATCCATAATTGAAGATCCGGTTAGGTATTCACGATTCCATTATTTGAAATTTTCTCTTCCTGAATCATACCGCAATCTTGAAAATGCAGGTATTCTGGAAGATCACAGTATGGGACATGCATCGCACGCAGGTTTTCGGGCAGGCACCTGTTTTCCGTTTAAGTTTTATGATTTGGAGCAGGAGCGGATTTCTTCGCTGGAAATAATACCATTGACCGCTATGGATGGCACCCTCTGTGAGTATATGGGCATGTCGCCGGAAGCCGCAATGCAATTATCGAAGAAGCTATGGGATGAGGTTAGCCTTTTCGGAGGTGAATTGGTTTTTCTTTGGCATAACGAAACCTTAAACGATAAGGGTAAATGGCAGGGTTGGTATAATGTGTTCTTACATCAACTCAGGCTTTCTGCAATTCCGGGTTGAAGAAAATAGTTTTCTCTTTTTTCACGACCAATGGTTGTTAAAGGACCGTGTCCGGAATACACTTTATAGTTATCGCCCAATGGAAGTATCTTTTTTTGAATGCTTTCCATTAAAACTTTCATTGATCCGCCAGGAAGATCGGTTCTTCCAATACTGCCGGAAAAAAGGACATCACCTGAAATCACGTATTCTTCTGCTCTGTTGATGAAAGCAACGTGCCCCGGACAGTGTCCCGGAACAAACACTACATCGAAAACAGTTGACCCGAATTGAATTTTATCTCCTTCTTTCAAAAAGTTAGCAGGTTCCGGAGATTCCTCAATTGTTCCAACCCCGAAAATATGTGCATAATTGGGTAGTGAATGCAAGGTGACCAGATCCTCACGGTGGAGTTCCAGTCCCAACCCCCATTTTTCAGCAACAAAACGGTTCCCTAAAACATGATCAATGTGGGCATGAGTATTCAGAAGTTTAACCGGTTTCAGGTTGTTTGAACTGATGTAATCGGCCAATTCACGCTTTTCTGAGGGATCGAAACAGCCCGGATCGATGATAACACATTGACCTGAGGGATCAGCTACCACATATGTGTTTTCCTGAAAGGGGTTAAAGGTAAAAACCTTGACAGTACTCATTTGTTCTTCTTAGACTGTAAAAATACTAAGATTGGTTCTGATTAGTTATATTTACAATGCATTTTCGCCTATGAATCGTTTTCTGCGCTTTATTGTAATCAATCTTGTCGTTTTTGCCCTTTGCAACAAGGCAACTGCGCAGTTCTATAACGGTTCGCACATGCAATTCGGGAAAAATAGAGTTCAATACAATGGATTTACCTGGATGTCGCAGAATTATGAGCGGTTTAAGGTTTATTATTCCATGGGAGGGAAAATTCACGCTGAATATGTCGCTCAATCCGCCCACCGTCAGTTACAGGAGATTGAGAAGATGTTTGATTTTTACATCTCGGATAAACTTGAATTCATTATTTACAATTCACAATCTCAGTTTCGTCAGAGTAATGTTGGAATTACAGGCGATGAGACGTACAATATTGGCGGTGTTACACGAATGGTTGGTAACAAGGTTTTTCTTTTTTACGAAGGGGATCACCGTAAACTCGATCGACAGATTCGTGCAGGATTAGCTACTGTTCTGATCAACCAAATGATGTATGGCGCAAATTGGAGAGATGTCCTGAAGAATTCTGCGCTCTTAACATTGCCTGAGTGGTACCTGCAAGGTTTTGTCTCCTATGTTTCTGAGCCATGGAGCGTAGAAACAGAGGGATTTGTAAAGGACGGAGTAATGAGTGGTCGTTACGACAGATTTTACCGTCTTGAAGGTGTGCATGCACAGTATGCAGGACATGCGATGTGGAATTATATTGTTGAGGTTTACGGTCAGGCCGTAATCCCCAATATTCTATACATGACTCGTATTTCGAGAAATGTTGAAAGTGGGTTTGTCTTCGTTATTGGTTCAGGATTACGGAAACTATCGGCCGACTATGTAGCCTATTATAAAATGAAATTTGCCGATGACGCAAAAGTTCTTCAAACGCCTACACTAGAAGAATTGCCAATTAAAACAAAAAATAATATTGTCTACCAGCAATTCAGGGTTAGTCCTAATGGAAAGCATGCTGCTTTTGTTACAAATCAAATGGGGCAGTATAAGGTTTGGATTCAGGATCTGGAAACCCATTCGAAAAAGCGACTCTGTAAAGGCGAGCAAAAACTAAATAGAATAAACGATTATTCGTATCCAGTACTTGGATGGCATCCTACCGGTCAAGGTTTGGCTTATGTAGTTGAAAAGAAAGGTNNGTTTGTTCTGCCTATATTCGCTTGAAGACGGATCAACCACACGTAAAACGCTTGGAAAAGTAGATAAGGTTTTAAGTTTTGATTATAGTGATGATGGCAAAACTTTGGTGTTCTCTGCCGTATCAAATGGGCAGACCGATTTATACATCTACCGGCCAACTGCAAATGCGCTTGATCAGATTACTGATGATATTTACGATGATCTCCATCCTAAGTTCGTTCACGGTGGAACCGGAATTATTTTTTCCTCCAATAGAACAAGTGATACTTTGCGAAAAGACATAAAAGTAAAACCTTACGATGCCCAAAAAGATATTTTCGTTTACAATCTCCGCGATAAGGCAAGGGTACTTAAACGAATAACAAATACCCCAAACGCTGATGAGTCTTATCCTTCACAGTTGGATACACTCAACTATACTTTTTTAAGTGATGAAAATGGTGTTGTAAATCGATTTGCTGCAATTTATGACAGTGTAATCTCTTACATTGATACTGTGGTGCATTACCGTTATTTTACCAGCACAGCCCCGCTTTCAAACTTTAACAATAATATTCTGGAATACGACATAGTTGAAAAGAAGGGCAACTATTCTATCCTGATGTTAAATGAAGGACGATACCGGTTTTATACCGGACGTGTAAAAAACGATGTTCGTTATAATGGTAGTCTTCCAAATACACGATACAGAATACAGCAAAAGTTAGCGCAGTTACGTGCGGTTAAAACCAATAATCCGGATTCTATAAAACGGGAACAGGTTAAAGTTCAGATTTCAGATCAACGGGAAAAATTGGATAGCGGATTGATTGATATCAACAATTATATTTTCAGCGATGAATCACCTTCGTTCGAAAAAGAGACTATTAAAATTGCTGAGACAAAAACAGATACAAAGAAGGACAGCGCAAAAGTCAAGAAGAAGGTCGAAGATGAATTTAAACCTGCTCCGTTTTCACAATACAGAAGAAATTTCGCAACAGATCAAATTGTTTCGCAGCTCGATAACAATTACCTCAATCAAACCTATCAACGCTATATCCCGGGTGTTGGGTATTTTAATCCTGGGATAAATGTCCTGATGAAAATTGGTATTACTGATGTTTTTGAGGATTACAGAATCATAGGCGGCTTCAGGCTTGCAGGCAATATGGGGAGCAATGAAATGATGCTGACCTACATGGATAATTCCAAGCAGATTGATAAACAGTGGGTGGCCTATCGTCAAACATTTAATAATAATTCGCGTGATTTGGGAGTTACCAAAAACTATATTCACGATTTAAAATTTATCGCCAAATACCCTTTTAATGAAGTATTGAGTCTTAGAGGCAGTGTTAATTACAGAAACGATAGAATAGTTACGCTGGCAACCGATCGTGTGAATTTGGACCGTGAGAATGTGCATGATCATATGGTGGGAAGTAAACTTGAATTGGTGTTTGATAATACTATTTCAAAAGGGTTGAATTTGTACAATGGAATGCGATTTAAGGTGTGGACTGAGTATTACAGGCAGATCATAAACGAAGAATCAAATTTCATAGTTACCGGATTTGATTTTAGGTACTACCAAAAAATCCATCGTGATTTTATTTTCGCCGGCCGTGCAGCAGGGAGTGCTTCTTTTGGGGACAGACGATTGTTGTATTATTTAGGCGGTGTAGATAACTGGATAGCACCACGATTTGATCGTACTATTCAGGTTGCTCCCAATCAGAATTATGGATTCCAGACTATTGCCACTCCTGTTCGTGGGTTTTTTCAGAACGCACGAAATGGTTCCAATATGGGAGTAATCAATTCAGAGTTACGGATGCCACTTATTAAATATTTTGCTGAGAAGCCATTAAAATCCGACTTCTTGGAGAATTTCCAGGTTGTAGGATTTTTTGACGTTGGTTCCGCATGGACAGGGCCCAATCCGTATTCAGATGACAATGCATTTAACACCATTCAATATTCCAGTCAGGGGAATCCGGTTATCATCACAATTAAAAATCAACGAGAGCCAATCATTTACGGTTATGGCTGGGGATTGCGATCAAAATTATTCGGCTATTTCCTGCGTTTTGATTGGGCATGGGGTGTTGATGATGGTTTGCGTTTAGCTCCTGTTCGTTACTTCTCCCTCACGCTTGATTTCTAATGCGAATGGATGCTTCAACTATTCTAATCTTATCAATAATCGGATTTTCTGCCGGTTTACTTGGAGGATTTGTTGGAGTTGGCGGGGGAATAATAATTGTACCTGCGCTTATCTATTTTCTTGGCCTTAGTCAGCATATGGCAATTGGGACTTCTGTTGCTGTTATGCTTCCTCCAATAGGGATTGGTGCTGCTCTTGTATATTATAATAATGGGGATATCAATACGCCTTATGCTATTGTTATTGCAATTGCATTTATCCTGGGTGGATATCTTGGTGGCTTGGCTTCTCAATCGCTAAAAGAGTCGGTACATGTGATTAAACTTTTGTTTGGATTAGTCATGTTGTATTCTGCTGGAAAAATGATTTTTTCAGCGCTTAAAGTTTTTTTGGAAAAATGATTTCTGCAGGAGAGATAAGAAAACTTTCAGAAAAATATTTCTCAAAGGTTATTGCTATTCGAAGGCACTTGCATTCACATCCTGAATTGTCGTTTCAGGAGTATGCAACATCAGAATATGTTTGTTCCATACTTCGAGATCTAAAGATTGAATTTAAATCCGGAATTGCCGGAACCGGAATAATTGCCCACATCAATGGAAAGAATCCGGAATCGGGCCTAAAAGCTTTTCGTGCTGATTTGGATGCCTTGCCTATCCATGAAAAAAATGAGGTGGAATACAAGTCGTGCAATACAGGTGTTATGCATGCATGTGGTCACGATGTGCATACTGCCTGTTTGTTAGGTGCAGCCATGATTTTGCAGGAGACCCGGGATAAATGGAAAGGCACCATCCGAATGATCTTCCAACCGGGCGAAGAGCAATTACCCGGTGGGGCTTCTTTAATGATCAATGAAGGCGCATTAGAAAATCCTCGGCCGGAATTTATTATTGGTCAGCATGTTTTTCCGGAGCTGGAAGCAGGTAAAGTTGGTTTCAGAAAGGGAATGTACATGGCATCTACCGACGAATTGTTTTTGACAGTTAAAGGTAAAGGAGGACATGCAGCTTTACCTTCTCAATACACGAATCCTATTCTGATTGCCGCATCAATTTTGTTGCGCTTGCAAAATGAATTCATGCATCCGGAAATTCAACATCCAGCCCCAACAGTTTTGGCCTTTGGGAAAATTGAAGGTGCCGGAGCAACAAATGTTATTCCTTCAGAAGTAAAACTAGAAGGTACGTTCAGAACCATGAATGAAACATGGAGAACAATTGCTCATGAACGTATGATGGAAATTGCATCTTCAGTTGCTGCTGAGTTTGGTGGTTCTGTAGATTTTGAAATTAAAAAGGGATATCCATTTCTGGTAAACGATTTATCGACCACCCAAATGATGATTGATTCGGCACGTGAATATTTAGGAGCAGAAAATGTTGTTGAGCTTGATTTGCGAATGACTGCCGAAGATTTCGCTTGGTACTCACAGGTTTTGCCTTCTTGTTTTTACAGATTGGGAACCCGTAACGAATCAAAAGGAATTATCTCGCCTGTACACACCGCAACTTTTGATGTAGATGAAAACGCGATGTTGACCGGTATGGGATTGTTGGCTTTTGCTGCCAGCCGCTGATTATTTTTTTCGGAAGAAAATCCTGATTGGAACACCATTAAAGTCGAAGTGTTTTCTCAATTGATTTTCAATAAAACGCTTGTAAGAATCCTTAATGTATTGCGGCAGATTACAAAAGAATGCAAAACTTGGAACAGCTGTTGGTAACTGTGTTACGTATTTTATCCTGATGTATTTGCTTTTATACGATGGCGGAGGACTCTGCTCAAGAATAGGCAGCAGAATTTCGTTAAGCTGTGACGTTGGAATTTTACTGCTGCGTATTTGGTAAACACGCATCGCCTCTTCAAGAGCCTTATGTATGCGCTGTTTGGTTAGCGCAGAAATAAACAGAATGGGGACATCATTAAAAGGCGCTAGGGCCTGACGCAGATTGTCTTCGTAAGCTTTAAGTGTTTTGGTGTCTTTTTCAACAAGATCCCACTTATTTACCAGCACAACAACTCCTTTTTTGTTGCTTTCAATCATGTAGTAAATGTGGAGGTCTTGTTTTTGAATGCCTTCTTTTGCATCTATCATAAAAAGACAAACATCCGATTCTTCAATTGTACGGATTGAACGTAATACAGAATAAAACTCGATATCCTCGTGAACTTTTGCACGCTTTCGAATACCTGCAGTATCAATAAGGTCGAATTCGAATCCGAAAGCATTGTAGCGTGNNAGAATCGCGGGTAGTTCCTGAGATGGAAGTAACAATGTTTCTGTCCTGACCAACCAACGCATTTAACAATGATGATTTTCCAACATTAGGTTTTCCAACAATTGCAAATCGAGGCATTCGGGTTTTCTCTTCCTCATCATCAGATTTGTTGATGAAATCTTTTGTGACTTCATCAAGCAGTTCACCGGTTCCGGATCCGTTTTGTGCAGAAATATTCCAGATTTCACCGAGACCAAAACTGTAGAATTCTGCTGCAAAAGGGGCTTTATCCGGAGTGTCAATTTTGTTTGCAACCAACAATACTCTTTTTTTTGAACGGCGAAGAAGGTTGGCAACTTCACGATCCATGTCAGTGACACCGGCCATTACATCAACCATGNNTTACAGTTGCCTCTTCAATAGCAAGCTTAACTTGCTTTCGAATTTCTTCTTCAAATACATCTTCACTACCAACAATATATCCACCGGTGTCGATCACAGAAAATTCATGGCCATTCCAAAATGATTTTCCATAATGGCGATCACGTGTAACACCTTCTGTTGGATCAACGATGGCATCTCTGCTCTCTGTAAGGCGGTTAAATAAGGTAGATTTCCCAACATTGGGCCGACCTACTATGGCGAGGATGTTTGACATGCGATTAATTAGTGTATCCGAAGTTTTTTAAATGACGTTCATCGTCCCGCCAGTTTTTCATCACTTTCACAAAGAGTTCCAGAAATACTTTTTTATTAAGCATTTCTTCCATTTCTTTTCGTGCCAAAGTGCCGAGTTTTTTAATCATTTTTCCCTGGTGACCAATAATGATCCCCTTTTGAGAGTCGCGTGAAACGTAAATCACAGCTGAGATCCGCGTTATTTCAGGTTCTTCTTTAAAGGAATCGACAATTACTTCGCATGAATAGGGGATTTCCTTATCATAAAGACGTAAAATTTTCTCACGGATAATTTCCGAAACCAGAAAGCGAAGTGATTTATCAGTGTATTCTTCTTTATCGAAAAACGCAGGGCTTTCCGGTAACTTTTCGAGTATCTTATCAAAAAGGACATCCAGATTGTATTTATGCAATGCTGAAACTCCGAATACCATTGCATTGGGAATTTGTTCTTTCCAATAGTCTAATCGCGCACCAACTTTTTCCTGATCGCTCAGATCAATTTTATTCACCAGCACAAAAACAGGTACCGATTGTTTTTTCAAACGCTCCAATACCTCAGGCACCTGTGGCTTGTCTTCATGAATATCAGTTACAAACAAGAATACATCCGCATCCTGAAAAGCCTGATTAACAAAGCTCATCATTCCTTCCTGAAGTTTGTATGCAGGCTTCAATACACCTGGTGTATCAGAATAAACAATTTGGAAATCTTCACCACTAGCAATACCCATGATCCGATGACGGGTTGTTTGCGCCTTTGCATTGATAATAGACACTTTCTCCCCAACCAATGCATTCATTAGTGTGGATTTCCCAACATTTGGACTTCCAATAATATTTACAAACCCTGCTTTATGGGCCATCTACTATTTTTTTACAAAGGTATCAATCTATTTCCTATATTTGCAGTCCAAAACAATGCGGGGTAGAGCAGAGGTAGCTCGTCGGGCTCATAACCNNCTGTGGCCTTTTTCGTTTTGTTGCCCTAAAGCGATCCGACAAAGGAGGATCTGCTTTAGGGGACAATTTCCATTTTATTGATCAAATCTTATGCATGAAACGAGGAAATGCTTTCGTTAAAATGTAAACGTAACAGGGTATAAAAAAGCTTTCATTGGAAAGCTTAGTAGCCC
>DEHO01000033.1 GCA_002351955.1 Flavobacteriales bacterium UBA2798
GATGTCCCCACCACAATTGCCGTGAGATACACCAGTCCTTGATGTTCTCCATCCAATGGCGGTACGTATTTTTAAACTTCGGAGGAAAAAACCGAATCGTATCGTTCATTACACTTTCAAGCGCAGGTTCCGAAAGTTCCTTCATACTCACAAACCACTGCAGCGAAAGTTTAGGCTCAATTACTGCATCCGTTCTTTCAGAGAAACCAACTTTGTTGATGTGATCTTCAACTTTTACAAGATATCCCTGCTCATCCAATTCTTTGGCGATTGCTTTACGCACTTTAAAACGATCGATACCTGCATAATGCATGGCATGATGATTCAGTGTACCGTTATCGTTAAGGATATCGATTACCTGCAGATTGTGCTTACGTGATAATTCATAGTCGTTGATATCGTGAGCCGGAGTAACTTTTAAACATCCTGTTCCGAATTCAATATCGATGTAGGTATCAGCAATAACCGGAACCTTACGGTTTACTATTGGAATTATAACCTGCTTACCGATCACATTTTTGTAACGTTCATCATCGGGATGCACGCAAACAGCGGTATCGGCAAGAATTGTTTCAGGACGTGTTGTTGCAATTGTCACCCACTCGTCTTCGCTGCCATCCACTTTGTAGCGTACAAAAAACAATTTCGAATGGACTTCCTTATGCTGCACTTCTTCATCAGATACCGCAGTTAATGCTTCAGGATCCCAATTGATCATTCGAACACCACGGTAAATTTTGCCTTTGTTATACAGATCAATAAAAACATCTATTACGCTGTTGTAATAATGTTCATCCATTGTAAAACGAGTTCTGTCCCAATCGCAGGAAGCTCCAAGTTTTTTTAATTGCTCCAGAATAATTCCACCGTGTTTTTCGGTCCAGTCCCAGGCATGTTGCAAGAATTCTTCACGGCTTAAATCGGCTTTATTGATTCCTTCCTTGCGTAATTTGTTCACTACTTTGGCCTCAGTAGCAATTGATGCGTGGTCGGTTCCTGGTATCCAGCAGGCATTCTTACCCAACATGCGCGCCCTTCGTATCAAAACATCCTGAATGGTATTGTTCAGCATATGTCCCATGTGCAGAACACCGGTAACATTGGGTGGAGGAATTAATACGGTATAGGATTCACGTCCATCCGGGATGGATTTAAAATAACCGCCATCCAGCCATTCTTTGTACCATTTCGCCTCAATTGCAACGGGTTCGTATTTTTTCGAAATCTCCATAATGTACCACTGTCAAGGCGCAAAGGTATGATTTTGTGCGAGGACTAAAAGCGCAAACCCCATTCGAATAAAGTGTTCGTTAATTTTCGTTAGCCAAATGTTAATGTCCCTGAACCCGGAATAGATTTTGAGAGATTTGGTTCAGTTAATTCAGGAAAAACAAATAAATCAAACTATGAGAACGATTGTAATTACACTGCTTTTTTCCCTTGGCTGGGGACTGGGATCTGCCCAAACCACAAAGCCTGCCACCGTGAAAAACACAAAGACCAAGACCGAAAAAGCGAGTGCACAAGTACTGCCTGCAAAACCGGTTTTGGCTATTGAGAATAACGATGCCGACCTGGGCGACCGTAAGGAAGGATCTGATGTTGAGTATGTTTTCATAATCCGCAACAATGGAGGGGAGCCCCTCATTTTAAGCGAAGTAGTTCGTACATGCGGATGCACGGAGCTCGAATGGACCAAGGAACCGATCATGCCCGGAAAAACGGGAACAGTAAAAATCAAGTACGACTCCAAGCGTGTTGGGCCTTTCAATAAATCGGTTATTGTGAACAGCAACGATCCGGACCAACCCCAGACAACACTGCGTTTCAAAGGGGTAATTGTTACCCAATAAAAGCGGCATTCATTTTGATATACCTAGGTGAATCCTGAGAGCACCCTGTTAAATCTTTGTTAATGACGGCAAGCCCAAAATGATTCTCCATTAAATTTGAAACTATCAACCAACCATTAAATTCAATTGTCATGAAAAAATTCATCTCATCAATCGGACTTCTTTTTGTAGGACTTCTCCTTGCAGGAAATGTAAATGCCCAGGCTGTTAAAGGCGCTGTGATTACTTTCGATAAGGACGAGCACAATTATGGAAATATCAAGCAAGGCGGTAACGGCGAATGCGAATTTAAATTCACCAATACCGGGACTGAGCCCCTTATTATTCAGGATGCAAAAGGATCTTGCGGATGCACCGTACCCGAGTGGCCAAAAGGCGCTATTAAGCCAGGCGAGTCAGCTGTGATCAAGGTTAAGTACGACACAAAGCGTGTTGGTCCGATCAACAAATCAGTTACTGTAACATCTAATGCTGTTAACGAAGGCACCAAGGTTTTGCGAATCAAAGGTACTGTTGAAGCCGTTGAAGGTGGAGGAGCTCCTGTTCGTACAACAGATGGTGGAACACCGATAAATAACTAATTGGATGAGGTTTTTCCTCGTTCTATATCTTCTTCTGAACTCCGCTCTTGCCAATGCGCAGGCAGCGGAGTTCAGTTTTTCTGACCGTAACCTGAAGCTGGCAAAAACACCTGAAGGAAAGGTTATTCAATTCGAATACCCATTTACCAATAGTGGCAAGTCTCCCCTTATCATAACCGAAATTAAGGTTCAGTGCCCCTGTACAACATTCGAGTATCCCAAGGACCCTATTCCGCCCGGAGGCAGTGGAGTTATAAGGGTAAGTTTTGATACCGCAGGCAAAATCGGTTACCAGGACCGAACACTGATTGTCTATTCAAATGCCCTGAAATCGCCTGTAGAACTGAGATTCAGGGTGATGGTCGACAACAAAAAGAAAGGTTAATCACCTTTAATTCCCTTTGTTCGCATCGGGAAGTTTGCGAGATTTGCAACTCAAAATAATTATTCACCATGCCACAGATTTCTTCCAAAGGTCAGCTGATGCCGCCATCGCCTATTCGTAAACTTGTGCCCTATGCTGAAGAGGCAAAACGCAAGGGACGAACCGTTTACCACCTCAACATTGGTCAGCCCGACATTGAAACTCCTCAAATTGTACTCGACGGACTGAAAAAAGTGGATCTGAAAGTGATCGAATATTCGCACAGTGCAGGAAACGAATCCTACCGCAAAGGATTGGCGAAATACTATGATAAATACGGAATTAAAATCACGCATAACGACATTATCGTAACAACCGGTGGATCTGAAGCACTCGTTTTTGGGTTCATGACTTGTCTCGATCAGGGCGATGAGGTAATTATTCCGGAACCCTTTTATGCCAACTACAATGGTTTTGCAGTGATGGCCGGAGTAACGGTAAAACCCATTACAGCAAGTATTGAAAATGGCTATGCATTACCTCCAATTGAAGAGTTTGAAAAATTAATCACTCCAAAAACCAAAGCAATTCTGATCTGTAACCCGGGCAATCCAACCGGATATCTGTATTCGAAAAAGGAGCTCGAAGCATTGAGGGATATTGTGAAAAAACATGATCTCTTCCTTTTTGCCGATGAAGTTTACCGTGAGTTTTGCTACGACGGAGCACAACCCTATTCAGCAATGAACCTTGAGGGCATTGAAAACAATGTGATTCTTGTGGATTCTGTTTCTAAACGTTACTCCATGTGTGGTGCACGGATCGGTGCTCTTATTACGCGCAACCAGGAAGTAATTGCAGCAGCCCTCAAATTTGGTCAGGCACGATTGAGTCCACCAACATTCGGTCAGATTGCTTCTGAAATTGCTCTTGACACACCTGAAATCTATTTCGAAAATGTAGTGAATGAATACGTACAACGCAGAAATATTCTGGTTGACGGATTAAATAAAATTGAAGGAGTAATGTGTCCCAAGCCCGGTGGTGCATTTTACGCAATGGCACGCTTACCCATTGACAATTCTGATAAATTCTGTCAGTGGATGCTTGAAGAATTTGAATTTGAAAACGCAACTGTAATGATGGCTCCGGCTACCGGATTTTATGCTAGCAAAGGTCTTGGTCAGAACGAAGTCCGCGTTGCCTACGTCCTCAATCAGGAAGCGCTCAAAAAATCAATTGAAATTCTGGATGCTGCATTAAAAGTGTATCCGGGAAGAACGATTAATGTTGCAAAAAAAGCAACTACGGTTTAATCCATAGCCTTTATTAAATCTATTAAAATGCTGCTATAAAAGAGCAGCATTTTTTTTACATTAAAACCCTAACCTCCAATGCTTTATATGATTCATCACCGTGTTTATACGAACAATAGGCAATGGACATTCACATATTTCTTACTATTATCTTATATTACATATTGATTTGATTTCCGAAAAAAATAGATGAATAATCAGAACCACATCCAATTCTTAATTGAAAACATTGACAATGCCTGCATCATTATTGATGAAAACCTAGGCATTAAAAATTTAAATGGAACCGGAAAACAGTTTTTTGAAGAATCGGTCGGGATTAATTTATATGAAGAAAATAATCTAGGAGATTATCTATCGGCAGTAAGCAAAAAGAAATTAAAAAAATTAGTTCAACAAAAAAACGATTTTCCAACTAATGCGAAAGTGCTTATTACATTCTCACATTTAAATTCCATAAGTTCTATTAATTCAAGTGTTCGCCGGTACGAGGAAGGTAAAGAGCATTTTACAATTATAATTCTTGAAACAAACTTCAAAACGGAATCAAAAGACTATAATTCTATAGATTCTACTCCATTAAACGATATTATTGTAAATAATACCAGTGACAGTATTGTCTTGTTATCACATAATCACTCGGTCCTTACATTCAATAAGCAGATGAGGAATCTGCTCAAATTTCAAACCAATAAAGAAATTAAACCGGGAGTTGACTACAAAGAATTCATTCATCCTGATTTTATCAATACCTATAATAAGTTTTTTAAAAAAGCAATTGATAAAGAAATAGAATCAAAATTTGAGCTAAAAACGCAGAAGGATCAGTCGTATTACTGGCATTCGTATAGATTCAAACCTTTTATTGACAAATCCGGAAATAATATTGGTGTCCTTCTTATTATTAAAGATGTAACCATAAACAAGCTTGTTAAGTTAAACTTGTTGGCATCAGAGAACAGATTAAAAAAAATTATTGAATTTTTTCCTACTCCGATAATTCTATTGGATAAATTTCAAAACATTGTTGTAAGCAATAATGAGGCAAATACCTCTTTTAATATTAATAATGATACAAAAAAGACGCTGAATGATCTTTTAAAATCCTCAATAGTTGATTTAAGTGCGATTGAACAAACAACAAATTTTATTGCCGAGCCTGAAGATTTATACATGTTCAAAAAAGAAAGCGGTGAATTGAACTTCTTCGAAGCTAAATCTATTTCAATTGAAATTGATAATCAGGAATACTCATTATTGACCTTTAAAGACTTAACACCATGGTACAATTTTGAACTTAGTTTGAATCAACGAAATAAAGAGTTGTTTCTATTGAGCAGCATTAACGACACCATTATCAGAACCACATCCAGAACAGAGCTGTTTAAAATGATTTGCGATCTGTTTGTTACTACAAATAAATTTGACGCTTGCTGGACACTTAAACTGATTCAGAGCGATTCACATTACGAACTTGAAAAGTTTACAGGGTCAGGCGATGATATAATATCAAATAAAATATTTGAGTTTTTAAACACTGACATACTTAACAATAACATTAATGACCACCAACTAATTGATTTCATAACGAATAAAGTGAATGAATATTCTGAACTGCTTAACCTCCAAAGAACACATGTAGTATCGATTCAGGCTGAAAACGGGATAACCTATTTCCTTTTAAAACACACAAAAGATCCACAAACTGCAAATCTATTCAGTCCCAAAATATTAATAGAAGTATCCAAAAACATTTCAATGGCTTTAATCAGCTTTATGGTTAAAGAGGAACAAGTTAAAACCCGCAACGAACTCCAGGAAAGGAATAAAGAACTCAAGCTATTATATCTTGCAAACGGCTTGCTTCAGGATGAACAAAGGAATGTAGATGAAATTATCAAGAAACTAATTGAACTTATACCACCTGCATACCAAAATTCAAAAGATTGTTCTGTTCGTTTCACATTCAATGAGAAAATTTTTAAATCAGAAGATATCCCTGAATCAAATAAGGTACAAGAAATTCAATTCAATACCATTGACGGAAAAAAAGGGGCTATAGAAGTATTTTATCCTGACAATTCTAAGTTTCAATTTCTTATCGAAGAACAGGAAATGCTTACTTCCCTAGCTAATATATTCCTCAATTTCTATCATCGAAAACTGGCAATGAGTGAGTTGAAGCGTTCTGAATCAAACCTAAAATCGATCTATGAAAATACTACTGTTGGCCATGTTTTAATTGATCAAAATTTCTTTATTCAATCCTTCAACTCAAGTTATGCTAACTTTAACTTTATAAATAAACCTATCGAATTAGGAAAAATCATTAGTGATTCCATAGTTGATCAGATCTCAGGCATTTTCAATTCCTGGTTAGAACAGGTTACACTATCATGGAAGGAAATTGAAAAGGAAATTGAATTGGAAAAATCAAATACGTTTTACAATTTCAGAATCATTCCTATTATTGAAGAAAGTAAAATTTCTGGTTACAGCATTTCTGTTATTGATGTAAGTAAATCAAAAAGTATTGAAATTGAGCGAAAAAGGATTATCGACGAATTGCTCGAAAAAAATCAAACATTAGAACAATTCAGCTACATCGTCTCACACAACCTCCGATCTCCTGTAGCAACGATTAAAGGCTTTACTCAGCTTTTAAATGAGAATTTAAATACTGAAGAACGTAGCAAGGTGGTACAGGGCATCATTAAATCCGCTGAAAATATGGATATGGTTGTGAATGATTTAAATGAAATCATTGGAATCAGTAAAGGTCTAAATAATCAAAAATCAACTATTGACTTTAAAGAAATCGTAAACCAAATAACTGAAGAATTTTCAGGCATCATTGACTCAGCAAAAGCAATGTTAATTTGCAGTTTTGAAAAACAACCTACTGTATATTCGGTAAGATCTTATATCCACAGCATCTTTCATAATTTGATTTCCAATTCTTTGAAATATTGCAACAAAAACACCAGTCCTGTTATTCAAATAAAAACTTGGTCGGATGAGGACAATGTATACATTGAATTTTCCGATAATGGTATTGGAATCAATCTTGAAAAATATTCAGATCAAATATTTGGTCTTTATAGAAGACTCAACACAACCACAGAAGGAAAAGGTATTGGATTATTTCTCGTAAAATCTCAGGTTGAAGCATTACAGGGAAAAATTGCAGTTGAAAGTCAGTTAAATGTTGGAACCAAATTTTCCATTTCGCTCAAGAAATGAGGCATTAAAGTTCAATACCAAGAACAGTAACATCATCCACCTGCTCATTATCTCCCATCCATTCATTAAAGTACCCTACAAGAGTATCAAGCTGGCTGCACATTGGCAAATTACTGTTCTGCTTTAACATAGAAAGGAGTTTCTTTTTACCTAATTTTTTATTATCCATCCCACCAAACTGATCCTGGAATCCATCCGTAAATAAGTATAGTTTATCTCCCTTTTGAAATTCGAAAATACAATTCACCATACCTGAACTCTCGTACTTATTTAGAAATTCCCGAGAACCAATTTGAAATTTTTCATGTCCCAATAAATAGAACTCTCCCTTGCTTAAAATATATCCCGGGTTGCCGGCGCCCGCGTATTTAATGATCTGCGCTTTGTGATCAATAAAACAAATCGAAATTGCCATTCCATCATCAATTTTTCCAAGTTCCTTTCCTGAATTAAGCAACTTGTTCAAATCCTTGCTCATTTTTACGAGAATCTTACCCGGATCAAACACTTTTTCATTCACTACAATATTATTCAAAATCTGATAACCAACCATTGAAAGAAGTGCTCCCGGTGTACCTACCCCATAATTCCAA
>DEHO01000058.1 GCA_002351955.1 Flavobacteriales bacterium UBA2798
AAAGGTAAAAAAGGCGAAAAACTCGCTGCAGAAATGTTGCTCACCATGTACGATGCTTCATTGGATGCCTTTGCTTCGAATGGGTTCTATTTTCATCCTTTCAATTATTATTACGCACAGCACTATTGGTCGGCAGGCGATGGATTTGCCTCGAGAAGTGGTCAGCAATATGGTAAAGACTGGACACGCTACCACTCCGCAAGGGGGAGGAATTTTGACCGCATCAACTGGTTTGGCTATGAANNATGAAACCTATTCTTATTACGGATACGGTTACAACAAGCGGTATTATATGCGCGGCGGTTACGACAGAGAAAGAGTCTCTGCAGTAACAGAAACGGCTGCTACAGGTGCGCTTATGGAAGAACAAAAAAATGGAGAATCAATTAGTTTTCCTGCAGCGGCTAAACAAACATATGCTTGGTCAGGTGATAATGTTGATGATCTTTCAGTAGCAGAAAAAGATAAAGACGGGAAAAAAAGCAGCAGAGACGAATCAGGAAACACACGTAATCCCGAAGGCAAAGTGCAGGTTCGAACAAACTTCAGCGAGACCGCATTTTTCTTTCCTCAATTACAAACAGATGCAGAGGGTAAGATTGTGTTCAAATTCACCGCGCCGGAATCACTCACCAAATGGAAACTGCTTGGCCTGGCGCACACCAAAGAATTGCAAACCGGAACCATAGAGAAAGAAGTAATTACCCAAAAAGAACTAATGGTGATGCCCAATGCGCCCCGTTTCTTCCGGGAGGGAGACCGCATAACATTTACCACCAAGATCAGCAACCTATCCGAAAAAGATCTTGACGGAACCATTACCCTCGAGCTGATCGATCCGCTTACCCAAAAAACCGTGAACGCATTGTTTGCTCACAAAGGAGAACAGATCAAATTCACTGTAAAAAAAGGCGCAAGTACTTCGGCATCCTGGACATTTAGTATCCCCGAAAATCTGGGCGCGGTTTCGTATCGTCTCGTTGCGCGTTCCGGCTCGTTTTCCGACGGCGAAGAAATGGCTGTTCCTATTTTAACCAACCGAATGATGGTTACGGAAAGTATGCCACTACCTATCCGCAAGGCAGGAACAAAACAATTCAATTTTACCAAACTCAGCAACAGCAACAAATCATCAACGCTGCGTCACCATAAACTTACCTTGGAATTCACTAATAATCCTGCCTGGTATGCCATTCAAGCCATGCCTTACATGATGGAATATCCGTACGAATGTGCCGAACAGGTTTTTACCCGCTTTTACGCCAATTCCATTGCATCACACATCACCAATTCGAATCCAAAAATAAAAGCGGTATTCGAAGACTGGAAACGCAGTTCACCGGAAGCGTTCTTATCCAATCTGGAAAAAAACCAGGAACTGAAATCACTAATGCTGGAAGAAACCCCATGGGTCCTCGAAGCAAAAGACGAAAGCGAGCGTAAAAAACGTGTTGCTGTGTTATTCGATCTTAACCGCATGGGCAATGAACTTAGCAGGGCACTTGGCAAGCTCCGCAATATGCAGGTAAGCAACGGTGGATGGCCGTGGTTCCCTGGAATGCCCGAAAGCCGGTACATCACCCAACACATCATCACCGGAATGGGACATCTGGATCATCTGGGAGTTAAAAATATTCGCGAAGAACATTCTACCTGGCAAATGGTGCAAAATGGTGTGCGTTATCTGGATAGCAGGGTCATTGAAGATTACAACTACATCAAACGCCATTATCCCAATTACAAAAAAGAAAAACATATCGGTTACGATGCAATACAGTATCTCTATGCGCGCAGTTATTTCAAAGATTTGTCGATGGACGATAACCTGAAAGAAGCATTGCTTTATTACCAGGATCAGGCGAAGAAATACTGGCTCGATTTTAATCTTTATGCTCAAGGAATGCTAGGTCTCGCGGCTCATCGTTTTACCATGAAAGAACTGGCAGGCGATATCGTAAAATCAATCCGTGAAAAAGCCATTCGTCACGACGAATTAGGAATGTATTGGAAAGACAATGTTGTTGGTTATTTCTGGTACCAGGCACCCATTGAAACCCACGCGCTGATGATCGAGATGTTTGACGAGGTTGCCAATGATCAGGAAACAGTTGAAGAGCTGAAAGTATGGTTGCTTAAAAACAAACAAACCAGCGACTGGAAAACCACCAAAGCAACAGCAGAAGCCTGTTATGCGCTGCTCCTGAAAGGAACAGACCTCCTCTCTAATGATGAAATGGTGGAGATCCGCATGGGCAATGAAATCGTAGATCCTGCCAAGATGGGGGCAAAAGTGGAAGCCGGAACCGGATACTTCAAAACCTCCTGGAGCGCTGAAAAAATCACTCCGGAAATGGGTAAAATCACACTCAGCAAGAAAAAAGACGGAGTAGCCTGGGGCGCAGTATACTGGCAGTATTTCGAACAACTCGATAAAATTACTCCACACGAAACACCTCTGAAACTCAACAAAAAACTCTTCCTGGTTAAGAAAACCGAAACCGGACAACAAATGGTTCCTGTGGATGAAAAAACATCTCTTGAGCCGGGATCGCGTGTAAGGGTAAAAATTGAGCTGCGGGTAGATCGTGCCATGGAGTATGTACATATGAAAGATATGCGCGCATCCTGCTTCGAGCCTGTAAACGTGTTTTCGCAATACAAATGGCAGGACGGACTGGGCTATTACCAAAGCACCCGCGATGCAGCCACCAACTTCTTCTTTGAGTACCTTCCTAAAGGAACCCATGTATTCGAATACGATCTGCTGGTGTCGCATCTAGGCGATTTTTCTAACGGTATTACCACCATTCAATGCATGTATGCCCCCGAGTTCACATCACACTCAGAAGGTATACGGGTACAGGTAAAAGGACAATAAGTTGCGATTATTGCGGGATGTCTTATCTTTGGAGAAAACCTAAGCAATGAAAAAGTATCTTTTCCTTCTGGCTCTTCCTGTAAGCTTGTTTTTATCCTCTTGCGGAGGCGAAACAAAAACCGACGAGAATAACGACGACAGCACGGTAGTGTCGGATATCGACTATACCGGAATGAGCGAATTCGACCTCGAACCACACGGCTTGATGGCATCAATGATGGTGACCGACATCATCTCTGAAAACGGAAGTCCATTTCCTGTAACAGTTGTTCGCGACACCAATATGCTTACCTGGGACATCAAAGTTGGAAAAGAAGGCAATGAAGAGTTCTACCTCATTATTGAGGAGACGGATGGCGAAGGAAACTACATCAAGCGCGAGAAAGACCGTTTGGCTTCTGATGATGTTTTTAAAGAAGAATACCTGACCGACGAAAATGACCTGCTGCTCTATAAGGCTTCACTCCCTGAAGGCACTGGTCAGCGCGATTACTACCACGTATTTGGTCTTGTTAAAATTGGAAAGCTTGAGTACATCGTTCACTCCTACGCAATGGGAGATTACAGCGAAGTACAGGCACGCGATATGCTCAAAGGAATTCAATCCCTCAGAGAGCCATCAGCGATTTGATTTTATAAGTGAATTTAATTGAAAGGGCTGCAATTTGTGGCCCTTTTTTTGTCCTAGCCTTAGCCTCAACGTTCAGGTATCCCCGATCCGGTTTACCCCAGGTAATTCAACCCCTCTTATTACCGTATCTGCACTTCCTTAAAGTAGAGAAACAACGGTTTATTTAAAGTTCAATGCTTGTTCCGCTCCTCCACAAAACAAAAAAGCCTGTCGGGTTCGACAGGCTTTTTTTTTATAGTAGATCAATTTTTCTTTTCGGCTGGCTTTTCAGCAACCGGAGCTTTCAGATAAATATCTGAGAGATCGAAATAGCTCATCGGATTATTGTGGAAATTATGAACGCTCGAATGAAGCAGGCGATAATTCTCAACATACCAAATGATGATTACAGGGCAATCCTGCATCATAATGCTTTCTGCCTTCGCAAAGTTTGCATAACGCTCCTCCTCTGTTTTTGCGGCCATCCCCAATTCATAATACTTGTCGAACTCTGCGCTCTTGTAACGCATTGTATTGGGGTGTGAAGGAAGATCCAGTGTTGCAGGCACATTCTTTCCGTAGGCTATGGAAAGGAACGATTCAGGAGAGGGATAATCTGCCACCCATGCAGAGCGGTATATGTCGGCACGACCATATTGGGAGTCTTCAATCTTTTGCGCAAGCGATACCTGCTCAAGCTCGATGTTGATTCCTAATACATCTCTCCATTGACGCATAACTTCACTAGCCACTTTTGTGTTGCGTGAGCCGCCATAATTTACAAGTAACTTAAGTGTAGGAAAACCTTTTCCACCAGGGTAACCCGCCTGGGCCATTAGTTTTTTAGCCATTTCAGGATTATAGGTATATCCACGGGTTATTGAAGTGTCGTACTTGGAAAACTGATAAAGTGGCGGAACCAGACCGTAGTTACCCGTTTGGTTCTGGCGTGCACCGTTGGCAGCAGCCTGACCATTCAGAACGTTCTCCATGATCTTGGAGCGATCGATAGCCATAGACAATGCTCTTCTTACACGAACATCTTTAAACTGCGGACGAGTAAGATTAAGTTCATAAAACTGGGTTGACATTTCCGGTTCGCGAAGCAAAATATACTTTGGTGGCTTATTGGTGAAATCCGGAATGTTTTCCTGAACCACTTCAGAAATTTTCTCTGCAGGCAGTCCGTAAATCATACTCAGTTCACCTTCGCGGAACATATCAAGCTCCTCAGTGTCTTCATTTACAAAATAGATATGTACTGTATCAAGGTAGGGTAGCTGATTACCGTGTTTGTCTACACGATAATAGTTTTCATTTCTAACCAGAATCAACTCACTTTTTGCATCACCACCAGTACTGAATTTAAATGCCCCTGTTCCAATTTTTAAGTCTTTACCGTACTTCTCATACCCTTCTTTAGGAATAACTGAAGCAACAGGATTAGCCAAAATGTAAAGGAAGGCTGAAGATGGAGCGATAGTGCGGATCTTTACTGTATAATCATCAACAACCTCAACGCCGCTCACTTCTTTTGCTTCTCCATTATAGAAAGCCTGCGCTCCTTCGAGACGCTCTTTAAAATTAAGTTCGTAGGATTGATCGCTAATGCCTTTTGTGCAGGCCAGTTCCAGCGAGAATTTAATGTCAGTAGCTGTCACCAAACGGCCTTTTCCATCAGCAAAACAGGGGTCGTCATGGAAACGGACATCCTTGCGAAGATGGAACACATATTCTTTCTGGTCATCGCTTACTTCCCAACTTTCGGCAATACTGGGTTGAATGGACAGGTCTTTCTGACTCATTCTCACCAATCCTTCAAAAATCTGCCAGGCAATGTGTGCAGAGCCGGCATCCTTGATTTCGTAGGGGAACAGCGTGTTATACTTCTCGTTTTCCGCAAGGTTGAAGGAGCCTCCTAAGGCAACATCGCCTTTGGCGATACGAGTTGGTTTTTCCGTTTCGTTAGATCCTGATTCTGAACCACCTCCGCAGGAGCTCAGCAAAAAGGAGCCTGCGATGGTGTAGGCAAGCAAGCGTTTCATGATGTTGCAGTTTTTGGGAATACTCACAATAATAACCTTTAATAGGCAAAAATGCAAAATAATCTGTTATCAACCAATGAGTTCAGGCCAAGAAAAGGTTTATCGACGAAAAAAGGGGGTTAAACGGCAAAATTTTAGTGTTTTCTTTTTGAATTGATTAAAATTGAAGTTAATATTGCGCCTTAATGAAAAAAGTGTCATTACATCAAACGATGAAACACCTGCTTCTTCCAATTCTCTTTTTCCTGTCTGCGACGAACAGCTTTTCTGCTAATCTCGTACTGGAAGGGAACTACCAGGGTAAGAACTTATACGTTCAAAACCCCTTCGCTGCCGGGAACATTGGTTTCTGCACCATTCGTGTTATGGTTAACGATAATGTAACCACCGATGAAGTTAACTCTTCTGCTTTCGAGATCGACTTGTCGCTCTTTAAGCTAAATGTTGGTGATGCCATTGTTGTGAAAATCGAACACAAAGAAGGTTGCGTGCCAAAAGTCCTTAACCCGGAAGTATTAAAACCTAAATCTACATTCGAAGTTACCGACATGCAGGTGAGTCCTTCCGGTAAGCTTACCTGGAAAGCAAAAGGAGAAAACGGAAAATTACCTTACGTTATCGAACAGAAAGTCTGGAACAAATGGATTCCTGTTGGAGAAGTTGACGGGAATGGTACACCGGCAGAACACGCTTACGAATTTCAATTGACACCACACAGCGGCGAAAACACCGTGCGCGTTAAACAGGTCGACTACACCAACCGTCCTCGTTATTCTCAACCCAAAACGTTCTCTGATCCTTCCGTTAAGGAAGTTGATTTCGTTCCTAAAAAAGTAAAGAATTCCCCCATTAAATTTGTTGAAGCCGGAACTGAAAAAGGAGTTAAAACACGCTACGAGATTTACGACTCTTACGGTAACATTGTAAAGAAAGGTTACGGAGATGAAGTAGATGTTTCCGGTCTTAAATCCGGAGCTTACTATATCAACTACGATAATAAAGACGCTCAGTTCATCAAGAATTAATCGTCCACTTAAAGATACCAGAACCCCGGACCACAAATCCGGGGTTTTTTTATATTTGCACTCCTTTAATACCGGGCCTATAGCTCAGCCGGTTAGAGCATCTGACTCATAATCAGAGGGTCCCTGGTTCGAGCCCAGGTGGGCCCACCCGTGTAAGAAAGAACCCTGTTCGTATTGCGAATAGGGTTTTTTGCTTTTGATTCCGTTCTGTTTCTTTGCGCTTATGATTGACGCAATAATTTTAGATCTGGGTGGTGTTCTGCTCAACATCGATTACCAAAAACCAATAGATGCATTCAAGGCATTGGGAGTTGAAGTGCTGTATTCACAAAAAGATCAAGGTAAATTATTCGACGATCTGGAAACCGGTAAAATCTCTTCTGCAGACTTTCGCAATGAAGTAAGAAAATTAAGCAGCGATGCACTCAGTGATCAGCAAATCGACAAAGCATGGAATAGTATTCTGCTCGACCTGCCCGAAAACAGGGTTGAACTTTTGTATAAGCTAAAACAAAAATTTCCCCTGTACTTGCTTAGCAATACCAACGAAATTCATGCTCAATCGTTCGAAGAGGAAATAATCCGTGAATACGGACACAATGTTTTTGAGGAAGTATTCTCCGGTATATACTATTCCCACCGAATTCAAAAAAGAAAACCGAATGCAGAAGCCTTTCTCCATGTGCTTAAAGAAAACGGTCTCCATGAAGCAACAACATTGTTCATCGACGACTCACCGCAACACATTGTCGGTGCAAAAAACCTGGGTATACAGGCTTATCAATTGAATGGCGAATTGGAGTTCTTGCTAAAAGAAATCGGCGTAATATAATCAAAGCTTTTCCTGACAAAGCTCAACCAAAACACCATTGGTGGACTTTGGATGCAAAAACGCTATGATCTTATTATCTGCGCCGTCTTTTCCGGTTTTGTGTATCAATTCAAACCCCTCAGCGCTAAGCCTTGAAATTTCCTTTTCAATGTCAGTCACATCAAAAGCAATATGATGTACTCCTTCTCCCTTCTTTTCAATAAATTTAGCAATAGCGCTGTCGGGTTTTGTCGCCTCAAGGAGTTCAATCTTTGTTTCGCCCACCTGGTAAAAAGCTGTTTTTACCCCTTCGCTTTCAACCTGTTCTTCCTTGTAAGCAGGCGCTCCCAGCAAAAGCTCGAAAACCCGTGCTGACTCCTGAATGCTTTTTACAGCTATTCCAATATGCTCAACTTTGTTCATCTTCCAAAAATACAGCTCTTTTAATTGAACGGTATTGCTTAACCGGACAAAATCTGTCTGAATTAGACAAAATCTGTCAGTAGTTATTCGGTTTATTCTGCGTGATTTGTACTACTAAAAACCAAACCATGCATACAGGCCTTCGGATCAAAGCAGCCAGGATTGCATCAGGACTCCGGCAAAAAGATTTGGCCCTCAGGGTTGACCGTTCAGTGCATCTCATTGCCTATATCGAACGAACCGGGAAAATAAGTGCCACAATGAAAAAGAGAATATACCTCTCTTTAAACATGAACGAGGAAGAATATTCTGAAAGTGTACTCCCGCTAAAGAACAAAGTATTGGTTCTCGAAGAAAACCTCCTTCTCGCCAAGCAATCGCTTCTATTGATGAGTTTGCAAATGAAAGCACTCGAAGAAAGAATAAAAGACCATCACTAAGACAGATACGAAAAACCGGTTTCATCCGTTTTACAGCTGTGAAATCAATTATTCTGTATCTGCTGTTCAGTATTCAACCCGACACCTCGGCAGCCGTTCGATCAGTGGTAAGTGTTCCCGAAATTCTCTTGCATCGGGCAGAAGCATTGTGGGTGGAAGACCGCTCCTCAATTAAAAAAGCACTGGCAAGCAAAATAACTTCACACGTTCCTCTGATTGTACACGTATTTGTGCCCCTGTGCGACAACCTCAATCAGGGCATCGTTCCTGTGAATTCCAAGCTTGGTGACGGAATGAATCTTAACACCAATCTCTATTGGGGAGCGGGGTACGGTGTTCGTTCTTACTTCAAGTTAAAAACAGACTGGAAACTCTCCCTCCAGCAGGCGAATCCGGACAGCAATATTCTGGAAAGAGTTGTTTTCCGAAAAACCATGAGCAATGGAACAGCAATTATTATGATTGCAGACGCCTATCGGGGAGATCGCATGAAACAATGCTTAAGAAGCTATATGCATAGTTTGGCAGGCATACTTAATGACAGCATTAGCCTTTCAGATAAACAATATCCCTTTCACAGTGGCGCTGATTTGTTAATCTTTAACGGGCATAACGGACTAATGGATGATACACTTGCGCCGGTTCTCAACGCAGATAAACGACCAAAAGACGCCATGATTATCGCCTGCTATTCCACCTCCTATTTCAGGCCCTATCTGCAGCGTTCAGGAGGGTATCCGCTTGTAACCACTACCGGTCTTTTGGCTCCCGAAGCTTATGTTATTCATGCTGCAATTGAAAATTGGGCACTTCAGAAATCAGAGAAAGAGATTCGCATTGCTGCAGGAGATGCTTATTACGCCAAACATCCGTCCTCAACACAAGGAGGCTGCAGAGGATTGTTCCGTACAGGTTGGGCGGATTAATTCATACATCTCCTTTTGTATTATCTTTGGTCGGAAACGCAAGATGTCGACAGGAAAAAAAATAATTGTAACAGGCGGTGCCGGTTTTATTGGTTCGCATACAGTAGTTGAATTATGCAAAGCCGGTTTTCATCCTGTTATCGTAGATGATTTTTCCAATTCGGAACCCTTCATCGTTGAGCGGTTAAATGAATTATGCGGCACCACATTACCATTTTATGAGTGTGATTGCACGGATAAAAATGCATTTCGAAAAATTTTCGAAAAGGAACGACCTTCGGGGATCATCCATTTTGCTGCCTGCAAAGCAGTTGGAGAATCTGTAGCACAACCCTTAAAATACTACCACAACAATATTGGCTCACTTGTGGTAGTGCTCGAATTAATGAAAGATTTTGGGGTGAACGATCTTGTGTTTTCTTCCTCCTGCACGGTTTATGGCCAGCCTGAACAGGTGCCCGTTTCAGAATCCTCCCCCTCAAAACAGGCAATGTCGCCCTACGGATACACCAAAGTTGTTTGTGAGCAGATCATCGAAGACGTGATTGCTTCAGGACAGGCTTTGCGTTGCGTTTTATTGCGCTATTTCAATCCGATCGGCGCTCACCCCTCAGGAAGGATTGGAGAGCTTCCCAGAGGTGTTCCAAACAATCTGATTCCCTACATTACCCAAACAGCGGCAGGACAACGATCTTCTCTTACTATTCACGGAAATGATTATTCCACCGTTGATGGCACCTGCATTCGCGATTACATCCATGTTGTTGACCTTGCAGATGCCCACGTAAAGGCACTGGAATGGATCCATTCTGAAACAGATGAACCCTTACGTGAGGTCTTCAATGTTGGAACCGGCAAGGGAGAAACTGTGCTTGAAGTCGTAAACACTTTTAAGAAGATTAGTGGAATTGATGTTCCCTATACGGTTGGTCCACGAAGATCCGGAGATGTTGAGCAGATCTGGGCCTCAACAGAGAAAGTTGAACAACTACTGGGCTGGAAAGCCAGACTCAGTTTAGCAGATGCTTTGCGCGATGCGTGGAATTGGCAAAAACAACTCAAAGCATGAGGGGAATATTAGTTTTTGTTTTTCTTTTGAATACGCCCATTGCGTTTTGTCAGATCAGTGCAGAAGAAGCCTATAAAGGAATCATTCCCGGAGAGTACAATTCACCGGAACGCATGCATCGCTGGATGATGGATGTTTATCAGGATCGTTGGGAGCCACTCCCAAATGGAATTCAGTCGAAATGGTATTCATTCGGGATAGCCGCATCACGCATGATTGATATTCCACTAAATAAAAGAAGCACCATTGCCTTTGCCTTTGGTCCGGGAATCGGTTCGCATAATGTTCATCATAATGGTGCTTTCACCAACACGATTGATACTTCCGGAATTCGTCGCTATAGGATTGAGCCACTTCCTACAGGGTATTCCTACAAGCGAAACAAAATCCGATTAACCCTGATTGAACTTCCCTTTCAGTTGCGCATCAGAAGCAAGCGTGACGGATTCTTTTTTTATCCTGGATTTAAAGCGGGATGGCTGGTTGGTAATCATTCCTTAATTGTAGATGACCAGGGAAAATACAAACGCTACAATTATAAAGGGTTCGAAAAACTTCAGTATGGTCCTACCCTTCATATGGGATACAACCGACTGGCTTTATATGCATACTATTCACTTACACCGGTGATGAAAGAAGGAGAAGATTTCAGAACCTTTTCCATTGGTTTATCGCTTAACTTTTTTTAGTCGGTCTCTCCCGGAAACAACGTAACCCATGCATCTCTTGATGCTGTTTGTTCTGCTTCTTTTTTTGTGCGTGCGCTTGCTTTTGAAAACGGCTCCTGATCAATCCGCAGTTCGATTTCATAACGCATTTCCGCACCGAGATTTTCTTCCAACAACAAAACAAAATCTATTCTTCGCCGCTCGCGTTGGGACCAAATTATGATGCGGCTCTTATAATCGGTTTCAACCTGAACGATAGCATTCAGATCGATGTATTTCTCAAGAATCTGATGCAGCACTACTTTTCGTGTGACCTCAAAACCCTGGTCGAGATAAATGGCACCAATCAAGGCTTCAAATGCATTTCCCAATAGCGATTTTGGGTTGTTGATTCCAAACCGTGTATGACGGATATGACTGTCTAAATTCAGTTTTTCGCCAAGCATGTTTAGTGTTTCCCGTTTAACAATTCGCGATTTAATTTTTGTCAGGAAACCTTCTGTTTCGGAAGGGAAATGGCGGTACAAATATTCAGCTACAATGGCATCGAGAACAGCATCACCAAGAAACTCCAATCGTTCATTGCTTCGCTCGTGTGCTTTGGGTTCATCCCGCAAATGTGATTTATGCAGAAATGCCTGCAGATAGAGATCTGCCTTGTGTATACGAATGCCAAATTTATTCCTGACGAAAGCGCTTATTGCTTTTTCATCCGGATCTTTATAGCGAAAGAAGGAAAACAATGGATTTACCCTTGGAACTTCTTAAGGATGATGGAGGCATTGTGTCCGCCAAATCCGAAGGTATTGCTCAATGCGTAATTTACAACGCGCTCCTGAGGCTTATGGAAGGTGAGATTCAGACGTGGATCCAAGTCCGGGTCGTCTGTAAAATGGTTGATGGTTGGTGGAATGATATTCTTGCTTACCGCCAGCACACAGGCCAAAGCTTCAATGGCTCCGGCAGCACCAAGTAAGTGTCCGGTCATTGATTTTGTTGAGCTGATGTTGAGCTTGTACGAATGATCTCCGAAAACACCAAGAATTGCTTTTGTTTCGGCAACATCTCCCAAAGGAGTTGAGGTTCCGTGAACGTTGATGTAATCGATATCTTCTACGCGAATACCGGCATCGCTAAGTGCGTATTTCATCACATTGCGCGCACCGAGACCTTCAGGGTGTGGAGCGGTAAGGTGATGGGCATCTGCCGACATTCCTCCACCAACTACTTCAGCATAAATTTTTGCGCCGCGTTTTTTGGCATGCTCATACTCTTCCAAAATCAAACATCCGGCTCCTTCTCCCAATACAAAGCCATCTCGATCCTTATCAAAAGGACGTGAAGCTGTTTCGGGTGAATCATTGCGGGTTGATAAGGCGTGAAGAGCATTGAATCCACCTACTCCGGTTTCATGCACAGTTGCTTCAGAGCCTCCGGTAATAATGATATCAGCCTTACCCATACGGATATAGGTGAAGGCATCATTGATTGCATTCGTAGAGGAAGCACAGGCAGAAACAGTGGTGAAATTTGGTCCCCTGAAACCATAGGTGATTGAAATATGCCCTGAAGCAATATCGGCAATCATCTTAGGAATGAAAAAGGGATTGAA
>DEHO01000031.1:0-2427 GCA_002351955.1 Flavobacteriales bacterium UBA2798
CCAAGTTCGTGAACAACCTGATGCTTCAGGGTAACAAGAGCGTGGCGTACAAGATCTTTTATGATGCTATCGATATCGTAGCGAAAAAGACCAGTGAAAACGGTCTTGATATCTGGAAAAAAGCACTTGAAAACGTTACTCCGGCCGTTGAGGTTCGTAGTCGTCGTGTTGGTGGTGCTACCTTCCAGATTCCAACCCCTGTTCGCGATAGCCGCAAACAGTCATTGGCCATGAAATGGCTCATTGGCTATTCACGTTCACGTAACGAGAAGTCAATGGCAGAAAAACTTGCCGGTGAAATCATCGCAGCTTCCAAAGAAGAAGGTGCTGCTTTCAAAAAGAAAGAAGATGTACACCGTATGGCTGAGGCAAACAAGGCTTTCTCACATTTCAGATTCTAATAACGGAGGAAACGAGCTATGGCAGACCTGAAATATACACGTAACATTGGTATCGCAGCGCACATTGACGCTGGTAAAACGACTACTACTGAACGTATTCTTTATTACACCGGAGTAAACCACAAAATTGGTGAGGTGCACGATGGTGCAGCTACCATGGACTGGATGGTACAGGAGCAGGAGCGTGGTATTACCATTACTTCAGCTGCAACTACTTGTTTCTGGAACTACCGTGATAACAAATACAAGATTAATATCATCGATACTCCGGGTCACGTTGACTTCACCGTTGAGGTGAACCGTTCACTTCGTATCCTTGATGGATTGGTGTTCCTTTTCTCTGCAGTAGACGGAGTAGAGCCACAGTCTGAAACCAACTGGCGTCTTGCCGATGGTTACAAGGTAACTCGTATCGGTTTCGTAAATAAAATGGATCGTCAGGGCGCCGACTTCCTCAATGTAGTGAAGCAGGTACGCGAAATGCTCGGTGGTAATGCAGTTCCTCTTCAGTTGCCAATCGGTGCAGAAGATAAATTCCGTGGTGTTGTCGATCTGATCAATTTCCGTGGTATCGAATGGAATGAGGCTGACCAAGGGATGACTTTCAAGGAAGTTCCGATTCCTGAAGATATGATGGAGGAAGCAAAAGAATACCGCGAGAAACTTCTCGAGGCTGTTGCTGAATTCGATGATAAGTTGATGGAGAAGTATTTCGAAGATCCTTCCTCAATTACTGAAGCTGAAGTTTTCGCAGCACTACGTCAGGCCTGTCTTGCCAGCAAGATCGTTCCGATGGTTTGCGGATCTTCTTTCAAAAACAAAGGTGTACAAACAATGCTCGACTTCGTAATGGAGTTGATGCCTAGTCCGCTTGATAAGGACAATATTGTAGGTACTCACCCTGATACCGGCGAAGAGGTTACCCGTCGTCCTGATATTAAAGAACCATTCACAGCTCTTGCATTTAAAATTGCAACGGATCCATTCGTAGGACGCCTTTGCTTCTTCCGTGCTTACGCCGGTCGTCTCGATGCAGGTTCTTACGTACTAAATACCCGCAGCGGAAACAAGGAGCGTATCTCCCGTATTTTCCAAATGCACGCTAACAAGCAAAATGCAATCGAATTCATCGAAGCCGGTGATATCGGAGCTGCTGTTGGTTTTAAAGACATCAAAACAGGTGATACTTTGTGTGACGAAAAGAACCCAATNNGAAGAAGATCCTACTTTCCGTGTTAAGACAGACGAAGAAACAGGTCAGACTGTAATCTCAGGAATGGGAGAACTTCACCTTGAAATTATCCTCGACCGTTTGAAACGCGAATTCAAAGTAGAATGTAACCAAGGTGCTCCTCAGGTTGCCTATAAAGAATCGATTACCGGATCTGTTGAACACAGAGAGGTATACAAGAAGCAGTCGGGTGGTCGCGGTAAGTTTGCTGATATCGTAGTTCGTATTCAGCAGGCCGACGAAGATCAGAAAGAGGCACTCTTGTTTGTAAATGAAGTTAAAGGTGGTAACGTTCCTCGCGAATTTGTTCCATCTGTAGAAAAAGGATTCAAAGAAGCATTAAAGACAGGTGTACTTGCAGGCTATCCAATGGATAAAATGAAAGTTACTCTTCTTGATGGTTCTTACCACGCGGTCGATTCTGATGCACTTTCATTTGAATTGTGCGCGAAGATGGCTTACCGTGAAGCAATGCCGAAAGCAAAACCAATTCTTCTTGAGCCTATCATGAAACTGGAGGTTCTTACACCTGAAGAAAACATGGGTGATGTAGTAGGTGACCTTAACCGTCGTCGTGGCCAGATTGAAGGCATGGACGATCGTGCAGGTGCTAAAGTGGTAAAAGCAAAAGTTCCACTTTCTGAAATGTTCGGTTACGTAACACAGCTTCGTACCATCACTTCGGGTCGTGCAACTTCTTCAATGGAGTTCTCTCACTACAACGAAGCACCACGTAACATCGCAGACGAGGTGATCGCAAAAGCAAAAGGAAAAGTTACAGCATAATAATATCCG
>DEHO01000031.1:2469-32973 GCA_002351955.1 Flavobacteriales bacterium UBA2798
GATCACAATCTGGTGGATAAATCCGCAGAGAAGATTGTTAAGACCGTTAAGGCTACAGGTGCTGTTGTCAGCGGACCAATTCCCCTGCCAACACACAAGCGCATCTACACTGTACTGCGTTCTCCCCACGTGAACAAGAAAGCACGTGAACAGTTCCAGCTGTGTTCGTACAAGCGTCTGCTAGACATTTACAGTTCTTCTTCAAAGACTGTGGATGCTCTTATGCGCCTCGAACTTCCCAGCGGTGTTGAAGTAGAAATCAAAGTTTAGTCATAAATTAAAACACAACCATGCCTGGTATCATAGGTAAAAAAGTAGGAATGACCAGTCTTTTCAGTGCCGAGGGCAAGAATTTGCCATGCACGATTATAGAAGCTGGTCCTTGCGTAGTAACGCAAGTACGGACGTCCGATAAGGACGGTTACTCTGCCATTCAACTTGGCTTCGGAGAGCGTCGTGAGAAAAATACTCCGGCTGCACTTAAGGGTCATTTTAAAAAGGCCAACACAACACCAAAAGCAAAGCTTGTTGAATTCAAAGGATTCGAACAGGCACTAAGTTTAGGTGATGAAGTTCGTATCGATGCAGTTTTTGCAGAAGGCGAATTCGTAGATGTAGTTGGTACATCAAAAGGAAAAGGTTTCCAGGGCGTTGTTAAGCGTCATGGATTCGGAGGAGTTGGTGGCCAGACTCATGGTCAGCATAACCGTCTCCGTGCTCCGGGATCTATTGGTGCATGTTCATTCCCATCACGTGTCTTCAAAGGCATGCGCATGGCAGGACGTACCGGTGGTGATCGTGTATAAATGACCAACCTTGAAGTATTACGTGTGATCGCGGATAAGAATCTTATCGTAGTGAAAGGTTCAATTCCTGGTCCTAAAGGTTCATTCGTAATCGTAGAGAAATAAGACTATGGAACTCGAGATCTATAACATACAGGGTAAAAAAACCAGCAAGAAAGCAACGCTTAGTGATGCAATCTTTGCAGCTGAACCCAACGATCATGCGATCTATCTGGATGTAAAATTATTCCTCGCTAATCAGCGTCAGGGAACCTCCAAAACGAAGCAGCGTGCAGAAGTGAATTATTCTACCCGCAAGCTGAAGCGTCAGAAAGGTACTGGTGGTGCACGTGCAGGTAGCATCAAAAGCCCTCTGTTCAAGCAGGGTGGTAACATCCACGGACCGCAACCACGCGACTATGAGTTTAAGCTCAATAAAAAGCTGAAAAAAGCAGCTCGTCGTTCTGCACTTAGCTATAAAGCTCAGGAGAAAAGTATTCTGGTCCTTGAGGACTTCAAAATGGCTGCTCCCAAGACTAGTGAATTTACAGGGATTCTGAAAAATCTTGAGCTAAGCGGGAAAAAGACACTTGTTGTTGTTCCAGATGTGGATCACAACATTTACCTCTCTTCACGTAATCTTGAAAAGAGCAAAGTTGTTCCGGCTGCAGAGCTCAGCACATACGATATCATGAACGCTAACCACCTCGTAATTTGCGAAGGAAGCCTTCAGAAAATCGAGAACACTTTAAACAACTGAGGCCATGAGTATCCTGATTAAACCAATCATTACCGAAAAGGTAACCGCACAAAACGAGAAAGGCCGTTATGGTTTTATCGTTGCCCGTGGTGCAAATAAAGTAGAGATCAAGAAAGCAGTGGAAAAACACTTTAACGTAACTGTTAAATCTGTAAACACCATTACGCTTGGCGGTGGAAAAGAAAAGACCAAATACACCAATAAGGGTGTGTCAAAGGCTTCTCAGCCTGTGATCAAAAAGGCTTTTGTTACACTTGCAGAAGGTGATGTAATCGATCTTTACGGTAACATTTAAGACGCAGCAAAATGGCACTGAAAAAACTTCAACCCAATACTCCCGGTACCCGTCACAAGGTACCTGCAAGCTTCGAAACGATTACCGCTTCCAAGCCAGAGAAGAGCCTTATTTCACCTTCACGTAAAAGTGGCGGAAGAAACAATTCCGGTAAAATGACCATGCGTTACCTCGGTGGCGGTCATAAGCGTAAGTATCGTATGATTGATTTCAAGCGCGATAACCACGCAGTTGCCGGTACTGTTACTACAATTGAATACGATCCAAACCGTAGCGCACGTATCGCTCTTGTAACCTACAAGAATGGAGATAAGCGTTACATCCTGGCTCCGCAAGGACTTCAGGTTGGTCAGGAGATCAATTCCGGAAAAGGTGTTGCACCAGAAATTGGAAACGCACTTTATCTGAGTGATATTCCACTGGGTACGATCATTCATAACATTGAGCTTTATCCCGGAAAAGGTGGATCAATTGCCCGCAGTGCCGGTTCCTATGCACAATTGAGTGCACGAGACGGTAAGTATGCAATTATCAAAATGCCTTCCGGTGAGACTCGCCTTATCCTCGGTACGTGTATTGCAACTATCGGAGCGGTTTCTAACTCTGAACACAACCTTGTTCGTTCAGGTAAGGCAGGACGCTCACGTTGGTTAGGTCGTCGTCCGCGTAACCGTGGTGTTGCCATGAACCCTGTCGATCACCCAATGGGTGGTGGTGAAGGCCGTTCATCTGGTGGTCACCCTCGTTCACGTAAAGGTCTTCCTTCAAAAGGATACAAGACGCGTGCACCGAAAAAGCTCTCCAACAAACTGATTCTTGAAAGAAGAAAGAAATAAATAGATTATGAGCCGTTCATTAAAGAAGCCGCCTTTCGTACATTATAAACTTGCTCAGCGCGTAACCGAGCAGCAGGAATCATCCAAGAAGAATGTGATCAAAACATGGTCACGCGCTTCAACGATTACACCCGAGTTTGTAGGATTAACCTTTGCCGTTCACAACGGTAACAAGTTCATCCCAGTGTATGTAACCGAGAACATGGTAGGGCACAAACTAGGAGAATTCGCGCCTACCCGTACATTTCGCGGGCATGCCGGAAATAAGAAAGATAAAGGAAGTAAGTAAGCAACCGATAAATAGCATTACAGAATATGGGTGCCAGAAAAAAACTGAGTGCGGAGAAGATTAAAGAAGAGCGCAAGACCAAAGGACTCGCTGTCCTTAAGGATTGCCCAACTTCTCCTCGTAAGATGCGTCTGATGGCCGACCTCATCCGTGGAGTCGATGTACTGAAGGCCCTGCATATTTTGCAGCATCATCCAATGCATGCCTCCAAGAACATGGAGAAGGTGCTTCGTTCAGCCATCTCTAACTGGGAGGCAAAGAATGAAGGACTAAGTGCCGAAGCCCTGATCGTGAAAGAGGTCATGGTAGACGGAGCCCGCGCGTTGAAGCGTTTGCGTCCTGCCCCACAAGGCCGTGCGTACCGCGTTCGCAAGCGTTCCAATCATGTAACAATCGTAGTAGACAGCAACAATTAATTGATCAACAAGAATGGGACAAAAAGCAAACCCAATAGGTAATCGCCTCGGATTCATCCGCGGATGGGATTCAAACTGGTTCGGTGGACGTAAGTATGCCGATAAGCTTGTGGAAGATGAAAAAATCCGCAAGTACCTCATGGCCCGTCTCCGTAAAGCGAGTATTGCCAAGATCGTTATCGAACGTACTCTTAAGCTCATCACCGTTACTATCAATACTGCACGTCCCGGTGTGATCATCGGTAAAGGCGGACAAGAAGTTGACAAGTTGAAGGAAGAGCTAAAGAAGCTTACCGGTAAGGAAGTACAGATCAACATTTTTGAGATCAAGCGTCCTGAAGTTGATGCACGCCTGGTTGCTGATGGTGTTGCTCGTCAGATCGAAGCTCGTATCTCCTACCGTCGTGCAATCAAGATGGCAATTGCCAGCTGTATCCGCATGGGTGGTGAAGGAATTAAAGTAACGATTTCCGGTCGTTTGAACGGTGCTGAGATTGCACGTTCAGAGACATTTATGGAAGGTCGTGTACCACTTCATACTCTTCGTGCAGACATCGATTATGCAGTAGGTGAGGCTTTAACTACTTATGGTTTGATCGGAATTAAAGTATGGGTGTGTAAAGGTGAAGTTTTCGGAAAGCGTGATCTTTCTCCAAACTTCGGAATGACCAAAGCACTCGGTTCATCCACTTCGCAGCAAGGCGGCGCTCCTTCTAAAGGGCACGATCGTGGCGACCGTGGTGGAGCAGGAAAAGGAAAAAGAAAGAGAAAATAATCAGCGTAATAAAGTATAGCAATGTTACAGCCCAAACGCACACGATACAGAAAAGTCCAGAAAGGCAAAGGAAGCCTCGGCGGTGACGCCAAGCGCGGAACTGAAATTGCTTTCGGATCATTCGCACTGAAATCCGTAGACGGAGCACTTTTGACATCACGTCAGATTGAAGCAGCCCGTATCGCGGTAACTCGCTTTATGAAGCGTGAAGGAAAAGTGTGGATTCGCATTTTCCCGGANNTATTACCAAAAAACCACTCGAAGTTCGTATGGGTAAAGGTAAAGGTGCAGTGGAACATTATGCAGCGGTTGTAAAACCAGGACGCATTTTGTTCGAAGCAGATGGAGTAAGTGTGGAGATTGCTAAAGAAGCGCTTCGCCTTGCGGCACAAAAGCTTCCGGTTCGTACACGTTTTGTTGTGCGTAACGATTATGACGGTAATATTTGATTTGACAGGAATCATGAAAGCGAAAGATATTAAAGACCTAACCCTTGATGAACTCAGGGAGAAACTCGGCGAAATGAGCGCTGATTATTCAAAGACGAAGATCAATCACGCGATCTCGCCGGTAGAGAACCCGATGCTGATCCGTTCTAACCGTCGAATGATTGCGCGTATTCAGACTGAGATTCGTAATAAAGAAGCGAAAGCCGTTAACAAGTAATAGAAGAAACAATGGCAGAAAGATCACTACGTAAAGAACGTATCGGTGTTGTAACCAGCAACAAGATGGACAAATCCATCGTGGTGTCGGTTGAGCGTAAGATGAAGCACCCCAAATACGGAAAGTTCGTTAAGAGAACGAAGAAGTTTGTTGCACACGACGAAAAGAACGAGTGTAACATTGGGGATACCGTGCGCATAATGGAAACCCGTCCGATGAGTAAGACCAAATGCTGGAGACTTTCGGAAATCGTTGAACGTGCAAAATAATTTTGAGCGATGATACAACAGGAATCAAGGCTGTCAGTAGCCGATAACAGTGGTGCCAAAGAAGTTCTTTGCATCCGCGTACTGGGTGGAACCAAAAGAAGGTATGCTTCTATTGGAGATAAGATTGTCGTTTCAGTAAAAGACGCTCTACCTGCAGGAAACGTGAAAAAGGGTCAGGTGTCGACTGCAGTAGTAGTTCGCACACGTAAAGAAGTTCGTCGTCACGACGGTTCTTACATCCGTTTCGACGACAATGCAGTGGTATTGCTGAATGCACAGGGCGAGATGCGTGGAACACGTATTTTCGGACCGGTAGCACGTGAACTACGTGAGAAGCAGTACATGAAAATTGTTTCACTTGCACCTGAAGTGCTTTAATGCAACCTGAACAGAAATAGGATTATGCAGAAGAAACTACATATCAAAAAAGGCGACACAGTATTAGTGATTGCCGGAGAATCGAAAGGCAAGCAAGGTAAAGTTGTGACTATCGATCGTGAAAAGAGCCGCGTAATTGTGGAAGGTGTTAACCTCGTTAAGCGCCACACTAAGCCCGACGCTAAGAATCCACAAGGTGGAATCGTGGAGAAGGAAGCTGGTATCCACATCTCAAACCTGATGCTGGTAGCAGACGGAACGCCAACCCGTGTAGGCCGTAAGGTTGAAAACGGAAAAATTCAACGCATTTCAAAAAAATCAAAGGNNTAAATCGAAGTACAAGGAAGAAATCATTCCTGCGCTTCAGAAGCAATTCAACTACAAGAGTTCAATGCAGGTGCCACGCATCACCAAGATCTGTATCAATCAGGGGTTGGGCGACGCAGTAGCTGACAAGAAGCTGGTTGAATCTGCCGTAAAAGAACTTTCTACTATTGCAGGTCAGAAAGCGGTTCCAACTGTATCAAGAAAAGATATCTCGAACTTCAAACTTCGTAAGGGTATGCCGATTGGTGCACGTGTAACGCTTCGTGGCGATAATATGTACGAATTCCTCGATCGTTTGATCTCTGTTTCGCTGCCACGTACCCGCGACTTTCGTGGAGTGAATGCGAAAGGTTTCGACGGACGCGGTAACTATACTTTCGGTGTGAAAGAACATATCATATTCCCGGAGATTGACATCGACAAGGTGAACAAGATCCTCGGTATGGATATCACTTTTGTAACCACAGCAACAACCAATGAGGAAGCGTTCTCATTGCTCAAAGAATTCGGATTCCCGTTCACCAAAAAATAAGACAGAGCCATGGCGAAAGAATCAATGAAAGCACGTGACAGAAAACGTGCGAAAATGGTAGCCCACTTCGCGGATAAGCGCGAGGCCCTGAAGAAAGCAGGCGATTGGGATGCTTTACAAAAGCTTCCACGTAACTCTTCTTCAACACGAGTACGCAATCGTTGCCAGCTCACCGGACGTCCTCGCGGGTATATCCGTCAGTTCGGAGTGTGTCGTAACGTATTCCGTGAAATGGCTCTCAACGGCCTTATCCCGGGAGTAACTAAATCAAGTTGGTAATAATAACCGCTATAAAGCATTAAAAATGGTAACCGATCCCATTGCAGACTATTTGACCCGAGTAAGAAACGCTATCAAAGCCAACCATAAGGTGGTGGAGATTCCAGCGTCGAACCTCAAGAAGTCAATGACCAAGATCCTTTTCGAAAAGGGTTACATTCTGAACTTTAAGTTCGAGGATGACAACAAACAGGGTACGATTAAAATCGCACTTAAGTATCATCCAGTAACCAAGACCTCCGCCATCCGCAAATTAGAGCGTATCAGCCGTCCAGGTCTTCGTAAATACACCGGATCCGATTCCTTACCCCGTGTTCTTAACGGATTGGGAATCGCTATTCTCTCTACTTCCAAAGGTCTGATGACAGACAAAGAAGCACGTAAAGAGAACGTAGGTGGAGAAGTGTTGTGTTTTGTTTATTAATCCAAAGAGAATCGAATCATGTCACGTATAGGAAAAGCCCCCATCGAAATCCCTAAGGGAGTAGAAGTGAAGATCGACGGTAACTCAGTTGCTGTTAAAGGTCCAAAGGGCGAACTTACCCAAATGGTTAACCCTTCTGTTGCTATCAGCGTTGAGGACAACCAAATCATCCTCAAGCGTACAGGCGAGGAGAAGCAGACCCGTGCTCTTCACGGATTGTACCGTGCTCTTCTTAACAATATGGTTGTAGGAGTATCGAAAGGTTACAAGATCGAGCAGGAATTGATCGGTGTAGGTTACCGTGCCAATGCAAATGGTCAGCAGCTTGAACTTTCACTTGGTTTCTCACACAACGTTGTGTTTGAATTGCCAAAGGAAATCAAGGTGATTACCACTGCAGAAAAAGGACAGGCCCCACGTATTGTGATGGAGTCGCACGATAAGCAACTGATCGGAATGGTAGCAGCGAAAATACGTTCACTGCGTAAACCTGAACCGTACAAAGGAAAAGGTATCCGTTTCCTTGGAGAAAATGTTAGACGTAAGGCCGGAAAATCAGCCGGTGCGAAAAAATAATAAGTGAAAAATGGCAACTAAAGAATCACGCAGAGCCAGGATTAAGCGCAGCATCCGGACCAAACTTAGCGGTACTACACAACGTCCCCGCCTTTCGGTCTTCCGCAGCAACAAACAGATCTACGCGCAGATCATTGATGATATCAAGGGAGTTACTCTTGTGTCGGCAGGTTCACTCAAGAACGACGATGCACAGAAAGTTAACAAAGTTGATCAGGCACGTCTTATCGGTAAAGAGATTGCAGAAAAAGCGATCAAAGCCGGAATTCAGGAAGTGGTATTCGACCGTAACGGTTACCTTTACCACGGCCGTGTTAAGACACTTGCCGAGTCGGCACGTGAAAATGGTTTGAAATTCTAATTAAGAAAGAACAATACGCAATATGGCCAACGAGAACGTAAAAAGAGTTAAGGCTACGGATATCGAGCTCAAGGATCGCTTGGTAGGTGTAAACCGTGTTACCAAGGTTACCAAGGGTGGACGTACATTTAGTTTTTCTGCCATCGTAGTGGTAGGTAATGAGAACGGCATAGTAGGCCACGGTCTTGGTAAAGCCAAGGAAGTTACTGAAGCCATCTCTAAGGGGATTGACGATGCAAAGAAGAATCTTATTAAGGTTCCTATCGTTAACGGAACGGTCCCTCATTTTCAGGAAGGCCGTTTTGGTGGAGCTCGTGTGCTTCTTAAGCCTGCAGCAAGTGGTACCGGTGTTATTGCCGGTGGTGCGATGCGTTCAGTGCTCGAGAGCGTTGGAGTGAAAGACGTACTTGCAAAGTGTCAGGGTTCAACCAACCCGCACAACGTTGTAAAAGCAACAATTGAAGCGCTCGTACAATTACGTGATGCTTATACTGTAGCTCAGCAACGCGGAATTTCAATGGATAAAGTGTTTAACGGATAATTATAACCGACATGGGTAAGATCATCATTACGCAAATCAAGAGTTCGATCGATCGTCCGAAAGATCAAAAGGCCACATTACGTGCGCTTGGACTCACCCGTATTCGCCAGTCGGTGGAGAAGGAAAGAAACCCACAAATCGATGGCATGGTACGTAAGATCATGCACCTTGTCGAAGTAAGCGAAGTGAAATAAAGACAAACCTGAGCGATGAAACTGAATAATCTCAAACCTGCAAAAGGTTCAGTAAAGGAAAATAAGCGACTTGGTCGCGGACAAGGTTCCGGCCGTGGTGGAACATCTACACGTGGTCACAAAGGTGACAAGGCGCGTTCCGGCCACAAAACCAAAATCGGATTTGAAGGTGGACAGATGCCAATTCAGCGTCGTCTTCCCAAGTTTGGTTTCAAGAATATTAACCGTGTTGAGTACAAGGGTTTAAACCTTGATGCAATTCAGGCATTGNNCATTGGTAGAAAAAAGAAACCTGAGCGAAATTGATCCGGAAGTTCTTTTTGCAAACGGATTAGTTGGCAAAAATGACCTGGTGAAAATTTTAGGTCGTGGTGAACTGAAAGCAAAAGTTAAAATATCCGCACATGCATTTTCAGCTACTGCAAAGTCAGCTATTGAAGGCAAAGGTGGAGAAACAGTGGTTCTCTGATCGAACTAACATCACAACATAGATGAAGGACCTAGTAAAAACATTAAAGAACATCTGGAAGATCGAAGAGCTTCGTCAGCGCATTGTGCTGACCTTTACTCTGATCCTGATCTACCGTGTTGGTTCCTACGTGGTGCTTCCGGGGGTAAATTCTGCCGGATTGAACCAAGGTNNAAGGTGGACCATCAGGTCTGGCAGGATTGCTTGATCTTTTTGCCGGAGGAGCGTTTTCTCGTGCATCGATCTTTGCACTTGGAATTATGCCATACATCTCTGCATCTATCATTATGCAGTTGTTGGGTATTGCAGTGCCTTCCATTCAGAAAATGCAACGCGAAGGTGAAAGCGGAAGAAAGAAACTGAATCAGTGGACCCGTGTACTCACCATTTTCATTACAGCATTCCAGGCTCCGGGTTATATCGCAACATCTGTTCCGGCTGCTGCACAAACAGAATCGTTCAGCTATCCTCTAACTATTATGATTCTTATTGCAGGTACCATGTTTATCATGTGGCTTGGCGAAAGAATTACTGATAAGGGGATCGGTAACGGAATTTCATTGCTTATCATGATTGGTATTATTGCCAAACTACCCGGTGCATTTGCTCAGGAATTGGTTTCGCGTCATACAAGCGGCGGATACGTTGTGTTACTCGTTGAGGTTGTGCTTCTGCTTTTGGTGATTGCGTTCTCTATTCTTCTTGTACAGGGTACACGCAGAATCCCGGTGCAGTTTGCGAAGCGAATTGTTGGAAACAAACAATACGGAGGAGTTCGTAATTACATTCCGCTTAAAGTTAATTCTGCAGGTGTAATGCCTATCATTTTTGCTCAGGCGATCATGTTCATCCCAATGTACATCAATCAGGCAACTGAAGGTCGTTGGTTCTCCGGACTTGTAAATTTCGAAGGTTTCTGGTACAACTTCATTTTTGCAATCATGATTATCCTCTTCACTTATTTCTATACTGCTATCATGGTGAATCCTCGTCAGATGGCAGAAGAAATGAAGAGAAACGGCGGATTTATTCCGGGTGTAAAACCGGGTAAACAAACCGAATCGTTCATTGACAGTTTAATTTCCCGCATTACCCTCCCCGGTGCAATTTTCCTTGCACTGGTGGCGATCCTCCCTGCATTTGCAATGATGATCGGAATCAAGCAACAGTTTGCCTATTTCTACGGCGGAACTTCATTGCTGATTATGGTTGGTGTGGTACTCGATACACTTCAGCAGATCGAAACGCACTTACTCAGTCGTCATTATGACGGATTGATGAAGAGCGGTAAGATCAAGGGACGTGGTCAACAAATGCCCAGCATGGTAAGTTAAGATGGCGAAACAAGGAGTCATAGAGCAGGATGGAACCATCGTTGAAGCATTGTCGAACGCTATGTTCCGTGTTGAGCTGGAAAACGGGCACATCATCATCGCCCATATTTCAGGGAAGATGCGCATGCACTACATCAAAATTCTCCCCGGAGATAAGGTGCGTGTTGAGATCTCACCCTACGATTTAACAAAAGGAAGAATATCATTCAGATACAAATAACAACAGAGCAAGATGAAAGTCAAAGCCTCCATTAAAAAGCGCTCAGCCGAATGTAAGATCGTTCGGAGAAAGGGCCGTCTTTATGTGATCAACAAAAAGAACCCAAAATTTAAGCAACGTCAAGGTTAACCATTTTAATAATCGAACATGGCAAGGATTGCTGGTATAGATTTACCAAAGAACAAAAGAGGAGAAATCGGCCTCACCTATATTTTCGGAATAGGCCGTAGCACCGCACGAAAAATTCTCGATAACGCGGGAGTGTCTTACGATAAGAAAGTAAGCGAATGGAACGATGATGAAACCGGAAAGATCCGTACGTTCATCGGAGATAATTTTAAAGTAGAAGGCGCGCTCCGTTCTGAGGTTTCTCTGAATATTAAGCGTCTTATGGACATCGGTTGTTACCGTGGTGTTCGTCACCGCGTAGGCTTACCGCTGCGTGGACAAACCACCAAGAACAATGCGCGTACCCGTAAAGGGAAGCGTAAGACCGTTGCCAATAAGAAAAAGGCCACTAAGTAATAAATGAGCAGATATAATTGAGGTTATGGCAAAGCAGACCGACGACAAAAAGAAAAAGAAGAAAAAGGTAGCAGTGGAAGCTGTTGGACAAGCGCATATCAGCGCAACATTCAGCAACATCATCATCTCCCTTACCAACGCAACCGGACAGGTGATCTCCTGGTCTTCTGCCGGAAAGATGGGATTCCGCGGTTCCAAAAAGAATACTCCGTATGCAGCGCAGGTTGCTGCTGAAGAGTGCTCCAAGGAAGCGTTCGAGAACGGACTCCGTCGTGTGAAGGTGTTCGTAAAAGGACCCGGATCAGGACGTGAATCAGCAATCCGTACCATTCACAATTCAGGTATTGAAGTGATGGAGATTGTTGACGTTACTCCGCTACCGCACAACGGTTGTCGTCCTCCCAAGAAGAGAAGAGTTTAATATTCCTTTTTTAGAAATAATAATTCAACATGGCACGATACAAAGGCCCCAAATCAAAAATTTCACGTCGCTTCAAGGAGAATCTCTTTGGCCGCATCGATAAAGCGCTCGAAAAGAAGAATTATCCTCCCGGACAGCATGGTCCGAACAAGAAGCGCATGAAGCAATCTGAATACGCTGTTCAGCTTAACGAAAAGCAGAAAGCAAAATTCATTTACGGAATTCTTGAGCGTCAGTTTGAGAATCTCTTCAAGGAAGCTTCGCGCATGAAAGGTATTACAGGTCATAACTTGCTAGCACTTTGCGAAGCTCGTTTAGACAATACTGTTTACCGCATGGGCATCGGTAATACCCGCCGTGCAGCTCGTCAGCTTGTTGCTCACCGTCACGTTACAGTAAACGGAACAGTGGTTAACGTACCAAGTTACCAGCTCAATCCCGGTGATGTAGTTGAAGTACGCGAGCGTTCAAAAGCGCTGGAGCCAATCGTTAACTCCGTTGCAGCAAGCTCAAAGCGTTTCGACTGGATCGATTTCAACGCAGGTGATATGAAGGGTACTTTCCTCAATCGTCCTGATCGCGAACAGATCCCCGAAAACATTAAAGAACAACTCATCGTCGAACTCTATTCTAAATAATAATCGATCTATGGCCATCCTTGATTTTCAAAGACCGGACAAAGTCATCATGATAAGCTCAGACGACCGTGTAGGTCAGTTTGAGTTTCGTCCTCTTGAACCCGGTTACGGTATCACTATCGGAAACTCGCTCCGTCGTATTCTCCTTTCTTCACTCGAAGGATACGCCATCACTTCAGTGAAAATTGAAGGTGCGGATCACGAATTCTCTTCACTGAAAGGTGTTGCAGAAGACGTAACTGAAATTATCCTTAACCTCAAGCAGGTTCGTTTTAAGCGTCAGATCAATGCAGAGAACGAACACGTTCATATCAGCATCAAAGGCCAGGAAAAACTTACTGCAGGTGACCTTGGTCGCTTTACCAGTTCTTTCCAGGTGTTGAATCCTGATCTGGTAATCTGCACTATGGACAAGAACGTTAATCTCAACATGGAGATTACTGTTGCCAAAGGTCGCGGATATGTTTCTGCTGAAGAAAACAAGGCAAGCAATGCTCCGGTTGGAACCATCGCTATGGATGCCATTTTCACACCTATCCGTAATGTACGTTACAACATCGAAAACTATCGTGTTGAACAGAAAACTGACTACGAAAAGCTCGTTATCGAAGTTTCTTCTGACGGTTCAATTCACCCGAAAGAAGCATTGAAGGAAGCAGCAAAAATTCTTATTCAGCATTTCATGCTTTTCTCTGATGAGAAGATCACTCTCGATACTATCGAGAAGCAGGAGACTGAAGAATTTGATGAAGAGTCATTGCACATGCGTCAGCTGCTTAAGACGAAGCTTGTTGATATGGACCTTTCTGTTCGTGCATTGAACTGCCTCAAGGCTGCCGATGTTGAAACACTTGGTGAACTTGTAGCATACAATAAGAACGACCTTCTGAAGTTCCGCAACTTCGGTAAGAAATCACTTACAGAGCTTGAGGATCTTGTGCATGCAAAGGGACTTCATTTCGGAATGAATGTTGCGAAGTACAAACTCGACAAAGACTAGTATAACACTCCTGAAAGGGAAAGAAATATCTGAAGAAAAATGAGACACGGTAAAACAGTCAACCACCTCGGCAGGCAGCATGGGCACAGAAGAGCGCTTATGGCGAATATGGCTTGCTCATTGGTGCAGCATAAGCGTATCAACACTACTGTTGCCAAAGCAAAAGCATTGCGCAAGTACATCGAGCCACTAATCACGAAGTCGAAGAACGACACAACGCATAACCGTCGTACTGTATTCAGCTACCTGCAAAGCAAGGACGCTGTTACGGAACTCTTTCGCGTGGTTTCTCCTAAAGTTGCAGATCGTCCAGGTGGTTACACCCGTATCATCCGCACCGGATTCCGCTTAGGTGACAGCGCAGAAATGTGTATGATCGAAATCGTTGATTTCAACGAGTTGTTGCTCGATACCAAAGGCGACAAGAAGGCCAAGACAACTCGTCGTGGACGTACATCCAAAGCAAAAAAAGCTGAAGGTGCTGCTCCTGCTGCAGAAGAAGGTGCTTCTGAAGAATAAGCTAACTATCTTAAATTCAAGAGTCCCGGTATTCGTATCGGGACTTTTTTTTTGCTCAGCATTAGGAAACCAATTCAAAGGAGCAATCGGCTGAACCAAAGGCTTAATCAATTGTAAATATTCACTAAATTTAGGGGACTAATTCTTATTACCCATGAGGGTTTTGCTTGCCGTATTTTTTCTTGTTTGTGCACCATTTTCGTTTGCACAAGTTGTGATTAATGAATATTCCTGCGCCAATGTAAATGGCTTTACCGATAATTACGGAGAGCGGGAAGATTGGGTTGAATTTTACAATCCCTCCGGCGCTGCGATTGATCTCGCAGGTTTTCATTTGAGCGATCGCTTGAACAATCCTACCAAATGGACATTCCCCTCCGGATCCAATGTTCCTGCAGGAGGGTTTTTGCGTGTAGTGTGTTCAGGAAGAAATGAAGTATCGGGAGGATTTATTCACACCGGCCTTAAGCTCACACAAACAAAACCGGAAGTTCTTGTTTTTGCCGCACCCGGAGGATCTGTTCTTGAGGCTTTCCCATTAAATCCAACATTAAGTAATCATAGTAGAGGTAGAACTCCGGATGGCGGAGCAACATGGACGCTTTTTCAAACTCCTACACCCGGGGCAAGTAACGGTGCCGCATCGCCGGAATATTCAGCACGACCGCTTATGGGGATGCCTGCCGGAATGTACAGCGGAACCATTTCGGTTTCCATTACAACCACAGATCCAACCGCAACCATTCGCTATACCGTAAACGGTTCTGAACCCACTGCAGCATCGCCTGCCTATTCAGGCCCGATCTCAATATCCACAACAACGGTTTTGCGTGCACGTGGATTCAGTTCCACACCCGGTGTGCCCTCTTCGTTTATTGAGAGTAATACCTATTTCATCAACGTTTCGCATTCAATTCCCGTTCTGTCATTGTTTGGAGATGATGTTGGCGTTTTATTGGGTGGCACTCAAATAGATCCCATAGCAAATGTTGAATATTTCACTTCTACTGGTGTTTTACTTGCGGAAGCCAATGGAGAAGCAAATAAGCATGGTAATGATTCCTGGGCCTATAATCAGCGGGGAATTGATTTCATTGCCCGCGATCAGTTTGGCTACAGTTATGCATTAAAGAATACCCTGTTCAGTCGCAAATCGCGCGATGAATACCAGAAAATAATTATTAAGTGTGGTGCCAACGATAATTACCCATTTGAAGATGGCGCTTACATACGTGATGCGTATTTGCATACACTATCACACGATGGTAATTTACATCTCGACGAACGTACTTACGAGCCATGTGTAATGTACGTGAACGGTCAATACTGGGGATTGTATGAGATTCGTGAAAAAGTGGATGATCATGATTTCACCAGCCATTATTACGATCAGGATGAATTCAATGTACAGTTTCTGAAAACCTGGGGAGCAACCTGGTCTGAATACGGTGGTCCGCAAGCGCAAACCGACTGGAATGCTTTACGTGCATTTATCAACGCAAACGATATGAGCATTCAGGCGAATTTCGATTATGTTGATTCGCTGTATAACTGGAAAAGTTTATGCGATTATTTTATTCTGAATTCCTATGCCGTTTGTATGGACTGGCTCAATTGGAATACGGCCTGGTGGAGAGGAATGGATCCTAATGGCGATAAGAAAAAGTGGAGATATGTTTTGTGGGACCTGGACGCATCCTTCGGTCACTATATAAATTATACGGGAATCCCCAATACAGGTCCTGATGCTGACCCTTGTGATCCGGAAGGCTTACCCAATCCCGGCGGGCAAGGTCACACTGAAATATTGAACAAGCTGATGGATAATCCAGGTTTCAATGCATGGTATGTAAACCGTTGGATCGAACTTACAAATACGACTTTCTCCTGTACGAATATGATTGCCAAGCTGGATAGCTTAATCAATCGTATATCACCTGAAATGCCCGCTCAGATTGCGCGTTGGGGAGGAACACTTACGGCATGGCAAGGACATGTTCAGGAGATGCGTGATTTCATCAATACGCGGTGTGCTAACATTGATGATGGTCTGGTTGATTGTTACAATCTCTCCGGTCCTTATCAGGTAACTATTGATGTAGATCCTCCCGGAACAGGAATGGTTTATCTGAATGATTTATTGATTCCGACGTATCCCTACACCACAACATTGTATGGAGGAATTCCGAATCAACTTACCGCTGTTCCCAATCCAAACTATGTGTTTGTCGATTGGACGATGAGTGCAAATACGCCTTTACCCAATACAACAGATTCAATTATTACTATTGATTTTGTTGCCAATGATTTGGTGGTGGCACATTTTAAATCGCCTGTTGCGGTATTTATTCCCACAGGATTTTCACCAAACGGAGACGGCGTCAACGATGTGTTGCAGATTATGGGAGAGGGAATACTTTCGCTCAACCTTGCTATTTATGATCGCTGGGGACAACGTGTTTTTCAGACAACGGATGTAAATACTTTCTGGGACGGTACGTTTAATGGTCAGCCGCTTAATTCGGGTGTGTTTGCCTATAAAGTTTTCGCGGTTCTTGCAGACGGAACAGAAATTAGTCAGAGTGGAAACATAACACTGATGCGATGATGAGAGCACTCTTTCTTTTTGCAGGAATTTTAAGCGCAGTTCTTTCTGTTCGCGCGCAGGATATTCACTTCACGCAGGTGTTGAATAATCCCTTGCACATCAATCCTGCCAATGCGGGTGGTTACGATGGGTACGAGCGTGTGGTATTGAATTATAGAAATCAGTGGTCGGCTGCCAATGCAACGTATTCTACCATGGGATTTTCATTTGACATGCCTTTCTTCCAGGGGAAGCGTTCGGATAAGGCACACCTTGGCGCAGGATTAACTTTTTTCAGCGACCGTGCAGGAGATTCACGATTTGGAATTACACAGGGAGCACTATCGCTTGCAGGTATTGTTCCGTTCGATAAGAACAATCGTTTGATTGCAGGATTGCAGATCGGTTACGGACAACGTTCTGCGGATATTTCCAAGCTGCAATTCGGAACGCAGTTCAATGGTCAGGAGCATGATCCGAATTTATTTTCCGGAGAATCCAATACCATGAATTCATTTGGATACATGGATATGGGTGCAGGTTTACGTTACGAATATGTCAATAAGAACGATCATATTCAGGGCTGGGATTTCAGTCGTGTAAGCATCGGTGCAGCAATGTATCATATCAATCAGCCCGAAATGCATTATCTGGCCGGTAGCAGTGAGAAAATCAATCGTAAGTTGGTGGTACATGGTTCGGCGCATTTTGATTTACCGAATTCCACATTCTCGCTGATCCCCTTTTTCGCGTATTTTTCGCAGGGTCCTTTATCCGAGCTTAACATGGGAACGCTGTTGCGCATTGAGTTAAATCCCGGAACAAAGATTACAGGATTGCTTACCGAATCGGGCTTGCTTGCCGGATTGCAGTGGAGGAGAATGGATGCCTTTATTCCCTACGTGGGATATGAATTTTCCGGTTTTTCAGTTGGATTTACCTACGATCACAATTATTCAACCTTGAAAACAGTATCGCGCGGAATTGGTGCATTCGAGATTTCGTTGAAATACCATAATGTTAAAGGTGCATTGTTCACACGTCGCACTGGCAGCAGGATGTACGATTGATTCTTTCGCTTTATTTTGCGGTATGATTGCAATCCGCGAACCCCGTTCAGTTTTTGGTAGTCCTTCAGGAAGGGTGCTTTTTTTGCTTTGCGCCTCGCTTGTTTTTTGTTTGCTTGTCACCCGCAAAGCATTTATTCCGGCTGATGTGNNCTCCGTTTTTTGATCCGGAATTACCCTTGCTTTTGCTTTCCTTATTGTTCGGATTACTTATGTTTTCCTTAGGTATTTTGCCCTTTCTTAAGGACAGGAAAAAAGTTGTGGTGTTCATTGCGCTGCTTTTTCTTGTTTTTTTTCTGGATGATATCGATCGCTTTCAGCCCTGGTTTTTCATTCATTTTCCGATGATCGTTTTTGTTGCATTGCGCAATGAAAACGGATTTCAGTTTGCGCGCTGGGGAATGATATTTATGTATTTCTGGGGTGGTTTGCATAAGTTGAATCAGAATTTTGCCTGGGAAGTGTTTCCTTATCTGATGAAGCCTTTTAAAATGACCTCCATTCATTATCTTCCTCCCGAGGAAATTGGTTCGTACAGTTTGCCTTCTGCTTTTCATCTTGCTTGGATAGTGCCGGCTGTGGAATTGCTGATAGCACTTTTTTTATTGCTACCTGTTCTCAGAAAGGCCGGTGTTTTTTTGGCGATAGGTTTGCATCTGATTACGCTTTATATTCTGGGTCCATTCGGTCACAACTGGAACTCTGTTGTGTGGATTTGGAACACCGAATTATTGCTGCTTGTAGTAGTATTGTTTTACCGCGACTCAACTTTACTTCAGGAGCAATTTGCATTTTTCCGTAAGGGAAAATTAGCCGTTGCTTTTTTGGTACTTATGGGCATTGCCCCAGTTTTGTGGTATTTTAATACATGGCCGCATGCCTTGTCGTATCATTTGTACAGCGGCTATAATCCGCAGGTTAATTTCTGGTTTGGAAAAAAGGAGCTTAGCGGAAGAAATTCCTTTATGCGTCCGCCTGATGAAGGTGTGATCGAAAACAATCCGAAAATTGTAGGAACGCCTTGGGAAGATTTTACTTTTTATGATGTGGAGCGAAGGGAAAGTTTTATTATGGTCGATCATCATGCCATGAAAGAGATGAATGTCCCCATTTTTGCCGAGGAATTTTATTTCCGTTTATTAGGTAAGAAACTCTGCAAGTGTTTTGGGTATTCGGGCAACGATGCAGGAATACGCATGGAATTGCGGACAAAATTTAAAGCACATTTGGTTGAGCGTTCGTTAAGCTGTCGCGAGCTTTTGTTAAAGTAATTCTTTGCGGTTCTGCCGGCACTCGTTCAGCGCTCGTTCAAATTCCTCCTCCGAAGAAGCAATCCAGTGATCGTTTTCCATGGCGATCATATCGGCTATGTAATTGCGGTCGGGCAATATTTTTGCTTTAATAGAAATGAGCGAATAGCGACTCCCCATAATTTTCAATTCCAGAAATTCCTCTGCCGAATCAAGCCGGAAGAAGGACGCGTTATTGGGGTATTTGCGGAAGAGAGGGAAGGTCATGAGTGTGATTTTCGCTGTCAAAGATAGTTTGATTTAACCACCGATTTCCAATTGCCCGATTCCCGATTAGGTAGCCCCAATCCCTGAGGGAAATCGATTCTGAAGCGAAATCGACTGCAAGGAGATTTCTGCTTCAGGGGTGATTTCTGTTTCAGGGGATAGTTTGCTTTGGGAACAAACAGGAAGAATAGGGTGTTTTAACTAAAACAATGTAATTTTGAAAAAATGACAGCAAGGGATCATTATAACGAGGGTTTGCGTCTGCTTAAAGCATCCGATTATCAGGGTTCTTTACAGGAGCTTAACAAGGCATTGGAGATTGCTCCCGATACAGCAGAATTTTTAAGTGAGCGTGCCGTTGTGTATTTCCATCTGGAAAAGTTTGATTTGTCCATCATCGATCTTAACCGCGCTCAGGAATTGGAACCTTTCAATGGGTATCGGTATTCCAGTCGTGCTTACGTAAAGGACAGAATGGGCGATATACAGGGTGCCATTGACGATTATCGCAAGGCGGTGGAGATAGATCCGGAAGATGCGGTGTCGTACAATAATTTGGGTATTATCGAGGAGCGACAGGGCTACCTCGAACGTGCAAAGAGTAATTTTAACCGCGCCGATGAACTTGCAAAAAAGCAAGAGAACAAGGAGTCGTCTCCATCGGAAGCCTACATTATGCCGGTGAATCGTACTGCATCACACCAAAAAGAATCAGCATCTGCTTCCTTAGAAAAGCAGGGAAAGCTTGCAGTGATAAAATCGGTTTTTTTCAGCGCAGAAGGCTTTCGTGATTTTTTGCGATTCATCAAAAACGGGTTTAAACACTGATGCGATTTCTCGAAGAGATAGCTAAAGAATTGATTGCAGTAAAAGGCAGTGATTTTTCTTCGGTCGTTGTTGTGTTACCCAGTAAACGGGGAGGATTGTTTTTGCGCAAACACCTTGCCTCACAACTGCAGAAAGCATTTATTCCGCCTTTGGTTAGCACTCCAACCGAATTGTTTTCCCAATGGAGCAAGTATCGTGTGGGCGATCCCATGGAGTTGATGTTCTTGTTGTTTGAATCCTATCAATCGGTATTGGGTAATCGTGCAGAACCGTTCGACCGTTACCTGCGTTGGGGACAAATGCTGCAGACTGATTTTAACGATATCGATCGTTACCTCGTAGATACCCGTGCATTGTTTCGTGATCTTAGAAACATAAAAGCGCAGGAAATAGAAATTGAAGGATGGAGTTTTGAGGGAGAAGATTTATCGCGGAATCAGGAAAGATATCTGGAGTTCTGGAATGAAATGCCCGCTATTTATGCAGCATACAAAAAGCGATTGCAGGAAAGAGGTCTGGCTTACGGCGGAATGCTATATAGGGATGTTGCTGAAAATGTGGCAGAGCGGGTAGGGACAGAAAGTAAAGAGTATTGGTTCGCCGGATTCAATGCACTTTCAACTGCCGAGCAGGTTATCATCAATCATTTGTGCGAAACGGAAAAAGCGCAGGTATTTTTTGATGCAGATCCTTTTTATCTCGATGATAAAGATCATGAGGCAGGAATGTTCTTGCGACGATTCAGAACACAATGGAAAGGGCGTGGATTTTCATTTTTGAAAGAACATTTTAAATCTGAAAAATCAATTGAAATTCTCAATGTGCCTGGCAATGTTGCTCAGGCGCGTATAGCAGGACAAATTCTCAGCGAAGAAGGTGGAGGCACCGAAACAGCATTGGTGCTTGCCAATGAACAGTTGTTGCTTCCGGTTTTAAATTCGCTTCCTGAGGTGGTGGATAAGGTGAATGTCACCATGGGTTTTCCCTTGCGGAGCAGTGATCTGTTTCAGTTGTATCTGCTTATTATAGAATTGCAGCGTTCGCGAATTGATGCTAATGGAAAAGATAAAGGTGGGGTTTATTACCGTCCTTTTCTTGAACTGTTATTTCATCCCGTAATTCGTCAATACCTGGGCAGGGAAGCAAGTCTTATTCGCGATGCTGTTCACCGTGAGCGAAGGGTGTTTGTTACCGATAAGGATATTGAGCGGTATGGAGGAGATGAATTTGCATCTATTCGTTTTTTGCTGAAGCCTTGGGGTGATTTCCCTTCTGATGCGCTGCGTTCTTTTGTTGTGCTGAACGATTTGCTTAGGGATTTTTACCTGCATCGGAAAAAGGATAAACTTGCGCTCGAATACGTTTTTCATTTGAGTTCAGCAATTGATAAGCTGAAAGTGATCTGTGAAAAATACCCTTACGTTACCGAGTTTCATTCCTTCCGGACATTGTTGCGGAATTATGTGAGTCAGCTCGATATTTCATTTTTGGGTGAGCCATTAGACGGATTGCAACTGATGGGAATGCTTGAAACCCGCGGACTGGATTTTGAGAAGGTGATTCTTTTGTCGGTAAATGAAGATGTATTGCCTAAATCGCGATGGGAACATTCGTTTATTCTCTATGAACTCAAACGGTATTACGGATTACCCACATATAAGGAGCGGGATGCAGTGTATGCACATCACTTTTTCCGTTTATTGCAACGGGCAGATAAAGTCTGGTTGATTTACAATTCGGATCCGGAGAATTTTTCGAGTGGTGAAAAAAGTCGTTTTGTTTTGCAACTGCAGGAGGAATTGCCGAAGTATTATCCAAAAATCAGTATTCGCGAACGCATTGTGCAGCTTCCAATGGATAAACACGATATCAGCGTTTCAGGAATTGAAAAGACGGAAGAAATCATCAACCGCATCAAGGAACATTTACAATCAGGTGTTTCGCCTTCCGCGCTCAATAAGTTTGTTACTTGTCCGCTTGATTATTATTACCGCTATGTATTGGGGATAAAAGAAGATGAAGAACTGGATGAAGTCAGCGATCACGCTGTTGTGGGTACGGTAGTGCACGGTGTTTTGGAGCAGCAATACAAAGAATTGATCGGCAAGGAAGTTAATCCGGAAACTGTAAAACAATTCAGAAAAGAATCGCGGAGACTTGCCAGGGAAGAATTGAAGAAGCATGCCGGTTCTGTTGTTGAAGAAGGTGCGTATTATCTGTTGCTGCAAGTGGCGATGAGTTTTCTTGACAATTTTTACGAAGCCGAACTGGATACACTTGAAACAAATAGCATTCAGATTTTATCGATCGAAGAGAAGTTGTCGGCACAACTGGAGGTTGATGGTCTTGCGATAAAGATCAGCGGCAAGGCCGACCGTATTGATGTATGCAATGGGGTATTGCGGATAATCGATTACAAAACAGGAAAGTTTGAGAGCAAAGATGTAAGTGTAAAAGTAGGTTCGGAAATTCTGGATAAAGGAAAAGCGCTTCAATTGCTGGCCTATGCCTGGATGCGTAAAAAAATGAATCAGGATGAAACCTTACCAATCAGTGCAGGTATTTTTCCATTGCGAAACAGTGAAGAAGTTGCATTGCTCGAATTTGGAAAATCAACGCAGTTGAATGAAAGTGCATTTACAGCCTTTGAGGATGCTATTCGTCAATTGGTAGGGCAGTTGCTCGATCCCGCCCAGGCTTTTGTTCACGATCCCGATAGCAGGCATTGCTCCATGTGTGAATGAGATTAATCCCAAAGCATGAATGATCCCGAGAATTCCACCCTGTTCGAATTTCATGAGTTTAATGGGCAAAAAGATCTATGGAATTCAAAAAGGATAGGAAAAGTGCTATGTGCTAAAAAGAGAAAACCTGAAAAGAGTTCTTTAGGAGGAGGAGTGAACTCTTTTCAGGTAATCTTGCAAGGAAAATAAAACCAGTAGAATCGTGGAGGTAGCAAATGAGCCAGATTCTAACTATAAGACGAATATCTGATTTACCGGTTGCCTGAGTCCATAAAAATTATGCGAACGGTCGGATTATTCGGGGGAACGGCAAAAAATCGGGGATAAATGGAATAAGGGCAAATTAACCCACTGAAAACCAGTTAAATGGATTTAGTCGCTCAGGGTGTGAATTTGTATCCAACCCCTCGAACAGAATGAAAATAACGGGGTTCGCGCGGGTTTTTCTCGAAATGTTTTCGGAAAACCAGGATGTAATTATCGATGGTGCGCGATGTCGGGAAGGCGTCTTCGCCCCAGATTTTATCCAGAATTTCCTCGCGTGAAACGACTTTCCCGGGTTGGGTAAGGAGTAGGCGGAGCAATTGAATTTCGCGCTTGCCCAATTCGGCTTTTCGTTTTCCCTTTTCAAAAATTTCGTAAGTGCTATAGTCGATCCGGAAATTCCCGAATTCAAAAAATGCTTCTTCGGATTGTTTTTCCTGCTGACCTTTATTTCTGTTCAGCAGGATTTTTACACGCAGTAATAATTCTTCCAGGTGAAAAGGTTTACTCAGGTAATCGTCGGCGCCGAGTTTTAAACCAGTAATACGATCTTCTGTTGTGCCTTTGGCAGTTAGAAACAATACTGGTGTAAGCAAACCGCTTTGACGTAGTTTTCTGCATACCTCAAAACCATCCATTCCGGGAAGCATGACATCCAGCAATATCAGGTCGTAATTGTTTTTTAAAGCTGCATCCAGCGCTTCTTTTCCGTTCATCACTGCATGAACCGAATAGTGTTCCATTTCGAGGTTGAGTTTAACAACTTCGAGCAGACTTTCTTCATCTTCAACAAGCAGAATGTGATTGCTCATAACGGCAATATCGTAAAAATTCAATTAATCAGCTGCTGCGATCCATCTCGAGCAGGAGTCCAAGTTTATACAAATCGAATTTTCGCAGTGAGGGAGTCAATCCGCAGAGGTTGGATTCAATTTTCTGTTTGTTGCGACGGAACCAGCTGTAAAAAATAGTTCCAAAAATAGTTCCCCGGAGCTTTTTGTACATAGAAAAAAGGCGGTTATCGGGCAATACCTTATTGCGTTGGATGAGCCGATGTAAATTTCTTACGCCATTAGCTGTTTGTTCCAGAAACACTTTGTTCGTTTCCAGTCCGATATGCCGCAACGGATTATCAATATGCAATACTTCAATCTTACGCTCGCGCAATTCCTGTGCAAAGAGGGTGTCTTCATGGCCATAACCCTTCAGCGATTCATCCATTCCGATGGAGAGAAACAGTGACTTTGGAACAACAAAATTATTGGTCATGAAACTCCGGTAAGGATGTTGTTTCCGTTTTTCCGGAGAGAGCACTTCGCGCTGACGGCCATATTCCCAACGAAGAAAATAGGCATGATCTTGCGGTGCATCCGGTGCATAGGATCGTCCACCGTATATAACAGCATCTTTTTTAAGCGCATTGATATAGTTCCAGATGTACGATGTTGACTCTGTTTGTGAATCGCAATCGATAAACAAGAGATGATCGTAGCTTGCTTTTTTTGCAAGGAGATTCCTGATGATGCTTCTTCCTGTATTGTGGGGTAATTCTTCGTAGCTAACACCGGGAAGCTGACTGAGTGATCTGTTCTGATTTTTAAATTCCGCTTTGGAACCGTCGTCGAGACAAATAATCTCCACTGCTTTGCCGCTGCGTTGCGCCTGTGTGCTGAGGTCTTCCACCAGGGGTCTGACATCAAAATTATAGACGGGTATAAGAACGGAGAGCATATCAGCCCCTGGATAAAGGATTGAGCGGATTAAAATGCGCAGCGGGACTAACTTCACTCAGTTTTCCGTTTTCGCATTTGATGGTACGCATGGGGAACCGTTCCATAATGGTGAAATCGTGCGTAGCCATCAGTACGGCTGTCCCGTTTTTTGCAATGGAAAACATGAGATTGAGAATCTCCGCAGAAGTTTCCGGATCAAGGTTGCCCGTAGGTTCATCGGCAAGAATGATCTCGGGTTCATTCACCAATGCCCGCGCAATGGAAACCCTTTGTTGTTCACCACCGGAGAGCTGATGAGGAAATTTTTGTCCCTGACCTTCCAGTCCCACCATCTGTAACAACTGCTCACAGGAAAAATTCATTTTCTTCTTGTCTTTCCATCCGGTTGCTTTCATTACAAACAGCAAATTGTCGTTAACAGTTCTATCGGTAAGCAATTGGAAATCCTGAAACACAATACCGATTTTTCGACGCAGAAAGGGTATTTGACGGCGTTTCAGTTTCTTCAGGTCGAACCCTCCAACAGTACCCTGACCTTCAGTCAATGGCAGTTCGCCGTAAAGGGTTTTGAGAAAGCTCGATTTACCGCTTCCTGTTCGTCCGATCAGGTAAACGAAATCACCTGGAGACAGATCAAGCGATACCTCATCGAGGAGAAGTTTCTCATTCTGAAAAATGCGGGCGTTCTGGATGCTGATTACGGTCGACATGAAACTATTGGGATTCGGTTGCGTAAAGATGGCAATAAAAGCGCTGCAAGCCTTGCAGAAGCGACAAGTTACATGCACTTTATGTTAACAGAAATGGGTTGAAAACTATTACGCTTTATTGAGGATGGCCTTCTTGGTCGGACTAATTTTAGTAAATGAAAACCCATACTCCTTCGGGAGCAAAAACCCCTGTTGCCATGGCGCAAACTGTTGCATGGATGCGTGGAGTTGTGATGCTGTTACTTTTTGTTCAGCCACTCTACGCACAGAAAACGAAAATTTATACCGACAAGTATTCGGTATACCGTGAGGCACTTGATCTTTACGATAAGGAAAAATATTCTGTTGCCCGTCAGAAATTCGATGAAGCGATCAAAACACTTAACGATCCTTTGGATGAAGTTTCCATCAATGCTGAATATTATGCTGCATTGTGCGCGCTGAAGTTGTTTCATCCGGATGCAGAGTATCTGCTGGAACGCTTTGTGGCTACGCATCCCGAATCTCCACAGGTGCGGACAGTTTATATGCATTTGGGACGTCATTTTTTTCAGAATAAGAAATGGAAAAAGTCGATTGAATATTTCGACAAGGTCGACCGTTTTCATCTTACGGAAAAAGAAACCCATGAATTCCACTACAAACGTGGTTATGCCCAATTTCAGTTGAAGGATTATAAAGCGGCTGCTGTTTCGTTTAATGAGATTCGCAACAAGGAAAATGATTACCAGGAACCGGCAACGTATTATTATTCGCATATCGCCTATTTCGAGGGTAATTATCAGGTAGCACTTGACGGATTTGAGAAATTGAAGTCGAGCGAAAACTTCAAGGCAATGGTTCCCTACTATATTGCGCAGATCTATTACCTGCAAAAACGTTATGATGATGTAGTTGCCTATGTACCGCCAATTCTTGACACCGCCAAAGGCAAACAAAAAAACGAGTTGAGTCATTTGGTAGGCGATTCCTATTACAAACTAAAAAAATACGATATCGCAGTTCCTTATCTGGAACAATTTATTGCATCGGTAACTCCTACACGCGAAGAGAATTACCAGATGGGTTACGCCTATTACAGGAGCGGTTTTTACGATAAGGCAGTCCCTTTTCTGAATAAGGCTGTAAACGGAAAAGATGAAATGGCACAATACGCCAATTATCATTTGGCCGATTGTTATTTACGCCTGAACAAGAAAGAATATGCACGCAATGCCTACGAAGGAGCAGCGAAACTGGATATCGACCGCAAAGTGCAGGAAGATGCGATGTTCTCGTATGCGAAACTGGCCTATGAGTTATCCAACAATCCATTTCACGAAGCCATTGAAGCATTGCAATCGTACCTGAAGAAATACCCGGAAGGTCCGCGTCGCGATGAGGCGTATTCTTTTCTGATTAATGTGTACCTCACAACGCGTAACTATCAGGCTGCACTTGATGCCATTGCGCAGATCAAAACAAAAGATTTTAGAGTGCAAACTGCCTATCAGATGGCCACCTTTAATCTGGGTGTGGATCTTTTTCAGAAGTCGAGATATGTAGATGCAATTAAAGCGTTTGATAACGTTAAAGTATATCCGCTCGACAAACGACTGAATGCAGAAAGCAAATACTGGATAGCGGAGTGCAAGTACAAAATGAAAAATTACGATGAGGCCATCGAAGCTTATTCAGTTTTTCAGCAGGAGCCCGGTGCGTTTTCTTCGAAATTATATAATGTTGCCAACTACAATGTTGCCTATGCCTACTACGACAAAGGTATGGATGAGCTGGAGCGTAAACAGAATTCGAAAGACAACGCATCGCTGACCTCAAGTCTTTATGCGTTTAAAAAGTTCATCGCTGAGCCCCAGGAAAAAGATAAAGTTAAACTCGCCGATGCAAGTCTGCGTGCCGGTGATTTACATTATTACCGTAAGGAAAATGAAAATGCCATTGAGTATTACAACAAGGCTTACGATTACAATTCCGGATCACGCGATTACGCCTTGTATCAGATTGCGCACTGTCGTCACCTGACCCGCAAATACGACGATGCAGTTGCAACTTACAACCGATTGATACGCGATTACCCTTCAAGTAATTTTGTGCCCGATGCTACTTTTGAAATTGGTGAAGTGTACCGCGAAAATCAAAGTTATCAGAAGAGTATTGATACCTACAAGCAATTTATTTCGAGTTATCCGAGCAATCAAAAAGTACGAAAAGCAACAGGGTACATTGCACTGCAGTTTTATCAATTGAAAAACTACAAGGAATCGGAGCGGTATTACCGAATGCTTCTGGAGAGTCCAAACCAGAATGATATCCAGACTGCACTCGACGGGTTGAAGAATGTTCTGATTGCGCTCGACAGGGAGGCCGAATGGGTTGCATTGGTGAAGCAGTACGATAAACGCGGGGAGTCAACCAAAGAAATTGAAACCACATTATGGGAATCGCTTGATCGCTCGTATTCGGCAAACGATTGCGAAAAGTCGATCGAAAAAGCGAACGGTTACCTGCAGCAGTTCCCGAATGGAGCTTACGTGATGCAGGCGCGATTCTACAGAGCTGAATGCCTTCACTCCAAAGGGCAACGCGAATTGTCTGTTTCTGATTACGAATATGTATTCGGCATCGCAGGAAATCCCTTTATGGAGATCACCAGTTTGCGTCTTGGTAATTTTTATTTCCAGGCCAAGAATTACGAGAAGAGCACGATTTATTATACCCAGCTTGAAAAAGTCGCTTCAGGAGCTACCAATCGTTTGAATGCACAAATCGGATTGATGCGTGGAAATTTTCTGGTGAAACAATTTGGACAGTCGCAGGATTATGCAGCACGGGTATTGAAAGACGCCACGGTAACCGGTGATTTGAAATCGGAAGCGCATTTTATTCAGGGACTCAGTTACCTGGAATTAAACGATCTCAGCAATGCGAAGACGGAACTGCAAAAATCAATCGACATTACCAAAACAGGATGGCGCTGGGCAGAGGCACGCTTTAATCTTTGTTTGATCACTTACAAACAAGGCGATTACAAAAAGTGCGAAACAGAAATCATGAATTTTGTGAAGGTGAAACCGAATTTTGATTACTGGCTTGGACGATCGTACATTCTTCTGGCAGATGTCTATCTCGGACTGAATGATCCCTTCCAGGCGAAATCTACCTTGCGAAGTGTGATTGATCATTACAAAGGGGATGATGAAATTGTTCCTACAGCGCAGAAGAAATACGATGAAATTCTCGAGCGCGAAAATCAACAGAATAATTCCAGGAAAATGTCGACCGGTGAGTCGGAAAATACCGAAGAAGAAGGAGGAAATGAATAATGAAAAAGTTAGCTCTTTTACTCGTTTGTTCGTTGTCGTTTTACGGCACAAACGAACTTTTCGCGCAGGAAAGCGGTGGGAATGGCAATTACATGACCGTAATTGAAGTCGGCCTGCCCCGCTCGCTGGTTCGCACCAATCGCCTTTCGGAAAATCCGCGTCCTGCCGATACGGTTATCGCTGTTCCTCCAATGACCTATAGCAATGTCCCCTCACAGGCTAAAACCGAATTCACTCCGGATAAACTCACTGCAGCCAATGTTTTTCCTAAACAGGCGCTGCCAAAGTTGTACCGTTTCTATTTCCGGGGCGGTGTTGGGAGTTATGCTTCACCACTTGCAGAATTGTATGTAAACGACATTTACAACAAGAAAGGAAGCTGGGGCGCGCATTTGAAACATTTTTCCTCCAATTCCGGAATCGACGATTTAGGATTCAGCGGTTTTTCGGATAACATGGCTAACGTATATGGTAAATTGTATGTAAATAAGTTAGAGATAGGCGGTGATTTTTCGTACAAGCGAAATGTGGTGCATTATTACGGATTCAATCCCGATAGTTTTCCGGAGTACAAAGAACGCGATACCATTCGTCAGCGTTTTCAGTATTTTGGGGCGAATGCCTATATCGCAACATTCAAGCCCGATTCCAACAAGATTAACCACAGGGAGAATATTGGGTTTTATCATTTCAGCGACAGGTACGGAGCCAATGAAAATTTCTTTACCGTAACAAGTGCAATGAATAAACGCATGGGGAAAGAAGTGTACGGATTGGATATGAATATCCGTTATAATGGTTTTTTGCCTACGAGTAATTCGTACGGATGCATAACCTGTTTGTCGGAGCCGCAAACTGCAACGCAACAGGATAATTTTATTGGCGAATTGAATCCGCATATTGTGAGTAAAGGGGAAAACTGGATAGCAAAAGCGGGTTTAAAAGTGAGTATGGATGTGTATTCCGGTACGAGTTATTTTTATTTCTATCCTGATGCTGAATTCAGGTACAGTTTGTTCAATGATATTTTTGTTCCCTATGCAGGAATCGATGGTGGTATACAGCGTAACAGCTATAAAACCCTTGCCGATGAAAATCCATTCCTGATGACCTTTCAGCAGGATTTGCGGAATACGGTAAGAAAGATCAATGTGTACGGTGGTATTCGCGGGACATGGAGTTCTACCTTGTCGTTTAATGCGAAAGTGGGATACACCGCGCTGAAGGATCAGGTTATGTTTGTTACGGACACCACATTTTCTCCTCAGACCCGATTCGGCATGGTCTACGACGATGGAGGATTGCTTACCATGAGTGGGCAGTTGAGCTATCAGCAACGCGAAAAAATAAAGGTGATTCTTCGTGGTGAATATTTCCGCTACAAACTCGAAAACGAAGCTTATGCATGGAATATCCCGGATTTAAAAGTTACGCTTTCGGGTATTTATGATCTCTACGACAAGATTATTGTCCGCGCTGATGTTTTCTTTGTGGGGCAACGTTACGGTCGTTCTTTGGTGGTTGTNNTTGTAGATGGCGGGGAGCAGTTGGAAGGACAGAACATTTGGGCCTACCGTCTGAAACCTTTTGTTGATGCAAATCTTGGGGTTGAATACCGTTATACCAAGCGGATTTCTGCATTCCTGAATGTGAATAATATCGCAGCTTCACGTTATCAGTATTGGTACAAATATCCTGTGCAATCCATTAACGTAATGGGTGGATTTACAGTGTCGTTTTAAGCCTGTTTTTCAGATACTAACATTTAATTCGGAAAAGCACCTTTTCAGGTGCTTTTTCTTATTAACAAAAACACTGTTTTCCGAGTAGTTTCTGTTGATTTTTTGTTGAAAATAGCAATGGATTTCGTACCTTGATAAGGTGTCGGGGAGGTGGCGCATG
>DEHO01000011.1 GCA_002351955.1 Flavobacteriales bacterium UBA2798
ACATTAGCATATTAACACACTAGCACATTAGCATATTAACACACTAGCATATTAACACATTAGCACACTAAACACTACCTTTACCCCATGTCTACAAAACCTGCCCTTATCAAACAACTGCGCGAAGAACTGCTTTCCGGTAAGGAAACCATTGTGCTTGATGCCATCAAAAAAATACGCGCCGAAGGAAACCGTGAACTCATACCCGACCTTGTACGCCTCTGGCTGAAGGAAGAAGGTGCAATTAAAACGGAGCTGACCAACCTGCTTTACGAGTTAAAAGACAATACCGTAACGGAAGCACTCATTGAATTGCTGGACGAAAAAGAATTCATCCCTGCACGCGAACAGATCCTCACCATTTTCTGGAATGCAGGATTGGATACACGGGAACATCTTTCCACCCTGGCGCGCATCGCCTTACAGGGCAATTACATGCAAACGCTGGAGGTTTTAACCATCATCGAGAACCTCGACCCACCTTTCCCCGAAGAAGAGATCATGGACGCTTTAATTCAGCTGAAAAGCTATTTTTCCAATCCTGAAGCTGAAAAGGAAGAAAAGTTCAAATTACTGCAAACCATTACCACCATCATCAAGGTGCACGATGATAACCAGATTCTGGATTGATCTTCGTTTTCCAAAACAACAATTCCTGCTTTGATTTTTTTCCGGGTGAAATTTCAGGCGTACTGAAAGTTCTTACACCGTCGCCTTTAAAAAGCGCATCACATTATCGTACACCCGCTGCTCAATGGCAGTAGTTGTTCCGCGTTCGAATTTCTTTCCGCTCACTTTTTCATACAGTTCGATATAGCGCTCGGTTACGCTGCTTACAAAAGCATCGTCCATTTCCGGAATCTGTTGACCGTCTTTCCCCTGAAATCCGCCTGCAATTAACCACTGACGCACAAACTCCTTGGAGAGTTGTTTTTGCTCTTCTCCTTTGGCCTGACGTTCTTCGTAGCCTTCCATATAGAAATAACGCGATGAATCGGGAGTATGAATTTCATCGATCAGGTAGATCTTCCCGTCCTTCTTTCCGAATTCGTATTTGGTATCGACCAGTATCAATCCCTTTTCAGCAGCCATTTCTACTCCACGCTGATAAACGGCGCGTGTGTATTTTTCGAGTTGCACATAATCTTCTTCGCTCACAATTCCCTTGGCAATGATCTCCTCGCGCGAAATATCTTCATCGTGTCCTTCGCTGGCTTTGGTGGTTGGTGTAATGATAGGTTCAGGTAATTTGTCGTTTTCCCTTAATCCTTCCGGCAATTTCACCCCGCACAAAATGCGTTTTCCTGCTTTGTATTCGCGTGCCGCATGGCCTGCAAGATATCCGCGTATGACCATCTCCACTTTAAAGGGTTCGCATAAATGTCCGATCGTTACATTCGGATCCGGTTGTGCGATCACCCAGTTGGGAACGATATCGGAAGTGGCCGATAAAAAATGTCCGGCAAGCTGATTGAGCACTTGTCCTTTGTAAGGAATTCCCTTGGGCAACACCACATCAAAAGCAGAAATGCGATCGGTTGTTACAATTAAAAGATGCTCGCCTAAATCNNCATCGCTCACCACCATTACCAGGAACTGATCGTTGATATTGTACACATCGCGGACTTTTCCTTTGTAGAAACTTTTTTGTCCGGGAAACTTAAAATCTGTAGCGGTGAGTGCGTTCATAGTTGTTGCCATTATTTTCTTGCTGATTTACGAATGGGAGTTCGTGATGTCGTTTTTTTTGTTTTTACAGCATCTCTGTGCTCTTCTTTTTTCTCTTGTCCGCCGATGCGTCCCTTAGGAGGATTTTCCGCTTCGTCTGCTGTATTTCCTTTTTTCTCAAATGCATCGATGATGTATTTCACCAGTTTATGGCGAATCACATCGCGACCATCGAGAAACACAAATCCGATGGTTTCAATATCCTGTAATACACGAATAGCGCGAATCAATCCGGAAGGCTGGTGACGTGGAAGATCGACCTGTGTGACGTCGCCGGTAATGACAAACTTCGCACTCATTCCCATACGGGTGAGGAACATTTTCATTTGTGCTTCGGTAGCGTTTTGCGCTTCATCCAGAATAACGAAAGCCTTATCAAGCGTTCTTCCACGCATAAAAGCCAGTGGAGCGATCTGAATGGTTCCCTGTTCGAGGTATTCGCGTAATTTTTCGGGCGGCAGCATTTCGCGCAAGGCATCGTAGAGCGGTTGCAGATAAGGATCGAGTTTTTCCTTGAGATCACCCGGGAGGAAACCCAGATTCTCACCGGCCTCAACAGCAGGACGTGTAAGAATGATTCTTCGCACCTCCTTGTTCTTGAGTGCACGCACAGCAAGCGCTACGGCAGTGTAGGTTTTACCTGTACCTGCAGGTCCAATCGCAAACACCATATCGTGTTCCGCCATTTTCTCCACCAGTTTACGCTGATTGGGAGTACGCGCCTTGATCTGCAATCCGGAATTGCCATAGACCAACACCTCATCGCCACCTGTAGGTTTCACCGCTTCAGAAGAATCGTCGAGCAGAAGCTGTTCGATATTGCTTTCGGTGAGGCGATGGTATTTGTTGTAGTGCTCAATGAGGAGCTCCAGTTTCTTCTCAAACGATTCCAGGTTATCCTGATCGCCAATTGCCTTGAGCGTGGTGCCACGGGCAACGAGTTTGAGTTTTGGATAATGCTTGCGGATGAGATCAAGTTTGGCATCATTTACCCCGAATAATTCGATGGGATTGATTGCATTGATCTCAAAAACTTTTTCTTTCAATTGAATTGGATTTAGATCACAGCACACAAAAAGTGGGCTTGCTGTTTTTTTGGATTACTTTTGTTTTCAAAAATAGCAATTTCCCGAATGGCCATCATCACCCTCACCTCCGATATGGGCGACCGCGATTTCTACGTGGCCGCGGTGAAGGGTGCCATTCTCAGCCGCCTGCCCGACAGCAGGATCGTGGATATCTCTCACCACATAGCCCCTTTCGACATTGCACAGGCCTCCTTTGTTCTCCGCAACTCCTACCCTTCATTCCCGCAGGGCAGCATTCATATCATTGGCATCAACCCCGAAAAAATCAGCAGAAAAGGGCCTTTCGATATGCGCGATGAAGCAGGACACCTGGTTGTCAGGCACAAGGGTCACACCTTTATCGGGGCCGACAATGGTATTTTCTCCCTGCTTTTCGACGAAGCGCCGGAGGAGGTTTTTGAGATTACCATCCAACTGAACGAAGATCCGGGAGGCTTTCCCATGAAAAATGTGTTCGCCCCCATTGCCTGTCTGCTTGCTGCCGGCACACCACTGGAGGAGATCGGACTACCCCATGCAGAAATCCGCGAAAGAGCCGTTTTTCGTCCCGTGGTAGAATCCGGCATGCTAAAAGGCACTGTAATATACATCGATTTCTACGGCAACGTGATCACCAACATCACCCGCGAATTGTTTGAGCAAGTGCGGAAGGGACGCAAATTCACCCTGCTTTTCCGCAGCGAAGATTACGAGATCAACGAGATAAGCAGCACTTATGGCGATGTTCCCGAAGGAGAGAAGCTCGCACTCTTTGGCGCATCCGGTCACCTGGAAATCGCTATCAACAAAGGCGTAGAAGGCTCAGGCGGCGGAGCGTCAGGATTATTCGGCCTGAAACTGAATGATACGGTGAGGATAGAGTTTGAAGATTAAAAGACGTTATACCCTTGTATTCAACTCAATTCTGAATAATAAAAACGATCACGATGAAATGGCTGCCTCTTTTGCTTCTATGTTTCTGTTTGCCCGTGGATGGTAATAGCTGTTTAAACGCATTTCAGCATAAAAATTTTCCTGTTGGGGTGTATTCTGATACACTCTTTTGCGTGGAATTCTTAATGAATAGACAATTTGGACCAACACCCTCAGATACCTTATCTGATGAACCGGAAATTGTATGGTACTACAAGGCATACATTTCAAAATACGACCTGAACCAACGGCTCTTTTCCACTTCTATTTTGGACACAGGCATCGTAAATTTTGAAGACAAAACAGTTCTTGCAAAACTTAAAACAGTTTTCAGCACGGGGATGAAACAAATCAAAACCAATCAACCTGCAATAAAAAACCTTACACCGGAATATCTTTCCTTATGCGATTTTCAACAGAAGTGCAATATTATCTCGTTAGTGCATAATAAAAACCTGGACTCTTCATTTATAGTTTACAATAAAAAATCCTATTTCATCGATATACCAAGAGATAGTTTACACAATGAAGCCTACAGGAATATGGAAGGAATAAGAATAAGTTCACTTCAGGTCAGTTCGATCCGAATATTTAGGCACGAAAGAAAGAAACTGATCTTTATACACCTTGGCACAGGTGATGAAATTCACATGGGTTATCTAACCGATGATGCTTCTAAAAAAGGGCAAACAATAGATGGCTTTCCAATAACAATCTGTAAAGAGAATAAACCATCATTCCCGTTTACAACACTTTCAAATTCGGTTTATATTGAACCAATATTACATCATGGTTTCGGCGTTGATGCATTCCTTGTTCTGAGCGATTAATACAACAACATCCAATTAAAAAAGCCCAATGAAATTCACAGGGCTTTTCCTATAAAAAAATCTATTCGTCTACTCCGCTTCCTTAATGGATAATCCAATTCGCTTGCGGGGAATATCCACTTCCATCACTTTCACTTTTACATGCTGGTGCAGCTTAACCACTTCATTGGGATCGCTTACATAACGGTTCGCCAATTGAGAAACATGCACCAAACCATCCTGTTTCACTCCCACATCCACAAAACAACCAAAATTGGTTATGTTGGTAACAATGCCAGGAACGATCATTCCTTCGCGCAGATCTTCCATTTTAAAAATACCATCGGCAAATTCAAACACCTTCGCTGCTTTGCGCGGATCGCGGGTTGGTTTTGCCAATTCCTTGATGATATCCTGCACCGTTTCCTTTCCTGCTTTTTCCGTTATGAATTCATCGGCTTTTAATTGTTTGGTGATGGTATCGTTACCAATCAGCTCTTTTACCTGCTTGCCCAGTTTTTTCGCCATCTTCTCCACGATCGCATAACTCTCCGGGTGAACTGCAGAATTATCAAGAGGATTCGCACTGTCTTCCACACGCAAAAATCCGGCAGATTGTTCAAATGCTTTCGGACCCAAGCGCGGTACTTGTTTCAGATCTTCACGCGAACGGAAAGGACCATTCTTCGATCTGAACTCTACAATATTTTCTGCAAGAATAGGACCCAATCCGGAAACGTAAGTGAGCAAATGTTTGGAAGCGGTATTGAGCGAAACGCCTACGTTGTTCACGCAACTTTCCACCACCGCATCCAGTTCGCGCTTGAGCATTCCCTGATCAACATCGTGCTGGTACTGCCCTACTCCAATACTTTTCGGATCGATCTTCACCAACTCAGCAAGCGGATCCATCAGTCGGCGACCGATAGAAACTGCACCGCGTACGGTAACATCGTAACTCGGAAATTCTTCGCGCGCCACCGATGATGCAGAATAAATGGAAGCACCAGCTTCACTCACAACAAATACTTTTACCTCGCGATCGAAACGACAACGCTTAACAAATTGCTCCGTTTCGCGACTGGCGGTTCCGTTGCCAATGGAGATCGCTTCAATTTTATATTGCTCCACCAAGCGCGATAAAGTACGCATGGCATCGGCTGTTTCACTTTGCGGCGGATGAGGATAAATGGTTTCGTTATGAATCAAATCTCCTTTTTCATCAATACACACCAATTTACATCCGGTTCTGAATCCGGGATCAAGCGCGAGAATACGTTTTTGTCCCAATGGCGGACTTAACAACAACTGACGTAAATTCTCCGCAAATACTTTTACTGCTCCTTCATCGGCTTTTTCCTTGGATGAAATTCTAAATTCCGTTTCAATCGAAGGCTCGAGTAAACGACTCCAGCAATCGGCAATGGCATCTTTTACCTGGTCAGCACTTTCATTGCGCGATTTTACGACGTGACGTTCGATTACTTCCAACGCTTCTTCTTTATCAACACCGATGCGAACACGCAAAAAACCTTCGTTTTCTCCTCTGAACATTGCCAGCAAACGGTGTGATGGAATGCGCGACAATGCCTCTTTCCAATCGAAATAATCCTTGAATTTTGCACCATCCAAATCTTTTCCCTTCACCAGTTTGGAGGATACCTGTGCCTCGCGTGAATACAAAAAACGAATTTTGTTTCGCACAGTTGCATCTTCGCTGATCATCTCCGCAATAATGTCACGCGCACCTTCCAATGCATCTTCCACTGTTTTAACTTCATCCGAAAGAAAATTCTCGGCAAGCGATTCCACATCGTTATCNNTAAAGCAAGTGGCTCCAATCCTTTTTCGCGGGCAACAACGGATCTGGTTTTTCGCTTGGGCTTATAGGGCAGATAGAGATCTTCAAGATCGGTAGGATCATAACAAGCTTCAATTTTCGCTTTCAATTCAGGTGTCAGCTTTCCTTGTTCTTCAATTGTTTCAAGAATGCCTGCCTTGCGCGTAACCAGTGCTTTCAGCTTATCGTATTCGAATTTTACACGCATCACTTCCACTTCATCCATACTGCCGGTCATCTCTTTACGGTAACGGGAAATGAAAGGGATGGTCGCGCCTTCGTCAAGCAATTTAACCGTATTCACCACCTGGGGAACACGCAATCCGATTCGGTTAGCAATAAGAGAAATGATCTTTTCCATGACTTGTGTTTGTTCCGCAATAATAAGATAAAGGCAGATTGCACATGGGAAAACTTATTGACCTCAGCGAAAAAACTTGTTTAAAAATTGTACTCGCTCTTAATAAGTTTAAACAAGCGGATTTGGAAGTAATACGGGAAATTCTAAGTGATTCCGAAAATAAAGGAAATGTTTCGCAAACTATCTACCGAGACATGCAGAGGCGATCTTATCGAGAATCAGCGGATCAATGGCATTCACCAATCGGGGATCGGGTTGAACTTCCATTACTTTTACCAGCATGCACTGACAATATGCGTCTGCATCCATTTTTACGTTCAGCAGTTTCTGTTTGCAGCCGGAAATGAAGGATGCCTTGGCAGGATCGTTCCAACGGTCGATAAATGGTCCGCCGGGATAACGGTATTTTACTTCTTCGATACATCGATTGGCAATTACCATCAAAGCAGTATCCGAAACCGGTGTCGTTTTCAGCGGGAAGCGCGACAAAAATCCTTCAACATAGCAACTGCAATAATCATTTGCAGCACCGGGAATAAGTGCTTTCACCGCATCTTTCATGCAGTCTTTCTTCAGTTGCTTTTTATCTGCATCTGTCCAGCTTTGTCCGTTCGAATAAACCGGAACAAACAAAAACGCTATGAAGAAATACTTAATCATCAAAAATAAAATCCTGCCTGACCCATTATTACCATTCCGCTTTGCGATGTTTTTGGTCCGCCGGAAACATACGATCCGTTTTCGCGCCACCCTTTTTTCGAAACATCCAACTGCCAACCTGCAGTTCCTCCGAAAAAGAAAAATTTCAAACGCAATTTCAGCGAAACGCCTGCTTCAAGAAAAATGGATGGATTGGTTACACTTGTCCGCAAACGATTTGTTGCACCGAAAAATCCGGAGCCTACCGGTCCTGCCAGTATTTCATCTCTGGTGAGTACCAATCGCTGGTATCCATAACCGAAAAACGGACCAACATCCAGCCATTTGCTTCGAACAAAATCTCCTCCCACACGAAAACGAAATGAACCGCCTTTTAATCCGTAATAAAGGGAATCTGAAAATCCAATTTCAGTATTGCGTATTGCAGAATACATGAATGTATAAAATACACCATCCTCTAATTGCGTGTACGATCCTCCAACAACTGTTAAGGGAGAGGTAAATGAAATTGCAGAAGGATCCAATCCAAACAACGTACTGTTCAATGCATTCAGATTTACACCAAGTAATCCGTAATGTCCTTCAAGAAAGATGGTCGATTCATAGGTACTGTAATCAACAGGTGGTTTGGTACTGTCTACTTTCATGTTATCCATGCGATGATCGGCCTGGTTGATGATCAGGTATTGAAAACGATTTTTCAAACGTGCAGTATCGTTCACCACATCGCGGTGATGGATGAGGGTGAGTCCATCGGGACTCGAAATTTTCAGCAATGGTTTTACCCCGTCACGATCGATCACTCCCTTTTCATGTGCGCTGCCATTGGGATAATATTGTGCAATTGCCAATACTTTCCCTTTAAACAGCGAGTCGCTATCCAAACGAGTTGCAAGAGTGGTAAAGGCATAAAATCCACACCAAACATCTTCCGTCTCCAATGAAGTGTGGCAACGACCAAATTGTCCGTAAAATTTTCCTGTTGGAAATTCAGCAGCCAACTCTCTCAAACTTTCATGCATAAATCGCTCACGGTACAAATAGCCCTGTACAGCGCTCATATCGTTGTACGTTGAACGATCCATCTCAGCGCGCAACCCTTGTTCGATTTTGTAAAACACCGGATAATCGTTCCCAAGCAATTCCTTAAATGCAGCTTTGTTGCTATCCAGATCCTGCAAAATAAATTTGAGCGAACGCTTGAGTGAAAACGGAGCACCCGTCCGGAAATCTTCCTTGTTTTTTTGTTGTGCCTTGCGTTGCTCATCGTCCGACATCACCGCAAGCGAGTGAATGGATTCGATTGTTAATGCAATAGAAGCCGGTATTTTCCTGTTTTTTGGAATCAGCAGATCCATTACCTTAAGTGGCGTACTCAACGATCGTTCAATATCGATGGAGTGAATTCTGATTTTTGCCGTATCTGGTAAGGTCTTGTTGAATTCATAAAGTCCTTTGTAAAGCAGTGCATATTCCTGATACGAATAATCGCTCAATACTTTAAACAAAGAAGTATCGCCGGTCTGCACATATTTATCGACCAGCCAGCCTCTGCTGAAACCGAATTCCATAATAAAGTGACGAAATCCGGCTTTGTGATAAAGGTATTTCATCATTTTCAGCTCCAGCCGGTAATTGCTTTTTCTGAATACATGGTTTTCGCCCGTAAATATGATCCTGTAATTATTGATCACATTATCCAGCATTCTGAAACTGTAATAATCCCCATTGTCGGCAATATCCAGTTTGGTGGTGTCCTGTGCCCGTGCGTTCGTAGCAAAAGCAACAATGGTTAGAAGGAGAAATAGTGTTCTGATCATGGTACTAAAGATACTAAAAATGACTGTGTTTTGTGCCTGATGGTCCTTTGTAACAGTTGTCATCAAGCACAAATCAGCTCTAATAACGGCATGATTCATGAAATGGTACAAATCGGCCTGTTCAAGCGTTCGGAAAAAAAAGACAGAAATAACCTGTAACTTTCTTGCGGGCTTTCATTATAGAGTCAAAACAGCCATTAATCAGCATGTTGGAGACCGGTTCGAGATACCATAAAACAGAGCGACAACTACAGGATGAACTCCAGGTAGTTGAAGCAGCCAAACGCGATCCCGCGCGGTTTGAGCCTCTGTACAATGCGTATTACGAACAGATCTTCCGCTACATCCATCAGCGCATCGATGACAAAGACACGGCCTTTGATCTCTGCTCACAGGTGTTCCTCAAAGCACTGACCAACATCGGTAAGTACCAGTTTAGAGGAGTGCCTTTTGCAAGCTGGCTCTACCGGATTGCGCAAAACGAGGTATATGAGGCATTACGCAGCCATCAGACACGTCGGGTTGTGAGCATTGAGACACGTCAGGTGAGTGAATTCCTCGAAGAAATAGAGGAAGGTCATTCCGAAGAAATGTTCCGATTGCTGGAGAAGGTTTTACCGGAATTACCCGAGGAAGACCTGCAAATGATTGAATGGCGATTTTTTGAAAAACGTTCTTTTAGAGAGATCGGCGACATTCTGGGTATTACGGAAAACAATGCCAAGGTAAAAGGTCACCGCTCGCTGGAGAAGCTGAAAAAAATGTTTAAGACTTATATTCCAAAATAATGAAACCTAAAATTATCATCGACAGGGAACCGGTATCCTCAGAGGAGATCCAGTCGCGAAAGGACTTCCGCAAGGTCGTTTCCCAGGTGGCGCTGATGCAAAAACCATTTTTTAAATCGACATGGTTTATTTCATCTGCTGTTATTACAGGCACTATGGCTGCCATTGCAGTTGTTGCCATTTTTGCCGCACATCCTCCAACCGAAGATCAGCAGGAAGAAGCCCTGATCAGCGAAGTAAAAAGCGATAGTATTCCGGCGAATGCTTTATTGGGCAGCGGCTATTACAGCGAAGATTCTCCCTGTATAAAACCACCTGTACCCGGAGCAGAATTGCAGGCCAGCACGTATACGGTCGACAATCAAAAAGGAGCAGTTCTAAAACACAGTACAGGAACAGAGATCCGCATCCCCGCCAATTCACTCACCGATGAATCCGGAAAAGTGATACAAGGAAAAGCAGAACTGCAGTACCGCGAATACCACACTGTACCTGAAATCCTGCTTAGTGGCATACCCATGACCTACGATTCTGCAGGAACACGTTATGCTTTTGAAACAGCTGGTATGTTCGATATTCATTGCGTGCAAAACGGAAAAAAAGTTTACCTCGACGAGAAAAAACCGATCAGCGTAAAAATGCAATCGACCAGTGCAGAAGGCCGTTTTAATTTTTACGAATTGGATACCGCCGCCCGCAATTGGGTATATCTGGGAAAAGGGAAAAACGAAGCAATTGTAAATGAGAATGAAGATGTAAAAGAGGTGATTACAGATGTAAAAGAGGTGAACACAAATGAAGAAATAACAACTCATCATTCTGTCCAATCTCATCCTGAAGTCATCAAAAAAACCGGAATGGTTGAACAGGCCAAAAAAGAAGTGGCGAAAACCGAAGAAAGCAAGCCTGTTGAACCCCGCAAACTCAATCCCGACAAATACAATTTTCTGGTGAATGTCGACCCCGAGGAATTCCCGGAGATGGCGAGCTTTAAATCCACCCGATTTGAAGTGGGCGAAGAATCAAAAAATTTCGATCGCACATGGTTTTCCAAAACATGGAACGATGTCCGCCTGCGTGAAAAATCAAAAGGGATCAGTTATTACCTCGATCTAACCGTTATACAAAACGGAAAACCCAACACCTCAACAGTTGTTGTTTATCCTGCGTTCGACGGCAAGGATTACGAAATGGCGCGGAAACGTTTTGATCAGCAATTCACCACTTATGAAAAAACGCTGAGTGATAAAAAAGCAGACCTGGCAAAAAAAGAAGCCGAGCTGAAAGCGGAAATCAAAAAACAGGAAATAGAATTTGCACGACAAGAAATGGCCCGCAAAGAAGCAGAAAAAGAAAGAGAGCGCATACGCAAACAACAAATAGCAGACGCCAACCGCATCAGCACCAACAGCTACGGACAAATGGTTCTGATCAGCACCGGAAATCAGGTTCGCATGATGGCAGCACGTACTTTCTCTGTTGCAAAATTCGGAACCTTCAATTGCGACTCCCCCCACAAATTCCCATCTGAGCGTGTTCTTTCCGCAACATTTTCAGGAAAAACAGAGGGAGAAGAACATCCCATTGTTGCCATGGAAACATTTCTGGTAAACCGGAAAACGAAAATGTATTATCCCTATTCATCGTCGATGCTTAATCAATTCGGCTACAATCCCAAAGGGGATAATATGATTCTGATTATTCTTGCAGATGGTAAAACAGCTGTGTTTTCAGCGGAGGATTTTCAAAATATTCCGAATGAAGTGCCCATGTACCATTTTACTATGCGCATCAGCGATGCACCGGTGAGGGATGCAAGTGAACTTGAAAAATTGATTTTTGGCTGATGATCTCCTGCAACCTTCTGCCACCAAATGCGTTTTGAGTCTATGCCAACACACCATTGCTTTAGGAAATTATCAATCTACTTCATGCTGTTTGTAGCCGCATTCTGTTACACGGAACAACATTCGTTACGCGCACAAACCATTGATAAATCCGGAGTGATTACGGTGCGTAAACTAAAAGACAATAACCCCAGGATTGCAGGAAAAACAGGAGGCGACATCACCCCTGCAGAATTGTGCAATGCCTTGGGAATTACCTCTCAGATTGCCGGAGTAAAAATCATTCACTACGAGATCACCTATTACCGCGGAGGAGAAGTCACCAGAGAAGTAGAAGGCAATCAGGTTCCCCCGGAGATCTGTTCCTACCTGAACACCACCAAGCCCGGTATGATGATCACTTTTGAAAAAATACTCGCGCAGGACGCATCAGGAATAAAATTTCAACTGAACCCGATGCGCTTTAAACTGGTGGAAGGTGGGAGCCCGGCAAAAGAAAATGTATCGATAACACGGGAAATTAACCTCAACGGATTTTATCAATTACGAAGCAATTCCTCCAACATCGAAAAAACCTATTTGAAACTCTACAACGATAGTGTCGTTTTTATCATCACCTCGCGAGACGATGCTGTAATTGTAAATCAGGGTTTGGAACGCGAGTACAAAAAATCCGGCACCGCCCACGGGAAATACAAAATCAACCAGGGAAGATTGTTTATCGATCTCGATAATTCGATTTCACGTTTCGATTATGAAGGCACCTATACGGCCAGCGGATTAATGCTCAATCAACAACTCAGCAACGGAACAAAAGTGGGCGATCTGATGAATTATTTCATCCTTCCCTTTTCGCGGTAAAACCGTAATTAAAAAATTAAGCTCAGTAAAAGATTACTTACCCTGTGTAAGCTTTTGGTATTTGGTAAGATTACCGGCATCCATAGAGCGGCAAAGGTTATATACCTTCAGTTTTTCCTCTGCGGGAGCTTCGGAAAATAAATTAATGATCTCATCCACTTTCGCAGCAAAGAACAAACGGACATTGATATTAGCCGGACGTTGTTTCGCTACACCTTGTATCAACTCAAGAGAAGCGATGACATCTTTTCTGCCTTCAGCAACATTATCGTAAATACGATCAAAGCCTGTGCGGTGGTATTTGTAAAAAGCCTGACGCAAAGGTTTGAATACGCCCTGCAAAGCATTATCCACAAGCCAATAGCGGTTCAGATCGTTTTCGGAAGCTTTCCACCCGGGTTCTGCAGCAGATTGTGCGTTGTTTACCACTTGTTGTGCTTTTGTAAAATAACGCGTACCACCTTCGAGCGAGAATGAATCGTAGTCGAGCGCAATGATAAAATAAGCGTAAAAGGCAAGAATGGAAGTAAGGTTATTCCTGTGCTGATCGATGGAGAAGATCAGAGGAGTCCCGCGTTGGTACTTGAACTTGAAATTATCATCGATATAATTGAAAAGCGTGGTTTTGTAATTGGTATTGAAAACCGGGCGCGAAGAAGTGATCTGTATCGTTCCACCGAAATCTTCTGCGCTGGGCATTTCAGAAATATTCATCAAAATATTGCAATCAATCTTTTCTTCATCCTTAAAGTTTTCGGTTGTCCAGCGAGTATTGTTCATGAACTCTGTTAACTGCTGCTGCAATTGCTCAAACAACAATTTATCTGCAGCAGAAGTTTGCAGGGAAGGCGAAATAATCTGTACACGGCTTTGCAACTCCTGGGCCGTCAATACAGCAGGAAAAATCATGATCAGGAAAAAGAAAAAGCGCTTCATGCAATCGTTTTCGCTACAGCATCCAGTATATCGGTTGCCACAGCTTGTTTTGATTTTAACTCAAATCTAGCCAATTTATTGTTGCTCCCAATAAGCGTAACCTTGTTCGTATCGTATGCAAATCCTGCGCCTTTATCGTTCAAACTGTTCAAAACGATAAGATCGAGATGTTTGCTCCTGATCTTTTTACGGGCATTTTCAATCTCATTTTCAGTCTCCAGTGCAAATCCCACCAAAAATTGTTTTTTGGATTTATGTTCGCCGCACCACTTCAAAATATCGGTTGTGGGTTCGAGTTCAATAGTGAGCGCTGCATCCTTCTTTTTGATTTTCTGACTCGCACGTTGCGCAGGACGGTAATCGGCAACCGCGGCTGCATGAATGGCAATATGCGATCCGGAAAAATACTTTTTAACCGCCTTGAACATTTCATCGGCACCGGTAACATCAATCCGCATCACACCTTCTGCCGATTTTACAGAGGACGGTCCACAAATCAGAATAACTTTTGCACCGCGACTCAAGGCTTCATCGGCAATTGCAATACCCATTTTACCTGAGCTGTTGTTGCCAATAAAACGAACGGGATCAATCGCCTCGTGCGTGGGACCGGCCGTTATCAGTACCGTTTTACCGGCGAGATCTTTTTTTTTTGAGAGTGCTTTCCTTATTTCGTTCAGCAAATCTTCGGGCTCCTGCATTCTGCCCTGACCATTTAGTCCGCTTGCCAATTCACCCTTTGCAGCATCGAGAACCAGGTGTCCGAAGGAGCGCAAACGATCGAGGTTACTTTTCACTGCAGGATGCACATACATATCCAGATCCATCGCCGGAGCGATCATAACAGGACAACGAGCGGAGAGGTAGCTTGCCAAAAGCAGGTTATCGCACTGACCATTGGCCATTTTTGCAATCGTGTTGGCCGAAGCCGGAGCAATCAGAAACAAATCGGCCCATAAGCCCAGCTCCACATGATTGTTCCATTCACCTGAAGTGCGCGATGCAATGGTATCCTGCAGAACAGGATTTTTCGAAAGTGTTGCGAGCGTTAAAGGAGTGATAAAATCGGTCGCTGCAGCAGTCATGATAACACGAACTTCAGCACCTTCCTTTACAAGTAAGCGGGTGAGATGGGCAATTTTGTAAGCAGCAATGCTACCTGTAATACCCAGAATGATTTTTTTTCCTTGGAGCATGGCTCCGGATTAAGATCAGTTAGCAGGAGCTTCGGGGTAACGGTAATAGGTACCGCCCTCGTGGAATTCCTGAATGGAAATAGCTACCGCCTTGGGAAGCTTCTCATAATGGCGAGAGATCTCGATCTGCTCGCGGTTTTCGAAAACTTCTTCCAGGTTATCGGTGTGTGTTGCGAACTCCTGCAATTTGGAAGTCAATTCTTCCTTCATCTCAACAGAGATCTGATTTGCACGCTTGCCAATTACAACGATCGCTTCATACAGATTACCGGTGCGCACTTCGAGTTTGTCGAGGTCGCGTGTTACTGTTGTACGCTCTGCAGTTGAATTTTTGTAGCTCATGATCCTGTCTTTTTCTTTAATAACTCTGCCAATTTCGCAGCATTTTGTTGATACCCTTCCAGCTCTTTACGGTATGTACTCTGCGGGAAAAGGGATACAAAATTAGTATAAGATTTTAATGTTTGCTCAAAACGCTCCAGTTTTTTTGATTCGATCGAATTCATCGCCAGCAGGTAATCTGATTTGACGATCAAATACATAGCACGCTCAACGTATCGGCTGTTCGGATACTCATCCACCATACTCGTGAGTGCAATGGATGCTGCCTTGTAGTTTTCGATCTTGTAATACAAGTACGCGTTTTCGAAAGCTTTGGTTTCCAGCTTATTGTACATTTGATCCATGATAATATTGCAGGTATCCCGGCGACGCGATTCGGGAAAACGGTTCAGGAAGAGCTGCAGTTCATTGATGGCATCGATGGTTTCGGTCTGATCGAGCGACCAGTTGGGTGAATTCTTAACGTTACAGATGGCGCTCATAAACAGACACTCCTCAGCATATACACTGTTTGGATAGGTCTTGGAAAACATCTTGAAGTAATAGGCCGCCAAATAAAATTCCTTAAGGTGATAATGGCACCATGCGTAGCTATAATACACGCGCTCAGCCTTTTCAGTACCCCGNNGCACGGTCGAAGTCCTTTTTCTCGAAATATTCGTAGGCTTTGGTCAGCTTCAATCCCGAATCGGAGCTCTTAAGGACCTTTCCGTATTCGGAACAAGCCGAAAGCAAAAGGATGCTAATGAGTCCGGTAATGAGGGAGTGCTTCAATTTCATGGGGTGCAAATATAGATAATAATGCCAAATCAAATGTCTGAAAACGGTTGGGGGAATCCTGTTTCCAGGGCTGTTGATAATTTATTCTCCAGCTATTGCCATTAACGCAGCATCGTGGTAATTTTGTATTCCGGTTCGGAAAAAAAATCCGTGCCTCGAACAGTATTAACCCTTAATCTCTATTGCTTTGGATATTTTTGAGAAGATCAAACTCAACCGCGGTCCACTTGGAAAACACTCGAAAGAGTCGCACGGTTATTTCACCTTTCCAAAACTGGAAGGTCCCATTGGTAACAAAATGATCTTCCGTGGGAAAGAAGTGCTCGTTTGGAGCCTGAACAACTACCTCGGCCTGGCTAACCACCCCGAAGTACGTGAAGCCGACGCCAAAGCTGCTGCCGATTTCGGGCTTGCCTACCCGATGGGTGCGCGTATGATGAGCGGTAACTCCAATTATCACGAACAACTCGAAAACGAAATCTCCGCTTTCATGAAGCGTGAAGATACCATCCTGCTCAACTTCGGTTATCAGGGAATGGTTTCTGCAATCGATAGTCTGGTTGACCGTAACGATGTAATTGTTTACGACAGCGAATCGCATGCCTGTATCCTCGATGGAATGCGTCTGCATTTCGGAAAGCGTTTCGTTTTCCAGCACAACGACATGGACAGCCTCGAAAAGCAATTGGCGCGTGCAGTTAAAGTTGCTGAAGAAAAAGATGGTGGCGTGCTGGTAATTACCGAAGGTGTTTTCGGTATGGCTGGCGACCAGGGTAAACTCAAGGAAATCGTTGCACTCAAGAAAAAATATCCTTTCCGTCTCTTTGTCGACGATGCTCATGGTTTTGGAACAATGGGTCCAACCGGTGCCGGTACCGACGAAGAACAAGGCTGTCAGGAAGGCGTGGATATCTACTTTGGCACTTTCGCAAAATCAATGTCGCTGATCGGCGGATTCATTTCCTCCACCGAAAACATCGTTGAATACCTGCGTTACAATATGCGCTCGCAGATTTTCGCAAAGGCCTTACCTATGCCCATCGTTATCGGTGCATTAAAGCGTCTTGAACTGCTCCGCTCTCGTCCTGAATTGCGCGAGAAATTGTGGACCATCGCAAATGCACTGCAAAGCGGACTGAAAGAAGCCGGGTTTAACATCGGAAATACCAATACAATGGTTACTCCGGTTTTCCTTACAGGAACATTGGGTGAAGCAACCAACCTTACATTTGATCTTCGTGAGAACCACAGTATTTTCTGTTCGATCGTTGTGTATCCGGTTGTGCCGAAAGATGTGATCATGCTGCGTTTAATTCCAACTGCTGCACACACGCTCGAAGATGTTAGCTACACCATTGAAACATTCAAAAAAGTTGCCGTTAGACTTAAAAAAGGAGAATACCACTCCGATAAGATCGTAAACGTCAACTAATATTTGCATTCCATAAAAAAAGCCCTGACGAATTCGTCAGGGCTTTTTTATTTAGAATTAAGACTTAATGCAATCAATACAGAATAGAAAGCGTTCCGTGGTATTGTGATGGAACTGTTCCGTCAGTGAGTTCTATGATGTAATAATATGTTCCTGCAGATAATCCGTTTCCATCCCAGTTGTTCTGGTAGTTTCCATCGTAGTATACTTGCTGTCCCCATCTGTTGTAAACAATAAGAACACTGTTGGGATGAAACTGCAATCCATCAATAAAGAACACATCATTTAAACCATCGCCATTGGGAGAAATCACATTGGGAATATCGAGCGCACAACTGATCATGATTACGGAAGAAGTATCTGTAATTACCGTTCCACAACCATCGGTTATGGTATAAACATAAGCGCCTGTCTGTGCATCCGCAATAAGAAAATTCTGATTTGGTACATCCACAGTAATACTTGTTACTCCAACCGGAGTTGTCCAGCTGAAACTGTAGGGTGCTACACCCCCATTGATGGTAAATGGAACTAGTGCGGTACTGTCGCTATTGAGGCAATGACGACCTGAACTTACATCCAGCGCAAAATTTCCTCCTGCGATCTCTGCCCGGAAAAACAAAGTGGTATCCAAACCGCAACCGTCCACTGCTGTTAACGCAATTAATGTATCGCCTAAAACGGAAATGGTGGTGATGGTATCATTCACCATATTGCTCCAGAAATAACTGTAAGGCGGATTACCACCTGAAATGATTTGTCCGGAAAAAGTAGCCAAATCACCCGCACAATTAACGGCAACAACAGTATCGGAAACAATTACGCTAAGCGGAACATAGGGTGGAACAATTACAAAAACAGTATCCAGATCAAATTGATTGCAGGTGTTGGTAACCGACAATACATACATGGTAGTTGAAAGCGGTTGCACAAGAATATTCTGTGTGTTTCCTGCAGAACCCCATGAATAGGTTACCGGGATGCCAGAACCACCATTATGACTTCCCTGCAAGAGAACGGTTTGTCCTGCACAAAGCAAAGTGGTGTCCGGACCCGCATTGGCAAACAAAGGAGCCGGTGGTACCTGAGAATAGAAAATAGTATCGTTTCCGGAATACCCGCAACCATCGATTACAGAAAGAATCAGCGTGTCGCCTCCCAATTGGGTGATGGTATAATTGATCGACTGACCTGTAACCGAATTACTCCAGGAATAATTGTAGGGCGGATTTCCATTTAACACAACGCCATTGTAGGAGAATGTTTGTCCGGGACAATTATACACCGTATCATTTCCTGCAAATGGAAGTACGTTGTAAGGATCATGAATATAAAGCGCAGCCGAATTCGTTGTTTGTGAACCGCAGGCTGTAAATCCGAGTACACTAATGATTAAAGTATCTACACCTTCAACAACAAAATCGTTGGGAATGGTAATGGTAAGCGTAACGCTATCCTGTCCGGGAGGAAAAACCAGATAAGAAGGAGAGATTAGCGAATAATCCACACCATTGATCGCATTACCACTCAGGTTAAAGAATACGGTATCGTTAGAGCCAACATCAGGCCGAACGAAGGTGAAATCAACGGTAGAACCGATAAGACAACCTTCGTATACAACACCCTGAGTGGCATTGGGCAAGGTTGGAGTAATCAGTGAAACGCTCGGTGCATTCGAAGAAAAGCTTCCACCTTCAATAAACACACCGGAATCAATAAAATCATCTGCACCATCACCTATAGCAAATTTTATATGATAGGTTTGTCCGCACTGAACAGGATACGCTGCAGTAATTTTAACAGTAAGTCCGTCATATTGCACATACATCGGATTTGAATTGAAAGGAGCTGTGAATCCGTTTCCGTTATCCACATAATACATAGCATTT